>JASJCR010000095.1 GCA_030065875.1 Ardenticatenaceae bacterium | reverse complement strand
CGCAGCCGAATAAATTCGGCCGCTACGGAAACCGAAACGCGATAAATCGCGTTAAAACCGGATTTATCCGGTTTCGGTCTCCATGGCCGATGGATTTATTCATCAGCCAAGAAAGGTGGCAACAGGGTTAAAAATTAAGAAAACATTTGTTACGCAGTACTTAATAAAAAAGCCAAAGATTTTCACAGGTTAACACTGATTTCTCTCTTGCTCCATCGGAGGTCTATAAAAATCCGTGCTAATCCGTGGCTAAATTTGTTTAAGAACATGGGAAATGAACCACTTATGTGACATTGGAATAAAAATGGAATTTGCCTGAGTATACAATTCCGGCCGTCTAGATCAACGCCTTTTCCTCCAGCCCTAGCATCGCCTCACTGATCCGCCATACCCGTTCCGGCACGCCGTTGGTAATCAAGCCCTTGGCCCAGCTGGACTCCTGCCCTTTGGTGTTGAAATATTTGCCGCTGACTCCCTCTACTTCAGGAGAAGAAGCCAGAAAAATTGAGGAAACGGCCGCATCTTCCGCTTTGGAACTGCGTTGAATGCGGCGAAAGAGCGGCCACATCAGCCGCATAAACCACGGAAACATATCCGGCTGCAGGTCGTGGGTCATGTTGGTGTTGGCGCTGCCCGGATAAGCCACATTGACCGAAACTCCGGTTCCGGCCAGCCGCCGGGCGAACTCAAAGCTGGCGGCCGACATGACGTGTTTGGCGTGGGTGTACGTATTGAGGGCTAGAAACGACTTCTCGGCCTGCAAATTATCAAAATCAACCCGGCCGCCAAACGGCGCCCCACCGGTGACATTGATCACCCGGCTGGGGGCGCTGGCCTTGAGCAGGGGCAGCAGCTCGTGGGTGAGCAAAAACGGCGCCAGATGATTGACCGCCAGGGTGGCTTCGATGCCGTCAACGGTTAGATGGCGCTCTTTGGGCAGGTAGCCAACGTTGTTGATGAGCACGTCGAGCCGGTCAAAGCGCTCCTGAAATTCGGCCGCCATGCGGCGCACTTCTGCAAAAGAAGCCATATCGGCCAAAATCAGCTCGACCTGCTGGCTGCCGCTGCGCTTTTTGATATCGGCCACCCCCTCTTCCCCTCGCGTTTGATCGCGGCCGGAGACCACGACGTGGGCTCCCTTTTGGGCCAGACCAACTGCGGTTTCGCGGCCGATGCCGCTGGTGCCACCGGTAATAAAAACGGTTTTGTTTTTCATTGTCTTCCTCTCTATTTTTGTTTGCCTGCTATTTAATAGCAAGCTATCTATTTGATCAAAAAAATATCCCCATGCAGCTAATGCTAACAGCCAGCCTTCAAAAGGCTCAGGCGGCGGAATTTAACGGTGGCTGCGCTTGTCGAAGCCACAACCATGCTTACTCTATCTGGTCAGCATTGGCAATGAGCCGCTCCAGCAGCTCGCCAAACAGCAGCCGCTCGGCCGGGGAAAAATCGCTGAGCAGCCGCTCCAGAAACGGTTGGTAGAAGCTGTTCATTTCCTGGTGCACCCCTTTACCCGCTGCGGTTAATTCGAGCAGCTTGACGCGGGCGTCATCCGGGCTGACCGCTCGTTTAACAAGACCGCGTTCAACCAGCCCATCGACGAGTTTGGTCAGGGTTGGTGAAGCCACTTCCATGTCCTGAAGCAGCGCGCGATGTTCCATGCAGCTGCAGTTGGCTACCCGCGACAGCACCTCAAGCTGGGCTGAGGTTAAATCGTATACTGCCAGGGAATTGTCAATTGCCTGCCGCACTGAGAAGTGAGCCCGTTTGACCAGATGGGGTAAATTTTGCATTTTTTCTCCGCTAAATCAATAGCTTGCTATATAATGCCTCATTTTAAATCTCCGGTCAAGTTGGCATTGCATTAACTTTAATCCTCTAACGACAAAAGCAGCTTGCGCAGCAAATCAGTTAAGGTATCCCTTTCAGATTTTGTCAAGCCCTGCAGAATTTGGTTTTCATGGGCGATGTGGGCCACATACGCGCTATCCATCAGCTCTATTCCTTTCTCGGTGAGCGTCACTAACACACCCCGCCGATCCTCAGGATTGGGCAGCCTTTTGATGAGGCCGACATCTTCCAGCCTGTCCAGCCGATTGGTCATCGCCCCTGAGGAAAGCATCAAAGAGTTAAACAATTTGGTAGGGGTCAACTGGTAGGGTGGCCCGGCGCGTCTGAGAGAGGCCAGGACATCAAATTCGCCGCCGTTTAGGTCAAACTGAGAATAATTTTGTTGCAGCAGCTGGTCAAGATGACGTGAAATTCTGGAAATTCGTCCAATTAACCCCATAGGTGAGGTATCCAACCCGGGGATTTCGCGGGCCCATTGGGCCTGAATCAGGTCAACATGATCTTTTTTCATAAGCAAATGATAGCAAAATGTTAGTTAAGGTCAAGAATCTTGACATCAAGATAAAATTAAGCTACTCTCAACTATCTCGATATAAAGATACTTTAAGTCGAGATAACCTGTGTCAATAGCGGATAGATTGCTATGAACAAACAAATTTATGCTGCGGGTGCGGTAGGCTCCGGCGGATTATTGGCCTTGATGATTTTTTTAAACGGTGAACTGGCCCGATATACCTCACCCACGTGGTCATCATTTATCGCTCATTTTGTGGGGATATTTGGCAGCTGGCTGCTGTGGAAATTGATCGTCCGAAACAAAAATATATGGCCCTATTCGTCTGGCACACCCCTCTGGGCATATCTGGGCGGGGTTGGGGGTGCTTTGATCGTGGTCGTCGCCAATATCACCGTCAATTCATCGCTCGGGCTGGTGGGCAGCCTGTCGCTCATGATTTTGGGCCAGGCCTGTTTGGCCATGTTGTTTGACCTCACCGGCTGGTTCAGCTTTGAAAAAAGAAAGCTGATGCTAGCGGATGTCCTGCAGGTGATCTGTATAGTCGCCGGTTCCATTTTGATCATCTGGTCTGGAGGATGATATGGTTTTGCCATTTTTAATACTGCTGGCCCTGTTTAACGGGTTTCTGGTGGTAACCAGCCGGGTTATCAATGCCAGGCTGGGCACCCATGTGTCAGCGGCCGGGGCATCGTTTTGGAATCACTTCGTCGGCAGTGTTTTTTTAGCGTTGATCGTCATTTTTCTTGGTGATGTCGACGGGGGGCGGGTTACCTTCACCGAGATCCCGCTGGTTTTATTTCTGGGTGGCTTTATCGGCGCTTCGTATGTGGCGATCAACAACTTTGTCATGCCCAAAGTGGGGGCCACCAAAGCAACGGTTCTGGTGATTGCCGGGCAAATTGTCCTGGGAGCGATTATCGACATGAGCAACGGTCAAATTTCCAATCTGAATGCCGTTATTTTGGGGATTTTGCTGGTGATCCTTGGTGTGTGGTTCGGAAGTTTTAAACGGAAATAAATTTGAGCTGCTGCATCCGGCCGTCATAAATGCCAGTAAAATGACCCAAACCTGGATTTTCGTTTTGTGAGATAGATTCATTGCGTCTTGGAAGGGATTAAAAAACCGCTTCAACAGCGGTTTATTTAGGTTTGCCCTTCAATCGTTTTGGACATGACGTGGATGTCGGAGCGGTAAATCCACCCAACTGATTTCCAGAAAAGGATGCCTTCACTGTTGTCGTTAAAAATAAAAAGGTGGCATTTCTGGATGCCGGCTGCTGAGAGAGCCGTCAGGCCGTGATCAACGAGCTGTCGCGCCACCCCTTGACGGCGACAGTTGGGGTGGACCGCCAGGTGGTGGATGTAACCTCGCCGGCCGTCGTGGCCGCAGAGGATAGCGCCAACGATCTGACCGTTGATCAACGCTACAAAGCTCAATCCTGGGTTGCGCTTCAGGTAGCTGTCGATATTTTCGCGGGTGTCTGCGGTGCTCAACCCCACTCCTTCGCAACGCTGCCACAGAGCCAAAACCTCGTCGTAGGCGTCGATTTCAAAAGGTAAGATGTAGACCGCTTTCATTTTAAAAATATTTTTTGACCACTTCCTGTGATTCCGTATCAAAAATAAAAATGCCTTCGCGTGCATCATCGAGGGTGTCAACCTGGTCACCCGACCACACCCCACTGTTCCCGGCACATATCCCGCCATCGTTCAGTCCGATGCAGTTGGACATCATCACGGTCATGTTGTATTGGGCGGCGATTTCGGACAGCCTTTCTTCGGCATTTTCGACCCCGTTCACAAATTTGGCCACGCTGGCCACGTAGATTTCCGCGCCCTGCTGATGCACACGCGACGCGTGTTCCGGTACGGAAATTTCATAACAAATGGCCAGCCCGACATTATTTTTCCTGCCTAACAAACCGGTAAAACTTTCGCCACTGACAAAAAACGGTTCTTCGTCGGCGTGCAAATATTTTTTCGAGTAGGTTTTTCTGGTCTGATGGGGTTGGAAAATCACCATGCTGATGCAGATGCCAGTATCGCTTTTGGTTGGCACGCCAACCCCAATGGTCATCTGCTTTGCATCAGCTATGGTTTGAAAGGTATCAAGGCGTGGATCATCCTGCGTGGTGGCCAATTCTTGGGCCAGCGAGGGTTCGTAACCGGTTAGCGACAGTTCTGGAAAAATCACCATTTCTGCCTCATCGGCCGCGGCAAGGATCGCTTTGTGACGCTCGATATTTGCTGCGATATTACCGGTAACAGGTTTGGTTTGGGCGAGACAAATCTTCATTTGTTTTCCTAACAATTTAATTTATGAGGCCTAATCCCTTTTAGGCACGCGATTGGGCAAATTCTCAACCCCCAGATCGCGGCACAGCTGGGCGAATTCCGGCCGTGGACCCCGCCACTGAAGATCTTCCAGCTTCTCGCTAAGGGGAACATCATCTCTGAGGGTTGTCAGCCGGCGATACAGGAAAGCGTCCTCCCAATGGGCCGTCAGATTTTCATGCAGGCGCTTCATCCCCCGCACCTTGACCTCCCACGCATCCATCTCTTTGGGTATCGCTTCAAGACGGTGATATTTTGACAGAATTACCGCCGAAGATTTTGCTCCCCAGGACGGCACCCCGGGAATCCCGTCCGCTTTATCCCCCACCAACGCCAGCCAGTCGGGAATCGCCTGCGGAGGTACACCATATTTTTCGATGACGGCCGCCTCGTCATAAACCACTTCGCGGCGGCGATCCCAACACACAACTCGATTCTGGTCAACCAGTTGGGTGAGGTCTTTATCCGGGGAACAGATCACAATTTGCTCGACGGCCGGATTTTTTTTGAAGCGCAGGGCGGCCGTTGCTAGAGCATCATCCGCTTCAAATTCCACCATCGGCCACACCACGATACCAAGAGCAGCAACCGCCTCTTCGGCCAGAAAAAATTGCCCGACAAGCTCCGAGTCAATCCCTTCACCGGTTTTGTACCCATCGTAAAGATCGTTGCGAAACGATTCCACGACGTGATCGAAGGCGCAGGCGACATGGGTTACTTCCGGATCAGAAAGGAGTGAAATTAAGCTTTGCAGCAGTCCAATTATCGCCCCCACTTCCCGGCCGTCAGGGGCTTTGCGAGGTGGTGGGCCGTAAAACCCTCGAAATAGTTCATAAGTGCCGTCAAGAAGATGAATTTTCATAGGTGTTTATTGAGCCTTTTTGGAAAATCAGGCCTTTATTATTCCACACACCCGTTAAAAAGTTCAACAAATTCACCCCTCCCGACACGAGTTCAGAGGAGGACCGTTCGCTTGACGAATGAGAAAATGCGCTTTCCTGTTCAACAAATTCCCCCTCCCGATTCGGGAGGGGGTTAGGGGGTGGGTATTTTGACGGTCATTTTACCCCTCCCCCAGCCCCTTCCCGACGCGGGGAGGGGAGCTTGATTGGACCGTTTAAGAGCAGAATTTTTACCTGTCCGCCCCTTCCTGATGTTAGGAGGGAAACTTGTTGGTTGTTAGATCGTTTACGGACGGAAATTTTACCTGTCCGCCCCGAACTCCCTTTCCACAGAACAACGATCCAACTTGCTCAATCATTTAGCTTGATGATGACTTTTCCGCGGGCGCGACCTGATTCAAGATACTCAATCGCCGCGGCCGTTTCGTCTAACGGATAACAGCGATCGATGACCGGAATGACTTTACCACTTTCCAGCAGTTCATTCATAAAGGCCAAATCTTCCTGATTGATGGAGGCCAACATGAGCTCGATTCTTTGCTCGCTAAATCTTGATCTCAGCGACCCCAGGACGACGACCTGCAGCATGCGGGGCATCGTGGTGAACCCGACGACGATGCACCTTCCTTTGGGAGTAAGCGTTCGCCGGTAATCGGCCACTGAGCAGTTGCCTACATTGTCAATAATCAGATCATAGCGCTTTCCGCTGCGGCGAAAATCTTCACGCGTATAGTCGATGACGTGATCCGCGCCGATAGAGCGGACCAGCTCAACGTTGCGGGTGCTGCACACGCCGGTTACCTCTGCCCCCAGCGCTTTGGCGATCTGGACGGTGAAGGTCCCCACGCCACCGGAAGCCCCATTGACCAATACTTTCTCCCCGGCCTGAATCTGACCCTTGTCACGCAGCGACTGCAGTGCGGTTAGCGCCGCCACGGGAACGGCCGCAGCGGCCTCATCGGTAATGTTTTCCGGTTTTGGCACCAAATATTTCTCCTGTACGCATACATATTCGGCAAAACCACCGGAGCCGCTTCCCCCGAACACCACATCGCCCGGTTTAAAGCGGGTAACATCACGGCCGACCGCTTCTACTTGCCCGGCGATGTCCGCACCGAGGATATTGATTTTTGGTTTAAACATCCCCCCTGAGAATCGGGCAACAATCGGTTCGCCTCTCATTAAATGCCAGTCGAGGGGGTTGGCGGAGACGACGTGTAATTTGACCAACACTTCATTCGCTTCAGGCGTTGGTTTTTCCACTTCTCGCAATTCAAGAACATCTGGTGACCCGTAGGTTTCATTAACAATCGCTTTCATAATCACTCTTCTCTTTCTAATGACAGGAAAAATTCTGCCTCAAGCACTTTAATTTCTAAGATTTTTCAACTTTTGTGAGCGGTAATTTTTCGCCGACCCACTCGTCCATCGAGCCGTCATATACCGCTACATTTGTATTCCCGGCCATCAAATGGGCCATCGCGTTCACCGTTGCGGCAATCCCCCCGCCGCAGTAGGTGATGATGCGTTTGTGTTGGGCCTCCTCTTTTAAGCGAGAGGCAATCTCTTCGTGGGAGACAAAAGCGGACATCTCATGCATTAAGTCCATACAGGGTAGAAGAGAGGAACCGGTAATGTGCCCCTCATCATAGTTTTCCTGGGTCAAAGTGTTGACGACGCACGCTTCACCATCCTCCAGGGTGGCCAGGACCTCTTCTTTGCTGGCGAACACATGTGGCCTGAGCTGAATTGCAAACGTTGTGGGCTCATACTGCTCAGAGCCCTGCTCGATTTTGCCACCGGCTTCTTTCCAGGCGGCCAGCCCCCCATTGAGGACGCGTACATTGCTGTGACCGGCATAGTGGAGGATCCACCAGGCGCGAGTGGCTGTGGGCAGCATGCCGTTGGCGTAAAATATCACTTCCGATTTCTCATGAATGCCGATGCGACCAATTTGAGCGGCAAGTTTGTCCTCAGACAAGACCATATACATGTACTTATTGTTCGGATCGGAAAATTTTTGATGATCAAAAAAAGCGGCGCCGGGAATGTGCCCCTGTTGATATGTTTCATAGGCGGTGGGGTCTGTATCTTTTCTAAAAAAAAGAATGCTGGCGTCGTATATTCGAATGTTCGGATCGTTGATTTTTGTCATTAGTTCGTCAGCTTCTATGAGCATGTCGTCTCGATTCATTTTTTCACCTCGCTGTTTTTGATCAAATTTCCTTGTTTTCCTTGAAGAGAACACCAGTTCATTTAGTCCATAAAATCAAATTTGTTGCTTACCTGAGTAGAATACCTTAAATCCACCAGGAAATGATAGATACTAAAGTATTGTCCGCAGTATTGTTTTGCAAAGAGTTTATTTAACCTTGATTATCACTTTTCCTCGAGCGTGTCCCTCTTCCAGGTAGCGAATCGCCTCGGGTACCTTGGCCAGCGGGTAAAATCTATCGATGACGGGTTTGATCTGGCCCGCTTCAATGAGCTCAGCCACAAAAGCCAAATCCTAGTGGACACAACAGCTTTCATCACACCCCCTTTAGAGCGGTCTTCATTTGGCCTGATCGACTGCGGCGTCCAAACCACTCTACCACGGCCAGGTTGAGCAGTATCCCCCACCAGACCACCAGCCCCACGGCAAGCTCACTGACGCTCCCAAAAATGAAAAAGACCGGCAGGATAAACAGGCGCTGAGTCGCAGGACCCAATCCGATGGCAATCGCCCGCGTCATCCACACCCGGTGCCGGGGTACATCGCGGCCGAGGATCGCCCATAGCGCAATGCCAAGCGCCGCCATCAGGCCAATGCTGTGGGCCATCACCCCAGTATATTTGAGCAAGCCGCCAAATAATGGATAAAATTGATTCATCCATAAACCGGTTAACCCGACCAGAAAGCCGCTGACGATTACCAAACGGCCAGACCAGCGGTGCAGCGCGGGCCAGCGACGCCAGGTGGCTAGGGCGAACTGAAACGGGCTCACCAGGTTGAGAAAAATGCCGGCTACGATGTGCAGCACGATGGGGATCGGCATTTCAAAGTAGTGCATTGAAGTGAATTCATCGGGCGTGGCCGGCGGCCCCTGAAAAATTGTGTCCAGCTGCAGCGCTCCAAATAACACATTCAAAGCCCCGTACACCAGTAAGAATCCTGGAAGGAGCCAGCCGTTTTTTTGTTTTGTGCTCATGTGATTGTCATATTCTCCTAAACGTATCGTTTTTCTTGAACCAGAGAATACAAATTGACGTGGTGAAGTGTCATCACCACAAATGGTGATTGAGGTGGTGATTTGGTATTTTGCGGGTTTAGGGGGATGTGATCGGTGGCGTCTTACAGCAAATCGAGTTCTGCAGCGCGGCGCACGGCCGCTCGACGGCTGTTGACACCGAGCTTGTGGTAAATGTTTTTGGTGTGGGTGCGCATGGTGTTTAATGAAATCATCAATTCGCGGGCGATTTCCGGACCGTTCAATTCTGATTCGAGCAGCTTCAGCACCTCAAGTTCACGTTCGCTGAGGGGATCAATTAAAGGTTGGGCGGCCGTTGTATTTCCCTTTTCGTTTCCGAAATGAGCCAGCAGCTGATTCGCGTAGGGTGGAATGCTGTCCCGCTTCGCTGCCTCTTGAAGGAGCTTCTTCATAGGCGGACCTTCGTCGACAAAAATTCGAACGTATCCTTGAGGCTCTGCTAAAAAGAGCGCCCGTTCCAGGAAAGGCAGGGCGGGAGTTAAATTCCCCTGCGCTTCGTAAGTGATGGCCTGCAGCATCAGGATTTCAATGATACTGCCCCCTCTCCCTCCTTCTTCGGCCGCTTCCAGCAGACGCTGTAGGAATTCCCTGATTTCAAAAATCGCATCCCCTTTCTGCTCGCTTCTGTAACGAGTGATAAGGACTCTCGCCAGGGTAATATGCTCATATTCCTGCAGGTAATTGAGATCATCAGCCGTGGTCAGGCCCCGTTCACGCGCCCATCTCAAGGCTTCCGTTAACCTGCCCTGTGCCGTCCACATGCGGGCCTTCAAGGCGGCCAGGGGACGCACGTCGGGGAGGGGATTTCGATGAAAATGGTGCTCCGCCTCATCGAGAAGGGCAAAGGCGTCGCCCAAATTTCCCCGAGCTTCTTTGATGCGAGCGTGGGCGATACACAGACGATATCGCCAATCTGGTAAGGCCGCCCGCTCGCCCAAATCTTCGCTTTTCCGCAGATGTTTTTCGGCCGTTTCCAGGTCGCCTCGTTCACGATGCAGCTCGCTTAAACCCACATACAAATTTGCCGTTCCCTGGAGTGGGGGGTCACCCTGAGCGGCCGCCAGCTGCAAGGCGTGATGATAGGTTGTCAAAGCCTCATCAAGATGGCCGCGGGCGATCAGGATGTCGGCCAAAACATAATCGATATCGATCCCCTCATACGCTCTTCCAGCCCGCTGGAAAGTGGCCTTGACCTCGGAAAGGGCCAGTTGGGCCGCCTCAAGATCCCCACTGGCCCAACATGCGAGTCCCAGAAGCGAAGCCGGGATCGCCCGGCTGCTAAAATCATCTTCCGGCAGGAGCTCGAGGGCTTGTCGCGCGTATTTTACGGTGCCGGGCATATCCCCAAGGGCCTGGGCCAGGTAAGCACGGGCTGCGGCGATTTTTACCGGAAGGGATCGCTCGTTTTCGCCAACAGCTGCTTCCAGCCATCGCTCACCCTCCCGCAGTTGGGCTTCCCCAGCCTCTAATTCACCAGCGGTTAGCAGCGCCGTGGCGAAGTGAACGGTCAGCACCGGCCGTTTGCGGAGCAGCTCGGCTGGAAGTGACTTCACCCAGCCCAGCCACGTTGCTGTAAGAAAACTTTCGTCTAATTCAGGCCATATCAGCTCGAGGAGACCGGCCGCTCGCTCAAAATCCCGCGCGGCAAGGGCGTGCCGAATCGCATCCGCCAGGAAATGGTTTTGCTCGTACCAGTCGCACGCCCGCACATGGAGGGTTGGCAGCAAATCTGGCTGTTCCTTTACCAACTGTGCCTGCAGGGCATCGGCAAAAAGATGATGATAGCGATACCATTGATCCTGATCATCAAGCGGGATGATAAACAGGTTGCCCCGTTCCAGATTTTCCAGCATCTTTTGACCGTTTTCCTGCCCGGTCAGGGCGTTGCTTAAAGGACCAGAAACCCGCTCGAGAATGGCGGTTTGCAGTAAGAAATCGCGGATCAGATCGGGCTGAACTTGCAAAACCTCTTCAACTAGATACGCCAGCACAAAACGGTGGCTGCCGGTAAACGCGTCAATAAAATTGTCTTTTTGCCCTCGTCTTGAAAGCTGCCCCTGTAAGGCCAGTGCCGCCAACTGCAAACCGGCAATCCACCCTTCCGTGCGGGATTCCAGGTTGGCGATCTCCGCTGATGAAAGATTGAGGCCCATCATTTGATTGAGAAAATGGGCGGCCTCGTCAAGCGTGAACCGCAAATCCGGCCCTCGCACTTCGGTTAATTGGCCGCGAACTCGCATCCGGGCCAGCGGCAGAGGGGGCTCTTCACGGGTGGTTATCGCCAGGTGCATTTGGGATGGCCAATGCTCGAGTAGAAAGGTGAGGGCGTCGTGAGCGGCAGGTTCCTCAATGACGTGGTAATCATCAAGAACGAGGACAACATTGCCCTCGATAGCACTCATATCGTTGAGCAAGACGGTCAAGATTGATTCGATGGGGGGTGGTTGAGAAGATTGGTGCAGCGCCAGCGCGCTTTGGCCGATTTGGGGGTCAGCTGTTTGCAGCGCGGCCACCAGGTAAGTGAGAAAGCGGCCAAGGTCATTGTCTCTTTTGTCCAGGGAGAGCCAGGCCACGCGATTTTCGATTTTTGATTGACGATTTTTGCCTAAACTCGCTTTGGTGAGGTTTTCGCCATTTCGAATTTCGTGTTTCCCATCTCGTATTTCATTTTTCGTCAATCCGTTCACCCATTCGCTGGCCAGCGTGGTCTTGCCAAAACCGGCCGGGGCGGAGATCACGGTCAGTTTGCGGTGCAGCCCGGCATTGAGATGCTCAATTAACCGAGGGCGGGGCACAGCTCTTGGAGAAGGGATATACAGTTTTGTGGTTAAAATTGGTGACGACAACATTTTTTCTATGCAGGACAATTATACCGCACCTGAATCGTCCGTCAGGCATTGGGACCGGTCCCCACCAATCCGGTGTTGAGAACCGGATATTTTCTGAAATAAATGTCCGCAGATTACGCAGATGGCCGTAGATATTTCACTCTAATCTGCGAAATCTGTGGACAAATAATTTTTGAAGAGTTTTTGTAAATCACTTAAACTGGATGCTCATACACATAGAAAATGTAATCCTGGGAAACGGTCTTGACGCCCAGATCGTTGAGCAGCCTGAGAATTTGGGCGCGGTGATCGGTACCGTGATTCACCACATGTAGAAGTATCTGCCACAAAGCGAGGTTTTCATCTTCTCCGGATAACGGCTTGTCGGCCAACATGTCGTCCCTCAGCTCCGCCAAATAGCCGCGCATTTTCTTTTCGACGGTGTCCCAATGGGCGCGAATGCTCTCCAAGTTGGGGAAGTCGGCCGGATCAAGCGGCTCCGGCAGAGCCACCCCCCGCAAATCGCTAAACCAGGTGTCGTCCACGCTGATAAGGTGAAAAATCTGATCTCGAATTGATCCGTGTGAATAGTCCGCATCTCGGGTGAACTGTTCTTGGGAGATCTGCATGATGTAGCTCTTCCACAAATTGCGGTTTTCACTAAAGTGATAATCGTAAAAATGGCGCAGGGCGTCGGCGTTCATATTAATATACCCACTCCTTTGTATGGTATTACGCAAGAGATAGCACAAATGTTCCAGCAAAGCTGGAGTATATCAAAATTGTCCAATGAGCAAAAATCTATGAAAAGATAACTTGAGGCAGCTTACTCATGTTAGGCTGCCAAATCGCAAGTTACTGAACGACTCGTTTTGGTAACGACCAGCCGAGATTCATCCCGGCCGCCGAGAGGAGAATGGCCGCGGCCCCCACAAACTGAATCGGATGGAGCCGGTGACCAAATGCCAGAAAGTCCACGGCGATGGCCACAACCGGATAAATAAACGAAAGCGACCCCTGCAGGTGGGTGGGCAGCTTTTGAATCGCGCTGTACATCAAAATATACATCAACCCGGTATGGATAACGCCCACCGCAACCAGCATACTCCAGGTACTCAAGTCGCTTGGAAGAGCGGTCAGACTTGCAAACGGCACCAGCATCACCACCCCCACGCAGACCTGAATTAGGGCGATGAGGTGCGGCGGCGTGCCGGTCAGCTTCTTGGTAATCACCGCGGCAACCGCCCAGAAAAACGCAGCCCCAAAGGCCATGATGATCCCGATCGCATAATTGGCCCCGACGTAATCCACATCCGGTTTGGCCTGCACGATGAGCACAAGCCCCATAAATGCCAGGCCGAGCCACATAAATTTTGTCAGGGTGGGCTGCTCGGCAAAGAAAAGCGCCCCAAAACCGACCAGGATAAAAGGTTGGGTGTTGTAAATGATGTAAATGTCCGAGTTTACTGAGTGTGACAAAGTGACCGGTGATGATTGTTACGTGGTACGGCTGTTTGTGCGCTCGATTGAGCGGCTCGATGAGATCCTTGAACCTATTGCTAACGTGGCACAGACACACACGGCCGTTGTCAAATCTCAGCCGATTCTAAGGCGCCCTCCGCCGTTTTAGGTTATTGATAACTTAAAACGGAAACCCACACTTCACGGATGCGCCCATCCCGATCAAACAGGTGACGGGTTTGTGCCCGATCCAGGCCGCTGCCGCGAATTGACAGCGTCTGCCCATCGTCAAATACCAGTTCAATTTTATCTTCTGAACCACGCGTATAAATAAAAGGGGTTTGACAAAACGTAAAGGCCAGCGATTGAGCCGGAAGCAAAATCGATCGGGTTTGACCGTCCAGAGCCACATACGCAAAATCAGTTGGATCGCTTAGAAACTCTTCCGGCCGCAGCAGCAGCGGATCGAAGTGCAGTTCACCGTTGTGAACAAAGACCCCCAACTCCCCCCAGCGGGTCAGAATTTCTTCCTTCACCTGGCCGGTCATGCCCGGCTGACGGGCACCGCCACCCAGCGGGGTATGCGAGTAGGGATCGGTGGGGAAAGCCCCATAAACGGCCGGCGACTTATTAAATCCCAACCCCTGCCGAATATCGTAGTAGGCGTCGATCAGGGCCTTGAGCACGGCCGGAGAGGCATCTTCAGCCTGAGCCTTCCACACATTTTCCTGAACCGCCAGCAGCAGTTTGGAAACCATGTGCCAGTAGATGCTGCCCAGCCCCTCATAGGCAAAAAAGGTGCCGGAACGGCCGGTGAAGGCCCTGTGGTTAAACGTTCCTTCAAATATTTCGAGTAAATTTTCCCGCTCACCGGCCACCAGGTCGCTATAAGCCACTTCACTGGCCAGCGTATCTAGCATGGCGGCCAAATCGCCGGCGTTGCGAAAGCGGCCGTTAAAGTGAAACTCACCTGCTTCGTCGCGCACCAGCAAACGGGGATCACCGGCTTTTATCATCGTCTCTATCAGAGAAGAATCGCTCAAATGAGCGGCCGGGACGCGGTTTTTTTCCCGAAACCCAGGGAGCCGTCGATTGGGGTAAAGCATGTACGAATGCTGGTTCGGGCGATAAAGATCACTGTGACGCAAACTTTTAAGCAGCGCCAGCGATTCATCTAGCGTCAGCACCCCTGAAGACAAAATTGCTACCTGCCCTTCAAGCATCAGGTAAAGGTGCTCAACCGCCGCCTCCTGATCTGCTGGAACCAAAATATTGTAGGCGTGATACAAATCATCCGGCCGCCGGTTGGCCCGCAGGGTGTGGTCGAGATACGCTTGGGCGCGCGCCAGCAGATCATCAAGCGCCTGCCCGCTCAGCCCGGTTTGCCGGGCGGGAAAGCCGTGTTGGTAAACCTCGGCCCGATAGCGGGTGGCGGCGGCGCCCAGCTCGTTCATAAACAACCGGCGGGTCCGATTGTCAAATTTTTCGGCTAAGCACGGCTCGTAAGCCGTGAAAATCCGGTTGATCTCTGAAAAAAGGCTCACCACGGCCGCATTAAGTTGGAAGACGCTGTTTTCCTGACCGCGCAGCAGCTGCCGCCAAAAAACGATAAACCGGCGCAAATAGGCGGCAGTGACCACCGACAACCCTTTTCCGACGAGGGCGTTGTTGGCGTCGTTCCACTCCGGCCGCTGGGTATTCATCCAAATACCGCCATCCGGCACCAGGTTGACCAACTTGGCCAGGAGCAGCACCAGTAGTTTCTCGGTCATGGTGACCTGAATTACCTGACCGTGCTCGTCGCGCAGCAGCCGGCCGTCAGTGCCCATCTCTGCTGTGACCGCAGCGATTTCCCGCTCGCGTTCCCAGTCAAAATCGATCGTGTTGGACCAGTCAGCCAGCATTTCGTCATAGGATCGCAGGCGGTAGGGCACGTTGGCGTAAGCGAAGAGAGGCTGTGCCCACACGGCTTGCAGCACACTCGGCTCGACCTGCTCGCTGATTTCCAGCAGCTTCTGCAAATAAATAATTTGATGATCGCTCCAGTAGCCGATGTTGGCCCATGGATTGTCCGGCTCCGGAACCTCCCATTCAATGCCGTTACGGGTGACCCGGTAAGGATTGTACCCATCGGCCGTCGTCGCGTTGAGAAATTTGGCGATGACGCCGGGTAAATAAGCGGGGAAGGAGAGCAGCAGCGGTTCCCAATTTTGGAAGATGTCTCGCCAGTTGCCCTGATAATCGAGACGCGGTGAGCCATCCGGCCGCCTTAGATTGATTGAGAAACGATTCCAGGGACGGCTGGGATCACCGTGGCGACGGCTGAAGGTCAGCGGCAAATATTCGGCGCAGAGCCGCTGCACGGCTGCAGAACCGGATGCCGCTGCCTGTTCATACAGCTGGCGTATGTCGATGGGACCCGGCAGAGCGTCGAACCAGCTGCGGTTGGCCGCCAGCACCGGCCGGTTGCGCACCTGCATAAACTCCAGCAGATCCTGCTTATCAACCCGATAACCGGCGTTAAAAATGCCGCCGCGCATGACGTTAAACATGACGTTGGCAAAATGGTGGGTGGTGGTGGTCTCATCGGCCGACCGCTGCAGTCCGTCCGCCGCGGCAACGTATTTTTCCAGAGTGGTCGCGTTTGACTCGATGTCATCCTCAAGCAGCAGTTCTATCTCGGCCGCCTCTTTCTGGAGCAGGTGGCTGAGACGCACCACGCTGGCCGCATCCTGATTGACGTCAGCTGCGATGTGCCAGTGGGCGGTTTGACCTGCAGCGAGGTTGAGGGTGGTGCCCAGCAGATACGCTCCGGCTTTCCCCACCACATCTTTTTCAGTGGTGATCGGTTGACCGCGGCGAAAGCGATCAACCTGATCACGACACAGCAGATAGCGCGGGTTGTCCAGCCCTATCTGCCAGGCGGTGGTAGCCATCAGCGATTCGCTGGGTTCCGCCTGGTCGGTCAGGGTGGCGCTCAGTGAAAAGAGGGCCAGACCGCTCGCCGGATCAAGCTCGCACCGTTTATACGCATTCAACAGGTTGCTGAAGTTTGCCTGCAGGGTTGAAGTGGACCCGTAAGGCAAAATATTTTGAATTCCGTCGAGCAATTCGACAGTACAGGCCTCCCCTTCATTGTGAAGCCAGCTGGTTTTGACAATGCCAAATCGCTCTCCGGTGCGCCAGGTCGTGCGCCAGGTGAGCTGCAAATCACGGTTGATTTCTTCAAAAATGAGGGTGCTGCCGCTAACGTTTTTGTACAGATTGCGTTCAATCTCGTATAGGTTCGACAGGTGAGGAGAATACGGTTCCCAAAGATAGTGACGCTGCCGGCGGACAAGGCGCACCATGGTCATGCTGCCCACTTTGTCGCTGTGGGCCATGAGCTTGTCTTCCGTCTCGTACGGGAACAGGGCGGACTCCGCATTGGTTCGACCGGCCGTCAGCCCGCCGTTGCTGGCGATAAAAAGCCAGTGGTCGGACCCGCTGACTAGGCTCATAAAAAAGGGGGGCATTTTATCGACATGGGTGATGCGGTAAAACGCCTCGCCATCGATCTGAACAAATGATCCCTGCGGCGCATGCCGGTTGGGTTTGAGTGGAGTATCTCCCAGGTAAATTTCAGACATACAGCCGGTTGTTGTTGAAGACCTCAAAACTCTTCAAGACTTTCAAGGTCACTTATTAGCTCATTATCGCCAACCAGACTCCAAAAGTCTTCAAGACTTTTGGAGTCTGGACCTGGTCTTACTAAGGCACCAGTTCAAACGACCCGACATCACAGGCGGCGTCGCGATTTACCCCGCGCTGGTCAACGGCCGGGCAAACGGCCGAATTCCCCGCATCAACTGCCGGGCTGCCGGCCAGCAGGGCGTGGGTCAGGGTCGGACCGCCGTTGTCGGCCAGAGCGGCCACACCCGCATCGGTCACCACCTGGTCGCTGCCAATCGGATTACAGCTGCCGTCGGTTAGGACATTGTTGCCGAGAGAGGTCAACGTAACCGCTCCCGCTCCAAAGAATCCCTGCAGACAGCCAAAATCTCCGTTGTTGGCCACGATCGTATTCTGTAAAGAAAGTGAAGCTGAGGACGGACCAAAGGTACCGACAAAGAAGGCCCCGGCCGTACCCGCAGGCGCGTTATTGCCGACGATGGTGCTGTTCGTGATCGTCACGCCGCCATCGGTGCTGAACATCGCCCCGCCGTGCCAGGCGGTCGAGGTGTTGCCGCTGATGGTGCTGTTGACCATCTCGACCGTGCCCAGCGTCCGTATCCCACCGGCTACGTCACCGGCAACGTTGCCGCTGATGGTGCTGCTGTCGATGTTGATGGTGCTGTTAAAGAAGCCGTAGATACCGCCACCGGGCTGACCGGCCGTGCTGTTGTTGCTGACCGTGCTGTCAGACAGATTCAGCGTTGCGCCATCGCCGTTGTAGATGCCGCCGCCACCCAGATCAAAGGCGGCACCACCGCCGCTTGTCTCACTGTTGTTGGTAACGGTCATCCGCTCCAGGTTGAGTATCCCGAAGTTCAGGATACCGCCCCCCTGCGGGGCCGCGGATCCGTCGGCCACGGTCAGATCGCTGATGGTCACGGTCGTTCCGGCAGCGATCTGGAAGACGCGCGAGCTGTTGTTACCGCTCACGGTCAAATCGGCCGCGTCGCTGCCGTCGACAGTCACGCTGCGGTCGATTTCCAGCTGCCCGGATGTCAAGGTGACGGTACCGCCGGCCAGGGCTGGATCAAAGGTAATCGTGCCTTCCGGCGCGATGATAGCCAGCGCTTCGCGCAGCGAGCCCGGACCATCGTCCGCCAGGGTGGTGACCGTCACAGCTGATGGGGGAGGGATCGGCTTGACGCGCACCTGGTCGAGCCGGGCTGCGCTGCTGCCGTCGGTCGGCAGAGTAAAGCCGTAACCCCAAACCTCACTGAGCGTCAACCCATCATCAGGCGCGCCAGCTGGCTGCTCGGCGCTGCGGGTGAACCCGGCAAAGGGCACTTCGACCTGCTGCCAGCCGGTAAAATCGTCGACAAAGGTCGTTTCAAAGCGCTCGGCCGTGTCCGGTCCTTGATAGACGCGGATGTAGTCAACCGCCATCGACTGCGGCAGCTGGATATTGGGATCCACCGCGCCGCCAAAATTCCCCCCAATCGCCACGTTGAGCAGCAGGAAGACAGGATCGTTAAAGACCCACTCGTTGGGCGCCACATCTTCCGGTGTGGCCGTATGATACAGGATGCCGTCCACGTACCACTTGATCAAATCCGGTTCCCACTCGACGGTAAAGGTGTGATAGTCGTTGTAAACCGGTTCGTCAAAGGTGTAGATATTGCCATAGCTTTGCCCACCGGCGTAGCCGGGACCGTGAATGGTGCCGAAGATTTCGTTGGGCAAGCGGCCGACAAACTCCATAAAGTCGATCTCACCGGTTTGCGGCCAGGCCACCAGGTCAATATCGGTGCCCAGGCTCCAGAAGGCGGGCCAGATGCCACCGCCCTGCGGCACGAGAATGCGCGATTCGATGCGGCCGTAGGCGAACTCCGCCTTGCGCCACGAGATCAGGCGGGCCGAGGTGTACTCGCAGATGCCGTAGTAACATTCGCGCGAGCCGTCATCTTCACGGACGGTCAGAACCATGTTGCCCTGCCCGTCGGTGGCGGCGTTGGCCGGATCGTCAGTGTAATACTGCAGCTCTTCATTCCCCCAGCCGTTTTTGCCGTCCGGGGTCACGTCACCCAGCTCGTACGTCCAGAACTCCGGATTGGGTGGCGTACCGACCGGTTCGTTGAACTCCTCACTCCATACCAGGTTCCAGCCGGCGGGACCGGGGTCTGGGGCGCGATTGTCCTTGAGATGGACGGTCACCGGCTCACCGCTGCCGCTGCCTTCATACCAGAAGGTCAACGCCTCTCCGTGTGTCCAGTCATCACCGATGGCAAAATCACGGTTGAAAGTTGCTGCAGCCGGGGTGACGTTGCGCATGGCGATTTGCCCCATGCTCCACGCCTGGCGGTAAAGATCTAGTGCGGTCTGATTATCTGTGCTCGCGGCTGCCTGAGCCAAAACCGTCTGCCCGCGAGCAACGAAGTAGGCGTTGCCCTCGCTGACGGCCGCCAGGTTGAGCTGTATGCGGGCCAGGTTTTCACCGATGGCCACCACGTCAGCCATGATCGCTTCGAGTTCGGCCGTCGGGCTGCCAGCGGCTGCGGCCGCATTTTCTAATTCAGTTAGGGCCTGATTGAGGCGGCTGTAGACTCGGCTGCCTCGGCGGCTGTCGAGGTAATACTCGTTGGCCCAGAAATTCGGGTTGACGGCGTTGTCGAGGCGACGCTGCGCCTTTTTGAGCATCCGATCGAGCGCCCGGTCGCCGGTTGGCAGGAGCGCGGAGATATCGGCACGGGCTTCACCCACGGCCGATTGGGGTGCGGTACCGGCTGTGGGGGCAACCTCTAGCACCGTTTCATATTGGTCCTGACCGGGGATGGCGTCGGGTGCATCAGCCGTAATTTCGGGCGTGGTGGCCGTCAAATTTCCGCCGGTTTCCCAGAGAAAGGCACCATATGAAAAATCATCAATCAGGTTGGGATCAAACGGATCATTTTCCTGGATAAAGGCGGAGGCCTGCGTGGCAAAGCCGGCCGCAACATCGACCGGATTGGTCAGGCGCAAAACGATTCGCTCGTCGCCTTCCCATTTTGTATCGTCAAACGTCTCCAGCGGGAAGGTCAATTCTGACGGCCCGCCGTTGACAAAGGTCAGCGTGCCGGAGGCGGGGGTGTACTCCCGGCCAGGGATGGCCACGCCGGGTTCGGTGAAGTAATCGACGGTGACCTGAGCTGGATCGTCGCTGTTCATCGGCCGGTTTAGTTTGACGGGGATCTGGCCGATGGTGCCTTCTTCGATAAACGTGTTGCCCTGTACAAAGGTTACTGCCAGCTCCGGCACTTCGGCCTCGCCGTACAGCTGTACATCGTCAATGTAATAGGTAATTTCACCGGGGGTGTTGAGCGTACCCAGCGCCCAGCCGTATACCTCGGTTAGGGTAAAGCCGTCGTTGGGGGCGCCGTTGCCGATCTCTTTGCGAGAGAAGCTTGAGAAGGGGAACTCAAACTGCTGCCAGCCGCTAAAGTCGTCGATGAGGCTGACGGTAAACCGTTCCCCATCATCGGAAGTGGAGCCGGGGTTGCGATTATCGATTACGTCGATAAAAAGCGTCGTGCCGCTGTTTTGCCCGTAGAGCCAGAAGCTCATCCCTTCAAAGGTGCTCCAATCCTGCGGCACCCAGGTGTCAACGGCTGCGTTTTCAAAGGCGTGGATAAAGCCGGCAAACGCAACGACGTCACCGGTTAAGGCCATCACGTTGTTCCCACCGGTAGATCCAGGTAACGGGGCCGGAGGGGCATCGGTGACGGCAATCGACACCGCGCTGCCGTCGCTAAAGGTGAAAAAGCCGATGGGAATGCCGTTGGCGTCGTTGCCGCTGGGCAGCCCGCTTTCAAAGTCATCAATCAGGAGGGAGGCTTCAGCGAGCGGGCCGTCGGAGAACGCCCAGTAATCGGTGCGGAAATTCACGTCCGTGCCGCTGCCGATAACGGCGAAAACCACGCTGACGAGCAGGCCGTTGCCGCCGCCGGATGTGGGCACCGCATCGAGAACCCCGTTGCCGCCGGTAAAGAATGAATTGTCGTCAAAGAAGTCGGCCAGCGGAATCGAAACCTGCTGCCAGCCGCCGCCGCTGATGGCGCACGGACCGCTGGCGGAGATTTCGCAGTTAAACTGGAATTCGTCGTCATCGGCCGCCACGGCCGCGTCGTCACCGGTGTCGTCTTCCTGCAGGTTGATTTCCAGCGTGTAATCCTGACCGGGGTTGGGATTGATCCAGAAGTTAAAGTGGTCGGTGCCGGAGAGGTCGGTCAGGCTGGTGCGGCCAAAGCCGCCGTAAAAGCCGGCCGCGCCACCGGAGCCCCAGCCGGTTTCGAGCGAGAACGCGCCGCCGTTACTGGGGGGAAGATCGGCGGAGTTGGGGGAAATGCCGCCGCCACCGACCGAGCCGTTAAAGGCGAACCAGCCGTTGGCCAGGGGATCGCCGTGTTCCATGTCGTCAAAAACAATTGTGGGGCCGGTCGATTGGGCGCCGGCCGGAAAGGAGGCTGAGCTGAAAAAGAGGAGGGTGATCAGCAGCATGCTAAGAAGTATCCAGGGGTGTTTGTGTCTCATCGTTTCATCTTTCCTTATGCTAAATTTTAATGACGCCGCGACCGTGGCAACCCCCATCAATTTGATGGGATCAGGGGAAAAAACCCTCCGGCCAAATAGTACCATATTCCTACCGGCCGCGGCGAGAAATTGGAGCAGGTGCAGTTTGCCAAATTGCATCTTTTGCCCCTTAATGCACCTGTGTTCGGGTGACGGTTATTTGTCTACGCCGGTAATCACTACGCCTTGAATAAAGGCCCGCTGGGCAAAGAAGAAGACGATTAGGGGGATTATCGCAGACGTCAATGACGCCGCCTGAATTAAGTTGTCCTGACCTTCGTATAATCCTTTGAATCCGTTTAAGCCAACGGTAATAGGATAAAGATCCGGGTTTCCGGCCAAATAAATCAGAGGCCCGAAGAAATCGTTCCAGGCGAAGAAGAAGTGGAAAAGGGTCACCGCCAGCAGGGCCGGCCGAGCCTGAGGCAGGATAATCGACCAGAAGATGCGAAAATGGCTGGCGCCATCAATTGTTGCTGCTTCGTCTAAGGCGCGGGGGATTCCCAGGAAGAACTGGCGGAGCAAAAAGATGTTATACCCGTTGGCAAAGAATTGGGGGATGATTAACGGCCACCATGTACCGACCCAGCCAATTTGGTTGAAAAAGGCGTAGGTGGGTATCAGCGTGACCATCGGGGGCAGGATAATGGTAGCCATCACAATGAGGAACAGCGTCCCTTTTCCGGGGATGTCGTAGCGGGCAAAGCCATAAGCCACGAGCGCGGCCGATGAGACGGCGCCGATGGTACTGAGGACGGCATAAAAAACGGTATTTCCGAGTAATCTAGGGAAATTGATGGTGTTCCAGGCTTCCACAAAGTTGGACCAAACGGGATCAAATTCCCAAGCCTGATCGAGAGTGCGCCATCGTCCCTCCCACGGAATTAGCCCGGCCCCAACGTTTTGCGGGTCGATAAACTCACTGGCTTCGCGTCCTTTATTGACCAACGCCCATTGAAAGGTGTTTCCATCGACGGGCACATCGTAGACTTCGTATTCGCGGCCTTCGTATTCAAACAGAATGGGCGAGGCCGGGTACCAGGGAGAACCGGCCGTTGAAATTTGGGTGTCCGTCTTGAGCGAGGTCATAATGCCATACCCAAGCGGCAGCAGGAAAATAAACAAAATGATTGTTGTCAGCGACGTCATAAAAATGACGTTAAGTCGATCGCGCGTTTTGGGGGCCAGGCGCGACCTGTTATTTGGTGCGGTCATGGCGGCCATAATGATTATTCCTCTCCTGCATAGTAGACCCAATAGCGAGCGCTACCAAACAGAACGACTGTCAACAAAAGTGACACGGCAAAGATCAGCCAGGCGATTGTGGCTCCGTACCCCATGTTGAAGAATTTGAAGGCCTGGTTAAAAAAGTAGATCCCGACAAAGTTCGTTGTGCCTTCTGGAAACCCGGAACCGCCATTGAGCACAAATGGCACCAGGAAATACTGCATCAGGCCAATGGCGCCTAGAACGATGTTGTAGAAGAGCACGGGTGAAATCATGGGAATCGTGATGCTGATTAACTGACGCCAATAGCCGGCGCCATCGATTTCGGCCGCTTCGTACATTTCGGTGGGGACGCTTTGCAAACCGGCAAGCGTGATCATCATTGTGTTGCCCACCGCCCACAGGCCGATAAAAGTGAGCGTAAAATAAATTAAGCTGGGATTGGCTAACCATCGTAAGCCGTCTACCCCGACCGCTTCAATCCCAAATACATTTTCGAGCAATAAATTGACCCAACCGGTTTGTTCATTGAGGACGCCGCCCCAGATCAATACCGCCGCGACAAGTGGGACCATCGTTGGCATAAAGAACAGCGTGCGAAATATGGCCTTGCCGCGGACGCTTTTAGCATTCATCAGTAGGGCCAACAGTAGGGCAAAGGCCATGCCAATCGGCAGCGAAATCAGGGCGAATAAAAACGTCACCCCAAATGATTCATAAGTATTTGGGTCGTTAAATAAGGCTCGTCTCCAATTGGCAAGACCGACAAATTCGGTTGCTTCCGGTACGGCCAGATTAAACTCCAGCAGGGAAAATCCAAAGGAAGCGATAAAAGGGATCATATAGAACACAACGATCCCGATCAGCCACGGGCTTAAGAAAATTAAACCCCATTTGATTTGTTCACGTTCGATGCGGCCTCGTTTTTTCTTTTTGACCTTTGTTTCGTTAGAAACGACATCAGGTGAAATTGCTGCCATGTTATCCTCCTCTTGGTATCGCTAATTCTTCGACTAACAAATTTTCGATTCAGAAGTGAAAAGTGGACAGGCGTCCTCCAGGGTATTTTGAGGACGCCTGTCCGATATAGGAGTCGATCAAGGCCGCTTATTCATTGCCGGCCGCATCATAAATCGCCTGCAGGTCGGTAACCAGCAGGTCAATCTGTTCCTGAACATCCACATCAGGTTCCTGACCCAGGAGTGCCCAAAACTCGTTGTAACGGTCGTTGGCCTCTTGTGGGCTGGGCATATAGCTTTCGTGATTGGGGTTGTCGGCGTAGGCCATGGAGTCGACCACGACCTGCCAATTCAGGTTATTCCCGTTGGGCACATTTTGGGAGAATGTGTCAAAGTAAGAATCCTGGAGGCTGAGACGAGCGGGCATACCGCCGTACATGCTCGTCATCGTCTCCGCGTTTTCACCGAGGAAATATTTGAGGACTTCCCAGGCGGCTTCCGGATTTTCGGATGCTTTCATAATGCCAAAGGTGTCAGCGTGCATTTTCGCCGTCGGTGTGCCGCCTGGAAGAGCCGGTATGGCGGCCAGGTTATAGTCAAAGTCGACATTTCCTACACAGCAGCCGTAATACCACAGGTGTGTATGGGCGATCGCCACATTACCTGATTCGAATCCGTTGCCGGCAATGATGTCGCTTTCATCGTAGATACCATTGGGGTAAAAGACCTCATTCCACTGAGCGTCGTAGAACCATTCGGCCGCGGTGCGCCAGTGGTCGGGAACCTGAGCATTTCCCTCATCGTCAACCAGCGAGCCGGGGCCAAACAAGGTAGCGGCACCGCGGAAGTCGGTCCACTGCTCGTAGTAGCCAAACTGGACGATATTATCTTTGTCAAAATCAGGGCTCAGGGCATCATTGCCGTTGGCATCGACGGTCAGCAGCAGGGCTGCCTCGCGCAGCGCATCCAGATCCCAGGGCACTTCTTCCCCATCGATATTGATGTAGGGCGCCCCATACTCTTCCGGTGGGTAGGGGATACCACCTTCATCAAACAATTCGTAGTTAATTGAGAGAAAAGAGGGGAAGATGGCGAACGGCAAGCCGAGCTGTCCTTCCGCTTTATCAACGTAGAATTCCACCATGGCCGGGTCGAAGTCACTCAGATCGTACCCTTCAGCATCGATCAGGGGCTGTAAATCGAGCCACGCCCCGCGGAAGAAATCTCGGCCGCGGATGCCAACCGGGCCAACGATATCTGGAGCATTTCCGGCCGCAATTTGGGTGGCCAGGGTTGAATACGCCTGATCCGCATCCACGATTTCCAATACCAGTTCAATTTCATCCTGACTGGCGTTGAAATCGGCAACCACCTGTTCTTGTGGTTCAAACATCGGCTCATCGGACCCAGCACCGAGACCAACAAACCAGCGGACCTGTACGCGATCTCCGGCTGGTTCTTCGGCAGCGGGCTCTTCAGCTACTTCTTCTGGGGCACTTTCTTCGGCAACATCTTCTGTTTCAGCGGCCGACTCTTCAGCGGCCGGTTCAGCTTCCTGGGCGGCCGGTGCGTCTCCACCACCGCCACAGGCTGCCAGCAGCAGGGCTGCGGTTACCAGTAAAGAAATCAGTGAGAACAATTTAAATTTTTTCATGGGGAATCTCCTCTCCTTGCTTGGGGATAAACTTGCTCTGACCGGATGGATTCAGAGGCGCAAAAAGAAATCGTTTTCAATAAATTCAGCCTTTGCTCAGGTATATATGAAAACGTTTTCAAATTTTAACATTACTCTCTTCCCATGTCAATAGGTTTGAGGGATTGTAATTGAATTTTTGGCGGCGTTTTGGGTGCTTTACTAGAAAACGTTTTCAAAGTAAAATAGGGGTAGAGCGTTTTTCATGTCAAATCGAGAAAATAAAATCACAATTTTGGATATCGCTGAAAAAGCACAGGTCTCCCCAAGTACCGTTTCCCGCGTGCTGCGCAACTCGGCCGGGGTAGCCGCCAAAAAGCGCGACGCGGTTTTGCAGGCGGTTGATGAACTCAATTATCGACCCAATATTTTTGCCCAAAGCCTGGCCAGCGGGCAGTCGATGACGATCGGGGTGCTGACACAGAATTTTGGCAGTCCCTTCTATGACGGCATATTACAGGGCATACTGCAGGGATTGGAGCACTCAAATTACTGGCCGATTTTTGCCGACGGCCGCTGGCAGCCAACCGTTGAAGAACAGTCTTTAACCCTGCTGCTCGACCGCCGGGTGGATGGGCTGATTATTGTTGGGGGGCAATTTGATGAAGCGGCGCTGCAAAAAGTGGCGGCCGAGACGCCGCTGATTGTTGTCGGGCGCGAACTGCCAACGATGCCCGATCACTGTTTGTATCTCGATAACTTTCAGGGTGCTTATCAGGCAACCAAATATTTGCTCGATATGGGCCATCGCCGCATCGCGCACATCACGGCGGCAGTCGGGTATCAAAAATCAGTAGATGACGTGTTTAGACGACGGGCTGGTTACGAACAGGCGCTGCGCGATGCCGGTCTTGAACCGGATCCACAGCTGGTGGTGGAAGGAGATTTGCAGCAGCAGTCGGGGGTGCTGGCGGTAGAAATGCTGCTGGCCCGCGGCCGCTCGTTTAGCGCCATCTTTGCCGCCAACGATCAGATGGCGTTGGGGGCCCGGCTGGCTCTCTATCGGCGGGGTATTCGCGTGCCGGATGATGTTTCTCTGGTCGGGTTTGACAACATGCCCTCAGCCGCGTATATGGTGCCGCCGTTAACCACCGCCCACCAGCCGGCCGTGCCTATGGGGGAAGCGGCCGCTCGGGCGATTTTGGCCATGATCAACGGCCGCATTCCCGATTTACCCCGGTTTGAGGCGGAGCTCGTGATTCGGGAGTCGGTTTCCCGTCAGCGGTAAAACACGACTTCAGTGGATCACTGTTAAAAATAAGCCACGGATTAACACGGATTTTCACAGATTACAGAGAGAAATCGGTGTTATTCTGTGATTATCCGTGGCTATTTAGTTATTTAGGGAACGGACCACTTAAGATGCCTATCGTTGAATTAACGGCAAGTAAACACGCTCCAATAAATTTCCGGGGCTTACCTGGCCGCCACCCGACCAAACCGGCGCTTTGCCGGTCACATCCAGCGAACGCAGTGTCGTGCCATCCGCCTTTACGGCAAAGAGCCGCCACGTTTCACCGGGACCGGCATCCACATCTCGCTGGAAGACAATCCATTGACCATCCGTAGACCATGAGGGTTCCCTGGAGGGTTGATTGGCCGGTCCACTCGTCAATTGTTTGTAGTTGGTTAGGCTGCCGTCCTCGGCGACCGCGGCCGACCAGATTTCGTTTTGTCCCGTCAGGGCGGCGGCGAAAACGAAGGTGTGTTCTTCAGGGGCAAAATCGGGATTGTGGAAGTCGGCGCCAATCACACAACCTTGCGTGTGGTGAACCAGATCAACCACACAGACGTGGGGCGGCTCAAAGATACCAAACCCACCACCATGGCAAAATCCCTCATTGCGGTAGACCAACCAGCGTCGATCGGCGGATAGAGCCACCTCAGCGCTTTGGGAAAATTGATTCAGATTACTCATTTGCCCGGCCGTGCCAAAATGCGGCTCGGCCACACCACACAATCCACCAGGGCCGCCGGGGGACACAAATTGGCGGTAATTTGAGCTGGCGAAGTGCTTCCCGTCCCCAGCGATATCATAGTCAATTAGGTGATCGTTCTGCACGAACGTGGTGGTGTTGTCGGCGACCATTGTGCGGACGGCCGCTCCGTCGTAATAGTAAAGGCGTGCCCCATCGCTGGAGAACTGCGGTTTGAAGCCGTTAGCCACCGTCAATTCTGCGCCAAAATTTGCAAATTCCCTGATTCGAATCTGTGCCCCAATTTCGTAAGCAATGGTGCCGTAAAAAGGCAAATCCGTGCCCCGCAACCTCGCTCTGGCCTGAATTTCAGCGGATCGGGGACCAGTCGTGCCCCGATTATCGACGGCCGCAACCCGGTAGAAATAATCCGTATGATTCAGCTCCACATCGACGAACGAAGTGTCGTTGACAAGCATGGGCGTGATTTCAGTGTACGGGCCGCCGCTGCCTGTTGCTCGATAGACGCGATACCCTTCAATACCGCTTTCATCACTGGATGCCGTCCACCAAAGCCGAATGGCCCCATCAGCGGGCGCTGCTCGAAAATTGGTGGGGGCGGTGGGCGGGCTGCCATCCAGATTAGCCCGCGCAGCCCAAATCTCGCGCGTGCTGTTTCGATCATCTTCCCAAACCAGGTAGGCCAGCGGCTCATTTTCCGTGCCGCCTGTGGCCACCGCCACATCCCGCTGGGCGGCGGCCGTTGGATATTGCCCCTGCTCGTCCTCAACCTGAACGGCCGTGAAATTTTGGCCGCCGTCCAGCGAGGTGGAAAGGAAAAGATCGCTCTTGCTGCCGTCGACACGCACCCAGGGCAGGATGAGTTGACCATTGGTATCTACAGCCAGATCCCAATAGGATACATTGCGCCCGCTGCCGACGTTGGTGACCGGGCGCGGCGCATTCCAGGTAGATCCGTGATTCATGGAGCGCTGTAACTGGATATTGCGCCGGGGATCTCCATCATCAATGTAGGCGACGGTGAGGGTGCCGTCTGGTGTCAAAGCGATTTTGGGAAAGATCGCATTTGCGCTGCTAAAAACGGAATTGGCCTTGAAGGTTTGCCCATCATCGGTCGAACAGGTGCCGTAGATCGCAAATCCGTCGCGCTTATCCTCCCAGGCTGCGCAAACCGTTCCGTCATAAGCCTCCAAACTCATGCGCGGGCCAAAGGCACTCGTCGTGCGGCCGGTGCGCGGCGCGTCATTGAGGGCCACCACGCGGCCATTGGCCAGTTCGCCATCAAAGCTAACCAGAATGAGATCAAATCCTTCGTCGCCGGGAACGTCATCCAGGGCGTGCGCAAGCACGTAAATGCGGCCGGTGGTTTGATCGACGGCCAACTGCGGTTCGCGCAAATCGGCCGGGTTATTCGGGCTTTGGGGATCGAACTGGCCTTCGATAAGCGTCGTCCGCGCAAAAGTTTGTCCGCCATCCGTAGATCGGGCAAGCCGGATATCATTGGTTTGGTTTGTGCCTTCAAATCGGTGAAGATACCAGATAACCCAAACTGAGCCATCGGGATGAACGGCGATGGCCGGATCGGCCGCGTCTGAATCGTAATTCGGATCGCTCACGCGAACGTTACTGCTCCAGGTGGTGCCCCCGTCAGCAGACCTGGCCAGGTAAACTTCGCTGCGACCTGAAATGCGGCGATCGTCTATCCAGGTGGCATAGACCGTATGGCCAACGGCCGCTATCTGCGGCGAATCAGCATTTGCGTCCCAACCCAATCCGGCATCGGTAATTTGCACATTGGGATCATTGATGATGCCTGCGGCCGAGGTGGCCTTGTGGCGTGTGGTGAACGAGAAAAAAAGGAGGGCGATCAGGAGGACGATTGGGATCGGCTTATTCATAACAAATTCTCCAGCAGGAAATGTAAAATGTCGCAAAAAAGGGGATAGAAGTTTCTATCTGGCAGGCAGTATAAGCACCGGAAGGATGCAGTCGCATGTGTCAAAGGTCTCAAGGGGGGTGTATGGGAGATTGGTGGGGAAGAGGGACCATTTAAGGCAATCGAAGAGGGGATTACGGCGACAATGCAACTTTTGACCCATGACAGTGGTGTGAGTTTGGCGGTATGGTTTAGTATACGTCTCCCCGGCATGGCTGGCCTGTGGTTCGACCCGGGAAACGGGAGGTAACTTTTGTAAACAGAGCTGTACCAGGACAGGCGACAACTTCCGTACACCGGCATATCAAACAGCCGTTTTGAAGCAGCGCGCCTTCTCTTTATAATTTCACCGCGATGGACACACTGCTGCAGACCAAATTATTCATCCCACCAATACCTCCACGGATGGTGGACCGACCGCATCTCCTTGACCAACTGCAAGACGGACGCGACGGCCGGCTGACGCTGGTCGCTGCCCCGGCCGGGTTTGGCAAAACCACGCTGATCACCAGCTGGATCAACAGCGTGGGCGATTCACGCCGCTTTTGTTGGCTGGCGCTGGATGAAGACGACAACGATCTGCAGCAATTTTTTCGCTACGTGGCGGCGGCGCTTCAACCGCTGTCCGAATCGCCGCTGCTGCTGACGCGAATGAGCCAGGCCGAGCAGACGGTGGCGGCCAAATCGTGGGCGCACGCGCTGATTAACGATGCCGTGGCGCTGCAGCGGCCGTTCGCCCTCGTCCTCGACGATTATCACGTCATTCAGACGGCCGCCATCAACGACGCCCTTAACATTGTGCTCGACCACATGCCGCCGTACATGCATCTGGTTATTACCTCCCGCGCCGACCCCAATCTGAACATCGCTCGGTTGCGAGCTCGGCGGCAAATGACCGAAATACGTGCTGCCGACCTGCGGTTGGACACAAACGAGATTTCCGCTCTGGCCCAGCAGCTCGATCTGCCCGTCACCGAAGCCCAGGCCGCGCTGTTAAACGAGCGCACCGAAGGATGGATCGCCGGCCTGCAGCTGGCAGCTCTGGCGATGCAGTCTCCCGTCGGGCAGCACGATCCGGACGAATTCATCCGTACCTTTGCCGGCAGCCATCGCTTTGTCATGGATTACCTGACTGACGAAGTGCTGCGCGGCCAGCCGCTGGAAGTGGAATCCTTTTTGCTGCAAACGGCGATTCTGGACCGGTTTAACAGCGACCTGTGCGCCGCCGTGCTGGCCGACGAGCGCATGAACGCCTCCGCCATGCTGAAAAGGTTGGAACAGGCCAATCTGTTTTTGGTGCCGCTTGATGGCCGGCGTCACTGGTATCGCTACCATCATCTTTTTGCCGACCTGCTGCGCCAGCGGCTGACCGAACGATTCTCGACGGACCACATCACCGCGCTGCACCAACGGGCTATCGACTGGTTGTGTGCCCGCGAACGACTCGATGAGGCGATTACCCACGCCGGTTACATCGAGCGGTGGGACGATGTGGTCGCGGCCGTGACGCGCGTTGGAAAGCAAATGGTGTACAGCGGCCGTTACAACCGCATCAACGCCGTGCTTGGGCGTCTGCCCGACGCCGTGCTGCGCGAACAGCCCCGCCTGGCGGTTATCGCTGGATGGCTGAGCTACAGCCGTTTCGACATTGCCAGCCTGCAGGGGTGGCTGCCCATTGCCGAACGCCTGACGGATGATCCAGCGCACGTGGGCAACACGGCCATGCTGCGCGCGCTGCTGCTGCTGACCACAGGCAACGTGGCCGAGGCCATCGAGGTGGCCGAAGCGGCCAACAGCCAACTCGACGAGCGTTTTCCGGCTGAAAAAGGGGGACTGCTCGTCATGTTGGGCAACGCCTACGACGTCCTAGGCCGCACAGATGCCCGAGGAGAAGCGTTTACCCAGGCGGTTGCGCTGCTGGAAAAAGGAAATGATTGGAGCGGCTACGCGGGCGGTATGACGCTGCTTATCCGCCATCACTGGGCACAGGGTGATCTGCAAACGGCATGGACCTTGATTCAGCAGTTTATGGACCGCTATCAAGCCGATCCGCGCCTGCAAAACGGCAGCGGCGCGCAGGCGGGGGTCTGGCATGCCCTGGTCGTGTTTGAACGGCACGATACCGCAGAGTTTACCGAGGCGGTGGCGCGTGTTTCTCAAGCGCTGGAAATCACTCGGCTAACCATGGTCGGTACGGCGATTGAAATCTGGATGGTGGGAACGCTGGCCTTGCTCCATATCGCCAAAGGGGAAACGCCCGCAGCGCTTAAATTGGCGTTGGAAACGGATGAACAGCTGACGCAAATGTCACCCGGCAAGGCGATGTATGGATACTACGACTTTCTGATAAGAGTGCTCCTGCTGCTGGGACAGACAGATCGCGCCCGACATTGGCTGGACGTGCAAGATGCAGTGGCGTTTGAGGCGGTGCCATCTGCCGAACCCAATCCGGCGACGTTTATTAATACGGTGTTTCGGGCGCAGCTGCAGCTGCTCACAGACCCCAATGATATCGCCCGTTTGCGCACCCTGCGCGACCGGGTGCGCGATATTGTTGATTTCCCATCAACGAGCTATGCTCAAATGATGGCCCCGGTGACGCTGGCTTTGCTGGAAGATGTGCTGGGGAATCATGAGATAGCGCTCAACACGATGGC
>JASJCR010000094.1 GCA_030065875.1 Ardenticatenaceae bacterium | reverse complement strand
AGAAGATGATTCGTCTGACAGCAACCGTCCACGGCTACGTCCAGGGGGTATCGTTTCGCTACTACACGCAGCTGACCGCCAACAAGCTGGGTGTGGTTGGGTACGCCCGCAATCAGCCAGATCGCACGGTATTTGTGGTGGCCGAAGGGGAAGAAGAGCAGGTGCAGGCGCTGGCCAGGTGGCTGGAAAAAGGGTCACCGGCCGCACGGGTTTCCCGGGTAGAAAAAGATTTTTCCACAGCGACGGGGGAGTTTCGCCATTTTCAGATTCGTTTGTGAAATTATCCGGGAAATTTCATATTTCCCGGATAATAGCCGAGCCTAAACTGATGTCTCAGGAACCGTTTCCCCCCAAATGAACCGTTCCGTTAACTCGCGAGCCACGTCATCGGTGTACTGCACCGGCGGTGACTTCATAAAGTAGGATGAAGGGGCGGTAATGGCTCCGGATATGCCGCGGTCGAGGGCCAGCTTGGCGCAGCGGACCGCATCGATAATCACCCCGGCCGAGTTGGGGGAGTCCCAAACTTCAAGCTTGAGATCAATTTCCAGAGGGACATCGCCAAAGGAACGCCCTTCAATTTTGATATGACACCACTTGCGGTCTTCCAGCCACGGTACATAATCGCTCGGGCCGACGTGGACATCTTTTTCGTCCATTTCGTAAGGAAGCTGGCTGGTCACGGCGTTGGTCTTAGAGATCTTTTTTGATTCCAGGCGGCGGCGTTCGAGCATATTGTAGAAGTCCATGTTTCCGCCAAAGTTCAGCTGGTAGGTGCGGTCCACTTTGACCCCGCGATCTTTAAACAGATTGGTCAACACGCGATGGGTAATGGTGGCGCCTACCTGGCTTTTAATGTCATCGCCGATAATGGGCAGCCCTTTTTCGGCAAAGCGGTTGGCCCAATATTCTGAACTGGCGATAAAGACCGGGATGGCGTTGACAAAGGCGCAGCCGGCTTCGAGAATTTGCTCTACATACCATTTGGTGGCCATTTCAGACCCTACCGGCAGGTAGCTGACCACGACATCGGTTTTGGTTTCTTGCAAAATGCGCACGATATCGGATGTGGGGCCAGAGGCTTTGGTGACCACTTTGCTGACGTACTCACCGAGGCCGTCATGGGTCATGCCGCGATAAACCGGCACATCCAGAAAGGGGACGTCGGTAAACTTAATCGTGTTATTGGGTTCAGCCCAAATCGCTTCACTCAAATCTTTCCCGACCTTGCCTTCGACGACGTCAAAGGCGGCCGTAAATTCAATATCGCGGATGTGGTATCCACCCAGGTTGACATGCATTAAGCCTGGAACCTCTTCGTGATCGTCGGCATTTTGGTAAAAATGCACCCCTTGGACCAGCGAGTTGGCACAGTTGCCAACGCCGATTATCGCCACTCGCACCTTATCGCGCTGTGCGTTGCTTGACATAAAAATCTCCTTTGTTACCTAATCTCTTGAATTTTCTGAGCCGCAGCGACTGGCACGCGGCTTGTTATTTAATATGTAATCTACTCAAAATGTTGAAAATTGGCTTTAATATAGCAGGCTGTCGGGGATGAAACCCTAAGTAATAAAAAAGAAAAGGGGATTTGATAAGGGGTTGTTCACGTGTGCATGGTATTTGCCTATCAAAAGGCACATCATTAAACAAATATTTAAGTGTCATTTTGCGATATTTCTGCAAGAAAAAAGTAAAAATCAACGCGACGAGCCGGGTGAAAATGCGTATATTATGCTATCCGTGATTGAAATGTGATTCACGGGCAAGGATGATTGAGATATGAAACCGATCGCCATTGAAGCGAAGGGCTTAAAAAAGCAGTTTGATAAAAAGGTTGCCGTGCACGATTTGTCGCTCACGGTGGAACAAGGGGAGTTTTTTGGTTTTTTGGGGCCAAACGGAGCCGGCAAATCAACAACGATTAAAATGTTGGTCGGTTTGCTCCGGCCGTCGGCCGGTACGGCAACAATCAGCGGGTTTGATGTATGGCAGGAACCCCTTAAAGCCAAAGCCCAGTTAGGGGTTTTGCCTGAAGGCTTAAATTTATATGAACGCCTCAACGCCCGCGAGTTTATTCGCTTTGCCGGCACGATGTACGGGCTGGAAAAACGAGATGTCGATCAGCGCACCGAAGAACTACTCGCCCTGATGGATTTAGAGGACGCGGCCGAAAAGCTCATTGTGGATTACTCTCAGGGGATGCGCAAGAAGACCGCTTTGGCGGCGGCCATCATCCATGCGCCGCGCGTATTGTTTTTAGATGAGCCGTTTGAGGGGATTGACGCCATTTCGGTACGAGCGATTCGGCAGGTGCTCGATCGGTTGCGCAGCAGCGGGACCACTATTTTCTTCTCCTCCCACATCCTGGAGGTGGTGCAGCGTCTGTGCACGCGCATTGCCGTCATCAACGAAGGTGAGTTGGTCGCGGCCGGGACGATGGCTGAACTGCGCCAAAAAGCGCAATCCGATCCGGATTCAACCCTGGAGGATCTTTTCCTGAAGGCCGTGGGTGCAGAAGAAAAACAAAATACTCAAATCGGCGAACTATCGTGGTTGGATGGTCTTCCAGGAGCATCCGCATGATGGGAATCAACACCGCCCAACAGCGGACCCTCTTCGGGCTGCGAAGCCGGCTGCTTTGGCGCCAGTTTACCGGAGAAAAAGGACGGATCATCTCCGCTCTGATTGTTTTGCTGATATTTGGGCCGATGGTTTTGGGGATCTCAATCGCCTCGGCCGTAGGCTATATCCAGCTGGAAGCACCCTGGCCGGCCCAAATATTAGGAGGGGTGCTGGTATTGCTGTGGGTTGTGTGGGCCGTCGCCCCGGTATTTTTAGGTCCGATCAATGTATCTATAGACGTCTCACGCCTGCTGGTGTACCCGGTGACGAGACGCGATATGGCTACGGCCGTTTTGTTTGGGACGCTGCTTGATTATCCAACTTTTTTGGTTTTACCGCTTTTTGCGGCCATTGTGGCAAGCTGGATGTGGTCGCTGGCCTGGCCGTTTGTGCTGCTGGGTCTTCCGATCGCCTATTTGCATATGGTGATTATCGGCCAGATTGTCATGGTCGGGGCCGGAAGTATCCTGAACAGCCGTCGCTTTCGCGACTTGAGCATCGTCGTTTTTTCAATTTTAGGGGCCAGCTGTTACTTTATTAGTCAGGGCGTTACCCGAGTATTGGAAGAGTTTGTCGATCTTGAATCGGCCGAGACGTTCCTGCTGACCTGGCGACCACTCGATCAGCTGCAGTGGCTGCCCACCGGATCAATTGCGCGAGCCATCGAACAGGGAGCGGCCGGGAATTTTGGTTTGGCGACCGCATGGCTGGGATATTCCCTGCTGCTGCTTGTCGGTTTGGGGTATGTCTGGCTGGTGCTGCTCGATCGTTTGATCACCGGTCAAACCTTCTCATTTGGGCAGGCGGACGCACCGAAAGCGGCTAAACCTAAACGCGCTCGCCGGTCATTCAAGTTAAAGCTGCTGCCGGAACCCCTGCAGTCCATTGTCCTTAAGGAAATCATCCTCACCTGGCGTATTCCACAGCGTCGCATCGGCATGATTCAGGCGTTTTTGCTGCCGGTGATTTTTAGCGGAATTTATCTGTTTAGTGGCGAATTTGACGGGGAGTTTAACGGTCGATGGGTGGGGCTGTTTTTAATCGGGTACAGCTATATACCAACGCTTGGTTTTGGCAGTAATACGCTGGCATGGGAAGGGCAAGGGTTGGCGATGCTATTTTTGACACCGGCCAGCCGTCGCCTCATATTTCAGGCTAAAACGGTGACCAGCATTTTGCTGGCGGCCTTGCCGATCGCCTTTTTTACCCCCCTTCTTTTCTTTATTTCACCCCCCCTGCCTCTGCTAACCGGCTTTTTTCTGGCGCTGGGTTTCATTGGGGTAGGGACGGCCGTGGTGATGCTGTTTTCGGTGTGGTTTCCCTATCCGGTGAATATGGACCCCAAGCGACCGTTTGCGCAGCCCGAACGACGGGGCGGATTCATTCCGACGCTGATGAACGTTATCGGCACCCCCTTGCTGACCGGTTTGCTGGGTATTCCGTTGGCTTTACCCATCGCTCTGGTGTGGTGGTTTGAGTGGGCATGGCCAGGCTTGATCCTGGCGGTCATATGTGCTGTCTATGGATTGGGTGTGGCTTGGGTGATGTGTGGCCCGGCCGCGGAGCAGCTCCTTAAGCGCGAACCGGAAATTTTAGATGCTCTGCGCGCCCCAGAAGGAGATTAGCAACCTAAATTTTGAAGAAATTTAGGTTGCTAATTGTCAATAGTTAATTGCCAATTGGCAATGGTCAATGGAATTTGGAAGGGGCAGCGCCTTTTTTGCATACTAGCCTAATGAGAGTGGTGGCCAATCGTAAATCGTCAATCCAAAATCAACCAATCGTATTTCGTATTTCTTATCTCGTATCTGCAACGGGATCTACTTCTACTTTTCCATCTTGATGGTCAATGCGCACATTTAGCCACTCCTGAAGAATGGCCGCGTTGGTTTGAGCATGTGGGGTCCATTTGCTGACCATCATGTGCGAAGGTCCATCAGCCAGGGCCATGGGGATGAGCAGTTGGTCTACTAGATGCGGGTCGACAAACCCCTGAGCGGGCGGCGTGGCCAGCAGCTCGTGAACGGCATCTTCTGCCACGCTTTGGGCCGGGTACCCGGGCCGACCCAATCCGGTTCCTCCGACCCGGCCGTTTTCCGACCACAAAAACAGCCCGGCCCCTTCACTGTGGCTCTTTTGTCGTTTGGTGTTTATTTTAAGTGAATAACCGGCGGCTTGAAGCAAATTATCCGCCCGACGGGCCATGCGATGGGGAATATGGCCAGGCAGGTTGGTGGCGATGGAAAGTCCACGAACCGCGGTTGTGGGAAGGGGTTGAAGATCGACCGCCTGGAGTGAGGGGCCGGCCAACGGCATGATTTCGGCATTGATCTGCCCGCCTCCTTTTGGGTACCATCCCCATTCATGGAGCATCAGATGGGCCTGGATACCAAATTTGCGATAGTTGGGAAAGGTGACATTTTGCAGATAGTGAAAAGACGGGCTGAAGTTGACGTGTGTCCCCCCCCGGATGGAGATTTGAGAGGCGCCGCCGCTAAACAGCAGGGGCCAGATCACCGCCTGCAGGATCAGGCTCGTCGATCCGGCCGATCCCTGTTTGGCTTCCTGGGTGACATCAAAAGTGTAGCGGCCGTTTTGCGGGGAATGCTGTGGGTGAAATTCAAGCGTTTGTGAATGGAGCTCATCACCAACGACCTCCGCTCCACAGATAGCGGCCGCAGCCCGCACGCAGGCCAAATGCTGTGGTTTAAGCCCTGGTTTGCGGCGACCGGCCCGAATGTGTTCCATGCGGAATGGGCGGCCGAGGAGGGCTGAGAGGCTGAGGCAGGTGCGCAGAATTTGGCCGCCTCCTTCGCCAAGGCGGCCGTCAAAAATCAACATTGGTTAAAATCTTCCCAGGGCGATCAGCTGCGTAAATGAAGCGATATACCAGTGGATAAAAAATGGATAAACAAATGATTGGGTCCGCCAGGCGACAAAGGCAAAAGCGGCCCCACCAAAAATTGTGGTCAACGTTTCTACCTCCGGTTTACCCAAATGCATAAAGGCGAAGGGGATCGCCTGAATCCAAATGGCCGGCCCCACGCCTAGGACCCGGGCCAGCCCAAATAAGAGAAAACCACGCCAGATAAACTCCCAGCCAAAAAGATCAACCCCGGTGATGTAAATGAGTCGGAACGCCTCTCGCGGGGCGCGAGCATCATAATATTCCAGCATGCCCGGTGTGCGGGCGATAAACCACAAAATAACGCTCATACCCACACAGGCACCGACGGTCCACAGCAGCCCTTCACGCCAGTTGCCCCATTGGAAGCCAAAAGCGGCCGGGTTTTCTCGCCACAAAAACCAAATGGCTATCAGAGGAACAAGCAGGTAAAAAACGAGGCGATCGTACGCCTTTATTTCAAGCGCTGAAAGATCGGGATTCATCCCTACCAAATTGAAAAACCAGCGAACTGGAGAGTGTCGATAGGCGTCAAGCATGGGCAAAATGGTACCCAAAACGATCAAAACGACCATTTGTGTGTCAAAAGAAATACCGCCGATGGTGAAAGAAGATTTGATAATGTTCATGCCGGGGGGGATTATAGCAGGGATTGGGTGATGGGTGATAGGTGTTGGGTGATGGGTGTAAGGTGTAAGGTGTAGGGTTAATCGTTGGCTGTTGATTGTAAGGAGGAATCGACGCGCTGCACGTTTTTTACCCAGTAAACGCCAGGTGAATCACCAGAGCGCATTTTTCTGATGGCCGGGTGGGCGGCAAAACCAAGCTTAAGCTTGATGGCGTAGTTGGCTTTTTTGCTCAATTCGCTGCGCGAGCGAACCTGAAAACAGCCCAGCTGGGGGGCCAGATCCAGGATGCACTTCTGCAGCGCGGTGCCGATCCCCTGATTGCGGAAACGCTCCTCGACAAAAAAGGCCCTGATCTTGGCTTCTGTCAGCATTCGGCCGTGCGGATCGACAAGTTCCGGCACGTCCATTTCCGGTCCGATAGGCTGCACCAGGCACATAATAAACGCTATGATTTGCTTGTTATGTAAAGCCGTGAAGTAATGGGATTCAGCAATCAGCGCCGGCGAATCGATGATGTTGGCAAACAGATCATGTTCCTGGGCGAAAGCAACCAGCTGCGGCCATTGGGGGTGGTTTGGGGTCCACTTTTCGATTGTGTAATTCATAAACAGTAATGTAAAAACCAGCCGCAGATTTCACGGCTGGGGTTGGTTTTTGATTTGTAAGGGCTTGGCTAGCCAAGCCCCTTCACCAAGGCTTTGGTTTCATCCTGGCCACCCCTTTGATGGTGCTAAGCGGCCGAAATCGCTTGACTTTTCACACGATACTCATTTTGAGCAATGACCAGTTGTCCGAGGACGATGGAAACAGCGAATGGAACTATAACTTGTTTATTTTTTAATAACACATTTTCAGTTCTGTCATAAGGTCGCAGCTTGAGTTAACTATTGTATTAAAGCATGCGATTTGATCACTGACAATTGATCATTGACCATTGATTATTTCTACTGATTCGCCTGCCCCGAATTGGGTCCAACCTGATACCCGGACACGTCAACCGCTTCAAAATCACCACCGGTTAACTGCTTTAATTCTCGGAGGGTATCGTTGTCCCAGCGCTCATCGGGGACTCCGGAAAGGTACCAGGCAGATCCGTTATCGGCCAGAATAATGCCATAGGTTTTCATTGCCTGGAGAATGACCTGGATTTCGGGAGAAAAGCCGCTAATGTCAAAGCTGGCTTTGAGGCGCAGACGCAGCCCCATTGGTGGATAAGCGGGATTGGTGATGTCGGAGGCGAAATGGCGTGCCGGCCATAGATACGCCTTTTGGGTCTGGGGCACGGTAAAGCGGATGGCGTGTTTAATCTCTCCCAAGGCAACTTCATCGTAGCGGATTAAGCCGGGCAGAATGGGCAGCCCGGCCGCATCGGCCGAGGTCCAACCGTCCGGTCGCAGATCATGGCTGTTCAGGTCAAAAATCGCCCCGGACCCCGCCGTCCAGCTGCTGCCTCCCTGGGGATGGGCGTCAAACAATTCGTAAAGCAGGCAGTTATCCTGATCGAGGAGCAGGATATGGCGATCACCGGTGGCGTTTGGCCCCCCCTCAATAAGCGGATCTGGCGGTATGGGGTAGGGTCCGGGATCGCTTTCGTCATCATACCTAAAGGAAACCGGCACTTTGGTCTGTGTCTCGCTGATAATTTGATAGGGAATACCGATTGGTGCTCCTGAACCGGGTGGCCATTCACCCGAGCCGAAGTCGGGATGAAATGTTTTGCCGCGGCCGATCGTATCGATGTAATTGTCGGAATTGGGATGCAATGGGGCCTGATCAACGGGAACATTCCACATATTGTCTGCGGGAAAAACCGGACAGCCGGCCAGCGTTGGGCCGGCCGGCTCCCCCACGATGACCGGGAGAAATAGCTCGGGGTCCGCGCTGCCTGATAGCGGATTGGCCTCAATTGATGATTGGGTCCGCTGGCTCAAAAAAAAAGCGGTTACGAGGAGAAGAAGGATAATCCACAGCAGAGGGGGTGGCCGATTGTTGCTCATTTCCTGAAAGTAGCTGAGGGTGTGGTTTGTGTCAATTAAACAGACTGCAAAAGGACTGCTAGACGCGGTGCTCGAACACCCCCCTATCGCACCGTCGCCGCTGCGAGTTGTATATTTTGCTCAAAATAACCGTCTTTTCGCAGATAAAAGATATACAAAGTGCACAACTCGGTTTTTGGGGCACAGGCCAATGGTCACATTTTGGCTGATTTTATTGACCGAAGCCGGCCGTATCCGTAATCTAAAATGACGTGGAGGCGGAAAAAGTTTGATGTTTGCAGCACAGTCAAGCAAATTAACCAATAATAATATGAGTAGAATTTCTATCGAGCTGGTCCCGCGGGACACAGCAAAACTCAAGCAGGAACTGCAGGAAATTGCGACCCATTTTCCAATGGTGGATTTGGTTAATATTCCCGATTTGCTCCGTTTTGATATCCGATCGTGGCAAGGGTGTGCCATCGCCAAACAATATGTTCCTCACACAATTCCTCACTTGAGGGCCATTGACTTTGCCAACGACGAACCATTCCCGCTGGCCAGCTATTTTCGCGAATTTGGAATCGACGAAGTTTTGGTGGTTACGGGCGATCCACCTCCGGCCGACTCGCGGCGGCCCAATGGAGCCACGGCGATTGAGCTGATTGGCTTGATTCGGGAGGCGCTCCCGGATATCAATATTTACGCGGCCATTGATCCGTATCGTCAGGGAATTCAGCAGGAAATCGAATATGCGATGGCCAAACAGGCGGCCGGGGTTGACGGATTTTTTACCCAACCGTTTTTTGATACCCGGCTGATGGAGATTTTTTGGGAGCAGCTGCCCGATTTTAATATTTATTGGGGAATTAGCCCGGTATTGACCGCCCGCAGCCAGCGGTATTGGACTTCGCGCAACCGAGCGGTTTTTCCCAGTAATTTTGAGCCAACGATGGCATGGAATCAGGCGTTCGGCCGTGAAGCGATGCGCTTTGCCCGCCAAACCGGTTCAAATGCTTACTTCATGCCGATCCGAACTGATCTGGTTTCCTATTTGAACGGGGTGTTGATCCACGACGACATGCCGGTTAATGCGGCTGTAGAGATGGGTGTTCCATCATATGCCGTTGGATCATAAAGATCAGGCCATTAATTAATTTCTTCACAAGTGCCCCTTTTTAAAGCCTCCGGGTCTGCCACCAACATTGGCCCGGAGGCTTTTTGTATTGGTTCGATTAGCTTGATTGGTTCGATTAGTTCGATTGGTTCGAGTTTGTAATCGGGGTGGATTTACCATTCAAAAATAAATACTTACGTTTTAAAATTGATTCATGCGGCTGGACAATAAGGCCGCAACTTGAGTTAAGATTTAGATTGACCATTGACCATTGACTATTGAATATTGACCATTAATTATTTCCAATGCTGCGTTCTGAATTCCAAGACCGTCTTTCTCAATCTCCTCCTTTATTAATGGATGGGGCGATGGGAACCTTGCTGTATAGTATGGGGGTGCCGCTTGATAAGCCCCTCGATCTGCTCAATATCGAAAACCCAAAATTAATTGCCGATGTGCACCGCACCTATATTGAAGCCGGGGCGGACATTATTGAAACCAACACCTTCAGCGCCAACCGCTTTAAATTGGCTCAGCACAGCAGCAGCGGCCGGGTGGCGGAGTTGAACTCGGCCGCCGTCTCGATCGCCCGGCGGGTGATTGACAGCTCATTTAAGCCGGTTTTGCTGGCCGGAGCGGTTGGTCCCCTGGCGGTGACGATGGCCCCTCTCGGCCGAGTGTCGGTGCAGCAGGTGCGGGCCGCTTTTAACGAACAAATCAGCGCGTTACTGGCCCCGCTTGACGGCTCAGACGGGGTTGATTTGCTGGTGTTGGAGACGATGAGCAATCTTCAAGAAGTGCGTATCGCCGTGGAGGTAGCCCGACACCTCAATCCGGATTTGCCGATCGTGGCCCAGATGACGTTTACCCGGGAAGATCGCACCCTGCTGGGGAATACCCCGGCCGAAGTGGCCTGGCAGCTGGAGCGATTGGGGGTTGAGGTGATTGGCGTCAACTGCGGCAGCGGCCCGGCGGCGCTCCTGCGGATCATGCAAAAAATGCGCGAAACCGTCCCCGATATGCCGTTTTCAGCCTCGCCCAATGCCGGCTGGCCGGAATACATCGAAGGCGGCCGCATTTTGTATCCGGCTACCCCGCGCTACTTTGCCGATTATGTGGCTCGTTTTCAGCAGCTGAACGTGCGGGTGATGGGCGGGTGCTGTGGCACGACGGCCGAGCATATCCGAGCGATGCGCCGCGCTCTCGATGAACCGGCCGCTCCGGTGCCTTTGCCCACGCTGGAGTTATTAAGCCAAAAGGGAGAGAAAATCACCCATTCGCCGGATTTGCCAACCGTGTTGAGCCAGACTCTGGAGAATGAGGAGTTTGTCGTCACGGTGCAAATGACGCCACCACACGGCACGGCCGCTCATCGCCTGATTGCGGGCGCCCGAACGCTGCTCGAAGCGGGGGTTAATTTTTTGACGATCGCCGACATGCCCCAAGCGCAGATGCGCATGAGTGCCTGGGCGGCCGCTCACCTGCTGCAGCAGGCGCTCAATATGGAAACGATTTTGCACTTTCCCACCCGCGGCCGGGGTTTGCTGCGCATTCAGGCGGATTTGCTGGCTGCTCATACCTTGGGATTGAGAAACCTGTACGTGCTTCTGGGGGATCAGGTTAAAGTGGGGGATTTACCTGAAGGGGACAACGCCTACGATGTTATGCCGGGTGGGTTGATCCAGCTGATTAAGCAGCAGCTCAATGCCGGGGTTGATGAGCGGGAGGAAGCGTTAGACCAGCCGACAAATTTTGTGGCCGGCTGCAGCGTAAATTTAACGCCGCGCAACGTGGCGCGAGAAATCCGACTATTAAAAGAGCATCAGGAAAACGGGGCCGATTTTGCCCTGTCCCGGCCGGTTTTTGATCCCGAAACCGCCCAGAAATTTCTGCAGGCATACCGCTCAGAAACCGCCCAACCGTTGCCGATTATCATGTCTGTCCAGCCGTTTTATAATGCCAATACCGCCGATTTTATCCACAACGAACTGCCCGGAATGGATATCCCGGAGCGTTTTCGTCGCCAAATGCAGTTTGCCAGCGAACCGCAGCTGATGGGGGTTGATATCGCTCAGGAGATTGTGTACGAAATGCGGCCGCACATCAACGGTATCTGTGTGATACCAACCGGCGAGCGCTATGACCTGGCGGCCGGCGTGCTCGATATTCTGGCGCCTGAGCCCATGTTTGAAGACGAATAGAATCCTAAGAGGGAAGTCCTGAGTCCTGAGTTGGAAGTCCTGAGTGAGTTGAGCCAAATTGGGACTTGACATGAGTAGGGAGGAGCTTATGCTGTTTTAGCAATTAGCAATTAGCAATTAGCAATTAGCAATTAGCAATTAGCAATTAGCAATTAGCAATTAGCAATTAACGCTCTCTCACTTTCATTTCCCGTTTCTCATACTCTTGGTATAATTCCGTCGCTTTAAGGAATAAATTAAGTGGCGCTAAAATCAATTTTAGCTTTTAGTTTACTTTCTTAAAACCCATGCAAAGTAAAAAACGGGCAAAGATTCTCCCGTAAAATCAAGGAAGTCACTTGTTTTCATTTTTAGGTAATTTCAGGCCCTTTGACTGGTTCCTGGGTCTTTTTTCACAGGATATTGGCATCGATCTTGGTACGGCCAATACTCTGGTCAGCGTGCGCGACAAGGGCATCATTATTAATGAACCGTCGTGGGTGGCCATCCGCAAGCGCTCTCGCGAGCCGCTGGCTGTTGGTGCTGAAGCACGAGAAATGGTCGGCCGCACTCCGGCCGATATCATCGCCATTCGGCCGCTGCGGGACGGAGTAATTTCAGAGTTTGAAATTACCGAAGCGATGCTCAAATACTTTATCGAGAAGGTTCACGAGCAGCTGCTCACCCCTTTCCCCCGGCCGCGGGTCGTGGTGGGGATTCCCAGCGGGGTTACTGAGGTCGAAGAGCGCGCGGTTCGCGATGCCACCATTCAGGCCGGGGCGCGCGATGCGTATCTGATCGAAGAGCCGGTGGCGGCCGCTATTGGTGCCGGGCTGGGGATTATGGAATCTCGCGGCAGCATGATTGTCGATATCGGTGGTGGGACCACCGAAGTGGCGGTCTTTTCATTGGGAGGCGTGGTGGTGCGCCGCTCGGTCCGGGTGGCCGGTGATGAGCTCGATGAGGATATCGTGCAGTATGCGCGCAACAAATACAACCTTTTAATCGGTGAGCGGACGGCCGAGCGGGCCAAAATGGCGGCCGGTTCAGCCTACCCGCTGCCCGAAGAGAGAACCGTCACCCTACGCGGCCGGAATTTGCTCAACGGCTTGCCGCAATCGGTGGAGATCAGCAGCATTGAACTGCGTGAAGCGATGGCTCCGGCGATCAACGTCATTGTGGATGCCGTGAAGGACGCCATTGATGAAACCCCTCCTGAACTGGTGGCCGACCTGATGGAAGCCGGTATTTGTCTGGCTGGAGGGGGGGCGCAAATTCGAGGATTGGCCGACCGGATTGAGGATGCCGTCCGTATCCGCGTTTGGGTAGCGGAAGACCCTATGACATGTGTGGCTCGCGGTGCCGGCCGCGTTTTAGAAGATTTTGATCTTTACAGCCGCGTTTTGGCGACCGATGACCGTGCCCGCCGAATTAATTAGGAAGGTGCGGCCGTCTCTAAATCATGAGTTCCCCCACAAACATCCGCTGGCTGGCTATTTTGGCCATCATCGGGGCAGCCTTAATCCTCTTTATTATTGATTCAACCGGCAACAGCGCTCAACTGGTGCGCATTTTGCTCGATCCGGTGGCGGAGGTTTCTGCGTTAATCAGTAGACCCACTGATGCTCTAGCCGATACCCTGAGCGGGCCTCGAAGCTTGCAGGAGGCCCTGGTGGAAATTGAAGAGATGCGTCAGCGAGTCGACGCCCTCGAGCAGGAAAATGAGCGTCTTCGCGAAGTTGAGGGAGAGTACAATTTGCTGCTATCCCTTTTTGATTATGCCAATGAAACCCCTCAAAACGAGCGCGTCGTTGCCGGGGTAATCGGCCGCGACAGCAGTCCGCTTTTTGAGAGCATCATCATTGATAAAGGGACCAGTGATGGGGTTCAGGTCGGCATGCCGGTTGATAGCGAGCGCGGGCTTGTAGGCCAGGTATTTCGCACCACCCCTGATTCTGCCCTTGTTTTGCTGATTAGCGATACGTCTAGCAGCGTCCCGGCGCGAATGAGCGAGTCACGGGCCACGGGCCTCATTCACGGCGGGGGCAGCAGCGAAAATTTGCGCATGGATTGGATTCCTCTTGAAGCGGAGGTCGCCGTGGGGGATGTCGTGTTAACATCTGGCCTGATCGGACAATTTGATCAGGGTATCCTGGTGGGGCGTTTTCCGAAGGGATTAATCATCGGCCGCGTTGCGTCGGTAGAACGAAGCGATGCGGAAATTTTGCAGCGAGCGCTCATTCAAACCGACGTCAATTTTGATGATTTGGAGCTCGTTTTTGTCATCACCGATTTCCCGAAAGAAGATATTACGCCGTTTGAGAATCCGCTGGAAAATCCATAATTAGTTATTGGTTTATTAGTTATTGGTGTATTGGTTTATTTGTTATGGGTTGCTGCTCTGGAAAACCGATTTCATCTAAAACAGGACTTCAATACACTAATATACTAATAACTAATACACCAATAACTAATAAACCAATAAACCAATAACATTTTATATGAATCGCTCCCTGATTATCATCATCCCTATCTCGATTGTGCTGGCTATAATTCAATCCGCCTTTTTTTCACGGATCAGGATTTTAGGTCACATTCCGCAGCTGCTGGTATTGGCGGTAATTTCCTGGGCGATTGTGCGCGATCTTACCGAGGGGGCCGTGTGGGCGTTGATTGGCGGTTTGTGTCTTGATTTATTTTCCGTCGGGCCTCTGGGGGCAAATTCGCTGGCTCTCATCGCCGTGGCCGGTCTGGCTTTTGGCGTGCGACAGGTGCTTCCGCGTGGTCAATATCTGGTTCCAGCTATGTTAGGGATGGTTGGAGCGGTTGTCTATCTGATGATTCATGCCCTTCTGGCCCAATTGAATGGATTTTCAATCAATTGGGACCTTTTTCAGGTAACTGCCAGCTATATGGTACTCCATGCCCTGCTCATGATCCCTATTTATCGCCTTCTGGCCTGGGCGGCCGGGGCGTTATTCCCGGATCCGATTGACAGCGTCGTTAATTAAGAGACCAGAGAGAAGTCCTAAGGATGAAGTCCTGAGTCCTGAGTAGAAAGTGCTGAGAAAGACTTGACATAAAGTTGGGAATAATTTAGATTTTAAGAAGTAGGTCTCTCGTCTCTCGTCTCTCGTCTCTCGTCTCTCGTCTCTCGTCTCTCGTCTCTCGTCTCTCGTCTCTCGTCTCCCCTGAGGTATTCCTTAACACCCTTGCCTCACCATTCGGGATGAGGCATCATTTATCACTATGGGATTTTGGGATCGACAAGAACGGGAAGATCGCCGTCAGGCGGCCGACACCGCTTTTCAGGGACGACTTTATTTTTTTCGCATCATTATTGTGGTGTCGATCAGCCTCCTGCTGTATCGAGTGTTTTGGCTGCAGCAGATTCAGGGAAACCAGTTTGTCGAACAGGCCCGAGAAAATCGGACCGCTCGCCTGCTGCTGGATGCTCCTCGCGGGGTGATCTTTGATCGCAATGGAGAGCCTCTTGCCGTTAACGAGCCCAGCTTTAACGTCACCATCACCCCGGCCTTTTTACCCAGCGATGAAGGTGAACGTTTGGCGGTTTTTGAACGTCTTTCTTTGTTAACCGGCGTGCCGGTTACCAATACCCTGGCGCAGGAACAGCTGATCGATGCGGCCGATCCCGTGCTTCGTCAGCAATATGCGGACCTGGCAGAGCTCTATGGCGCTCCGGTCGATGAGACGCTGGACAATTCGGGATTGATTCCCCAACTGCCTTCCAGTATTCAGGACGTGTATGAAACGTTTAGCTTCGCGCAGTATTTGCCAGCCACGATTAAGTCGGGGATTACCATTACCGAAGCTTATTTAATCGAACAGGAAAGTGTTTATTTACCGGGTGTACGCATCATCCCGGAACCGATTCGCCGCTATCCAACCGGTGAGCTGACCTCACATCTGATCGGCTTTATGGGCCCTTTGCCCAGCGAGGCTTGGCTGGCTCTCGGTTATCAGCGAGATGATCGAGTGGGGCTGGCCGGCCTGGAAGTTTCTCTGGAACCGCTGCTGGCCGGCAACAAGGGGGAACGTCAAATTGTCACCGATTGGACCGGCCGGGAAATTCGCCAGCTGGGGACGACAATTACCCCTCAGCCGGGATACAACGTTCATCTAACGCTTGATATGGAATTGCAGGCGCAGGCGACTGAAATTTTGAGCCAAACGCTCCAGGCCAGGCGGGAGTTTGCCGACGTAGATTTTTTCACCGGGCTGCGAGAATTTAGAGAAGTTGAATTAGGGGTCATTGTGGCCCTGGATCCACGGTCGGGAGAAGTGTTAGCGATGGTTAATTTGCCTGCATACGACAATAACCGCTTTGCTACAGAGATCCCGGTTGATTATTATCTGGGGCTGGTGCGCAATGAATATGAACCATTTTTGAACCATGCAATTGCCGGTCAATATCCACCGGGCTCAACATTTAAAGTGGTGACGGTTGCTGCGGCGCTGCAAGAAGGGGTAGTGTCTGCCAATCGGCTCCTAGAGACGCCGGGCACGATTACGATTGCCAATCAATTTGCACCAAATGATCCCGGCCGCGCCCAGGAATTTGTATGCTGGATCAGTTTGCCCCCTAACTTTGGCGATCATGGGGCGATGAATGCCTATACCGGGATGGCTCAATCATGTGACATTTACATGTATAAGATCGCCGGCGGTTTTCGAGATGAAAATATTCAGGGGCTGGGAATAAATACGCTGGGGGATTATGCTAGACAGTTCGGTTTTGGTGAAATTCAGGGGATCGAGCTTCCGCTGGAGGCGCCTGGCATTATCCCGAATACTGAATGGAAGCAAATTAACTATGGGGAACCCTGGTCCACCGGCGATGATTATAACGCAGCGATCGGTCAGGGATATGTTTTGTCCACACCGCTGCAGGTGGCCCAAATGGCGGCGGTAGTCGCCAATGGGGGGTTTTTGTACCGGCCGAGGCTGGTTCATCATTTGACCGATGATTTGGGGAATGTGTACGCTTTGGATGAGGATTTTAATCCTATTCCGGCCGAAGATGCAGGGGTTCCCATCGATGAAAATGGGGAAGTGGGGTTTGTGCCTCAGGTGCTTGATGTGCTCGATGTGGACCAGGAGTTTGTCGATGTGGTTGCCGAAGGGATGAGGCTGGTCAACACCATGGAAGGCACCGGTACGTCGTATATTTACGATTTTGACGAAGATCAAGAGCGCATTCCCGATTGGCTGCTCAACTTTGGGATCGAAACGGCCGGCAAAACCGGTACATCCGAATTTTGTGATAACCTGTCACAGCGGAAGGGGTGGTGTACCGAGGAAAAAATTCTGAATGGGGAAGTGTTGCCCACTCACGCATGGTATGTCGGGTATGCTCCGTTCGATGATCCAGAAATCGTTGTTGTCGCGTTTATGTATAATGGGGGAGAGGGTTCGCAGTGGGCCGCACCGATGGTGCGCGAGGTAATGGCCGCGTATTTTGAAGTAGATGATTATGCGCCGGTTGAACCTGAAGATGATCCACAAGAACAAGAACCTTTAGATGGGGATGTGAGTTCAAATTAGGGGATGGTTTATTTGGTTTGTCGGTTCCCTTTCAATAGTTGTTCCATATTGTGAATAAACCAGCAGCCAATCAACAATCATCAATATCTCTACCCTAAATCGTTTACGCTTCTAACACAGGTGTGCTATTATGCCGCACATGGCACTTATTGCATTGGTTCGACACGGTGAAAATGAATGGGTCCGGGAACATCGCCTGGCGGGTTGGATTGAGGGCGTCCACCTTAATGACAACGGCCGCAAACAGGCGGTTCAAGCCTCTGCCCGTTTGGCACATTTACCCATTTCAGCGATATATTCTAGTCCGGTGGCTCGATGTGTTGAAACGGCCACCGCATTATCGGCGCCTCATCAGCTCGAGCTAATTTTGGAGGAGGCATTTGGAGAAGTACGATACGGCGATTGGGAAGGGGAAAAAATCGAGAAATTGGCTAAGTTGCCGGAATGGCACATCGTCCAGCATTTTCCCAGCCGAATGGCTTTTCCTGATGGGGAAGCACTGCGTGAAGTCCAATTCCGGGCGATACAGAAGCTTGAAGAATTAGCGCAAAAACACCAGGATGAAATGATCGTGGTCTGCTCGCACGCTGATTTGATAAAATTAGTATTGGCGCACTATTTAGGTGTCCATATCGATCTGTTTCAGCGAATTGCCGTATCACCAGCGTCAATCAGCTTGTTAGCGCTGATGAAAAATGGGGGAATTCGGCTTTTGCGGCTGAATGACACCGGGCCAATCTCTATGCCTCCCAAACCGGCCGAAAAAGATGAAAAAAGCGGTGAAGCGGCAGCCGAACCCGATCAGGCACCGGCCGAATAAACTCATTTTTACAAGGAATTTCTGGTTTATGCCCCAGCACATTGAATTAAATCCGGTTTCTCACCTGACAATCGGTACCATTGGCCCACCAGGACAGCGCGTATTTTATTTGCAAGGAAGCAAAGGTCGCGATATTGTATCTTTAATTATTGAGAAGCAGCAGGCTGCCATTTTGGCTTCGAGCCTTGAATCCCTTCTGGACGAGTTGACCAAACAACAGCAGCTGGAAGACTCACCTCCTGATGAGAAAGCTGCGCGCGATCTGCGATTGCGCGAGCCGGTTGAGTCACTTTTCCGCGTAGGAAATTTAGGACTTGGGTTTAGCGAAGAAACCAGCCTGGTGGTTTTGGTTGCATATGAATTGGTGGATGAAGACGAAGAGCCCAGTATGGTTAGCTTTTGGGCCAGCCCCGAGCAAATAAAGCTGTTGATTCCGCATATTCAAAGCATCGTGAAATCCGGCCGACCTTTGTGCGGCAACTGTGGTGAACCGATTGATGCAGAAGGTCATTTTTGCCCGCGACGCAACGGACATTTACATTAAAGGCAATAAGAGCGAAAAATACCGTTAAGACACGCTTAGGGTGTCGTGACAAATATCTTATGAGTACCTTTTCTAAAGCAGAAATTTTGCACCACATGAATGAAGGGAATATTGAAATGGAAGGTTATGTTCCCTGGGGTTCAAATTACACCTTCGTCGTCAATGTTTCACTTAACGGTCAAGATATGCAAGCGGTGTATAAGCCGCGCCGGGGAGAACGGCCGCTGTGGGATTTTCCAACCGGAACCCTTTGCTTAAGAGAACGGGCCGCTTATCTGATTAGTGAATATTTGTCCTGGCAGCTCGTGCCGCCCACATTGCTTCGAGATGGCCCACAGGGTTGGGGGTCCATTCAATTTTTTATTGACCACGATCCCAACGAAAATTATTTTACATTTAAAGATGATCATGCCGAACAGCTCCAGCGTGTGGCTCTCTTTGATATCGTCATCAACAATGCGGATCGGAAAGGTGGGCATGTTATCGTCGATGATCATCATCAGGTGTGGGCGATCGATCATGGTATTGCCTTTCATGACGAAACCAAACTTCGGACCGTTATTTGGGATTATGCCGGCCAGCAGATTCCGGCCGCAGATCTCGAGCAGCTGGCTGATTTAGAAGAAAAGCTGACAGCAGACGATGCGTTATGTAGTCAAATGCGCGATTTGCTGAGCCAGCGAGAAATTAGGGCCCTAAAGCGCCGCATTAATCGCGTGTGTCAACAAGGGGTATTTCCAGAACCAGGCCCAGGACGACCTTATCCCTGGCCACTTGTATAATCATTGAGTCGCTATGTCTGACAAAATTCTCGTTATTGACAACCATCAAGATACAATTAACCTCGTGACCATGATTTTGAAGACGGCTGGGTACCGTCTTTCAACAGCCAACACCGGTCGCGAAGGGATTGAGGCCGCCAAAAAGATTGATCCCGACTTAATTTTACTGGACGTCATGATGCCGGATATGGACGGATTGGCGGTGTGCCGAGAGTTGCGTTCGATTCCCCGCTTTGGCCACGTGCCGATTATCATGTTCACCGCCAAATCAATGCCGGATGAGAAATGGGAAGGGTTTGAATCGGGAGCGACCGACTACCTGGTTAAACCAACAACCAGCGAAGAGTTGACCAAGCGGGTCAAAATGATTTTGAGCCGTTCCCAACCCCAGAAGACATCTTCCATTCAGCAGGCACCACCGGCACCGGCCGGGCAAAAGGGTGATGGTAAAGGGCCTCGCGGTCAAACGATCGCCTTCATCGGCGCTCGTGGTGGCTCCGGAACCACCACGGCGGCGATTAATACGGCCATGGTTTTGGCGGCCCGCTATCCGGTTTTGCTGGTTGATTTGGACATGGTTCAAGGTCATGTGGGTCAATACCTCAAACGAACCGACAGCGGCGGCTTAAACCGCCTGATCGAGGGTGGGGTAGTGACCATGAAAGCACAAATCAACAATGAAGCGATCATGATTAATGATTTGCTCCAGGCACTGCTGGCTCATCCAAATATCACCGATCAAAATACGGTGGCCGAGCCCCAACATACCCCCCACTTGGTAGAGGCGGTTGGTTTAACCGGTAAACAGGTGATTTTCGACGGGGGGCGAGGGGTTACCCCTTTGAATCGACCTCTTATTGAACGGGCGGACCAAATTGTCGTGTGTACCCGACCCGAGCGGCTGGGGCTGGAAGCAACCAAGGTGCTGCTAGAACAGCTCGACGATATCATTTTGCCGACCACACTCGTTCATACGATGATGATGAATTTTGACGGCACGCATGTTGCCTCAGAATCAATTGAAAAATATATCAATCACAAAATTATTGGGGCGGTCCAGGTCACGCCGCAGCAAATGGCCAAAGCGGTCAATCGGGGCTTGGCCCTGGTTCAGGCTTATGGTGATACGCCATTACCGCGGGCGTTTGCTGAAGTAGCCAAAACGATCCTGGCAGCTGCTTAAATCAACGATGAACGATCATCTTGCGGGACAAATAAGACGGGCCAATGACATTTTGTCAACCGCTCGCTCGGCCGTTGCCTTAACCGGGGCTGGCGTCAGTACACCTTCGGGTATTCCCGATTTTCGGAGTCCGGAATCCGGATTTTGGACGATGAATAACCCGATGGATGTGGCCAGCCTGCCGGGGTTTAAACGCCAGCCGGAATCTTTTTACAAATGGGTCCGGCCGCTGATTGATCTCAGCCTGAGCGCAATCCCCAATCCGGCTCATTATGCCCTGCGCGATCTCGAGCTGCATGGTCCGCTCAGCGGAATCATCACCCAAAATATCGATTGGCTGCATACTCAGGCCGGTTCAAAAACCGTCTATGAAGTGCACGGGCACATGCGCGAAATGCACTGTCTGGTGTGCGGTGCGGAAACGCCGGCCGAAAAGCATCTGCGCCAGCTGTCCGAAGCCGGAATTTTACCGGTTTGCCAATCGTGCGGGTCGATCATCAAGCCCAAGCTAATTTTGTTTGGGGAAATGCTCCCGTATGATATTTTGCTCAATGCTGAAAAACTGGCCAATCAGTGCGATGCGATGATTATTGCTGGATCTTCATTATCCGTTGCCCCGGCCAATGAACTGCCGTGGTTGGCTCGCAGAAACAACGCCAAAATTATTATCGTCAATCTGACACCCACACATATGGATGATTTTGCCGATGTTGTTATCCGGGGGGATGTAGCAGAAGTTTTACCCCGGCTTGCCCACCCATTTCGACCGAAAGAGACATGAATTCAACCACCACAAACAGCTTCCTTCGATCGATTGATCCGGTAAATTTGCAGCAACTTCTCATGGCCAGTCGGGCGTTGAGTTCGACGCTTGATCTGCAGCAAGTTTTGAGTTTGGTGATCAACGTGGCCGCAGAATTGACAAATTCTAAATCAGCATCGATCTTGATGGTCGAATCTGAAACGGACAAGCTGCGCTTTGTGGCCACAAATGGTGAATCACAGCTGGTGGGGGTCTTGGTGCCGATGAACAGCCTGGCCGGCTGGGTGGTGCAAAACAACAAGACGTATGTTTCCCACAAGTTAAAGGAAGAGAAGCAGCATTACAAAGGGATTGAGCTCATGACCGGCATGGTTCATCACTCTTTGCTGGCCGTGCCTCTGCATCATAAAGGGGAAGTTCTGGGCGCGCTGGAAGTGCTCAAGGTCAGCGGTGATGAGTACACCGACCACGATCTGGCGGTGACCCAGGCTCTAGCTTCTCAGGCGGCCGTAGCGATCGCCAACGCCCGTCTTTTTCAGCAGTCTGACGCCATTGCCGAGGTGATGCACGAATTAAAAACCCCGCTGATGGGGATTATGGCCGCCCTTGAGCTGCTGGAACGCGATGACTTAAAAGAGCCGCAGCGACGTCACATCGTTCACAATATGCGTGCTGAAACCCAGCGCATGACCAAAATGACCCAAGATTTCCTGGAGCTGTCGCGGCTGGAAGCCGGCCGCATTCGCCTGGAATGGGAACCGGTTGATCTGCGCAAGGTGATTGAAGCGGTGATGCACGCTCAGGCCCCCCAGGCAACCCAGTCTGAAATACAAATGGCCGTCTTTTATGACAGAAACAAACCGCTTCCAAAAATTTCCGGTGATGCCGACCGTCTCAAACAGGTTTTAATGAACCTGGTTAGCAACGCCATCAAATACAACCGCACGGGTGGCAAGGTGGCCATCAAAGCCACCACGATGCGCGAAAATAGCCACGAGTGTGTAAAGTTAACGGTGGTTGACACCGGTCAGGGAATCGCCCCAGAAGATGTAAAGCGCCTTTTTGAGCGCTTTTATCGCGTTCCCGGGGCTGAAGGATTTGCCGACGGGAGCGGCCTGGGGTTATCTATCGCCAAGAAAATCATAGAGGCTCATAATGGGCGCATTGTGGTTGAAAGCGAATTGGGTAAGGGAACCGCTTTTCACTGCATCTTACCGGTAGCGGTATAGCCATAAGCTTCTAGTTAATCACAGCCAGCTTATGGCTTTTTGGCTGCAAAGCCGCGCTAAATAACTTAGTAAATTACAACCAAATGAGAAAAGGTTATGTCTGAAGAGAAAACAGTACAACGAGAAAAAGTCGTTATTATCGGATCAGGTCCAGCAGGATTAACGGCCGCTGTTTACGCCGGCCGGGCGATGCTGGAACCGGTTGTCATTGTTGGAGATCAGCTGGGCGGCCAAATCGCCATGTCCAGCGAAGTGGAAAATTATCCGGCTTTTGCTGAAGTGATCACCGGCCAGGAGTTAATCGATCGTATGGTCAAGCAGGCTCAAAAATTTGGGGCCAAGCTGGAATACGATCACGTCATCAAAGTAGATTTTACCGGCGGTTCCCCCCATCGGGTTGAAACGTACAACAAAATTTACGAAGCGGATGCGGTCATTGTGACGGCCGGTGCTTCACCACGCAAGCTGGGGATCCCCGGTGAAGATAAATTCTGGGGTCGTGGGGTTAGCACCTGCGGTACCTGTGACGGGTTTTTCTACCGCGGCCGCGATGTGGTGGTGATTGGCGGTGGCGACAGCGCCATGGAAGAAGGGATCTTTCTAACCAAATTTGCCGATAAAGTGACCGTTATTCACCGACGCGATGAACTGCGGGCCGGACCGGTGTTGCAGAAGCGGGCGTTTGCCAATCCCAAAATGGAATTTGTTTGGGATACCGTACCGGAACAGGTATTGGGTGATGAAGAAGTAAACGGCGTTCAGCTGCGCAATGTTAAAACCGGTGAAACGTCCAAGATGGACACCGACGGCTTCTTTATCTTCATTGGGCACATTCCCAACAGCCAGATCTTTGCCGGCCAGCTGGAAATGGACGAAGAAGGATATGTCATTTCTGATGAGTTGATGCGTACCAGCGTTGAAGGGGTGTTTGCCGCTGGTGAAATCCAGGATTCAGTCTATCGCCAGGTGGCTACTTCGGTTGGCCAGGGATGTGCGGCCGCCATGTCGGCTGAGCGGTGGCTGGCTGCAAAAGAGTAAACAGACCACAGACAACAGACTTCAGACGGCAGAATTCCTGAAGTCTGAGGTCTGTTGTCTGAAGTCTCTGAAAATCATGCGTTTTTTACTAGCCTGGCTTGTCTACTATTGGGGTGGTGTTCACCGCTATTTTGCCATCTCTAACAATGTGACCGGTGAATTTAAACGCGCGGCCGCCTGCTTTGCTAAAGCATTAGAAATCAAGCCGGATTTTCGCGACGCGCGGTATGCCCTGGCTGGAGTTCTTGGCCGGGAGATGGGTCAACATGAGGCCGCCATCACGCACCTCAACATCATTTTGTCAAAAAACCCACGCGATGGGGATGCCCTGCTCACCCGCGCTCAAAGCCGACAGGATTTGGGACATATTGAAGGTGCATTGGCTGATTTGGAGGCGTATTTGGCACTGCCCGGACAACCCCATCACGATTTAGCGGCCCGCATGGCCGGTTTTTTGCAGACCGCCATCGATCAGTAAGACCAGGAATCCGGCGGCGGTATCTCTAAACGGTCATCCGGTTCATTTTTGTCAACTGCGGTTGGATTTCCCTCAGACAGCTTCCCCATTTCCTCTAAAAAAAGCGCCATTTGATCGGGAAAATCGCGCGCTAAGGCGGCGGTCATCTCCTCAATTTCCCCCTGCCGATAACAGAAGTCAATCAGCAGCAGAATCCGATCGGTATACGATTGTCCCCAGGCGGAGATTTGGCTGTAGATCGGTGGAAAATGGTCAAGCACAAATGTCCGCAGCTGGGTATCGTTCAGAAACGTCTGAAAAAACAGGCGCAGCTCTTTGGTGTTCAAACTCATTCCCATATTGTTAACTATCAAAATCGAGAAATCTATCCTCTCAAGAGATGATATTTGACCAACCAGCGGGTGAACTATGTCAATCGGCCGGCAACCGCTCCTTGATTACAATGGGATAGGGTGAATCACGCCCCTGAACTCATCAAAAAGAGTGGCCTTTTCATCCGACAACTCTGATCACCACGAGGTACCCATGAATCAATTTTCATTTGATGCTTTACTGCCACCGGCCATGGCCGGAAAGGCGGAAGATGCCGGGGTTGCCAAAGCCAACCTGGCCTCCTGGCCAATGTTTGGGTTGGCCGTTTTGGCCGGGGCATTTATCGCTTTGGGGGCTGTTTTTGCGACAACCGTGACGACCGGGGGCAGCGACTTCCCGTTTGGATTTACAAAACTACTGGGCGGCCTGGTTTTTTGTTTGGGGCTGATTTTGGTCATCGTGGCCGGGGCGGAATTATTTACCGGCAACAACCTGATCGTCATGGCCTGGGCCAGCGGCAAAGTATCAACCGGACAGCTTTTGCGCAACTGGGGGATCGTTTATTTGGGGAATTTCTTTGGTTCTTTATCGACCGCGGTTTTGGTTTTTCTCAGCGGTCAATATGCCTTTGGCGGAGGAGAGGTTGGGGCCAACGCCCTCAATATCGCTCAGGCCAAGGTTAACTTGGGGTTTGTGCAGGCGATCGCCCTGGGTATCCTGTGTAACGCCCTGGTGTGTTTGGCTGTATGGTTGTGCATGAGTGCGCGGACGGTCACCGATAAGATTTTGGCCATTGTATTTCCAATTACCGCTTTTGTGGCGGCCGGTTTTGAGCACAGCATCGCCAATATGTACTTTATTCCGATGGGCTTATTGATCAAAGCGGGAGCGGGAGACGGTTTCTGGGGGGTAAGTGGGCTGTCTGCTGGAGATTATGGGTCGTTGACCTGGGTCAATTTTGTATGGCGCAACCTGTTACCGGTGACGATAGGCAACATCATCGGCGGTGCTTTGCTGGTGGGGTTGGTTTACTGGTTTATTTATCTGCGGCCGGTGACCCAAGCGCCCCCAGTCCCCGCAAAATAAAAAAGCTTAAATCCTTGATGGCGGCCGGGGCTTCATTTTCCCCTCTTGGATTTTGCAGCAGATTTAAGATGACTTCATCGCACGCGCCGGTGATCGCTTCGGCTGCCCGGCGGGTATTTTGGGTGGGGATCAACCCTTGATCGAGGGCGTGATCGAGCGGCCGCTGCCAGATGCGGATCATCGCTTCGCGAAACTGCTCCCGTTTGGCGGAGAGGGATGGCACCGCCCCCACACCCCCTACCAGGAGCAGAAAGACGACGGTTGGCTCGTAGAGGGCGATATTGACGTACGATTGCACCCCGTGAGCGATTTGTTCCGTGAGCTTGGCGCGGCCGGAGACCCCTTGCTGTACCGCCTGAACGAGGAAGTCGGCTGTCTCTTCGTATAGATAGAGAAAAAGCGTTTCTTTGTCCGGAAAGTAAAAATAAAAGGTGCCGATGGCCACATCGGCCGCCTGGACGATATCGCGCACGGTAGCGGCATGGTACCCTTTTTCCGAAAACACCTGCACGGCCGCCTGCATCATCGCCGTGCGTTTGGCGTCTTTTTTGCGTCTCATTTTATCGCTGGTTCGGTATGGCATAAGGATATTATCAGGGGGGATTCAACTTTAGTCAATCTGTCGATGAGGCCAGACAGCGACCGGTCAGGTAATTCTCAACATGATTTTGTAGATCAAACGCCGGGAGATAAAGATTTAGGTTGGTCAAGCTGAGATTTCGAGCAACAACAATCGGGCCTACCAGCGCCCCGACAGCATGGAGCGGGTGTTCCGGCCGCAGCACGCCTTCCGCCTGATAACGCGCCAGCAGTTGACCAAGGGTCATCATCGATTGATTGAGCGGTTCTACGGCCGGCTGCAGCTCGGGAAAACGGGCGATTTCTGAGGTTAGAAACAAAAACATCTGCCCTGTCCTTTGATTGTTTTCAAATATGCGGTTTAAACATCGCAAGAGATCCGCTCGAATATCACCGGTATAAAAAATAGATGAGTCGAGATCGACCTGCTTAATGCGCGTCGATATCGCCTGCACGATTAATTTTTCTTTTGACTCATATTTACGAAACAGCGTCGCTTCGTTGACGCCGGCTAATTCCGCAATCTCTTTCATGGTGGATCCGGCGTATCCATGGGTTACCAATGTTTTGACCACCGCTTGAAAAATTACTTCATCAGACACAATTTTGGGCATCGTTTACCTCGGCGATTCTACCTGGCAGTTCAACAAATAAATTTTGGCGGCTCATTCATGGAGTGGCAGACACCGCACGCGAAACGGATCGCTGATCTCATTTTACTATATAACCGCAGTACAAAAACGAGCATAAAGCATAATTAACTGATCATATATAACTATTGACTTGCAAAAAAAGCTGAATAAACTGTTTATTGCAACACAAAGCTTGCATAAAATCTAAAAATTATCATTCTATCATAAGGTTTAAAGAGTTTGACGACAAACAAGATTACCAATCAGAAGCCGATCTTTGAACTCAATGGCGTATACAAAAGCTACAAAATTGGGGCCGGGGAATTTTCAGCGTTAAAAAACATTTCTTTTAATATTTATCCGGGTGAGTTTTTAGGGATTGTCGGCCGGTCAGGGGCGGGAAAATCAACGCTGCTCAATATGATTACCGGGGTCAGCAAGCTGACGGCCGGTGAAGTTCTGTATCACAACCTGCACAGCGGTACCGTCTCGATTCACGATCTCACTCAGGATGAACTGGCGGTTTGGCGCGGCCTCAATGTTGGTATCGTCTATCAATCATTTGAGCTGATGCCCATGCTCGATTTAGTCAACAACATCATCCTGCCTCAGGATTTCTCCGGTCTATACCGCTCGGCCACCAGCCCCGGTCTGGCGATTGATCTGCTAAGACAGGTCGAAATTGAAGACCACGCCTACAAGATTCCGGCTCATATCTCCGGCGGTCAGAAGCAGCGGGTGGCCATCGCTCGTTCCCTGGCCAACGATCCACCGGTCATCATTGCTGACGAGCCGACGGGAAACCTCGACAGCAAAACATCAGAAACCATTTTGCAGATTTTTGAGAAGTTAGTGGCTCAGGGGAAAACGGTCGTCATGGTGACCCACGACCAAAATATGAAGTCGCGATTTACGCGCACCCTGGAAATCTCTGACGGGGAGATCGTCGGTGAGTATTCAAGCGATGAAGGACAGCCGCCGCCGGAAAAGTTAAATGGCCAAAATGGCGTTCATGCGGAACGCAAACCAACTCCGCCCATTGTGCTTAGCCAAAACGGCAGCAGGCCTATCGAAAATGGCTCAAGCAGGTCAACCGAGGATGCCGTGATTCTAAAAAATGTGGTGAAAACATATGTTGGCCCGGCCGGCGAATTCACCGCCTTAAAAAATATCAACCTGAATTTTCAATATGGTGAATTTGTTTCCATTGTTGGGAAATCAGGCAGCGGGAAATCTACCCTGCTCAATATGCTGACCGGTATCGATCACCCCACATCTGGAGAGGTCGTGATCGGGGATATTCGCCTCTACGATATGAGTGAAAGCGAGCGGGCGCTGTGGCGCGGCCGGAATTTGGGAATTGTTTTTCAATTTTTTCAGCTGCTGCCAACCCTGACGCTCCTCGAAAACATCATGCTGCCCATGGATTACTGCAAAGTTTATCGGCCGCGTGAACGAAAGCGGAAGGCGATGGAGCTGTTGGAAATTGTTGACCTGGCGGAGTATGCCCGCAAGCTGCCCACGGCCGTATCAACCGGTCAGGCGCAAAGCGCCGCGATCGCCCGAGCCTTGGCCAACGACCCGCCCATCATTGTTGCTGATGAGCCAACCGGAAATCTCGATACGCGATCGGCTAATCAAATTATTGAGCTCTTTCGGCAGCTATCAGAGCGTGGCAAAACGATTTTGCTCGTCACCCACGATCCGGAATTGACGCGCTTTACAGACCGCACCATCACTCTGGCTGATGGGCTGGTGGTGAATCGGGAACTTGAACCGGAATTGTCAATCGAGCAATAAAGTATGAGTCAAAGCAGCAAAAAATACCTGACCAGCCCACGCTGGTTAAAAGTGTTTCTCGATATTTGGGAAAATCGATCTCGAACCGCCCTGGTCGTGGCCTCAATTGCCATCGGCGTTTTTGCGGTGGGGATGATCGTTTCCACCTATGTCATCCTCTCCCAGGATATGGAAAGCAGCTATCGCGCGGTCAATCCGGCCAATATTGAAATCATTACCGACCCTTTTGATGATGACTTTATCAAAACCGTTGCCCGGATTCCCGGGGTGAGCCAGGTTGAAGGGCGGCACCGGACCAGCATGCGCATCAGTCAGGATCAGGGAGCCACGTGGCGAAATTTAACGGTGATCGCCCTGGATGACTTTGAGCGGTCAGAAATCTTTTTGCGCCAGCTCACCGCCGGCCAATCGATCCCTGATACAAAAGAGATATTAATCGAAGGGCGAATATTGGAGCAGTTTGATATTGCTTTAGGTGAAACCCTGCTGATTGAATTACCCAGCGATACGCAGCGCAATGCTCAAGTAGCGGGTATCGTGCGGGATCTATCCGCCCCCGGTGGCCCCAATGCGCCGGCCATTGCCTATATCAATTTTGACACGTTGATCTGGTTGGGAGAAGAACCTGTTTATAATCAGCTGTTGGTAACCGTTGAGGGTGATTCTGATAGTGACGCCAATATTGAAGCTGTCTCGCAGCGGGTTGAAGATCGAATTGAGCAAAATGGGGGCCAGCTTTTCAACGTGACCACCAACAAAACCAGTGAACATCCGGCGTCAACCACCGTATTGGCCATGTTGGGCGTTTTGGGAGCGATGGGGGGGCTGATGCTTGTTTTAGGCGGATCCTTAATTGCCAACACCCTGACCGCCCTGCTCAACCAACAAATGAGGCAAATCGGGGTGATGAAGCTGGTGGGCGCGAGAAGCTTGCAGGTTGTGGGGATGTACCTCGTTTTAATTATTATTTTGGGGCTGATTTCCCTTTTGGTTTCGATTCCTCTGGCGGGTTGGGGCGGGTACGCATTTGCCAACTTTTTTACCCGTTTACTCAACATCGATTTGGGCCCGTTTCGATTTGTCCCGGCCGCCATTGTGGTCCAGGTGATCATCGCCATCGCCATTCCCATCCTGTCCGGGATCATACCGGTCATCACCGGCTCTCGTTTAACGGTAGAAGAGGCGATTAGCGATGGGGGTGGTGGAAATGTTGTTGGCCGCGAAAGCTGGTTTGTCAAATTGGGGGAATCGTTTGATTGGATCTCCCGGCCGGTTTTAATTTCCCTGCGCAATACGTTTCGCAACATGCGCCGTCTTTTACTGACGCTGTTTACTTTGACCGTTGCCGGCGCTATTTTTATCGCCGTTTTTAACGTGCAGGCCTCCCTGACCAATTTTATCGGTCAGATCAGCAACCTTTTTATCGCTGATGTTTCGATTGACCTGTCGCGCCCTTACCGCGAGCTGGAAATTTCGGGTCTGATTGAATCACAACCGGGCGTGGTGGATAGTGAGGGTTGGCTAAGCGCCGCTGGTGAAATGAGCCGGGATGGTGGCGAAAGCGATGACACAATCAATTTTTCAATTCAGGCTCCACCGGCCGGCAGCCAGCTCGTCCAGCCAGGTCTCAAGGAGGGGCGATTTTTACAGCCCGGAGATGAACGGGCGCTGGTTGTTTCGGAAACGATTTGGGGTGAATTCCCTGATATCAGGGCGGGTGATACCCTGCAAATCGGCATCAACGGCGGCCGTGAGGAAACGTGGACGATTGTTGGTATTTATGCCTTTCCGGCACCTAACGCCGAGGCGATCCTCTCTTATGTGCCTTATGAGACGATTGCCCGGCTTACCAATCGCGTTGGCAAGGTAACAACCCTCAAGGTCGTCACCGAGCGGCAGTCGCTTGCTGCTCAGGAAAAATATGCCAACAGCTTTGATACCCAGCTGCGGCGTGAAGGGATTCGCATTACCAACATCGAAGCCGGCAAGACCACCACGGAGAGTGTGTCCGAGGGGATTGCCACCATCGTTTCGCTATTTCTGGGAATGGCCATTTTAACGGCGATTGTAGGCAGCATCGGCCTGGCCGGCACGATGTCGATGAACGTCATGGAGCGCATTCGCGAGATCGGGATTTTGCGGGCGATCGGTGCGGTTGATCGGGCGGTCATGGGCTCGGTTTTGATAGAGGGTATATTTATCGGCATTTTGAGCTGGCTGTTGGGCATTGTGTTGTCTTTCCCTATCAGCTACGGGCTGTTATCATTGGTCAGCTCCGCCCTGACCAATTCCGCCATGCCGCTAAAAATTAGCCCTACCGGATTTTGGCTGTGGCTGGTGGTTATTGTGATTCTTTCCGCTCTAGCCAGCATTATTCCCGCTCGAAACGCCTCTCAGCTGACGATTCGGGAGGTGCTGGCGTATGAATAGGAATAGGGAGTCCTGAGTCCTGAGGTGAAAGTGCTTGGGGGAGAAGTCCTAAGTCCTGAGGTGAAAGTGCTGAGTGGGTTATATATAATTGGGACTTGACAAAGAAAGGGAGGAGCTTATTCTGTTTCAGGACTTAGGACTTAGGACTTAGGACTTAGGACTTAGGACTTAGGACTTAGGACTTAGGACTTAGGACTTAGGACTTAGGACTTAGGACTTAGGACTTAGG
>JASJCR010000093.1 GCA_030065875.1 Ardenticatenaceae bacterium | reverse complement strand
GGGGTTTCGGAGGTGTTTTCCGTCGCCGGCCGCTACGATCTGGTCGCCATTTTACGCGTGCCCAACAACGAGGCCCTGGCCGATCTCGTCACTGGCAAAATGTTGCAGAACGAAGGTATCCTCGATTCAGAAACCCTCATCGCCTTTAAGGTTTACTCCCAACACGATCTCGAAGCGATGTTTTCGGTGGGGTTTGAATAGCAATTAGCTATTAGCCATCAGCTATTAGCCATTAGCTATTAGCCATTGCCAATTGATTATTGACCATTATTTTGCTATTAACCATTAGCAAATATGAGATCTAAGGTCATCGTCATCGGAGCCGGCATGGCCGGCATCATGGCCGCCAAAACCCTGCAGGAAGCCGGGATAGAAGTGGTTTGCCTGGAGGCCCGCGAGCGGATCGGCGGCCGGACCCACACCGATTATTCTCTGGGGGTTTCAGTTGACTTGGGCGCAGCGTGGATCCACGGTCCGGACGGTAATCCACTGACCCCTTTGGCGGATCGCTATCAGGTTAAATACGGCCCAACCGATTTTGTCAACCGGTCCGGCCGGGTGGTCCAGGCGTATGACCACGACGGCCGCCCTCTCGACATGGCCGCCTACACCCGGGGGCAGCTGCTGGCCAAAGCGGCGTTTGTCAAAGCGACCGGGTCGCTCCTTTACAATCCTCCTGAAACAATCCATACTCTGCAAGATGCGTTGGACTTTGGCCTGCCACAACCGGAAGCCATGAGTCACAGCGAACGACTTGGGTTTCATTATTACAGCATCATAAGTTCTGAATACGGTAATGCCGCAGATGCTGACCTGATCGACTGGCGGTTAGGCGGACTTTTTCGGGCTTTGCCCGGAGATGATTTGCTGTTGTGGGGTGGGGGATACAGCGCCATTACCCACCGCCTGGTAGAGGGGTTGGACGTGCGCCTCGGCAGCGAGGTGACCCAAATCACCTATGATGCGGATGGCGTGCGCGTCGAAACCGCCAGCGGCCGGTGGTCGGCCGATTACCTCATCCTCACCCTGCCCCTAGGGGTGCTAAAAGCCGGTGTGATTTCCTTTGATCCCCCACTCCCTGAAGAAAAATTGGAAGCAATCGCCCGGATCGGCTTTGGCAATTACGAGAAGTTGGCCATGCGTTTTGACCGTTTTTACTGGCCGCAGGACAAGCAGCGGCTCAATTTCTTGAGCCGGCCAGGGGACGATCATCCCCCTCTCTATAACGCCTGGCTCAATATCGGATATTACACTGGCGAGCCGGTGCTTGTCGCTTATCATGCCGGCCGGCGGGCGCAGTTCATCAACCGCTGGAGCAATGAAGAGATAGTGGCCAAAACCCGGGCCGCGATGCAAAAAATATTTGGTAAAAACGGCTTTGGATCAATTCCGGACCCGCTGCAGGTGGTGCGAACCGGCTGGGAAAATGATCCGCATGCCCGCGGCAGCTACTCATTTAATCAGGTCGGGCAGCGGCCTGGAGATCGACAGCTTCTCGGCCGGCCGGTTGGTCAACGCCTGTTTTTTGCCGGGGAAGCCACCCATCCTCACTTTTATGCCACGGTTCACGGCGCGTATGAGACGGGTGTGTATGCGGCCGATCAAATTGTGAGCTCAATTTAGAAATACGAGATACGAGCTACGAAATACGAGATCTTGTATTTCACCCCCCATCTTCCGTATCTCGTCCATCGTATTTCCCATCTCAAAATTCATATATAACACTTATTTGACCTGGCCTAACTGGCATGTTAACATATTCTCTGACCTCTTTTAGCACTCTTTATAATAGATTGCTAAAAGGCTATGAGGAAGACATGTCACTATCCAATCGTCAGGAGCAAATATTAGGACTGCTGATTCGTATTTATACGGAAGATGGCAATCCCGTCGGTTCAAAAACGCTTGTTGAGCGCTATGGCTTGCAGGTTAGTTCCGCAACCGTGCGCAACGAGCTGGCGTATTTGGATCAAGAGGGATTTCTGGTCCAGCCGCATACATCTGGCGGCCGTGTCCCAACGGAAAGAGGGTATCGCTACTTTGTGCAGCGACTGCTCGGTGAATATGAGCTCCCGCCTTCCGAAAAGCAGATGATCCAGCACCAGTTTCACCAGGCGCGGATTGAAATTGGGCAGTGGATGAGGTTGGCTACCGCAATTTTGGCCCGCACTTCTCACGGAGCGAGTTTTATAACCTCCCCTCGACCGCGCTTTACTCGATTTAAACACGTGCAGCTTATTTCCACTCAGGGACGTCTGGTTTTGATGGTTCTGGTTCTTTACGGCGGGGAAGTCAGCCAGCAAATGCTCCATCTGGCGGAATCTCTGCCCCAGGCCCGGTTAAGCCAGGCGGCCGATCGCCTAAACGCCACCCTTGAAGGTTTAAACGCCAATCAAATTGAGCCCAAACTTCGCACCCTCGACCGGGTTTTAGAAGAGGAAGTGGGCACGTTAATTATCGACTCTTTGCGACGGGTTGATTCTCGATCGATCAGCCACGTCTACAAAGCCGGTATCGTCAACTTAATCGACAGCGCCATGACCCGACCAGCGGTTCACTTGCTCGAAGAAAGCAGCCGTCTGGCGAATTTACTCTCAAATCTTTATGAACAGGATGCTTCTGGCGTTCAGGTCATTATTGGAGGTGAAGGGCGCTGGGAAGAGCTAAAACACTGTACCCTGATATTGTCGCGTTACGGGGTTGGCGATGAACTGGTTGGGGATGTGGCCGTACTGGGACCGACGCGCATGTCTTACAGCCGTAACATTTCAGCGGTTCGCTATGTGGCCAACCTCATGACGGAATTTGTAAACGATTATTACGTCGATCCATCGCTTCCTTCCGGTGAAGATTTTGAAGCGTACGACCTGGGTGGATCGATTTTTGACCCTGAAAAATAACCAATTTACATGCCGCTTAAAATCATTTGATTCACCTGCTGGTGAAAATTTGGCTGCATGGGGCTGGTTTTTCTGTCTAATCCAACACCATTTTGGAGAGTGACGAAGCGATGAACGAAGATATGCACAACGAAGAAGAAATGGTGGCCAATGTGGCTGCACCAGATGGAGCGGAAGCTCCTGAAGCTGTTGCCGAAAAAGAGGTTTCTGAACAGCCTTCAATTGAAGAGCAGCTTGCGGCCGCTCAACAAGAAGCCGCAAAAAATCTCGACGGTTGGCAGCGGGCTTTAGCTGATTTGTCAAATGCTCGCAAACGGTTTGACAAACAAACCCAGATGGCATTTACCAACGCCACGGTTGACGTGGTCAGCAAAGTATTGCCCATCATAGATGATTTTGACCGGGCCATGGAAAGTGTACCCCCTGAAATCGCTGAAAACGCCTGGTTTGATGGATTGGGTGGGGTGCTGCGCAAGCTCAACAGAATTCTTGAAGGGATAAATGCTGAACGAATCCCGGCGCTGGGTGAACAATTTGATCCAAATGTCCACGAAGCGCTCTCAACCGATCCATCAACCACCGAAGAAAGCGGAACAATTGTAAGCGAGCTTCAGGCTGGCTACCGCATTGGCGACCGCGTCATCCGCCCCGCACTGGTGATTGTCGCTGAATAATGAAAACGAATCCAAAGCAGGAGAACATGTAAACATGGGTAAAATAATAGGCATCGACCTGGGGACAACAAACTCTGCCGTGGCCGTCATGGAAGGTGGAGAACCGGTTGTCATTCCAAGCGCGGAGGGGTCTCGCACTTTTCCGTCGATTGTGGCTTTAAATGCTAAAACAGGTGAACGGTTGGTTGGTCAGGTTGCCAAGCGGCAGGCTGTCGTTAATCCAGACAACACCATCTTTTCGGCCAAGCGGTTTATGGGCCGCAAATTTAACGATCCTCAGGTGAAACGGGCGCGCGAATATGTGCCGTACGAGGTTAGTGAGGCCCCGAATGGGGATGTGCGTCTGACCATGGGAGATCGCCAATACTCTCCCCCCGAAATCGGGGCGATGGTTTTGCAGAAAATTAAGGCGGACGCGGAAGCGTTTCTGGGTCAAACAGTGACCCAGGCGGTTATCACTGTCCCCGCCTATTTTGATGACAGTCAACGGCAAGCCACCAAGGATGCCGGCAAAATTGCCGGTCTGGAGGTTTTGCGGATTGTCAATGAGCCTACCGCCTCAGCCCTGGCTTACGGCTTGGGCAATAAAGTCGATGAAATTATCGCCGTCTACGATTTGGGTGGAGGCACCTTTGACATTTCGATTTTGGAAGTGAGTGATGGGGTGTTTGAAGTATTATCGACCAACGGGGATACGTTCCTGGGTGGTGATGATTTTGACCTGCGAATTGTCGATTGGGCGGCAGAGCAGTTCAAGATGGAGCAGGGGATCGATTTGCGCAACGATCGTCAAGCGCTGCAGCGCCTGCGCGAAGCGGCCGAAAAGGCGAAAATTGAGCTTTCAACGACCAAGCAAACCGAACTCAATCTGCCGTACATTACGGCCGATGCCTCGGGCCCGAAGCACTTGAACCTCTCGTTAAGTCGAGCAAAGTTTGAGCAGCTAACCGCCGACCTGATCGAACGGTCGATTGAACCGTGTCGTCAGGCGCTTAAAGATGCCTCGCTGCAAAAGAATGAAATTGGACAGGTTGTCCTGGTTGGTGGTATGACCCGCATGCCGGCGATTCAGGAAGCGGTTAAGAAATTCTTCGGCCGTGAACCCCACAAAGGGGTTAATCCGGATGAAGTGGTTGGTATTGGGGCAGCCATTCAGGCCGGCGTGCTCGGCGGTGAAGTCAAAGATGTTCTCCTGCTTGACGTCACCCCTCTGACCCTGAGTATTGAAACATTGGGTGGTGTGTCTACGCCTCTGATCGAGCGCAACACGACCATTCCGGCCAAGAAGAGTCAGGTGTTCTCGACGGCCAGCGACAACCAAACCCAGGTTGAAATTCACGTGCTGCAAGGTGAACGGGCCATGGCCACCGACAACAAAAGTCTGGGTAAATTTATTTTGGATGGCATTCCCCCCGCTCCCCGCGGTGTTCCTCAAATTGAGGTGACCTTTGATATTAACGCGGACGGCATTTTAAACGTTAACGCCAAAGATAAGGCCACCAACCGCGAACAGGCGATGCAAATCGTGCCTTCTTCCGGCTTGAGCGATGATGAAATCGATAAAATGGTCAACGATGCTGAAAAGCATGCGGCCGATGACGCCCAGCGCCGGGAGTCGGTTGAGGCGAAAAATACGGCCGAAACGACGGCTCATGCGGCCGAAAAATTTGTCGCCGATAATGGCGAACAATTAACCGATGCTCAAAAACAAACCCTGAACGATTTGGCCGGCAAAGTGCGGGCCGCCGCCGGAGGGGATGATTTGGAGGCGATCCAAACAGCGGTAAATGAGCTGCAGACCGCCATGCAGGAAATTGGCACCGCGATGTACCAGCAAGGCCAAGGCCCCGCTCCGGAAGATGGAGGGGCATCCGAACCGGATGAGGATGTCATTGAAGGGGAGTTCACCGACGCCTAAACGCCATGTTGTTCATGTGGGTGAGGACGATGCTCCCCTTGTCTGTCGAAGATTTGTAATCAAAGGGCGCGCCATTGGCGCGCCCTTCTTTTGCCAAGCAGCTTGTCAACATGCCAAATACTCGAAAATAAGAGTGGCAACTTAGAGTATTTTGAACCATGTTAACGCGTTGCCAACTAATATCGGTCAAAATGATGGCAACGTGTCAGAGTTAAACAAATATGAGTAAACGGGATTATTACGAGGTTCTTGGCGTAGCCAAAGGCGCCGGGAAAGATCAAATCAAAAAAGCGTATCGCAAGCTTGCGCGCCAGTATCACCCTGACGTCAACAAAGAAGACGGGGCTGACGAAAAATTCAAAGAAGTCAACGAAGCGTACGAAGTGCTTTCTGACGAGCAAAAGCGATCCGCCTACGATCGGTTTGGTCACGCTGCATTTCAGGGTGGAGCCGGCGGTGGTTATCAGGATTTTACCGGTTTTGGCAGCATGGCCGATATATTCGAGGAGTTTTTCACCGGTTTTGCCGGCAACGGCCGCCGCCGACGAACCGGGCCACGTCGCGGCCCGGATTTGCGATATGACCTCGAAATTGATTTCCTCGATGCGGTTTTTGGGGTTGAAAAAACAATTGAAATTAACCGGCCGATCATCTGTCCGGATTGTGATGGCTCGGGTGCTGAGCCTGGTACAACCCCCATTACCTGTCCAGACTGCAGCGGAACCGGAGAAATTCGTCGGGTTCAGCAGTCGATTTTGGGGCAGTTTGTTAACGTAACGACCTGCCCAACGTGCAGCGGCAGCGGCCGAAAGATCGTAGAAAAATGCCATAATTGCCACGGACGGGGGCAGGTTCAGCAAACAAAGCCGCTCAATATTAAAATCCCGGCAGGGGTGGATAGCGATATGCAAATCCGCCTGACCGGAGAAGGTGCACCGGGAGAACACGGCGGCCCACCAGGAAATCTTTTTGTCATTGTCTATGTCAAACCTCACGATTATTTCCAGAGGCGCGGGGATGATATTTACCTCCCGCTGGATATTAACGTAACCCAGGCCGCGCTGGGGGATGAGATTATGGTTCCCACGGTTGATGGTGAAGCTGAACTCAAGATACCGGCGGGCACTCAACCCGGAACAAAATTCACTCTAAGAGGCCGGGGTGTACCCCGATTAAAGCGAGCCGGCCGTGGAGACCAGCACGTAGTGGTTCAAGTTGCCATTCCCAAAAAACTTTCACCGGACCAGGAACGCCTGTTTATGGACTTGGGAGAAACCCTTGGAAAAGAAGTTATTCCCCAACATGAGAAGGGAATATTTAATCAGCTTAAAGATACGTTGGGAGATTGGTTTGGATTTTAATTGATCCAATTTTCCAAAAAGTATTGCATCGATATTTTTTTTTGATATACTTATTGATGTGTAGGCTCCCTCTGAGGTGGTGTCTAGCGCCCGCTAGATAGCCACCTCTCTTTTTTTTCCCTAAATTGCCGCTCGAATCGCCCACAGATCAGGAAATACCGGTTTTAAGGTTGTTCTTAAATATTCCGCACCGGCCGAGCCGCCGGTCCCTCGCTTTGAACCAATTGTGCGTTCTACCATTTTGACATGCCGATAGCGCCATTCCTGTATCCCTTCATCAAAATCAATCAAACGCTCACAAACGCGAATCAATGCCTGATCGTGACGGTACACGTTGAGCAAAACCTCCTGAACGTGAGCTGAAGGAGTGACCGGTTGGGTAACGTCACGGGCAAGAATCGATTCCTCAATCGGATGGCCATTTTTGTTGAGCAGCGAAAGGAAAGCATCCCAGAGGGTACGCTGTTCATACCGACGCTGAAGCCTCTCTACACCCGGTACCGTTTTAGGAAAGCTGTTTAAGATGCCCAAACGCTTATACCCCAGGGCAAATTCTAATTCCCGAAACTGGATCGATTGAAAACCGCTGGCGGTTTCAAGATAGCTGCGGAAGGCATTAAATTCCAGAGGGGTCATCGTTTCCAAAACGTCGATCTGGGCGACGACCGTTTTGAGAATGGTCAACAGTCGCCGTAAGGTATGAAGGATGCGCGACTGGTCGTTTTCGACCATCTTTTCCACCAGATAGTCTAGTTCATGGAGAATTTGCTTAAACCACAGTTCATACACCTGATGGATGACGATAAAGAGCATTTCATCATGCTCGGGCCCGGCCGATTTTTCGGCCTGGGCGTTGAGGATTTTATCAAGCTGAAGATAGCTTGAATAGTCGACGGCAGCTTTGTTCATGGGGTTACCTCGCGAAACGAAAGATGAGTGGTAACCCCCATTTTAACCCAATTTCGCTTTCAACCACGGTGATTATATTTTTCAATTGCCGTCATCCTCATCCTCATCACCACCGCTGGAGCCACCGTTACCGTCGTCGTCATCGTCGTTGTCGTTGGAGCCGCTATCGTCATCATCATTATCGTTGGAGCTCTCATCGTCATCGTCGTTGTCGTTGGAGCTGTCGTCGTCGTCGTCATCGTCGTTGCCGTTGGAGCTGTCGTCGTCATCGTCATTATCGTTAGAGTTGTCGTTGCCATTGTCATCACCACCCCCAGAGCCACTGTCATCACCGTCGTTACCGTTACCATCATTTCCCCCGCTGTTATCATTGCCATTTTCCGGCTGTGGTGAGGGCTGAGGTGTGGCGACCGGGGCCGATGCGGTGGGAGGCACGGTAATTTCCGCGGTGACCGTTGGAGAAGGCGTTGCCGCTACTTCCGTTGGTGGCGGTTCGGCGGTTGGCTCAATAGTTGATGTTGGCGTAGCGGTTGCCGGCTGCGTTTCGGTTGCGGTCGGTATGGGGGTCTCGGTCGGTGTTGGTAACGGCTGAGAGCCGGGCAGTCGCTGGATGGCCGCCGCGATTAACTGGCGGTTGTTCACTTCACCCCTCACCTCAACCATTTCTGACAGCGTCAAACCTGGCGTCAAGGCGGTTTGAGAGGTGACAATCACCGGGATCCCGGCAATCGTCCAGGAATCATCAGACATCGCTTCGATTTGGCCGGTAAAAGAAACGGCCGCCTGATCTCCACTGAGAAGAAGCTGGTTAATTTCTGCCAGGCGTTCGGCCGCAAATTGTTGTTCAAGTAGGGTGCGGTTTTCTTCACTGGTGAGCTGCAGGCGTAAATTTTCGCCCCATCTTTTAATGCCGTATAAACTCGAACCGGGAACCGCCCGCTGAGCGGCGGCATTGGTCACGATACCGGAAAAAATAATAATCATTACCAGGGCCATCGACGAGACAAACGTCAATGCCCGGCGAGGGATCGGCCACCAGGAGAATAATCTGTTCGGGGTGGAAGGTCCCATTTCTGCGGCGGTGTTTAAAAATGCCTGGCGAGATTGCCGCTGGGTCCAGGTAGTCGGCTCTAGGGGCCGACTGGCCAGTTCGGTGGTTAATTCCAGCAGCGGGCGCAACTGCTCCGCCTCGGCCGGATAGCGAGCGAGAATTTCGTCGAGCAAATCACCAGCTTCGAGGGCATCCAGGGCTTCAATTAGGATTTTGTCGTCGATATTAGCCATTGGCGGTTCCCCTCGCTGACTGAAGGCGATCACTTAAGGATGCAATGGCCCGGGCCTGGAGCATTTTTACAGCTCCTTCGCTTTTCCTTAGCATTTTGGCAACTTCTTTTATAGACCGGCCGTCTCCAAAACGGAGAGCCAGGACGTGCTGTTGTTCTGTGGTTAAAATACCCATCGCTTTTTTGAGAGCTGCCTCTCTCAGCTTTTGGTCTACAACCTGTTCCGGTTGGGCTATATTTGATTCAATCTGATCACTCATCTCCACTTCGGTTACCCTATACTTCGCGCGAAAATGATCGTTGACGATATTTGAGGCTGTTCCTAAAAGCCAGCTGCGGATCGAATCTTTTGGCCCTTTTTTCTGACGGAGCGCCTGCAGAAAACGAGTAAACACTTCGTTTGCCAAATCCTCAGCCACGTTTGAGTTGGAGAGGCGAAAAGCAATATACCGATAAACAGCCCGGTAAAATCGATCGTGAATACGAGACAAAGCGTCCATGTCAAATTGCCGAGCTTTTTTAAGAAGCTCTTTTTCATTTTCAGTGGAAGCAGTCGATGAATTTTCGTGATTGATCATCTGAATTTAAATGATAACCCCGGTGAAACCGTTAACTTTGGTTTGTAAGCTGTTTGATAACTTAAAAAGAATTTTGCATTTTTTCATCCACAAACCGAAACTATTCATCAAAGCAACTTCCCAATGGATATCCGTACATTAATACAGTCGTGGTTTGGAGAAAAAAGTAACGGAGAAATTGTAAATTCACTGTTGAGGGCGGTCAATAAACAAAAAATTTTGTCAATTGATCGTTTCCCAGCGCAGCGGTATTTCGACAAAATAACGCGGCAGTTCTGCCGGTTGATTCATCCCTGGCGTTTGCATGATGTAGGTGCGCGAGGCCATGCTTGTCACCCCAAAATGGTTGCCATCTTTATCCATGGCGATCAGGTTCATCACCCCGATGTACGGTCCGCCAAGATCCCGCAAATCGTGCATTGCCTGGATCGCAGCCTCCTTAACCGATCGGCCCATTTTCATATAGAAGACAACTGAGTGGGCAGTGCTGGCCCGGATGGCCATTTCCCCCATACCGGTACAGGCACACGCACCATACCGGTTGTCCACGTAATTTCCAGCACCGATAATGGGTGAATCACCAACTCGGCCGGGGTATTTCCACGCCCAACCGCTGGTGCTAATCCCTGAGCACAGGTTGCCCTGATCATCGCGGGCGATAAAGTTGACGGTGCTGTAAGCGCGCTCCGGATCAGTGGCTAATCGAACCCATTCGGTCAAAGCGCTTTGGTCATCCAGCGTAGCCAGGATTTCGGCCGGCAGATGCTGTTCGAGCTTGCGTCGCCAAAAAGCGACGATCTCAGGGGTCAACATCTGGTCTTTGCTTTCGGCCCCTATTTCACGAGCAAATCGCGCTGCCCCTTCACCGGCCAGCAGCACGTGAGGCAATTTTTCCATGATCTGACGGGCCACAGAAATCGCATAGGGATATCCTTTCATCGCCGCCACCCCGCCCGACATGAGCGATTGCCCTTCCATAATGCTGGCGTCGAGTTCAATATCTCCAACGATATTGGGATACCCGTTGTAACCAACGGTATGGTCATCGGGATTGGCTTCCACAAGGCGGATACCGGCTTCTACAGCATCGATGACTGATCCGGATTGGAGGGCGTTGAGGGCGGCCGGCATACCGATGCGACCGTTGCTGCTGGCGACAATTATCATAAGGAAAAGAGACCAGAGACTGGAGACCAGAGATTAAAAGAATTTTACTCGAACTTCTTTCTCTTGTCTCCCGTCTCTTGTCTCTGGTCTATTTCCTCTGCCATTCGCCACAGCGGCGTGGCGTCAAAAGCGGCCGGTGGGGCAAATTTGTGGAGGAGGGCGGTTTTGAGAATCGCCTGTCCGCCTTGGCCGCGGTTCATATTTAGCAGCTGATGCCGTATTTTTTGGCGCTGCTGATCGGGTACGCTTTTGTGAATCAAGAGAGGGGGAATCGGGCTGGGGCCAAGCGTGGTCAGAACCCGTAAACCACGTAGTCTCTCCGGCTGATTGACGGCCAGCCAGTCGACGATGGTGCTGTCGATGGCCGCGGCATCGGCCGACCCATTTTGGACCGCCATGAGGGAGGAAAGATGGTCGCCTGTGGTGATGACCTGTCGGAAAAAAGGGGTAGGGGCGGATCTCAGAGAAAAGCGAACGAGTCGCGCCCCGGAATGGGAGTCTGGGTCGTTGATCGCAAAAGTCGTTTGGCAAAGATCGGTTAAAGATTGGAACGGGGTTTCGACTTTGACAAAAATGTCTGAAAAGTAGTGCGCGGAATTCGCATAGCGATCAGGAGCCATCACCGGCACGGCCAGCAGTTCAACCTGATCGGGAAATTCCATCAAAAATCGAGCCGCCGGCCAGCAGCAAACCCAGGCCATTTCCAGCGTACCGGCCAGCAAATCGTCATACCGCTCGCGCCAGGATCGGTGGTCAACATACTTGATCGAACGTTCTGGGGTCGATAAATAGGGGGCCAGCCGCTGCGTGCAGGCAACGGTGTTGATCGCCTGACAGGTGGAGATGTGGAGCGGCCGAGACATTTTATCAACCCTTTAACTCCCTTTGCGCGCGCCAAACCGGCCGGCTGCGGTAATCAAAGTATTTGACCCTGGCGAGGCTTAACCCGGCCGGGTCGGTTATCCCTCCCTCGATTGACCCGTTGTAGATGCGAACCGAATCGTAAAAGCGGGGAGAGAGGTCGTGGGCGATTTCCTGGTGAAGGGGATTGGCTCCCCAGCGGTTTTTGGCTTCCTCTGAGGTGAAAAGAACGCAGTTGGCAAAATTGCCGCAGGTTAATTCGAGGGTTGTATAGCTCAACAATCCATCTTGATCGACCATCAGCTCAACCAGCAGGGCATCGCGTGATTGCAGCCCTTCATTGGCGGTACCAACCTGTCGCTGCCCAAAGAAACCCACCAGCGAAATGAATTTGGCCTCTTTGAGCGTCTCTGGGCGCACGAGCAGCATCCGGTGGGTGCGGCCGTCGGCTTCTTCTTTCTGGATCGATGTCCTTGGCTTGATGTGCTTGTTGGCCAACTGCAGGCAAATTTGGCTCAGCATATATTTGAGGACCCGGCGGTCGTAAATCGTGTGTTGAGGATGAGTAAAAATGCGGTCAGGTACGATGCAGGTTGGGGTGAGCATTTTCATCGGTCAACCCCCAAACCCATAACCAAGCTCGGCAGAAATATTTTGCGCCGCCAATCGCAATTCTGCTTGAAGCGTGGGGAAATTCTCAGCGGTTAATCTCACCGAAGGGATGGCGATTGTCAGGGCGGCGGTCACGCGGCCGTGACGATCTCGAACGGGGGCGCCCAACGAGCTAAACCCTTCTTCAAATTCTTCGCGCACCACCGCGATTTGGGTTTCTTTGACCTCCGCTAGAAGCTTTTGCAACGCTTGCGGATCTATGACCGTGGATTCCGTATATTTTTGGGGCAAAAACGGCATGAGAGCGACCTGTTTTTCAAATGGCTCCCAGGCCAATAATATGCGGCCCCCCGCCGTGCAGAATAGGGGAACCCGCCGGCCGATCCAGCCGACATAGCGTAAAGCCTGGGTGCTGCCAAACCATTCAACCGTCACGGCTTCCCGGCCGTCACGGACCATGAGAATTGATGTTTCCTGTATGTCGTGAACCAACTGCGACATGATCGGCTGCGCTGCGCCACGCACGCTTATCCGACCAAGAGCTACTCCAGCTAAGCCGACCAGACCAATACCTAAACGATATTTTCCGGTTTCCGAATTTTGGCTGACCATCCCTTCAGCTTCTAAAGTGGTCAAAATTCGGGAAATTGTACTTTTGTGAACATCATGGATGGCCGCAAGCTCGGTGACCCCGAGTTCCGGCCGAATTTCAGAGAAGCTGCGTAATACAGCTGCTGCCCGCTGGATAGATTGGATAGTCATTCTACCTCCTGTTGCTAATTGTGCAACAATGTTGCGCATCACGCAACATTGGATTTTCTTGAACAATCACAGAGGGTAGTACTATTTGCGGATATACCATTTCGGAGAGAGCGATAAAATGGCTTTGGGGGTTGACCTTCCTCAAATTGATCTTCATGGAGAAATGCGTGTTTGCTCGCCGATTTTTATCTGTCATCACTTCCCTCAGCGGCCCCATACTCTTGCTACTTGTGCTTCTGTGCACGATTTTTTACGCTGCATCACCGGCTGAAATTCACGCGCAAACATCTGTTCCCTCCGATTTGATGAGCAAGGTTCAAGACACCGGCCGGGTGCGGGTGATTGTCCGTCTAGATATTCCGTATCGGGGTGAGGCTTCACTTGATGGCCCGGTCGCGGATGTCCAGCAGCAAACAATCGCGGCCGCCCAGGAGGGGATTCAAGCGCGTTTGGCTCCTGCATCAGCCGCCGTCACCGCTGTTTTTCAAACGATCCCGTTTCTGGGTTTGGAGGTTGACGCGGCCGCTTTAGAACAGCTTACTTCCATGGCCGAGGTTCTTTCTATTCAGGAAGATGTGCCGATTCCGGCCGCGCTTTCCAGCAGTATCCCGGTGATTGGGGCGGATCAAGCGTGGGCGGCCGGTTATACCGGCGCAGGGCAAACGATCGCCATTCTGGATACCGGCGTAGATCTCGATCATCCGGCGTTTACCACCGGTGGCAATCGCATCGTCTCTGAGGCATGTTACTCTTCAACATACAGCGGGTATGGCTCGGTGTCCGTTTGCCCCGGTGGGGTTGCTGAAGCAACGGGGACCGGAACCGGCCGCGATTGTGTGGCCGCCGCCACCGGCTACAGCGCAGCCGAAAGCGGCTGCACCCACGGCACCCATGTGGCCGGCATCGCCGCCGGCCGCGACGGCGTCATTCAGGGGGTGGCCCCTGATGCAACCATCATCGCTATCCAGGTTTTTTCTCTCTTTATCAACAGCCCTTATTGCGGCGGGTCGGGTAGCTGCGTTTTAACATACACCAGCGATCAGGTCAAAGCACTTGAACGGGTTTTTGCCTTGCGCAGTGATTTTGACATTGCGGCCGTTAATATGAGTTTAGGAGGAGGGCAGTCAAGCGGGTTCTGCGACAGCGATGCCCGAAAGGCGGTCATTGATAATTTGGCCGCGGCCGGCATAGCGACGATCATCGCCGCCGGGAACGACTACTACAAAAGCGCCGTATCCGCTCCCGGGTGTATCTCGACGGCGATTACTGTGGGATCAACAAATGATGTGGACATCGTTTCTTCGTTTTCAAACATTGGTCCGCAAATTGATTTGTTAGCCCCCGGAGAAGCGATCTATTCATCTGTGCCAAATGATACATATGGCAGTAAAAACGGCACGTCAATGGCCACCCCCATGGTTGCCGGGGCCTGGGCGCTTTATCAACAGCTTCTACCCTCTTCATCCGTGACGGATACCCTTGAGGCGTTACAAAACAGCGCGACGCCGGTTGATGATACCCGCAACGGCGGGGTTGAAGTGGGCATGCACCGTATTAACATCGATCAAGCACTAAACAGTTATGAAAGCGGATTGTCTATCAAAGTGTCGGCCAACACCGATTTTGCCCTGCCATCAGAGAAGATAACCGTCACCTTCGATATTGGTAACAGCAGCAACGTCACGGCCACCAACGCGATTATATCCGCCACGCTCCCGGCCGATTTGAGTTTAGAGCCGCTTTCTTTAAGCGGTGATGGATTGTTTGAGGGGGGGATTGTTACCTGGACCACAGGCATCACGCTGACCCCTGGTCAGATGATTCAGCGGGAATTCACCGCTCGAATAAACCCATCAACGAGCGGGGTGATTACTTTGACCGGGTCTGCATCGGCGACCGGCATCAGCACCGTGCGACAAGCCCAGACCAGCTTAACGATCAACCAGGTTGCTGCCTGCAATTTCCAGGACGGATTTGAAGATGGAGAATTGGGGTTGAGTTGGGAAGCAGCGGTCACCGCTGACGGCCGGGTCGCTGTCAACAGTGCACTCCCCAGCTCCGGTTCTTACGCTCTGCTGCTCGATGATCAGGTCGATGGTGGTGCTTACTCTGAAGCGGCCGCCATTTTGCATCTTGATAACACCAATCAGGATGCGGTTAATCTTTCGTTTGACTGGTACGATTTGGGGGATGAATATAATGCAGCATATGACGGGGTGTTTATCCGCGATCAGGAAAATGCGCCGTGGGTCAAAATTTTCGACTTTGACGGTTCAAATCACCATGCTTACCAAAATGCCGACATCGATTTGCTGCAGGCAGTTGCCCAAAATGGCCTGCAGACCAGCCGCACATTCCAGATCAAATTTAGCTTTTTTGATAATTTTGCTTTTAATGCCGCAAATATTGGCGGGGGAGACGGGTATTTGATTGATCGCGTGGCGGTTAATTGTGTGGACCGGGCGCTGGCGGGAAACCTTGCCAAAAAAGGCGAGGCTGTTACGCCGGGTGATGTTGTCACCTACACGCTGGCGATTTCCAACACTGCTCCTATGACAGCCACCGGCGTCACCGTATTAACGACCCTTCCGCCCGGCATTGCATTAGCCGGACCCGTCATAGCCAATGGCGGTGGTGGTGAAACCGCAGCGGACAGCAGCAATTCGCCGGTGCTGTGGCAAAATGGAATTGTTGGCCCTCAATCTGTTGTTACTTTGACCATTCCTCTATCCGTTGACCTAAATATTCAAACGAATGTGCCCCTGACCTGGACCAGTGAAATTAGCAGCAGCGATTTTTTGGAGCCGATTCAGGTGAGTGACGTTATTTGGGTTGAGGCTGGCAGTGAGCCCTATCGGATTTTTATCCCTTACGTATTGCGGCCGCAGCCAGATGACTGAACGCTCTGTTAAGTTAAATGGAAAGGTGTTCCAAAGGCGATTTAACCCACCCACATTTGTAGGGGCTTGGCTAGCCAAGCCCCTACACAAAGACTGTGGCCGGTGTCTTCACCGAGCCACAAGCCGGCACGGTCAAAGACCGGCCGGAGCTGCTGTATAGTTACTATTTTTTTTAACCCTTTAAAAATCAAAAATTTTTCCGGGGTTCATGATGCCGGTTGGATCGAGGAGGTGTTTCACCTGCCGCATCGTGCTGATCGCGCCTTCACCATGCTCATGAACCATGTACTTCTGTTTGCCGATGCCAACGCCGTGTTCGCCGGTGCAGGTGCCATCTAGCTCAATCGCCTTTTGCACCACATAATCGTTAAAGGTTTGCAGGACAGCCTGCTTCTCAGGATCATCTTTGGGGGCAAAGATGACGGTATGGACGTTGCCGTCCCCCGCGTGTCCAAAGAGGCTCCCATTGACCCCGAGTTGGTCAAATAACTCATTTGCATAAGCTGCGATTTCCGGATAGGCGGAAATCGGAACGGAAACATCGGTGATCAGGTATGTTTGATCTGGATAGACGCTAAACAAAATTTCTCCCAGTGCGTGTCGCCCTTCCCAGATGCGGTCTCTTTCTTCACGGCCGACGCCAGCTTCAAAACGAATGCAGCCGCTATCATCACAAATTTCCCTCACCAATTCGAGTTCCGCATTAATCGAGGCGGCTGCTGCCCCATGAAACTCCATGAGCAGGGTTGGTTTTTCGGGCAGATTGGTCACCCGCATGTTCATAAAGCGTATCGCTTCGGAGTCCACTAATTCCAGCGCGGCCGGGTTTAACCCTGAGCCGATCACCCCAAATACGGCATTGGCTGCATCAGGGGTACTCTCAAAAGTGGCCACCACCGCACTAAAATGTTCCGGCAGCGGGTGCAGTCTGAGGGTCGCTTTGGTTACCAATCCCAACGTGCCCTCAGACCCGATCATCAGGTGGGTTAGATCATAGCCGGCCGACTGCTTGATGCTGCGAGAGCCGGTGCGAATCACTTCTCCATTGGCCAGGACAACCTCCAGAGCCAGCACGTTGTCCCGCGTGGCCCCATATTTGACCGTTCTTGTCCCTGAGGCGTTATTGGCAATCATTCCCCCGATACTGGCGTTGGCACCGGGATCAGGAGCAAAAAAGAGCCCGTATTTGGCCAGGGCTTTGTTCATGTCTTTATAAAAAATTCCTGGCTGCACGGTAATCTGGAAATCCGCTTCATGAACCTGAACAATTTGATTCATCCGCCCAAAATTAATGACAATTCCCCCTTTGACCGGAATTGAGTTTCCTTCCAGGCTGCTGCCGGCGCCCCAGCCGGTAATCGCGACGCCATGAGCGGCCGCATATTTGACGATCGCCTTGACCTGATCTGTCGAATCCGGCCAAACGACCACATCGGGCAGGTGAACCCGGTGAGACGATTGATCTTTCCCGTGCAGTTTTAATACGGATTCGGCCGATGAGGCGTGTTCTTCACCGACGATAGATTTCATGGCGGATAAAATTTCCTGGGTCATGGGGATGTCCTCGCGTATATATTTTGTTAATTATCTTAACAGCAAACCCCTGAAGAAGACAACAGACCTCTGATGAAGACCACAGACCTCAGACCACAGACTTCAGAAAGATGCAATCTGTCGTCTGAAGTCTGTTGTCTGTGGTCTCTTCTTACTTTAGACTAAGGACTCATCATGTCTCATTCAAAAACCGACGTACTGATTATTGGCGGTGGCGTCATTGGCGCCTGTTCCGCTTTGTATCTGACTCGCCGGGGCATACAGGTCACCCTCCTCGAAAAAAAGCAGCTGTGCGCCGGTGCATCGCACGGCAATGCCTGCTGGATCGCCCTTTCTCACGCTGCCCCCACGGCCGCACCCGGGGTGATGGGGCAGGGTCTCAGGTGGATGCTCGATCCCGGCAGCCCCTTTTACATCAAGCCGCGGCTGAACCTCGATCTGGTCCGCTGGCTGTGGGCATTTAGCCGAGCAGCAACGGCAGAAAAAATGAAGGTCGGAACTCAAATTAATCTGGATTTGAACCGGCGGAGCATGGCCTTATTCAAAGAGCTTGATGCGGAAGGGTTGGATTTTGATTTTGCCCAGCAAGGATTTCTGCACCTTCATCTTTCCGAAAAAAAGCGCCGGGCAGGAATTGAAGAACTGCACTTTTTGGCTCAATTTGGGGTGAAAGGGCAGGTGCTCGATCGGAGTGGTTTGGAGGCGATTCAACCAAATCTGAGGTCGGAAGTTCAATCGGGAATCTATTATCCAGACCCCGGCCACTTGCGGCCGGATAAGCTGGTCAGAGCGGTTGCCGGACAGGCTGAGCGGGAGGGAGCTACGATTTTGACCCAGACGGCCGTTACCGGATTTGAAACAAAAGGTGATCGCATCACGGCCGTTCAAACCGGTCGCGGTTCCTATCAGGCCGCAGAAGTGGTTTTAGCCGCCGGAGCATGGTCATCGCTTTTGGCCAAACAGTTGGGGATCCATTTGCTGATGGAGCCGGCCAAGGGGTACAGCGTCACCGCCAAACGGCCGGCACCACATTTGGGTCCACAACTGCCGCTGGCCGTCGACGATTACAAGCTGGCCATCACCCCTTTGGGGGATGATTTTCGCTTTAGCAGCACGCTTGAACTGGCCGGTTTTGATTTGTCAATCAATCAAAGACGGCTGGCGGCTAACAGCGAGGGTTTAAATCGGGCATTATCGGGTTTAGACAGGCTCGAAATAAAAGAAACGTGGAGCGGTTTTCGACCGCTCTCGGCTGATGGGCTGCCTATCATCCGCCGCTCGGAGAAAATCAAAAATTTGATATTGGCCACCGGTCACGGCACGCTGGGCATCACGCAAGGGCCGGTTACGGGAGAGCTGGTGGCGGAGATTGTTGGTTAAATTCCCGTCAATTCCCCGGAAAATGTGTAAAATTTGCTACCGCTTAGGAATTTTCCGGGGAATTCCTGCAAAGTATTTTCCGGGGAATTCAGTAATGCTACAATTCCCCATGCCCTCTTCAACCGCATTAACAGAATTTTTTGAGACCCTCCGTCGCGAAACTGGCGGCGATATCCGCACTGACGAAGTCAGCCGGACCCTTTACAGTACAGACGCCAGTATTTACCAGGTCATGCCGCTTGGCGTTTGCTTTCCGCGCGGCAAGGATGAGGTTTCGGCCATCGTGTCCCTGGCCAATCGCTTTCAAATTCCTCTCTTGCCGCGAGCTGGTGGGACCGGTTTGGCCGGTCAAACGGTCAATGAAGCGGTGGTGCTTGATTTTTCACACCACATGGCCGACCTTCTGGAAGTCAATCAGGAGGAGCGCTGGGTGCGCGTACAGCCCGGCATGGTTTACGCGGCGATGAACCGCCAGCTCAAAGATTTGGGGTTGATGTTTGGCCCCGACCCTGCCAGTGGAGATCGGGCCGGTATCGGAGGGATTGTCGGCAACAACGCCACCGGCAGTCATTCGATTATGTACGGCATGGCGGTTGATCACGTCATGGAATGTGAGGTGGTTCTTTCTGACGGCACGATTGCTCAATTTGGCCCGCGTACCCCAGCTGAACTCCCCCAATACGCTGCCCGGAGCGGGCTGGAAGGATTGGCGTATCAAAAATTAATCGATGTGGCGAACAATCATGGAGAAACGGTTCGCCAGGGAACGCCAAAACATTGGCGGCGCTGTGGTGGGTATAATCTTTTCCGCTTTGTTGACAGGGTGCCTGAGTCTCCGTACATTCGTCGCGACAGCGGCCGGTTTAATCTGGCACAGCTAATGGCCGGTTCAGAAGGCACCTTAGGAGTGATGACCGAATTTAAGCTCAATTTGGTGCCCACTCCCAGCCAAACCGCTTTGGCAATCGTGCATTTTGACGATGCATACAGTGCCCTCGATGCCACACAGGTCATTTTGGAGACCGGTCCATCGGCCGTTGAACTCCTCGATACGCTGACGATGAATCTTTGTCGTACGCGGCCGGCGTTTAAAGCACTGCTCGATCGATTTGTAATTGGTGATCCCAACAGTGTCCTGGTCACCGAATTTTATGGGGAAAGCACGGCCGCACTTGTGGACAAAATCAAAAAGCTGGAGGATCATCTCAAGAAAAGCGGGGTTAACTTTACGGCGATTGTGCCCTTGATGACCCCTGAGAACCAGGCTCCGGTCTGGAAGGTGCGCAAAGCTGGGCTGGGGCTGCTACTCAGTCGCCGCGGGGATTTTAAGCCGATTGCTTTTGTTGAGGATACTGCGGTGCCGGTGGCCCATTTGGCGGATCATATTACTCGACTGGTTGACTTCTGCCATGATCTCGATACCGAGGTGGCTTATTACGCCCATGCCAGCGGGGGCTGTCTGCACGTCCGGCCGCTGATCAATACAAAATCCCAGGACGAACTCGAAAAAATGACAAAAATCAGCCATTTTACCTTGAAGCTGATGCATGAGTATGGCGGGTCTTTTTCCAGCGAGCACGGGGATGGCCGGGCGCGAAGCTGGCTAAATGAAGCGTTTTTTGGACCGGATCTGTTTCAACTGTTCCGCGAGATCAAACACACCTTTGATCCCCAAAATCTGATGAATCCTGGCAACGTTGTGGACGGTGATCCCTTAACCGAAAATTTGCGTTTTGGCTCAGATTATGCCCATGTAACGGTGCACGAAAAGCTAGATTTTTCATATGATCAGGGGTTTCATCGGGCGATTGAGATGTGCAATGGGGCTGGGGTGTGCCGCAAACACAGCGGCACAATGTGCCCCCCGTATATGGTTACTGGGGAAGAAGAGCATTCGACTCGCGGCCGGGCCAACATGCTGCGGGCGGCGTTGACCGGCAAAATTCCGGTCGAACGGCTGACCGAAAAGCGAATGTACGAAACGATGGATTTATGCGTGTCGTGTAAAGCGTGTAAAACAGAATGCCCTTCTTCGGTGGATATGGCCAAGATCAAGCTTGAGTTTTTGGCTCACTATTACGACAAAAACGGGACGCCTTTCCGAGCGCGCCTCTTTGGCAACATTCATCGCCTTAACCGGCTGCTGAGCGGGCCATTGGCCCCTATTGCCAATTGGATCGGCCGGCTGCCGCTCACCAAATTGATCAATGACCGGCTGCTGGGTATTGGAAAAACGCGGCAGCTGCCATCTTTTGCGGCCAAGCCGTTCACCAGCTGGTTCAGGGATACCCATCCACAAGGAGGGCGATCAGGATCTACTGGGGAAGGGAAGAGGGTGGTTCTGTTTCACGATACCTTTAACACCTATAACGATCCCCACGTCGCCATCGCCGCCACTCGGGTTTTGGAGGCGGCCGGATTTGAGGTGATTTTGCCGGGGCACAACTGCTGCGGCCGGCCAATGCTCTCAAAAGGGCTTCTGGAAGACGCCAGAAAGCTGGCCAAAGAAACGATTGACGCGCTGTATCCGTTCGCCGCGGCCGGTTTGCCGATTGTTGGTTTGGAGCCGAGCTGCCTCCTGTCGTTTCGCGACGATTATCATTATTTGCTGCCGGATGATGAGCGCGTGCCCCTCGTATCGGAAAACGCCTATCTGTTTGAAGAATTTATGGCCAACTTGGCTCTCGACAATCAGCTCGATCTCAAATTTAAGCTGGAACAGAAAGAAATTTTGCTGCACGGTCACTGCCATCAAAAATCACTGGTGGGGACCGAAACCGCGCACCAGGCCCTGGGGTTGACCGGGGCGAAGGTTCATGAAGTTGATTCCGGCTGCTGCGGCATGGCTGGGTCTTTTGGATACGAAAAAGAGCACGTCGAATTGTCGCTGGCGATGGGAGAGCGCGCCCTTTTCCCCGCCGTGCGGGCCACCAAAGATCAGACAATTGTGGCCGCAGCTGGTACGAGCTGTCGCGATCAGATTCGTGATGGTACCGGCCGCCGTGCGTATCACCCGGCGGAGATATTGGCGTTGGCCATGGAGGGCGATTAGCGTTTCAGCACGGTGCTGGCGCACCTTTTAGCACGGCCTGTGGCCTGTTAACACGGCCTGCGGCCTGTTAGCGCGGGGCTAACGCCCCTGTTAGCACGGCCTGCGGCCTGTTAGCTCGGGACTAACGCCCCTGTTAGCAATTAGCTCGGCGCTGCGCGCCTTTTAGCTTGTCAGCTGGCGAGGTTGGGTGGTAAATTACCAATTAATTAATCATAAGCTTAACCCAATTTGCTAAAAGGCGCGCTGCGCCGGGCTGACAGGCCCGCAGGGCCGCGCTAAGAGCTAAGAGGGGCGATAGCCCCGCGCTGAAAAGCTATCAAGGAGTTTCCCATGACCGCAAAAGCGATATTAAAACATCTTGACATTCAACCTGAACATGCCGGGGTCTGCATTGGACCCGGCCGCTGGCTGGAGAGTTCCGGCCGCATGATCGATTCATACAATCCGGCGACCGGTGAGCTTTTAGGAAAAGTTCAATCGGCGGATCAAGCCACTTATGACGCCGCTGTGGCGGCTGCTCAAAAAGCGTTCGCTTCCTGGCAGATGATGCCGGCCCCCAAACGAGGAGAGGTGGTGCGCGATTTTGGCAACGTTTTGCGGGATTTTAAAGAACCGCTTGGGGATCTGGTCACGTTGGAAATGGGGAAAATTCGCGTCGAGGGGTGGGGCGAAGTCCAGGAAATGATTGACATTATGGATTTCTCTGTGGGGCTTTCCCGTCAGCTGTACGGCATGACGATGGGCAGCGAGCGGCCGATGCACCGCATGTACGAACAGTGGCATCCGCTGGGACCGATCGGGATTATTACCGCCTTTAACTTCCCGGCGGCGGTGTTTGCCTGGAATGCGGCCTTGGCGGCCGTCTGCGGCGATACGATGATCTGGAAGCCCAGTGAGGTTACCCCGCTTGTTTCGGTGGCGATCCAGAAGCTGGCCAATCGCGTGATGACCGCTCACGGATTAGAAGGCATTTTTAATTTGACGGTAGGCGCCGGGGATATCGGCCGCTTGATGAGCAGCGACAAGCGACTGCCGCTCATTTCGTTTACCGGTTCGATCCCTACCGGCCGCAAAGTCGCCGCTGCTGTCGCTGAACGCCTCGGCCGCTCGATTTTAGAGCTGGGCGGCAACAACGCCATCATCGTGGATAAGACGGCCGATCTGGAAATGGCCACTCGCGGGATTTTGTTTGGGGCGGTGGGCACGGCCGGGCAGCGTTGTACCTCCACCCGGCGCATCATTGCTCATGAATCCCTGGTTGATATGTTAACTGACAGGTTGGTTAAGGCTTATCAGTCGGTGCCGATGGGTGATCCCCTGTCTGAGGGGACGCTGATGGGGCCGCTGGTCAACGGCTCGGCCGTGCAAAGAATGATGGATGCTATCGAAGTGGCCAAAGCGCAGGGAGGTGAGGTGTTAACTGGCGGAAACCCACGTCCCGAAATTGGTGAGAACTATGTCGAGCCAACGATAATTCGCATGCCTGCCCAAAGCGAAATTGTTTGCGAAGAAACTTTTGCGCCCATACTTTATATTTTGAGTTATTCAACGTTGGAAGAGGCGATGGATTTGCACAACGGAGTCACCCAGGGATTATCAAGCGCGATCTTTACCGACAGCATACGTACCGCTGAGCGGTTTTTATCTCATCAGGGATCTGACTGCGGGATTGCCAACGTTAATATTGGCACTTCTGGGGCGGAGATTGGTGGCGCGTTTGGTGGGGAAAAAGACACCGGAGGCGGCCGAGAGTCGGGATCAGATGCGTGGAAAGGATACATGCGCCGCCAAACCAACACCATCAACTGGTCGACGGAGCTGCCGCTGGCGCAGGGAATTGAGTTCGGGTAATTTTTACTGGCGATGCGGGTCGACCGCCAGGGAAATCCCTCAACTAGGCCAGATTTTAGAAGAAATTGATTAGGCGCTTTCCGCCATCTACTAACCCCTGCAGTCGCCCTGGATCGGGGGAAGAGCGCTCGTACTGGTAAAGCAGGATTTTGCCATTTTGTATCTCGAGGCTGCGCACCCGATCGGCCGCTGCTTCGTTGGCCATCCATTCTCCCAAGCCCTTTTGAAGCAGGTTGGACACCTGATCTGAAGGTGCACCAAGACATTGATAGGTCTTGGCCAAAGCGGGCCATTGAGCGAGGGGAATTTCTTCGGTCTGGCCAAAAACCGCCCGATTGACCACGTTATCAACTAGCGTTGAGCGCACGCGCAGAACAAAATTTAGCTGTGGATCGATCGCTGAGTGGTCAAGGAGCAGGGCGCTGAAGTGATCGGAATCTGATCCGGGAGCGGCCCTGGTCTGGAGAAGATGCAAAAGGACGCCGCCCTCGACTTTGGCGGCCGTGCGGACTTTGGTTTGCCCACCGCGCTGACCAAACGGAAAGTTCTTTAGCTGATCCTGGATGGCGGACACAATTTGAGAATCATTAATTTGGGCCAACCCGCTTTGGGCTGCGGCCTGTGTGTATTGATCATCTCTTTTTTGTTGATTACGTCGATAAAAATAAAAGAAGACGGCGATGAGGCCACCAAAAACAATACAGCCAGGGAGTATGCCAAGGAGTTCACTAATCATGAGGGTTTTAGGAGGTTAGCACGCCGCTCAGCGACTGTTAGCTTTTCGCTAATTTATGTTAGCTGAGAGAGGCAAAGCCCCGCGCTAATCAGCTAAAAATCGCTTGAGCGCCGTACTATGATGCTATATCACCGCTCGCGTATCAGCCAACAGCACTTCACTGTAATCGGCCGGGGTCGCGGTTTGAACCTGCAGCAGCTCCGGGTTGTCTTCCCGAGGTTGAACCATCCAGGCGGCCGCGTCATTCTTGACGACGACCAAGTTGCGTCCATCAACAACTTCTTGATTTTCGAGCTGGAGAAAGGTGATGGTGCCGCCAAAGGTTGGTCGCCGAATCGCCTCAGCTAACGCCTTTGCTCCGGTTGGCGAGCAGCCAAAGGAGACAAAGTGATTTGCGGCCTCATCGATATTTCCCTGTTCCGCCAGGTTTTTCCCGGTCATAAACGCCTCAAGCGGCAGAGAAAATGAGTCGATTTCTATTTCGGGCTCTTCGGTCACCGGCAAATTGGACCGTACTTCGTTGAGCATGGTAATGGCATCTTGAATGGCGATTAATCGATATTGATTGTCGGCCGGTATTTCCAGAGCTAGATGAACCGGATTGTTGCGATAATAAAGAAACTGTCGCTGTTCCTTGCCAGGCTCATCGCGGGTAACGATTACCATCGTTTCCGGGTAGGCCAGGGCAGGGGCCATCATCCCCAAATTGGCGTCAAATAACAGCAGGCCTTCCTCTTCCTCTGATTCGGTTAACCAACCTTTGGCTTTTAATTGTTCCAAACCGGCCAAAGCCATCTCCCGCTGCGCTTCTTCGCCGTCAGGTACCAGATGCTCGTTGTCGATGCCGACAATTAAGGTGGTTTGAACGGCCGCCATCAAGCCCAACATTTCAGCCTGATCGAGGTCAAAAACATACTGTTGTGATTCTGCTGGTCTGTCCATTAATCTACCCCTCCCCCAAATTTAAGTCCAAAACTGATAAAGGGGAGTTTTACCTCAACCCCTTTTTTGCCTAAAGAGAAGCCCAATTCCGCTTTTAGACCAACCTCACCAGCTACGCTGACGTTGGTTCCCGCGATATTGCCGCCGACGCTTCCTTCCACTGAAACGAGATTGACGCCAACTTCGGCCCCAATGCGCTTATCTTTGCCGTCCCACTGCACGCCGGCAAAACCGCCGGCACTGAGGGCTTTTCCTTCGACGCCACCGGTAATACCCCACTCTTTATCGCCGACAAAGGCGGTATCCGCTTTTCCTTTGACGGTGTAATATTCACCACCGGCACCCACAAAGACGCCATCGTCCAGATTAAATCGGGCCCCGGCTTCAACATGGCCGCCAACACCAGCCCATCCATCTTGACTGGGATCACCCCAGACGGACCGTTCTTTGGTGCCTATGGTGAGGTCAAAGCCGGGGGTAAATTTGCCACCCCGACGTTTGCCATCATCCCCTTTGCCAAAATCAAAGCCAAATCCAGGCCCTTTAGAGCGCAAATTGTCCCAGATGCTGCCGCCTCCACCAGAAGTGCCGCCGCCCGGCGAGCCGCCCCCACCTGGCAATGTGCCAGGCCGGCCACCGCCACCCGGTATACCGGGAATGCCAATACCGCCGCCCGGCCGGCCGCCTCCACCTGGAAAACCGCCACCCCCTCCACCACGAAACGGTGCAGAGGCTTCGTCTTCCGCCTGCTGGATAATTCGTACGATATCATGGGTGACACGCTGGCTTTCTTTTAAGGCGTTGATGAGTCTGGAGCAGGCCGGGATCATAACCCCCTCCATTTCTTGCTGAAAAGCCTCGGAGCCTTCCCCAATCCAGCCGCCGTCGGCTAAATTATCGGCCGCGCTTTTAACCCGCGCGAGCATCGACTCCTGAGCCTCTGCTTGCTGACCGAATTGGGCGGCCAAAGTTTCCAATTGTTCATAATCTGATTGAAATAAATCTGATGACATGCGCCTCGTCCAATTGATTGAAACATAGCCCAAGCTGCTCCCTTGCTGTTTTGGTGAATAAACTCAGCGGCTAACAAAACCAAAACGCGATTGTTCGCGTTTGAAAAACCTGATCAACCTGGTTTTGATTTCCTCAGCAGCCGAATTTATTTGATTGTCCCATTGAGCCGCAACTTAGGTTAAACATAATTTGTGGATAGGGGCATTATACGGGGATGGTTCCCTGATGTAAATGGTTTGGATTACAAGCGTTAGGGATTGGAGGATAGGGAATAGAGGTAAAGTAGTTAACCAAACTCTGTTTGTCTATGTTACAAAAGAGGTGTTAAACGCATTGCACCGGCAATTTTTAATCGTCCTGATGCCAATGTCAAATATTCCTATCCTCCATTTTCGGCAATTTATTCTTTGAAATGGGCGACCAGGTCACCAATCGTTTGCTTGGCATCTCCAAACAACATGCGCGTATTTTCAGAAAAGAAAAGGGCGTTCACAATGCCGGAAAAACCTCGGCCGCGACCGCGTTTGAGGGCATAAACGGTGCGAGCCTCGTGCACATTGATGATGGGCATGCCGTAAATGGGGCTGGATTCATCGGTCAGAGCGGCCGGATTAACCACATCATTGGCGCCGATAACGATGGCCACATCAACCTGGTTGATGGTGGGATTTACATCTTCCATTTCGACAAGCTGTTCATACGGGACATCCGCCTCGGCCAACAGCACGTTCATATGGCCGGGCATCCGACCGGCCACGGGATGGACCACGTAGCGCACTTCCGCGCCGTTATCCTCGAGGATTTGCCCCAATTCTTTGACCACATGCTGGGCCTGAGCCACGGCCATACCGTATCCCGGCACAAAAACAACGTTTCGAGCGGCCTCCAAAACAAAATAGGCGTCATCGATTGAGGCTGCCTTCATTTCTCCTTCGACGGCTGTTCCCCCGCTAACCGCTGCCCCAAATCCACCAAACAACACATTGGCCAGGGTGCGATTCATCGCTTTGCACATGATGATGGTCAAGATCAGCCCGCTGGCACCTACCAAACAACCGGCCACTACCAGGACGTTATTTTGAATAACAAATCCGGCGGCCGAAGCGGCCAGGCCAGAGAAGCTGTTAAGCAAGGAGACCACCACCGGCATGTCCCCCCCACCGATGGGCATCACGCCCAGGATACCCAACAGCAGGGCGAGCCCAACCCCAACGATAAAGACGAGATAAATAGTGGGGTCAAAGGCGAAAGCGATACCCAGGGCCACAATGATGGCCATGATCGACCCGTTAAATATTTTTTGTCCTGGAAATAGAATAGGTGATCCACTCACACGGCCGGACAGCTTTCCCCAGGCGTAGATACTGCCGGTGAAGGTGATCCCGCCGATTAAGACGGCTAAAAAGACAACTGCGGCCGTAAACAAGTCGACGGTCTCACCGGCGTCAAAGGCATGCTGATACTCTGCCCAGCCGACAAACAGGCTGGCCAGTCCGCCGAAGCCGTTAAACAGGGCCACCAGTTCCGGCATTCCGGTCATTTCGACCCGCTGCGCGGCAATCGCCCCGATGCCACCACCCAAAAGTAAACCGGCCGCAATCCACAGCCAGCTGTCAAACACCTGCTGATGAATTAAGGTGGCCACGACCGCAATCAGCATACCCCCGGCCGAAAGGCGATTGCCCTGTCGAGCGCTCGAGGCTTGCCCCATCATTTTGATTCCGAAGATAAACAAGATGGAGGCGACGATGTATGCGAGGTTAATTACAATAGCCATATCAAAAACCAGACGTCTATGCGCCCTTATCCTTTTGCTTAAACATGCCCAGCATGCGGTCGGTCACCAGATACCCACCAACGACGTTAATGGTGGCAAATATCAGGGCGGCCAGACCCAGATATTTGGCCAGTTCTCCTTCAGAATTGACCATCGTGGCTAACAGGGCGCCCACAATGGTTATGCCGGAAATGGCGTTGGAACCGGACATCAAGGGAGTGTGCAGCTGTGAAGGCACTTTGGCGATCAGCTCAAATCCCAAAAATGCGGCCAGAACAAAGACGAAAAGTAATAGTAGTAGGTTCATATTATTTAAACTGCTCGTGAATTATTTTTCCATCTTGGGTTAACAGACAACCGGTAACAATTTCATCGTTTGGATCGAGGTTTAGCACCTCGCTTTCCTGGTCCCAAAAATGTTCAACAAAGTTAGCCATATTGGCGGCGATCATTTGGCTGGCGTGTTGGGGAACGAGGTTCTCCAATTTGGAAACCCCGATGATCATAACCCCATTATCAGTCATTATCTCTTGATCGGGAATGGTGCCGGCTACATTGCCCCCGGTTTCGGCGGCCAGGTCTACGATGATGGAGCCGGGCTGCATGCGGCCGATCATCTCTTCAGTGACCAGCAGAGGAGCGGGGCGGCCAAACAGTTTGGCTGTGGTAATCACAATATCTGATTCACTACAGATTTTGGCCATTCCTTCCTGCTGCAATTTTATTTGTTCCGGGGTTAACTCTCGCGCATACCCTTGTTCGGTTTGGCCGGTTTCCCCCAGATCAATTTTGACAAACTTTGCCCCCAGGGATTTGACCTGTTCCTCAACTACCGGCCGGGTATCGAAGGCGAATACCCGCGATCCCAGGCGTTTGGCGGTGGCAATGGCCTGAAGACCGGCGACCCCAACCCCAATGATAAACACCTTTGAAGGGGCGATCGTTCCGGCCGGGGTCATCATCATGGGCAAAATTTTATTGAGCCGATCGGCCGCGCGAATGACGGCGAAGTAGCCGGCCAAATTGGCTTGCGAACTGAGCACATCCATTTTTTGGGCGAGGGTCGTGCGGGGAATCATTTCCATGCTGACCGCTCGAATACCGGCGGTGGCTGCGGCCTGCACCAAATCCTTGCGGTTAAAGGGATCGAGCAGGCCCAGAAAGAGGGTGTCTTTTCCCATTTGGTCCAATTCAGCTGGGGATGGTTTCTCGATAGAGAAGATGACGTCTGCGGCGGCGCGGCCTGCGGCCGGATCGCTGATTAACTCAACGCCGGCGGCCGCAAAGATTTCATCTACATAGCCGCTGGGGAGGCCGTGTCCGGCCTCGGCACTGACGCTAAATCCCAGGCGAATCAGCTTTCTGGCGGATTCGGGAGAGAGAGGCGTCCGTGTTTCAGCGGCGTCTTTGGCTTTGGGCACAAAAATACGCATAAAACTTTACTCTAATACAATTTTTGATCGTACATTTTGAGGGGCACAGAGTCGAAGTATAGGCGAAAAGTAGGGAAAAGGAAAGGGTTATGAGTGAGTCCTAAGTCCTGAGTAAAAAGTGAAAAGTCAGTGGGCCAAGTGTAAATCGACCCGATGGATGAAAGAGATCTTAAACCGCCAAAAAAAGCGCCGCCGGAGTCAACTTGCGTTTCTCCGGCGGCATTTCCCTTCAAAAATGACTAATATTATCCCAAAATTAGTCCAAAATAATTTTTAAGCTTATTTATTTTCCATCTCGTTCTCCACGTAATTTTTTAATCCTGCCAGGAGAGCGGCCATTCCTTTTTGATACGTGTTTTGAACGTAGAATCGATCGAGCAGCTGGCCGATGGGGCCATATTTGAGCTGATAAATCGGGGAAACCGTCACTTCGGTTTGATTTCCTTTGTTTTGAAGGGTGAACCGAATATCGGCCGTTTTAAACGGCATATTTGTGCCGGTTATTCGCATCGTCAATTTGCTTTCAGGCTCCCAGACGACGACTTCTTCGTCAAGAAAATTTTTGCCACCGAGGTCGCAATAGCGGGTCGCGCCGATACCCTTCACGCGATCTGAGGTCGTGTGGGAGGCTTTAACCCCCGGATTCCAGCGGTATATGTCGCCGATATTGCTCAAAACAGACCACACAACTTCTGGTTGGGTCTGAATCGTGATTGTTTCTGAAAAAGTATTGCTCATCGTGCACCTGCTTAACTTGAATTTAGGGGCAGTTTAGGCCAAAACAGGTGCATTGTGATGCCAAATCCTGCCAATTGGCAATATTGCGGGAGGATTGTGAAAGCAATATCAAAAAAATTTTGCAAACTACTTCATGTAATGTTCCGGAATTAATCTTTACCAGTGATTGAATGGCTTCGACAAGTTCAGCCACCGCTGCCATAGAGGCCTGAGCCTGTCGAAGGCCGGGCAATCAAAAAGGCAGAAATTTTCTTTTGTACGACATATCGTTTAATTTATTAGAGA
>JASJCR010000092.1 GCA_030065875.1 Ardenticatenaceae bacterium | reverse complement strand
TCTCACCCGACCCCAATCTGGTACCGTCGATGGCCCCTTTTAACGAGCGTTATGCCGCCGACTACAGCGAAGAGTTTGGCGCATTTGGCGGGGCTTCCGGCTACACTACCTTTATCGCTTTGAGCGCTTTGGAAAGCTGTATCGATGCCGGTGACGCCACCCGGGCGTGTGTGGTCGAGGCCCTTGGAAACCTCGATTTGGATACCACGCCGCTTGGCCTGGCGGTCAGCTTTGGTGATGGCAACCAGATCGACGGCGGTTCTTTCTCGCTTTTCCAGATCCAGGACGGGGGTTTTGCCCTGCTGTCGGGTGACGAAGCGATGATGGAAGAAGAGCCGGTAGCGGTTGAATTTGAAGGAACGATCAAAGTGGGCTTTATGGGTCCATTAACCGGCGGAGCGGCGTTTATCGGTCAGGAACAGCTCGGGTTTGCCCAGGTGACGGCCGAAATTTTCACCGCTGAAACCGGCATTAACGTCGAAATCGTGGAAGGGGATACCGAAATCAACCCCGATACGGGAAAAATTGTGGCCGAGCAGTTTGCGGCCGATGATGAAATTCTGGTGGTGATTGGCCCCGCCGGGTCCCAGGTGTGCGAATCAACGCAGCCGGTCTTTGAAGAAGCCGGTATCGCCCATCTGACCCCATCGTGTACGGCCACCGGCCTGACCGACCCCGGCACGGCCACGTTTTTCCGGCCGATTCCGACCGATGACGATCAAAGCACCACAATTGCCGAGCATATGCTCAACACGCTGGGCGTGACCAGTGCCTATCTCGTGGAAGATCAATCCTCGTACGCGGTGGGATTGGTCGATCAGGTGGAAACCCTCCTGTTAGACGGTGGGGCAGCGGTTGATCGGGCCTCGGTTACCCAGGAGGAGACCGACTTTTCCTCGATTGCTACGGCCGCAATCGCTTCCGGTGCGGACGTGGTCTTCATGGCCGGTCAAATTGAAGGACAGCTGGGGACGCTGGCGGTTCAACTCCGCGAACAGGGGTATGAAGGTATTTACTATCTGCCCGACGGCGGTTTTTCACTCGGTTGGGTGGAGACGGCTGGTGTTGCGGCTGAAGGGACGTACGTAACCTTTTTCGCCCCGGATCCAAACCTGGTGCCCACCATGGCCCCCTATAACGATCTGTATGCGGAACAGTATACTGAGGAGTTTGGGGCGTTTGGCGGCGCTTCCGGCTATGTCGCCTATATCGCTCTGCAGGCGGTGCAAAGCTGTGTGGAGGGCGGCGATGTAAGCCGGGCATGTATCGTTGATGCGCTGACCAATATCGATCTGGCAACCACCCCGCTGGGTCTGCCGGTCAGCTTTGGTGACGGCAACCAGATCAACGGCGGCTCTTTCTCGCTCTTCCAGATTCAGGACGGCGGCTTTGCCCTGCTGGCCGGTGATGAAGCGATGATGGAAGAAGAAATGCTGTCGGCCGATGAGCCGATCAAGATCGGCTTTATGGGTCCATTGACCGGTGGCGCAGCGTTTATCGGGCAGGAACAGCTCGGCTTTGCTCAGGTCTTTGTCGATGATTTTAACGAACGCACCGGTCTGAACGTGGAGATTGTCGAAGGGGATACCGAAATTAACCCGGACACCGGCAAGATTGTGGCGGAGCAGTTTGCGGCCGATGATGAAATGATCGCCGTGGTAGGCCCGGCCGGTTCCCAGGTGTGTGAATCGACCCAGCCGGTTTTTGAAGAGGCCGGTCTGGCCCATTTGACCCCGTCGTGTACGGCCACCGGTCTGACCGATCCCGGCACGGCCACGTTCTTCCGGCCGATTCCCACGGATGACGATCAAAGCACGACGATTGCCACGCACATGCTCGATGAGTTGGGCATCACCTCCGCCTATCTCGTGGAAGATCAATCGTCTTATGCGGTTGGATTGGTCGATCAGATCGAAACGCTCCTCCTGGACGGCGGGGCCGCCGTGGATCGGGCCTCAGTTACCCAGGAAGAGACCGACTTTTCCTCAATTGCCACGGCCGCAATCGCCTCCGGTGCGGATGTGGTATTTATGGCCGGTCAGATCGAAGGGCAGCTGGGGACGCTGGCCGTGCAGCTCCGCGAGCAGGGGTTTGAAGGTATTTACTATTTGCCGGATGGCGGCTTCTCTCTGGGCTGGGTCGAAACGGCCGGTGTTGCGGCCGAAGGCACCTATGTGACCTTCTTCTCTCCTGATCCAAATCTCGTGTCGACGATGGCCCCGTACAACGAAGCGTATGCGGCCGCGTACACCGAAGATTTTGGGGCGTTTGGCGGCGCTTCCGGCTACACCACCTTTATCGCCCTCGAGGCCATCGAAAGCTGTGTGCGAGCCGGAGACATCAGCCGGGCGTGCGTGGTTGATGCCTTGACAAACATCGATCTGGAAACCACACCGCTGGGGCTGCCGGTCAGCTTTGGCGATGGCAATCAGATTGACGGGGGATCGTTCTCCCTGTTTGTGATTGAAGACGGTGGATTTTCACTGCTCGACGAATAAAGTCCTGAGTAGAGAGTGCTGAGTCCTAAGTAGAAAGTGCTGAGTTGGAGTTTGTTGGTGATCGTCAACACTCTTCAACTTCGCACTCAGGACTCAGCACTCAGGACTTCTCCCTCTTATGACCATCGAACTCTTCTTCCAACTCCTCCCTCAAACCCTCGTGAACGGGCTGACTTTGGGAGCGGTTTACGCCCTGATCGCTCTAGGATACTCCATGGTTTACGGGATCCTCAAGCTGCTTAATTTTGCCCATGGGGATATCTACATGATCGGCGCGTATTTGGGGTATGGGGTATTTATCATGTTTTTTGTCGACGATACGGCGCTGATCCCCACCGGACTCATCATTGTTTTGATGCTGGTTGTGGCCATGGTTGGGGCCGGTATTGTCAGCGTGGCCGTCGAGCGATTTGCCTACCGGCCGCTGCGTTATGCCCCTCGAATTGCCCCCTTAATTAGCGCCCTGGGTGTTTCTTTTATATTACAAAATTTGACCCAGATCACCGTCTCTCCCCGGCCGTTGAGCTACGGTTCCGGCACTTTGATCGCCACCGGCAACAGCTTTGCCATTGGAGATTTGAAGGTGCACGCCAGCCGTTTTCTGGTGATTGGGGTAACCCTAATTTTGATGTTCGCCCTGACTTATTTTGTCACCCAAACCCGTCTCGGCCGGGCGATGCGGGCGGTATCGATGGACCTGGACGCGGCGCAAATGATGGGGGTTGACGTAAATCAGGTGATCCTGGTTACCTTTTTTATCGGGGCCGCGCTGGCCGGGGCCGGCGGCGTTTTGGTGGGCATCGTCTTTTTTAGCATCAAGCACACCATGGGTTTTCAAGCGGGTCTCAAAGGGTTTACGGCGGCCGTAATCGGGGGCATTGGCAGCATTCCTGGGGCCGCGCTGGGTGGTTTGCTCCTGGGGTTGGCCGAGTCGTTTTTTAGCGTCTATGTCTCGATTACCTTTAAAGACGCGCTGGCCTTTGTGCTGCTGCTGATTATTTTGCTCATCCGGCCGTCCGGTCTGCTGGGTCAGCCGATTGTTAAAAAAGTTTAGAGGGATAGATGACAGATCCAACCAACAACCCTATCCCCCCCGATGACGACGAAGAAAAAAAATCGAAAATCGGGACCGATGAGTGGGTATCGCAGGTAGATGACCGGGTCCGCGGCCGGAGCGGCGTACTCGGCCGCCTGGTAGCCCTCTGGGAAGCAATCCCCGAATCGTGGCGCTACACCGGCGTGCTGCTGCTGGTGATCGCCTTTCCCGTGATCAGCGGGACCGATGCGTTTCTGGAGCTGTTTGACATCGGCGATAACGCCTTTATTTTACGCACTGGCGTGCGCTTTTTGACCTTTGCCATTTTGGCGATCGGCTTAAACGTCGTTGTCGGGTATGCGGGTTTGCTCGATTTGGGGTATATCGCATTTATGGGAATTGCCGGGTACTTGTACGCCTACATGTCCTCGGAGTTTGTGCAGATCGAAGGATTGATTCCCTACGGGCTGGCCATCCCCTCAATTGTCAGTATTCCTCTGATTGTGTTGATCGTGGCCGGTATCGGCTATCTAATCGGATCGGTTTCAATTCGACTGGCCGGAGATTATCTGGCGATTGTGACGTTGGGGTTTGGGCAGGTATTTATCCAGCTGGCGTTAACCGCCACCCGAGTTTCGGTGCCGGGTTTTGACCGGCCGGTTGATTTAACCCGTGGTCCAAACGGGATCAACAATCTCGACGACATCACCCTCTTCGGCTATACGTTTGAGTCAACGATGCAGTATTACTACCTGTTTTTACTGCTGCTGATCATCGTTTTTGTGGTCGTGAATAATATCAATCGATCGCGTATCGGCCGGGCGTGGCGCGCGGTGCGCGAAGACGAATTGGCGGCCGAGGTGATGGGCACGCCCACCCGACGCATGAAGCTCCTGGCCTTTGCCATCGGGGCCGGGATCGCCGCTTTGGCTGGGGCGGTTGATGCCGCATTTCAGGGCAACGTAGTGCCCAACCCGCGCTACAGCGTCTTGACCCTGATTAATTTATACGCCATGGTTGTTTTAGGGGGTACCGGTAGCCTGATCGGCTCAATTGTGGGGGCGTTTATTTTTACGATTTTGCCAGAGCTGCTGCGCAATATTGCCGCGGCCGGGGTGTTATTTTATGGCGTGGGGATCATCGGTTTATATGCCGCGCTGCGGCCGTGGAGGCGGTTTGCCCTGGTGATGGGAGGCACCCTGGTCGGTGGCTTACTGCTCAAACTGATTGTGCCGGCCATCAATCCGGCCTGGGACAACGGGTTCCCCGAAGCGGGTTCAGTTCTCAATCAAATTGTTCAGGGATGGCTGGTGATTCCGGAAAATTTCCAGCTGGTAGGCAATATTGTCACCGGTCTGGCGATCTTTTTTCTGCTGGCGGCAATGTTTTTACGTCAGCGCCAACATCTGTTTCACGTTTTGCTCGGCCTGGCGATATACAGCTTTGCTTTCTCCTGGGAAACCAGGCTGGCCGTCGAGCCATCGGCGACCCGCATCCTGGTCGTTGGGGCGACGCTGGTTGTTTTAATGGTTGCCCGGCCGCAGGGTTTGCTGGGCAAGACGGAGGTAAAGATAATTTAGCGCGGGGCTGCGCCCCACTTAGCACGCCGCTCAGCGGCTTTTAGCTCGGCGCATTAAGCGCCTTCTAGCACGGCCTACGGCCTGTCAGCACGGTCCTTCGGACCTTTCAGCTATTAGCTGAAGGCTGAGAGGCGCGCAGCGCCGAGCTATCAGGCCCGTAGGGCCGCCCTAATTTACTATGTTACACATCACCAATCTCAACAAAGCCTTTGGCGGGCTGCAGGTCATTCACAATTTGGATATTCAGGTCGGCCGGCAGGAAATTGTCAGCGTTATTGGACCAAACGGGGCGGGTAAGTCGACCACCCTCAACCTGATCACCGGCATTTACAAACCGGACAGCGGCGATATCCGCTTTGAGGGGGAGTCGATTCTGGGCATGCAGCCGCACGATATCACCAAGCTCGGCATCGCCCGAACGTTTCAAACCCTGCGCGTATTTTTGAACATGAGCGTGATTGAAAACGTCATGACGGGCGCGTATTGTCACACAAACTCGGGTTTGTTCTCAACGATATTTCGTATGCCCGGCTGGCGACAGGAAGAAGAAAAGATTCGCCAAATGGCGGAAGAAAAGCTCTCCTTTTTTGGTTCTCGTCTTCAAGGGTACCGCTACGATCAGCCGGCGTACAGCTTATCTTATGCCAATCGACGGCGTCTGGAAATTGCCCGGGCGATGATGACCGATGCCAAACTTCTGCTGCTCGATGAACCGGCCGCAGGCATGAATCCTCACGAGTCGGCTGAGATCACCGACTTAATCGGTCAGCTGCGCGATGAAGGATACACCATATTGCTGATTGAACACGATATGAATGTAGTAGGAAAAATTTCAGATCGGGTGGCGGTTTTGGACTACGGACAAAAAATTGCTGAAGGATCGTATGAAGAAGTGACCACAAATGAACGGGTCATTGAGGCGTACCTTGGGCGCAGGCATGAGGAACTGGGATGATGGAAATCAGACATCAGACCACAAACTTCAGACCACAGATGACTATTAGAGGTGTCATCTTTATGTAAAAAAACTAAAAGCCGCGACCGCGGCGTGCTAACTGCTGACAGGCGCGTCAGCGCCGAGCTAACTGCTAACAGGCGCGTCAGCGCCGAGCTAACTGCTAACAGGCGCGTCAGCGCCGAGCTAACTGCTAACAGGGGCGTCAGCTCCGAGCTAGACCGCTAAAAGCCGCGACAGCGGCGAGCTAACTATGGAACCACTCTTAAAATTCACCAACATCAACACCTATTACGGGATCATCCACATCTTGCAGGATGTCAATATCGTTATTTATCCAGGAGAGCTGGTTTGCCTTTTGGGGGGAAACGCGTCCGGCAAATCGACGACGTTAAAGACAACCCTGGGCATTGTTCGGCCGACCAGCGGAACCGTCTTCTTCAACGGAGAAGATGTAACCCAGCAGCCGACCAGCTACCGCATTAAAAAAGGGATGGCGGTCGTTCCGGAAAATCGACGCATATTTGGCGATATGACCATCAAGGAAAATTTGCTGATGGGCGCGTATTTGCGCACCGATAAAGCTGAAATTGAGGCTGACCTGGAGCAGATGTTGACTCTTTTCCCGCGATTAAAAGAGCGCTTTACCCAGCTGGGCAGCACCTTAAGCGGGGGCGAACAGCAAATGTTGGCCATGGCCCGCGGGTTGATGTCCCGGCCGAAATTGCTGCTCATGGACGAGCCTTCGATGGGGTTGGCCCCTATATTGGTCGAACAAAATTTTGAGCTAATCAAGCAAATCAATGAACAGGGCACCGCCATTTTTATGGTCGAGCAAAACGCCAATATGGCATTATCAATCGCCGATCGCGGATATGTGGTGCAAACCGGCCGGGTGGTCCTGGATGATAAAGCGGAAAATTTGCGCCATAATGAAGCGCTGAAAAAGGCGTATTTAGGACGATGATCAATAGCTAAGGGCTAAATGCTAATAGCTATTTGCTAAAATGCATCTTAGCTATTAGCCATTAGCGATTAGCAACTAGCAATTACATGTATTTACGAGACCATTTCCCCATTTTTAAAGAGAAGGTTTACTTAAACAGCTGCTCTCAGGGAGCGCTGTCATTTGAAGTGATGAACGCTTACAAGCGCTATCTGAATGATTGGCAGGAGAAAGGGTCTCCCTGGGAACTGTGGGTCGAGCGCAACGAAACAGTCAGGCACGGGGTGGCCGGTCTGCTGAATTCAGATCCCAATGAAATTGCGGTGACCACCTCGGTTTCGGCCGCGGTAGGGAGTTTGGCGACCGCTCTGGATTTCAGCGGCGAACGAAACAAAATCATTGTCGATGATTTTGCCTTTCCCACGACCGCTCAAATATGGCATGCCAACGAGGCTCGCGGTGCCCAGGTCGTTCACGTGCCGGCGGCCGGCAGCTCGATCCCCCTCGAGTATTATGAAGATATTATCGATGAAAAAACGCTTCTGGTCAGCCTGACCCACGTTTGCTATCGCAACGGGGTAAAGCAAGACGTCAAAAAGATTGTTGAGATCGCCAAACGCAAGGGGGCCATGGTCTTGCTCGACAGCTTTCAGGCTGTGGGCACGATGCCCATTGATGTTCGCGAGCTGGACGTTGATTTCCTGACGGGTGGGGTGCTGAAGTATTTGTGCGCCTCGGCCGGATTGGCCTTTTTGTATGTGCGCCAGGGGTTAATCAACCGTTTTTCACCCACCGACACCGGCTGGTTTGCTCAGGCCAATATTTTTGCCATGGATATTTACCGGCACGATCCTTCACCAACCGCCCGGCGCTTTGAATCGGGGACCCCTCCGGTGCCCAATACCTATGCGGCGCAGGCCGGGTTACAGCTCGTCCGGCAGGTTGGGCTGGCGAAAATTGAAGATCACCTGCGGGAGATTACCGGGGCGATCAAGGCCGGGGCGATGAAGCGGGGATTTAACCTGGTCACGCCGGTTGATCCGCAAAAACATGGGGCGATGGTAGCCATCCGATCGCACAAGGTTGATCTGCTGGTGAAGTGGCTTGAAAAAGACGGCATCATCGTGTCCAGCCGGGACGATAATTTGCGAATTTCCCCTCATTTTTACAACAATTTTGCCGATGTGGATAAACTGCTCGATTGTTTGACAACGCATAAAGAGCTGATGGTTTAAGACAAGATACGAAATACGAGATACGAGATACGAGATACGAAATACGAGATACGAGATACGAGATACGAAATACGAGATACGAGATACGAGATACGAAATACGAGGGACGAGAGATGGATAGTGGAGCACAGGACGGCCGAAAACGTAAAAATATTCAAGTCGGTTTGGATGTGGAAATCGTGCAGAAGCATCACCAGCGAACCGGTCAATTGACCCGGGGAATCGTAGCCAGAATTCTTACCAAATCGGCCGATCATCCGCACGGGATCAAGGTGAAATTGGCTTCGGGTGAGGTCGGCCGGGTGAAAAAAGTCCTCGATTAAATCCGCAATGGTTTGTTTACTTTTCTGTTACTGAAACTTTTAGCGCGTCGGCCGTTTCTCCATCCGGTAAAATGACCGTGGCTCTTTCTCCAGAGAGATTGCTGTACAGTCCAATTTGAACCGTCAACTCACCGGTTGCCCCTTCTGGGATCGTTATCGTTCGCAGGTCTATATGTTGGGCGGCAGGCGACCATTGCCCCAGCGGGTACGTGTTGCCCCAGGGGTGCCCATCAGCCTGAGTGATCAATTGACCCTGGTTATCGAGGAGATGCACAAAGGCGGTCCACTCAAAAGAGGGTGTGGTTTCGCCAACGCGCCACACAATTTCCACTGAGATATTTTGCTTTTCCTGCACCGCTGAGGCCAATAAAATTGAGCTGTCCAGCTCTGCAAAAACAAAGGGAAAGGTCGGCCGGGTGGGGGTAATCGAGCTGCCGATCCGCCTGAGCTGAATATCATCTTCAAGGTAATCGGTTAACCAAATATCAACGCGGGGATTGCCGGCCAGGATTTCCGGCCAATCACGGCCGCTGTCCAATACGTCATACAGGTAATCACGCTGCGGCCGGATATCCTCGTAGGCCCGAAAAACCGCGGAGGCTGGATGTCCAAGCTGGCCGTCAATGATGCGTTCAAGCGGGATATACGGGACCATAAAGACGGTGCCTTCGTGGCCAATCGGGAAAAACAGCTGCCGTTCGACCAGGGCGGATGGCAGATTGACGAAGACCGGCACCGTATCAAAGCCGGGGCGATTGGCTTCGACAGTAATGTCGGCCGCCTGCTGCCAAATACGGCCGAGGGTTTCGTGCTGGTTCATATGCACGACGATCATCCAGGAGCTGGCCGCCAAAATATAGCCGGCTAACCCGATGCTAAAAGCCCGAAGGATGGCTTTGTATCGGACAGATTCCCAAAGGGCGCAGATGACGCCGGCCCAGACGATCGCGACCCCGACCGAAGGGATCATGAGCAGGCGCGGGCTGCTCAAAATATAGGCAAAGTCGAGCAAAAAGACGGCCGGCAAGCTGCTAACAACAAACCAACCCAGCCCAAACAAAATGATCCGCTGCAGCTGTTTTTTTGCGGTTTGATAGCCGATAACGATGAGCAAAATACCGACAGCGGCAAAAAGATAGGTGGTTGTAAAATCGTGCCATCCCCCCTGACTGACGAGACGGCCGGTAAAGATCGTCGTGGGAAAGGTTAACCCCTGCAGAAAATAAACGGTATTTTGCCACACGGCTTCAAAATTAATGGGAAAAAACCCGTCGGATCGCCCTTTGGGCACCAGCAGCCAGATAATCAGCCAGGCGGCCGTGGGGGCGGTCCAAATTGAAAGAGAAGTCAAGTTGATTTTAAAGCGAGACGGCCGAAAAAGAAATGCGGCCAGCGGCAGCAAAAGCGGCAGGACAACCCCGTTTTCATGGGCAAAAGGGGCCAAAAAGGCGGCACCGATCCCCAGCAGAAGATAAGCATTTGAAGGGTGATCGACTCTGGATATGGTGGCATAGACGGCGATTAATATCAGGGAAGCTGCCAGGAGATGATACACCGCGCCAATCCAGGGAACCGCCTGGTAGCTAAAGGGAAACACGATAAAAAAAGCGGCCGCCAGCGGGGCAGCCCAGCGCAGCCGCTCGTTATTTTGGCTGAATTTGGCCACGATCAGGGCGATCAGCGTGCCGTTTGTGATGTGCAGTATTAAATTAAACGCGTGCAGCACGAGCGGATTATTTTCATTCAGCAGTTGGAAAAAAAACCGCCAGATAGTGGCCCCAAGCGGCCGATAGTAGGGAAATCCACCGGACGATCCCCAGATATCAAGCAGGCCGGTGGCGGCCACAAACGGCATATGATCAAGATCGTCAAAAAAAAAGGGGAGATAAATCGCTCGGCCGTACAGGGCCGCGGTGAGGATCACCGAGAGAAGCAGTGAGAGCGATCGGCTACGGTTCATTGGTCAGCGCACCCTCGGCCGCTTGCGCTGCAACTTGAGCTGCATTGCGGCCGGCCACGCGCTGCGCCCTCTTGTGATCGACATAGGGCTCATCCGGATTGTAATAATTATAGACGGTACGCGACATTTCTCTGAGAAGCGGGAAGGTCAGGCTGACCGGCAGCCAGTCGGTGTTGCCGTAAAGGTATTCGACAATGACGTAATCCCCGCCGGGTGATAAAACGATTCCGGCATCCCCATGGGTATTGTATGCCCAGCCGTGTTTGTGAGCCACGGTTACACCCTCCGGCACACCAAAGCGTATTAAATTTCCCTCATCATTGCGAGCCAACGTATTAATGAGAAGCTGACACTCTTCCGGTGTGATTTGATCCCCATAAACGGCGATCAGCGTGCCGCCCCCCTGGGCGCAGTAGTAAATCATCCCCAGAAGCTGTCCAATCTCTTCCGCAGTGGTTTGCATGGCCGGATCGGGGTCGAGGTTGATGTCCACCCGGCTGTTGGCCGCGGTTTGCTGGGTAAATCTTCCCGGCCGCTGCGGTTCATCATAAGGGGTCACAATAAAGGTGTTTTCTAACCCGAGATTGGTCATTGATTGGGTTAAAATGTCGCTGCCCAGGTAAGCGTTGTCCTGTCCGGCCACCACATCAAGCAGGAGATTGGCGCTGTAATTTCCGGAGTAGATCGCCGTCTCTTCAAGCAGCTTCTGCTGATCAAAGGTGAGGGGACCATCTACCGCCCGCATTGTTTCCAGCATGATGGCGATTTTAACGATGCTCAACCCGGAAACCGCCACATCCGCATTGATTTTAATCTCTTCACCGGTTTGCAGATCGAGAATATAGAGCGCACCGATACCCGCGTATGGTTCAAGCAGCTGGTTTAAATATTGATCGAGAAATGAAAAGTCAATTTCGGGTGCTTCTTCCATCACGATATCGAGGGTTGCTACGCGATCGTGGGGATCGTAAAATGCGTTTTGCAGGGCTGTTTTGGCCTGTTCCGAATCCAAACGATAACCGTCTTGACCTTCTTTAATTTCCCCATCATTGGTTAAAAGGACGGGTAGAGTTGCCGGCTGATCGAGCATATCTCCCATGACGCCTACGATATAGTTGAGGGCGTCATCATCGTGAGTGGCTGTCAGGGGGACATTGATGGCTTTGCTCATGACCGGCCGGCCGATCAGGTATGCCCCAAAGCGTTCGTAATGAGGCACTTCATTCATTTGAGTTGCGGCCGCCTTAACCAGCAAATCGGGTTCAATGGTGAAACCGATATCGCCTGGGTTGATTTCAACCACTTCATCCTGATAGCGGGCCATGATCGGTTGGGCATACTGGTCGCCAATCAGGCGAGCCGCTTCTTCTGGTGTGGTTTGGCTGACGTCTAAACCGGCAATGGTGGTCCCGTTGGGAAACATCGATCGGGTTTGCCAATAAGACCAGCCTTCGTTCCCCAGCCACCACAAACCGGCCGTCACGACTCCCAACAGCAGTAAGCTGCGAATAAACGACCATATGGTTTTGAGAATTGGGTTAGATCTTCTTGGTCTCATGATGGTTGGTTAATCGTTATTGGTTATTGGTTATTGGTTTATTAGTTTATTGGTATATTGATTAACCTTGATGGCTGAAATATTGTTATTTTCATATATGTGAAGTGGTGCCTTGAATTACGACAATCAGCAAATACACGAATACACCAATATACTAATAACTAATAACCAATAACTAACTTCCTTCCAGAAACGGAGCATCAAAATTAAAATAGTTGTAAGTGGCTTGTGAAATGTCAGCCATCAGCGGTGAGCTCACCGCCCATTCAAGCCAGTTATTTTGGTGCAAAAACATAACAATTACGTAATCGCCGCCGGGTGAATAGACAATACCGGCGTCTCCGTGGGTATCGCTGATCCAGCCGTGCTTATGGGCAACCTGTGTTTCACTGGGTACCCCTTCCTCTATCAGGCTGCCGATAAAATTCTGGCTCATGACATCGACGATCAGTTGACACTCTTCTTGAGTAATTTGACCGTCAAATGCGGCCCCCAGTGCGCCGCCGCCGCTTTCAGCGCAAAAGTAAACCATAGCCATCAGGGAGCCGATTTCTTCAGCCGTTGTTTGCATATTTGGATCCGGATTGGCGGTGATATCGTTTCTTAAATTTGCCGGTGTATCCAGCGTTTGTTTGGTCGAGCGGGCAGGCTCCTCGTACGGGGTGACTATGAAGGTGTTTTCCAGCCCCAATACCTGCATCGAGGCGGTCATTGAATCAGCCCCTAGATAACCATTATCTTCACCAGCAATAATATCGAGGAGGAGGTTGGCGCTGAAGTTACCCGACTCAAGGAGCGTTTCTTCGATTAAATTGGCCACATCTCCCTGAGGCGGCGCATCTAACACGCGCAGGGTCTCCAGCACAATGGGCACCTTCATCGTGCTCATGCCGGAAATGGCCACATCAGCGTTAATGGCGATTTCATCGCCCGTTTCCAGATCGAGAATAAAGACGCTGGCCACGCCAGGGAACCCTTCTAAATTATTTACAATGAGGTTGGTTAGAAGATTGATATTGGGGCGTGGCGGATCGATCGGTTCGACGACCAGGGTCGCTTCCCGGTTGACCGGCCGGTAAAGGGCCGCCTCGATGGCCAGAAGACTGTCTTCGATGTTGGTGCGCCGGCCGATTTCACCGTATTGAAAACTCAGCGTGGCCGGGACAGGCTGGGGTGGTTGGGCCGGATCATCAAATTGACTGGCGATAAAGCGCAGGGATTCACGCAGCGTTTCCCGATTGTGGGTCGCTCGCAGGTCAACCGGATCCACCTCCACCGGCTGGCCAATCATGTACCCCCAAAAACCGGACCAAAAATCCTGTTGGTCGTCTTGGAAGCGCGCTTGAGCCATCATCGATTCCATATCGAGTCGAAACTCCGCATCACGCTGAGGATCGATCTCGATTCGCTGATCGCCGTGAAAGAGGACCACCGGTGCATTTAGATAGCGATCGGTCAGCACTTGCTGGGCCGTCGCTTCATCCATGCTCCCCACATCGAGGTTGGCAATTTCTAATCCGGTTGGAAGATAAGCACGTACACCGCTAAATTGTATGAGGTAATAAATCAGGACCAGACCCGCAACGATAACGAGCGTGGTAATTAACCATTGGCCTAATCCTGGGTCGCTGCTTCGATTCATATTGAGACCTTAGACAACAGACCTCAGACTTCAGACTCGATTTTGATGTCTGAGGTCTGTTGTCTGTTGTCTGACCTTTCTATTTTACCCGCTTTGTGGGAAAGGCACTTTTTTTAATCGGTTGTATAGGTTAGGGGAGGGAGAAGGCGTAAAGAATGTGGTGGTAGGGCCGAGATTGAACTCAACCCTACCGCATTGAGCGTGATTAATCTGCCTGGGAGGCCAGCAGGTCGGCCGCCAGGGTTTCGTTAGGTGCGCGAACGATCAGCCATTCCCCGTCGACCGGTTGAATACAGATAACATCAATTGTGGTGCGGCAGGTGGCCTCGGGGGTTGGATTGGAGAGAATGTCTCCGTATGCCCGGCTGGCGTACGCTTCAAACGCCCTGGCAAACTGGGTGGAATCGTCGGGTGTATCCCAGCCAAGCCGCCAAATTAACACCAGCTCCCCGGTCGTGTCAGAAATGTAAGCTTCATATTGGTCTCCACCCCAACCGGTAGCCGCGACGTTGACATCGGCATTATCGAGCCACAGATCGAGCATCAGACGCAAATGAAATTCACCAAGAGCTCCCGAACCCAATAAGCGCCATCCATCGTCCAGAATACCATTAACCGGTTTGAGCACAATTTCCTGAGGGACATCCCCATTCAGGTATCTTTCCGGATGCAGGATTTGTTCGGTGGACGTTGGGGTGTTGATCCAGGTGTTGTTTAACCCTTCCCAGCCGCTTTGATTGTAAATAGTTCGGGCAAACTCCAAACCGGTTTGATAGGGAAATATTGACGTTTCCACAATGATCGCCGGGGTATCAACCACGGCCGCGCTTTGACCTGATGATCTCGGCAGGCGCTCAAGCTCGTTAAAAATTTCAACCTGGTCTGCTTCGCTGATGTACCCTTGACTGAGGTAGATTTCCTGTAGAAGTTCAGCTTCCCCTTCGGCCAGGGCTCGCAAGGGGAGATAGCTTTCGGCGCCCAGGCGAGCTTCCTCGGCCGTCAAATCACCCAGCGAAAAATGCTGGTCCTGAAGCGCGTGCATGATTTCATGAGCGTACGTGTATTCATCTAAAATAGTTAAATCGCGGCTGTTGCCTATGAGGGCCAAGTCCAGGGTGTCTGGATTATAAAACCCCAAAATATTGGTTGAGGTGAACTGGATTGCATCCTCATAAATATTGCCGCCTCGCGGGGCCAGATCAAACAGCGCCAAAATCTGGGTTTCATCAAACGCCTGCTCTGCTGTATACCCTTCTTCACGCAGGAATCGACGCAGATCGATCATACCCATACGAGATTCGTAAATCGGGGCGATAATATTTAAACCGCGAATAGCCATGACGTTGGCCCGAACGCGGTCAAAGATCGCCTGGTTGCGGTTCAAAAAATCAGGATCGAGAACGACGATGGCCGTTTCCGCAACAACATATTTTTCACCGGCCACGTTGGTAATTTCCACTGCGATATTGTGTCGTCCATCGGCCAGCGGGGTCCAATTTCGCTTGAAATTTACTTCGGTTTGACCGCTAAATCGTTCGCTGATGATTGTTTGACCGTTGTCGATGATTTGCATCGAGGTGATTCCCAAACCGTCTCGCAATATTAAATCGATTCCGATCGGCTGGTTTAAATCGGTGACCGAACCGTTTATATCAACGACAAATTCTCCTGATGGAGGAAACGGAGTCGCCGTTGGGGGGGGAGGCGGCGGGGTATTGGTTGGGGTATTGAGAGTGGATAGATCTGCGGTCGGTACAAGCGTGGCTACCGGAGTTGGCTCTTGGGCAAGCGCTGCGATTTGTTCGACCTGGGATAACAGGGTTCCACCGGTGATTAAGGCGATTACTGTGCAAAGTAAGGAAATCACCAGAGGCAATCCAAGACAGCCGCCGATGATCCATTTCCAGGGAATATTTCGGCCGCCGGACGCGGGATCACCTTGTGGAGATGCTCCCTCTAGAAAAAAATCATCAGGATCTTCATCAAAATTGGGCAGTTCTTCGTATTCATCCTGTGGATTTGACATGTGTTTTTCCCTTGTCGGGTAATTGTTGGTGAGCGATTTAACCGATCATCTTCAAAAATAGGCCGTCATCCTGGCCCCCGTCTTCACGGGGTTAAACTACGGTGGGGATCCACCGATGAGAAATGAATGGATTCCCGCGCAGGTGGGAATGACGATGCGATATCGGTATCTATTTGTTAAAACTCAATAACCGGTCGCGTCATAAAAACGCAGCATGAGCTAAAATTTACCTTATTTTAATGCATAAATTTACAATTACCCTATGACCTTATGCCTAATTTGCTCATCCTGGTTGGTCAGGAGCGATCGTTTCGCTGAGATTTGTCGAGCGCATAAAGACTGAGGGCTCACACCGCTAGCCCTGTCCGAAAATCGTCATAATTAAGGAGAGGCTGTGTCTAAAGCGACATCCAAGGTGGCCGAATTATCGGTGCGAATGATGGTTGTTTCACCTGCGGAACTTTGTAAACACAAATTGTCCGACCCATCTACCCAACACTGTAACTCAGCTTCGTTTCTTGTAGGAGGACCTCCCATGCGGACGGCCGCCCAATTTGTATAAGCATTGGCAAACTCGATTTCATCTTCCGGAGTATCCCAGATAAATTTGAGGATCATCAGCCGTTCACCGGTTGATTGGTTTTGATAGACCACAAAGCGATCCCCGCCCCAACCAGTAGCGGCTGCATCCACTTCGCTGCTGTCCTGAAGATAAAGCCCTAAATACAGACGAGTGTAAAACTCGCCAAACACGTCGCTTTCGAGCAAGATCCAATCCTCTCCCAGGTCGGCCGAAATATCACCCAGAGAAACATCGAGCGGTTGATCTCCAGCACGATATCGATCTGGATGGATGATTTGTTCACTTGATTCGGGAATTGAGCCCCATAAGGTATCGACACCCTCAAAACCGCTTTCTTCAAAAAAGGTAGAAACAAACGCAAAGCCGCGCACATACGGAAAATTAAAGTCACTCAAGAAGAAATCCGGGACATCTTCCACGGGCGGGGTGGGGAAAACCGGGCTGCTGTCCGCCTGCTGCTCTCCGGTAAGATAACCGCGGGATTGATAAAGAAATTCAACTAGCTCTGCTTCCCCTTCACCCAACGAGCGGAGGGCCAGCCTGGCATCACGGGAGAGCGAATCATCATCGAGCAGAGCGAGGGCAAAATATTGATCCTGCAGAGCGTGTAGAAATTCATGAGCGTGTGTCAGCTGCTCTTCTTCATCCAGCTGGCCGTCATCATCAACGACGTAGAGGGTATTGTTATCGGATTGATAAAATCCGGCTACGGCCCCGGCCAGGGTTTGTACCGTATTTTCGTAAAGCGGATAATCATCCGGAACGAAGTCGAACATGCTTAAAACCTGCACTTCGATGTTGGCTTCTTCCGGTGTGTAGTCGGAAAACAGCTCCTGTGCAAAAACCCCCTGCAGCTCCTCGGAGGTCACAAAATTTTTGGTGATCGGTTCAATCTGTTTGAGACCGCGCAGCTCTTCGATATTGCGTTCAATGCGGCGCAGGATACTTTCATTGATGGCGGCCTGATCGGTGGTATCCACAACCAGCAGCTCAATGATCACCGGATCGCTGGCCCGGCCGCGAATAGTCGTGGCCACGGCCGATATTTCATAGGTTCCCGGTTCTGTGGGGGTCCAGCGGGAAGTGACGATATTCATTCGCGGGTCGAGGGGCGAATCGGAAAGCAGTGTCTCCCCATTAACCGCGATATTTAGAACGGCGATGCCGATGGGATGGGTGGCAGAGGCGATAATGTCGAGTGGCTCACCCACCGGCCACACGCTCTCCCGCTCGCGCAAAATAATGCGCACCTGCGGTGGGGCGTCTTCGTCAAACAAAGGGTTTGCCTGGGGGGTAACGGTCGGGGCATCGGCCAGCTGGACCGCTTGGGTGGCTAGCGGAGCAAGTTCGGCCACGGCCGCTTCCAGGGCGGCGATTTGCTGCTGTTGCGCATCTTGCTCCGCCTGACGGGTCGCTTCCTCATCCCGATTTTCAGCAAATACCGCGACCAGCGTGGCTTCGAGATCTTCCTGTTCTCCTTGAGCGTTGGTCAAATCCGCTTCAAGCTGCCCTCGGCTTTGAAAAAGAAAGGCCGCAACGGCTCCTACCAGAACGATGGCGATAAAAAGGATGATGATAATGGGTGATTGTTTCATTTAGAAGTCCTAAGTCCTGAGTGCTTAGTCCAAAGTTAGCTCGGCGCTGACGCGGCATTTAGCATTCAGCTCGGCGCTGTCGCGCCTGTTAGCATTTAGCCCGCCGCTGCGCGGCTTTTAGCATTAAGCTCGGCGCTGACGCGCCTGTCAGCATCTAGCCCGCCGCTGATGCGGCTTTTAGCGTTTAGCTCGGCGCTTTGCGCCTGTTAGCATATAGCACGCCGATGCACGGCTTATAGCATTAGGCTTGCATCCTTAACAACAATATATTTATTTGTTTAATATTCAAGCTTCACTGATAATACTCTGAAGTCTGAAGTCTGAAGTCTGTTGTCTCTTGTCTCCTGTCTTCCTTCGGAGTTTATCTCATGATCAACAAGAAAAAACCACTTTTTCGGCCTATTTTGATATTTTCCCTGATTCTTTCTTTTTTGCTGCTGGCGTGCGGGGTGACCTTGCCCAGTCAGGAGCAGGTTGAAACCGGTCTGGCTACAGCTCAGGCGTTGGGAGAGCAGGCTGCTGAACTGGCTACCGGTGCCGCCCCGACCCTGCAGGCGGCCGTCGAAGATATTCAAGCCGCCGCCACCAACGCCGGTCCGACTTTAGAGGCGCTGCAGACGAGGGCGATTGAACTGGCTACCAGCGCCGCACCAACGGTCAATGCCGGTCTGGATCAACTGGCCACGGCCGCGGTTCGGGCTCAAGATACCGGGGAAAATGTCCAGGCGACCTTGCAGGCGGCCGGTATTGATGGCAATTACCTGATTGATAAAATATCGGCTCTCCGACCAGATGAGAACGGCAACATTGTCATTTTGATTACGGAAACGGAATTAAATCTTGTTTTGCAGGCGCGCGATGCTCTGGCGGTGGAAAACCAGCAGGAAGTCGTCATTCCGGCCGGAGAGGTACGGTTCGCCGATGGCCTCATTATTTTTACCGGCGAAGTCACCAGTCCGGTCAGCGGCACGATCAATGTTTCCCTGCAGCCGGTGGTGACCGAAGGCGGTCTCAATTTTGAAGTCACCGCGGCCGATCTCAACGAACAGCCTGTTCCTCCAGTCCTGCTGTCCACTGTGGAAACGACGATCAATACCGCCCTGGTAAACAGCCTTAACACCGCTCTGGCCCTCGTCCCCGGCAATTTTGCTATCCAGACGGTCACGATCGGTGACGGCGTGATGACGATAATTGCTGGTGAGGAGATTGGCAACCCTTAGTAACCTTCACCCTGTTAGGGAAGAGAGGGGCATTCCTTTATTTTTTGACTAAAATTTGGTTGGTTTATTTTCCCCCCTGGGATAAAATTTCCTGTGTTTAATTAATTCGAAGATACTTGTATCTTTTGAAAGAGCTTCACTAAACAAAACCTACAATCACCACCTACAAAAAACCTATAGTTAGGTTCATGGGAGCGATATGCCTTCACTTATTAGTACATTGGAAACCCATGCGGGTATTTGGATTCGGCCAGATGAATTTGGTAGAGAGAGACCTGATGGCACCCGTTATTTTTTACTGGTTATAGCCATTGCTATTTCGGTCGGAGCTGGATTGTTTTGGACGCCTGCATTTGATCAACTTTTTGATTGGTGGGTTGTTTTTCATCCAGCCGGTCAACAGATATTTGATGTTTTCAAAGAAAATGATTTTTTTGTCAATCCACCCTGGTTAACCATTATTCTCTTCCCTTTTGGATTATTGCCCGTTAGATTGAGTTATATTCTGTTTTGTGTGCTTCAAGTTTTCATATTGGCTTTTGTAAACTGGCGTTTTGCCGGTAATTCATTGACTTTTCTTCTGCTTATCACATCTTCCCCATTTTTTAGTATTTTGGCCAATGGACAAGTAGATGGGCTCGTGTTACTAGGCTTACTGTTATCCGCAGATGACAAGAATTGGTACAAGCAGTTATCTGGCCAACTGATCATGTTGATTAAACCACAGGTGCTTGGATTATTAATTCCATATTTGTGGTGGCAGTCAAAATACCGGTGGCAAACATTAATCGGGGGGGTGATTTGTGCTGGGTTGACATTTGCCCTATGGGGAAACTGGATTATTGATATGCAAAGCGCATTAACTCGTTTGGCCGTTCATCACAATGCAAGCCTTTGGCCTTACGGGTTGCTGGTAGGTCTACCGATCCTTGTATATGCACTATGGTCCAAAGACATCAAATTGATTGGGATCGCATCATTTTTTTGTATGCCTTATGCCTTAACCCACTCTTTATTAGGTGCCTTATTTTTCATTCATTCTCGCTTCCCAATATATGTCGGTTTAATTGTGTGGCTGGGATTATGGGTCTACAGCTTGCATTCATATGCTCTTGCATTAGCTTCCTAACATTTACCTATTTAAGTTGTTAAATACTTGAAGGAGCAGTGACCTCATGAAAACGACTTTAGAGGTACAAGGCGCGCCATCAGGGCGCAGGGCCTTTTATGGCGGCCTGTTTTTTTATCTTTTTCTCTTTGCCTTTGAGGAATACTTTTTTGACATACCCCACCTTCGTTATATTGTCCAAAATCCTCCAGAAACCGGGGGGTATCGGCCGATTTTATTGCTTTTTGCCGGAAATTTTGGCACCTTTGCGGCCATCTGGATTTCGGCACGTTCTAAACTTAAGTTTCGGCTGGGGTATTTTCTTATATTTGGTTTGATCACCATAATTCAATACGGATATTGGCATGCCCTTAATCGACCTCTCTCACTGCTTGATGTTCACACCGGTTTAAGCAGCTCGTTCGATTTGTGGATTGATGCAGCGATAATTTTTGCAAGCCCTTGGGCTTTGATTCCAATTCTTTCATACGGTTTGTTGTTGCTGTTTACGGTAAAAGATGAGTATTTGGGTTGGAAGGGTTTTTTGACGGTTTCAACCTTTGTTTTACTGTTCTTCTCTTTGCTAATCTCGCTGAATTATCATTTGCCTTTTATGACTGTCCCGAAAGCTTTTAATGTTTTTCTCGAAACGGTTTGGGTTGATAAAGAAATTACTCAGTATGAACGAATGACAATACCGTTTCAATCATCAACACCCCCGCTAAACAATGTAATTCTCATTATTGATGAGTCCGTAAGAGGAGATAGTCTAAGTCTAAATGGATATCCACGGCCTACCACACCATATCTTGAAGAATTGGCAGAGGCCGGTTTTCTCCATAATTGGGGAATCGCTGTATCCGCAGCAACTTGTAGCATCCCCTCTAACGCGGCCATTATCAGTGGATTGAGCTCTCTCCCTGATCCTGATCAAGCGGTATATACAAACCCCACACTATTTCACTATGCTAAAGTCATGGGTTATCAATCATGGTATGTTAATGCCCAATCTTCAATCTTTTGGAATTCCCTTCAGGATCAGGATATCCTCTTAATTGATCATCGGATTACGCCATTTGATTTGGGCCATTCGCATAATAATGATTTTGTTGCGGCAGAAAAAATTAGGGAGATTGTTACTGCATCAACTGGAAACTTCATCTTAGTGAATAAACTCGGGGTTCATTTTCCCTATCATGAAGCATATCCTGAAGAATCAACGATTTGGTCCCCAATTAATACCGATCATCAACCAGGGCAGGCACTTATTAATGCATATGACAATGCTGTTTCTTATAACATCGACACATTCTTTGAAAAGCTATTACAAGACGATGTTTTTTTAGAAAATACGATAATCGTTTACACTTCTGATCACGGCCAAACATTGGGGCAGGTTAATGGGCAGTGGCCTCATTGTGGTGGTAGCCGAATTGAAGCAATGGTTCCTCTTTTTTTAATTGGAGATATTCCAAACCTGGACACGAGTTATCCCGCAAGTCATTTTAATATTTTTCCAACCATTCTGGACTTAATGAATTTCCCAGCAGATGAGCGACCAGTTGAATATAGCCTTTCTTTACTTCAGGCTACCGGGGCTGATCAATCAGATCGATATTTTTTATCTAAAACTGAGGGATTTCTCAACGGCGAAGTCGTCAATTTTGATAGTGAGCCACCGCTCCAGCTCAAGGAAATCATGACAGTGGAAAGGGAGTAAAATCGACTATCCCGAATCATTGAGTGCGAGCAATAACCAGAAACATTTTTTTCAACCCTTTTTTGAGGAATTAAGATTAAATGGCAACAATTACTCACATTCGGCGTTACTTTCAAGAAAATGCCGTTGAAATGATTAACTTTCTATCCGAGCTCGTTTTGGCCGAATCCCCCACCTCAGATGTTGGCAGTCAGGAAAGACCGATGGCGCTGCTAACGGCCGGGCTTGAAGCGGCCGGTTTGTCGGTGGAGCGCGTGCCCGGCACAACCAGTGCGGGGTGTTTGCTCGCGCGCGGCCGGACACTCGATTCAGCACCAAATCAACTGCTGCTTGGTCACTGCGATACCGTCTGGCCCCGCGGCACCCTGGAAAAAATGCCGCTCCAAATTGACGGGGATGTGATGCGTGGACCTGGGGTTTTTGATATGAAAGCGGGATTAACTCAAATTGTATTTGCCCTACGAGCAATTCAAGATTTAAATTTGCCTGTGACCATGAACCCGGTCGTGTTAATCAACTCAGATGAAGAGATAGGCAGCTTGGATTCCCGAGAGTTTATTATCGAGCAGGCAAAAAAAGTAGCCAGAGTATTTGTCCTTGAACCGCCCATGGGAGCTGAGGGGAAGTTAAAAACCGCTCGTAAAGGAGTGGCTCGCTACAAAATTTCAACGAGCGGGGTGGCTTCCCATTCCGGTCTGGATCCCGAAAAGGGGCAAAGCGCGGTTGTGGAAATGGCTCACGTGATTACCACTTTGCACGCGCTTAACGATCTGCCGCGGGGGGTGTCGGTTAACGTTGGGGTGATTCAAGGCGGCAGCCGCTCCAACGTGGTTCCGGCCGACTGCCGGATCGAAGTAGACGTTCGCGCCCTGACGCTGGATGAGATGGAAGAAGTGGATCAGCGGATCCGGGCGCTAACCGCCGTAAATCCGGCCGTTTCCATCACCATCACCGGAGGAATCAACCGGCCGCCGCTGGAAAAAACGGCCGGAAATCGCGCCTTATGGCAGGTTGCTGAAAAGGTCGCGGCCGACGTGGGGATCAATCTGAAGGAGGGAACGGTTGGCGGAGGGTCTGACGGCAACTTCACCAGCCCAATTGCCCCCACGCTGGATGGATTGGGAGCCGTGGGTGATGGTGCTCACGCCCTGCACGAACACATTATTTTACCGACTCTTTTTGAACGAGCGCTGTTTTTGACGAAGCTGCTCGTTAGCTAGAACGCCTCACTCTACTCTCTAACCTTCTTACAACGCGTTTCAAAGGCGAACAGTTCGCTTCATGAATAGAAGAATGCGCTTTCCAGACCTACATATCCCCCCTCCCGATTCGGGAGGGGGCCAGGGGGTGGGTGCTTTAGTAGTCATTTCACCCCTCCCCCAGCCCCTCCCCGAGTCGGGGAGGGGAGCTTGTACCCCCTGAACCCTTTCCTCTCTCATTTTTATTTGCCGATCACCTGACGACCGGCGTGGTATTGTCGTTGGACATTCATCGCTTTTAGATCAAGAATCCCAACCTGCTGTATTGTTTAATTGAAATACAAGAAGAACGATCAAATGCAGCCGCGGATGAAATGGATTAACTCAACAGATTATTGAATAAAAGATGATGATTACCACCCGCTTGAATTTCATAAAGGTTTTGTTTTTTAGCAGCATCGTATTAACCGGCTGTCTGCCAATTTTCTCCGCCCCCGGTGCGACGTTGGAGCCCACAGCGGAAATAACCATTCCCCCGGCCCCACCGATCGATCCGCAGGAAACACCGCAGCCTACAATCCAGCCGACCGAAGAGCCGGTTTTGGAGGGCTGGACATCGTACGCCAGTGATCAATACGGTTTCACGTTCGACCATCCGGCCGACTTGGAAGTGGTTCTGAGAGAATTTGACAACCCCCCACTCGCTAGATTTGCTGTTGGGGATCAGATTGAAATCCGGATCAATGAATTTGACCCGCTGGCGTGTCGGGGGGACTGCCCGGTTGTGGAGAAAACTTTGCAGGCCGAAATAAATGGCCTTCCTGCAACCCGTATAGAAGGGTATATCGGGGCCATTGGCGGCAATATTCCGCAGCAGTACGTGACCTATTTTCTGCCTCGCGGCGAGCGGTTTTTTGCCATCACGCTGTACGCGCTGGGATTCGGGGGGCAGTCTGATGATTTAGCCACGATCAGACCTCTAAATGAAGATGACGTCGCCATGTTTGAAGAGCTGCTGGCCACCGTTTCCTTCACAAACTCGGCCGAATCCGAACCGACTCAGGACGCGGCCGTTGAGCTGACGGGCACACCAGCGGCCGGCGAACAACCCCCTTCCACCTGTGCCGCCACCCCGGCCGACTGGGTAGCGTACACGGTGCAGCCTGGGGACACTCTTTTTGGCATTGCCATACGGGTTGGCAGCACCGTTGATCAGCTGGTTGCAGCCAACTGTCTCGCCGACGCCAACGTGCTCGATGTCGGCCAGGTCATCTTTGTCCCCCCGGCCGGTCAAAACAGCACGCCGGCCGCGCCAACCCCCGCTGGATCTGGAAACGCTGAAGGGGCGCCGAAAATTTTAACCTTTGAAGTTGATCAGGTGGACTTGAGTAACGATGCAAAACAGCTGACATTTCGCTGGGAGACAGTTGGCGCCGATGACATTCTCATCAGCGTATGGACTTCGGTGCGCCATTATCCTACCTGGCAGGTTGAGGCGTCTGGAGAGATGACGGTAGAGGTGTACAAAACCAATTGGCCGAATCCGCAAGCTTCCTTGCATGTTACCAATCAGGACAGTACGGAATCAATTCATCAGTCAGTTGAAGTAAAATGGCCGTGTCTTTACACCTATTTTATTGAGATCGCGATTGAAAATTGCCCCTCTGGCTCACCGCAAACGTTTGCCACGATATACCAGGAATTTGAAAAAGGGATCATGATTGCCATCCCCCCGACCGATCCTGTCGGGCCGTTCATCTATGCCTTGACGGATGAAGGACGGGCATACGTTCAGCCTGATCCCTGGACCGTTGATCAGCCGGAGATCGACCCATCGCTGCAGCCCCCAGATGGTTTGTTTGCCCCGGCCCGTGGCTTTGGCCAAATCTGGCAGCCAAGCGAGCAAATCATTCAAGCAGATTTTGGCTGGGCCACGGCCGAGACGATGTCTTACTCCGCGATCTTACAGAGCCCGGCCACATCAATCCTTCCTGGTACCCAATTTCTGACCTTGCCTGATGGCTCTGTGGCCAAAATTTCGGGGGGATATTGGGAAATTATTTCCGAAAATGTCGCTGTGGCCGGTGACCCCGGTGAAGATTAATTGAGCGGTCTGCAATCAGGGCTCAGCAGTAAGGAGTTCCTTCTGGGTGACATACTCATCTGGCTTGAGCGAGATTACCTGGCTGGTGCTGTCGGTGCCCATGGTAATGCCGTAAATTGCCTGGGCGGCCTGAACCGTTCCCCGATTGTGGGTAATGACGATAAACTGAGTTTTGGCGCTCAACTCTTTTAGAACATCCCGAAAACGATTGACGTTTGCTTCATCAAGCGCGGCATCGACCTCATCCATGGCGCAAAACGGAGTGGGTGAAACCTTGAGCAGGGCGAATATCAGCGATGCGGCCGTCAGCGAACGCTCGCCACCGGAAAGAAGGGCCAGCCCCTGCGGCCGGCGGCCCGGCAGCTGGGCCACAATATCCACCCCGGTAATCGTCAAGTCATCCGGATCTGTCAAAACAAGATGACCAGACCCCCCTCCAAACATGCGGGTAAACATCTCCCCAAAGACCACGTTTACTTTTTCGACCGTATCCGCAAACGCTCTGGATGTTAATTCATCCAGCTCTTCGATGACGGCGCGCAGCTGTTTCTCGGTCTCTTCCAAATCATCGATTTGTTGGTTCATAAACTCAAACCGTTCCTGAACCTCTTTATATTCGGCCGGAGCATCCGGGTTGATTGCCCCCATCCGGCTGAGCTGCGCCCGCTGTTTTTGGATCGATTCCTCCAGCTCATCGGGCAGTTCAAAAACGTGAGGTAGTTTGTCAACCACGCCGGTAAGCGGCAGCGGGGTATCGCCCCGCACATCGTCATCATAACTGAGGTCGACTATACCCAGTTCGGCGCGGATGCGATCCTGCAAATTATCGATGTGGGTTTCCAGCTGGGTCAGGGCCACCTTGGTTTGAGTGTAGCTGGTTTCCAGCTCGTGAGCCGCTTTTTGAGAGACGGCCGCCTCTCCCTCCCGCAGCCGCAGCTCGCGTTGAATGGTGAGAAGCGATTTTTGTAGTGGTTCGATGGCGGAGAGAATATCGTTTAACTCCGTTTCCAAAGCCGCCAATTCTTTTTCATCAGCGGCGATGTCCATCTTTAGAAGCTGGTTACTCCACTCCTGTCGACGGTTTTTGAGCCGCTGAATTTGCCCTTCACTCTGGCGCATCGCTGTCTGGCGAGTGTCGACAATCGCCCGCCGGCCGTCGACGATCGAGCGGGCGCCGCTAATTTGCTGACTGAGCATTTGCCGCTGCTGCTGCGCTTCGCCGATCGGCAGCGCGGCCAGCTCGCGTCGCTTCTCATCCAACCCGCTTTCTACTTCAAGCAGCTCCCCATCTTTTTGGCTAACGGCCGCTTCAATGCGGGTAATGCGCTCCTGAAGCTGTACCCGCTCCTTCTCCTGCTTTTGTCGTTGCTGGGTAATAAATTCGCGCCGTTGGACGACCCGGTCGAGATCCCGCTGAGCCCGGCGGGAGCGCTGCTGTGCCTCATCGGCCAAGCGCCCCTGCCGCTGTCGTTCGCGATTGGTTTCATCAAGCTGTTTTTGCAAATCACGTACCGCCTGATGGGACTTTTCGACCGCTTTTTCTTTATTTTGAAGATCTTTCTGCACGGCCGTCAAATTATCCTGGGCCTCTCGCCATGCCTGTTCCGCAGCCAGAGGGCTGCCTTGCCCGTCCTGACGAGGGATGGCAATCAGACCAGAGACATGAGAGGAGAGACCGGAGGGGGCGACAGCGACGATACCCGGAGGCAGTTCCGCCGCGATTTTGAGCGCCGTTTGGTCATGGTCCACCAGGAGGATGCCACCCAGAAGGGCTTCGACGACCGGCCGATCCGCCTCATCGCAGCGGCACACATCGCTGGCCCGGCCGATGACTCCCTCATGATGCAGCAAACCGTCAGTGAGCGTCACATCAACCGGCCGAGCGCCGTCGCGGGCGATGGCGCGCAGAGCCACATCAGCTGACCGGCTGTCCACGAGCGAGTGCAGGGCGGCCGCATCTTTGACAATTAAAGTTTCCGCTGCCGTGAGCAGGGCGTGTTCCAAATGGGTCCGGTGATCATCGGGGATGGTGATCAGCTCGACCAGGCGGCCGATAATTAGATTTTTGGCCACGGGAGCGGTTGATTGGCGTTGGGCATCGAGCATCTCCACCCGGGTTTGCAGACGGGTCACGGCCGTTTGGGTTTGATTGAGCGCCCGCCGATTTTGATCGAGTTGACGGCGGTTTTCCTTAAGCGTCGCTTCCAGATCCCGCCGCTTCTGGCTCAACTCGCGCCGGACCAGGTTGATTGATTCTTCATTTTCACGAGCGGAAGCCATAACCTTGTCCAGCTTCTCGATCTCGGCCGTCAGATCAGTGAGGGCGGGCTGATCATTGTCCGGCTGCTCGGCAGCAGCGGCCCGTTCTTTAAGCTGAGACACCTGCCCTTGTGACTGGGCGATTTCCGTTTGTAGCTGTCGCAGTTTTCTTTCAAAGTTATTGATTTCTTTCTGGGTGGCGTTTATGAGCTGCTGCTTTTGCAAAAAGCCGGTTTCAAACGCTTTTAACTCCAGCTGATGGGTGTCAAACGTCGCCTGGGCCGTTTGTAGTTCGGCCAGAGCTGCCTGAAGCTCGTTCTCGGCTGCGGCGTGCTGCTGTTCCAGATCGGGCAAATCAGATGCGCTTTCCGCAAGCTGCCGCTCCAGGGCGCTGCGTCTTTCACTCATGATCGCTACCTGCCGGCGGGCTTTTTCCCACGTTTCGCGCACCGTTTCCCGTTTTTGCTGAAGCTCCTGCAGTTGTGATTCAATGTCGTGCAGCTTCTCGCGCTTCTGATCGATTTGTTCCTGCAGCAGCAGCAGTTCGCGCCGGCCGGACTCCCAGCCTTGCTCCGCCTGGGTCGCGGCCGTTCGCCGCTGACGCAGATCGTAGCGCGCTTTTTGCCATTGATATCCATACCAGATACGCAGCATCTGCCGCAAATCTTCTTCAACCCGGCCGTAATTTTCCGCTCGCTGCGCCTGGCGACGGAGCGAGTTGAGCCGCGGTTTTAACTCGCTGAGAATATCGTAAACCCGTTCCAGATTGCGCTGGGTATCCTGCAGCTTGCGCAGGGTTGTGGCCCGGCGGGCTTTATAGTGGCTGATGCCGGCCGCCTCTTCAAAAAGCGCCCGTCGCTCATCCGCTTTGAGGGAAAGGGCCTGATCGATCAACCCCTGACCGATAATGGTATACGTTTGCTCCGCGATTCCGGCTCTGGCCAAAAGCTCGTTGACGTCCATCAGGCGCACTTTTTGCCCGTTGAGCAAATATTCATTTTCACCCGACCGGTACGCCCGGCGGCATATTTCCACTTCGGTGTAATCGATCGGCAGCCAGCCATCGCTGTTGTCGAGGGTCAGAACCGCCTGAGCCATGCCCGCCCGGGCGCGGGTTTTGCTGCCTGCAAAAATCATGTCGACGGTGCGTTTTCCCCGCAGCGTGCGGAAAGATTGTTCCCCTAATACCCAGCGAATGGCATCAGCGACATTTGATTTTCCGCTGCCGTTTGGTCCCACAACGGCGGTGATGCCGTCATCAAAGATAAATTCCGTTTTACTGGCAAAGGTTTTATACCCTTGTAGAACGAGTTTCTTGAGTTTCATGTTATTATTTGTCCGGCCGAGTATTTTAACAAGCAATGAGAAATTCAGCACGGAGCTGCGCTCCTTTTAGGCCGCCGCTGCGCGGCTTTTAGCGAACTAGCTCGAGGCTTCGCCCCTATCAGCTAACAGCTAATGGCTAATAGGCGCATCGCGCCGAGCTAATAGGCTAACAGGCCCGTCAGGGCCGTGCTAAAATGCTAAAAACCTAAAATCATGTCCCAAGAATCCAGCACCCAACACCCATCACCTAACACCCAACACCCATCACCTAACACCCAACACCCATCACCTAACACCCAACACCCACCACCCAATACCCAACACCCATTCGTCATTGACGCCATGCACCCCGAGGATTGGCCGGCCGTTCGCCGCATTTATCAGGCCGGGATCGATACCAAACTGGCCACCTTTGAAACCCGGGCGCCGCAGGCGTGGGAAACGTGGTCGGCAGGCAAGCGGCCGGAATGTCGGTTTGTAGCCCGGGATCAGGACGGGCTGGTGTGGGGTTGGGCGGTTTTGTCGCCGGTGTCCAAGCGATCGGCGTATCGGGGGGTTGCTGAAGTTAGCATTTACATCGATCCGGCCGCAAAAGGGCGCGGGTTGGGCAGCATGTTGATGGAAGCGCTGATTGAAGGGTCGGAAGCGGCCGGGATATGGACCTTAACCGCCAGCATTTTCCCGGAAAACGAGGCCAGCATTTATTTGCATCAGAAGCATGGCTTCAAGATTTTAGGCCGGCGCGAGCGCATTGCTCAGCTGGATGGGGTATGGCGAGATACGGTGGTGATGGAGCGGCGGAGCCTGGTGGTGGGGGGAGGGTAGGTGATGGGTGATAGGTGATGGGTATTGGGTGATGGGTGATGGGTATTGGGTGATGGGTATAAGGAGAAGCGTATTGCTGCAACTTTGCAGTGAATAGAGAAATAATATAGGTGGCATTTGTTTTAGGCTGTGATGAAAACTACGTCTGGATCAATCAAATTATTTCCAGCGATTTTGAGTTTAACAAATAAAAATCGATAATGCATCGTCATTCCCGCGAAAGCGGGAATCCATTGGCTTGCCACCGATGGATCCCCGCCTTCGCGGGGATGACGGGTTTGTCCGGAGAGAATCGAATGGATCAGCGCGACCCAAACACCAATCAATCAACAACGCTGGGTAAATCCGGCTTATATCTGAGCATAGCGGCCGTGGCGTTTGTC
>JASJCR010000019.1 GCA_030065875.1 Ardenticatenaceae bacterium | reverse complement strand
AATCAATTTATGGATAAGTAGTTTACAAAAAGAATTGATAAAAAAAGCCACAGATTAACACGGATTTTCACAGATTCCTCTCTCTAATCTACGAAAATCTGCGTAATCTGCGGACAGTTAATTATTGAGAAGTTTTCGTAATTCACTTAATAAAGCAACCCCCGAGCCTGGGCAGCTCTGTTGTCAAAAAAAACCATTTTCACAAGAGTAAGGGAAGGCAGAAATGGGGAAAGAGGTTATTCAAGCGCACTTTATTAATGTCAAAACCAAGCAATTTCAAAATTGCTCTCACCTAGAGTATAAGTCCAACGGCAGAATTAGATTAGCAGCCAAATTTTTGGCGTGAAAATGCGCTTAAGCTCTCTCAAGGCTGCCGATTTCTTGCTCAAGCGATTTTTTATTGTTTTTCATATTACCCAAAATAAAAAAAGCGGGACAATTTGATCGTCCCGCTTTTAATCATCACGTAAAAACTCAGATGGCATACTCCCCATCCAGTGAATCATAGTGGTTGGTATACATTTGCTCATGGAAGAAAACAAAACGTCTCACCAAATCGCTGATATGGCGATCGTGCAGATGATCATCCACCCAGGATAGGGTTTGCTCCAGCAATATCGACGTCTGTCTGTAAACGGTTCCAGCATAATTTAGCCGATAAATGAAAATATTTACCGCTTCATGCGCGTCAAGGTCTTCCCACGACCAGCCGTTTAGAGCGATATTGTATTCTCCGTGCAGCCAATCTTTCCGCAGCCGATTAAACAGGTGATTTTTCTCATTGCAGATCAGCCACAGCAAATGTTCAAACGAATCAAGCGTAGCGGTTTGGGTGAGGTGGGCCAGATGGGCCAACGCCTCGGCCGGTTTAAGCACCGCGTTACCCAGGTCGTTTGAAAGCCGGACCAGGCGGGCAGCCTGGCGCAAAGATTCTTCTACGGTTGGTAAAATGGATAAAAAGCGGCTGTAATTTGGAATCACGTGGGAAACGGCCACTGCCGCATAAAGCAGGGTTGGTCCCACCAAAATCAAATCTTGCCCCATTTCAATCTGGAAACCTAAAGGAAGCTCAGGATCTTCGAGCTGCTGAATACTGCACTCGTATCGCTGGACAAACATCCGCTGTAAAATCGGCCGGGCGTGAAACAGGGCCGGATTATCCAAAGCCTCAATCGCCGTCTCAATGTTGGCAATCAAGCAAGCCCAAACGCCGTCTTCTAACATCGCCTCGCTGACACCCATATGGCCAAGCTCTTTAAGGCGTTCTGGGTCTAAAGCGGGGATAGGCAGTTGGGCAGCCAACTCCCGAGCTTCCAGCAGCGGCCGTAAAGCCACATCATAAGGCTGACCATTTAGCCGATCAAGCATGGCTTGGAAGAAGATCGTTAGAAGTTCCCGTCGAATTTCCCGCGTTGTGTCCCCTTTGCATGGACGCCCTAGATGAATCATTAAATTATCAGAAATAACTTCAAACGTTAAATACAGGAACATGGGGGAAAGCATGTTTAAAACTTCCGGATACCGATCTGACGGTACCAAATCTTTAAACAAGGCGTCTGACAGGTTGGCCATCATCGGCAGGCCAAACAGCTGCTTCATCTGCTCTAGGTGTGGGTTCTCCTCAGACAATGAGTGTGCAAAAAAATCGCGAAATTCACACGGCGGCATCGTTCGAAAAGCGGCCGCAGAACACGCCTCTCGTAGAAATTCCTGTGTGCTCACAGGTTTTTGGTAAGTAAGCATACCTCTCCTCTGGCTTTAATAATTATAGCCTCCATAATTTCATAACAAATGGCCCCACTTGCCTGAAATTAATAGCTTTACTGTTTATAGAATTTAAACACACCATACTAAAATCCTATGCAAAATGATTAACATTTTAACAGTTAGATGCCAATATAGAGCTTTTCGCTCACTCTATTGGCTTTCTAAATATTCCTTTAGAACACCAAAATACTCCGTCATCTCCGCCCGACTATACGAGACAACATATGGGGTCACAAAACCCAGCAGCCCTTTAATGGCCAAATCAACATCCATGGCCACGACCGCATGTTTGTCATCACCTGAAAGTCGGTAATCCGCTACAAATCTGAAGCTTTTTTCCTCACATTGGATACGGGCATAGGTAGGCGGTTTTTTACTAACTAATTCAATAGTTGCTCCCAGGGGGAAACCAGCAACCTTGGTTTTTTGGCGCCATTTTGTTCCGACCTGAATTGGTTCGGGGGTGAGCAGCTCGACCTCGGCAACCGGTCCCCACCAGTGGAGATCATTCCTCAAATCGACAATAAAATCGAAAACTTCTTTAATCGGCCGGGCAATCGTTATGATCTCAGTAAACTGAGAAACAATTACTTTCTCCGGTGCTTCATATGCCTCTGATGGCATGGATGTTGCGTTGTTAAGCATGGTTCTGTCCATGCACCCTTATTGATCAAACCCAAAAAAGCGACTGGAATTAAACATGGGTGCTTTTTTGATTTTACAAGTACTAATGTACTATTAACACATAGCTTAAGGCATGTGCGGGACACAGTCAACATCCAATTTTAGATTTTTGCCTTTTGACTCAAAATTTTAAGGTTTATATCGATTGATATCGATTTTCATCGTTCACTTATTTCATCCCGGAGCCTCTCCACTGCCGTCTTTTCAAGATCACAAATCGCCAAAATCTGGTCGGCCAAACCCCCGCGAAATCTATCGAGCGAATCACCGCCCCAGGGAAAATCGGCCGCGATCAGCTCGCGCAGCGTTTTGATGCGCGTCTGCAGGTTGTTTCGCTCTTCCAATGATGCCCCACCACGTTCAACAAACAGGGTGTACCGTGCTTTGAGCGCCTGGCGGATCTCGGCCATGGGCGGTACGTCATCCGGTAGCAGCATCTCGGCCAGCTGCTTCCACTTCTCCCCGCTTTGCCGGAAAAGGTCACCAACCGCCTCCAAACCCGGTTTATTTAATATAATCGCCGCTTCATTTAGAAAATCACCATACAAGGCCCGATCCGCACCGTTAAAAATATCGCCGTAAGCGGACATTAGACCGGCCGTCATCAAATCTCCGGCAGGCAGAACCTTCTCCCAGCTGTTGCGAATCTTAGGATTGTTCAGCAGTTTGGCCCAGTGGTTAAACGCCAGGATGCCAAAATTGTTTTTTGAACCTTTTGGGGGCTTCTCCGTGTATAGACTGATGCAATCCCAGATCCCTGCCTGCACAGCCGCTTCTAACTTGTTCCACTGCGGTGGATCATAGGTGGCTATACGATATTTATCCTTTTTTATGCGCGCCCGACTTTCCTGAAATGTCTCGGTGTCGACGTGCAGGGGGACGGCCGCCCGATCGGCAATCGAAACGCGATCTTGATCTACCTCATACCCATACACAAGCAGAGGTAACATCCCCCATATCCCAGGATCGTATGTATACCCGTTGTAAGGTAGGGAAAAGTGATCCGCCCACACCACAACTGGACCCCCTTCTTCCAACCCCTCCAGCAAATTTTTGATCCCTTTTTCCTTTTTGGTGGTCTGCTTGACGTTTTGGATAACCCCTAACCGCGACAGCATCGTATCCCACGGATCAAAAGTATTGCGCGTTAGAATGCGCACGATAGGATCGTACCCTTCATAATGAAAGAAGAAGTAACCCATGACCGCTCCACCACTAATGCCCATCAACAGGGCCTCGCTTGGCGGCCGGTTGGTATGGGGAGCTTTAATGCCGCGATAGGCATAATAATTGGCCAGCGTGCCGGTTTCATAGTGACGGCCGCTAAATTGATTGTAATCTTGAAGGATGCTCATTCACTTATCTCCTGCTTGTTTTCACAGCTTCTACTTTATAATAAGAGCCATTTTAAACGACCAAACCGCCTCTTTTGAAAAAAAGAGACATACTTTGCAAAAATTACCGTGTCACCAGATGTTTTCTCCATAAAAACGGCCGGATTAGATGACGCGCTAGCGCTGGCGCATCTCATTTCCTTGACCTGGCCATACGAAAACCCATCGGTTTTCCAAATTATGCGGGCGTTAAAAAATCCGCACCAGGTAACCCTTATTGCCCGGCCGCCGCAGGGGCAAACATCCCAAATAGCGGGATTCATTTCTTGCTTCCCGGTTCGCCTACCCCAAAAATCATGGCGTTGGCAAATTGATCTGCTGGCCGTTCACCCTGGCTATCGTCGAAAAGGAATTGGACAACAGCTGATTGAAGCGGCCGTTCAAACCGATCATGCTCATAAAGCAGCTTTTTGCCAGGCGCTCATCGAAGTGGGCAATCACGCCAGCCAGCGAGCATTTGCGGCCGCCGGGTTCTGTCCGGCCGGCCCCGTTGGCCAGCTCATGATGTTAACATCAGATCAGCTGCCATCGTTTTGCCGGGGTTTTCGGCCGCTGTTAGTGGAAACCCTAACCTATCAAGGGTTGTGGCTTGAGACGGGGCGCTGGCGTGAGCCACCAATCATTCCGGCCATCATTTCCGCATTAATCCCCTTCGAGCCCAAATCCGGCATTGAGGAAGCCCAGGCGGCCGGGTTTAACTCAGTTGGATCTTATCAAAATTGGCAATTTGTCGTTCAAAATCAGCCAAATACACCCTCTTCGCCTTAAATCTTTGATCATTCGCTTTTGATTATTTATTATTGATAATGTGCCATTATTCTAGTCATGGTACTTTGCTTTTTATTCAGCTCAGAATTTGCTAAACTTCTGAGTAGGACTGGGCCCAAAAACAAATTGGGGAAAGGAAACAGAATTTTATATGACCCTCGGTAACCTGATCGACTGGATTATCTTAATTTACGGTGTTTATTTAATCATTGGGGTCATTGTTCGGCCGCCGCTGTTTTGGGATTCAAAACGCATGCTCCGAAGGCGGGAATTGATTGGTGATCGCAACACCGCCATCATGTTTGCCGTTATCGGATTGATTATGATTGCCCTGGGTGGATTTAATCTCGTGGTCACACTTTGATATGAGCAGAATGAAGAAATATTATAAATTTCGCAATCGCTTTAGCCCTCGCTTAAAGGGAGGCGAAACCTACGTCGAAGCCCATCGCGGCTATACGATGCGACAGGTCGTGTTTTTAAACGACACGGTTGTCGTTTCCAATCGCAACCACCCCGATTATGGCTTTGTGCTCCCGGCCGGCTATGTGGATTATGCCGCCTTCCAGGAGCTGTACGATAAAGAAATCAAAGCCGGAAAAGTTGAACCGATCAAAACGATTTCAGAAAAAGAATTTGACCGGATTTGGCGACAGCAGCTGCAGGCCAATATGGAGCATTGGGAAGAGGTCAAACATCGCTTCCCCGTTGGCTCCGTTGTGCGCGGCTGTATCGCCACGTTTTACCCGCAGGGGGTGCTGATCGAAATGAAACCCGGCATTGTGGGGGTGGCCGACAGCCGCATCTGTCGCTCTTCAGTTCCCGAATCGGTCCACAAAGGTCACACGGTCGAGGCGGTTGTCAGCGGCTACCAGGAAGATTATCAGTGGCTCCTGCTCGACGCTCCCCAAGTCATTATCAATTAATTGTAGAAAAACATGTCAAAACTTTGGGGCGGCCGTTTCCGCAAACAGGCTGCCGATTTACTGCGCCAATTTAACGACAGCCTGCCGTTTGATCAGCGGCTGGCGGAAGAGGATATCGACGGCAGCATCGCCTGGGCCAAGGGGCTGGCCCGCGCGGGAATCCTTTTGAAGAGCGAAGCCGCCCAACTCGTTGACGGTCTCGAGCAGGTACGCCGCGAGTGGTCGGACGGCTCGTTTGAAATAGAGGCGGGAGATGAAGACATTCACACCGCCAACGAGCGCCGCCTGACCGAATTGGTTGGTCCGGTTGGCGGCAAGCTGCATACCGGCCGCAGCCGAAACGACCAGGTGGGCACCGATTTTCGCCTGTGGACCCTGCGCGCCTGCGATGTTCTTGACCAGCAGCTGCGGGATTTGCTGACCGCGCTCATTGATCACGCAGAAACTCACTGCGACATTCCTCTCCCTGGATATACCCACCTGCAGCACGCTCAGCCGGTTATTTGGGGGCACTGGCTCCTGAGCCATTTTTGGCCGCTGGTTCGCGATCAGCAGCGCATGCGGCACGCCCGGGCTCAGGCTGATGAGCTAGTGCTGGGCTCGGCCGCCCTGGCCGGTACCGCTTTCCCGATCGATCGGCAGGCGCTGGCGGCCGATTTGGGATTCTCTCGCATTTCGGAAAACAGTCTCGATGCCGTTTCCAACCGCGATTTTGCGGCCGATTTTCTCTACGCTTCAGCCATGATCGGCCTGCACCTCAGCCGGCTCTCCGAACAGTTAATTTTGTTTAGCAGCAGTGAATTTGGGTTTGTACGGGTTGATGACGCCTACAGCACCGGCTCCAGCCTCATGCCCCAAAAGAAAAATCCGGATACCCTGGAGCTGACCCGTGGCAAAAGCGGCCGCCTCCTCGGCAATCTCGTCGGTCTCTTGACGACGCTCAAAGGGCTGCCGTCAACCTATGACAAAGATTTACAGGAAGACAAGGAACCGCTCTTTGACGCCTACGACAATTTGTGCATTATCCTGCCGGTAATGACCGCGGTGATTGAGTCTTTGACTCTCCGGCCGGAAAAAATGGCTGCCCAGCTTGAACCCGGGCTGCTGGCTACCGATCTGGCCGATTATCTGGTCAAAAAGGGTCTTCCCTTTCGCGAAGCTCATCACGTTATCGGGCAGGTGGTGCAAACGGCCGAGGCCCGTCAAATCCCCATCACCGACCTGACGGTTGATGATTTAAAGGCGATTCACGCTTTATTTGAAGAAGATGTGCGCCAAGCGTTTTCGGTCGAAGGCTCTCTTAATGCCCGTCAGGTGATCGGTGGCACCGCCCCGGTCGCCGTTCGGGAGCAGATCAAGCGGGCCCGGCAGGTGGTAGGTGATGGGTGATGGGTGGTGGGTGATGGGTGGTGGGTGATGGGTGTTGGAGATATCATTTTTTGCCGGTTTTTAGAGCTGCTCAATAATTTTCTCAGCAATCTGCGAACCTTTGATTCACCCCAGTAGGGTCTGTGAACAATATAAAAAAAATAGCGAACTGTTTAGGTAAGTTACAAATAGTTTTCTGAAGAATGTGTCCGCAGAGCGCGTAGCGCAGAACCGTAGGTTCGCCGATTAGAAAGAGAAATCTGTGAAAATCCGTGTTAATCCGTGGCATTTTTTAACAATTCTTTTTGTAAACTACTTAAAAAAACACGGCCGGTGAAACTCCAAATCGCTCGGCCAGGGCCTTGATTTGCCGTACGTTGAGCGAGCGTTTGCCGTTTAAAACCTCCGAAACGACCCCTTGCGAGCCAATTTCACTCAAATCAGACTGCCGCAAACCGTGTTCCTCCATCAGGAAGCGCACCACCTCAGCTCCGCTCGCCTCCGGAACCGCCAGGTGCCGTTCTTCATAAGCGTGAATCAGCGTACCCAGCGTGTCGAGCAGCTCGTACAGCGGGTGGCCTTCATCGGTGCCCACTTCATCCAGCAGCTCGTTCAAATGCCCGATCGCACGATCATATTCCTCATGGCTTTGAATGGTTAATACCGGCTCGACCGCCGTCCAGTAAGGCTGTATTTCTCTGATCATTTTACTCACTGCTTCCAACCTCCTCTGTCATACACGGCATGGGTCAACACATGACGAATATACACCTTCTTGCGATTGAAATGAATCGCTGCGATTAAGCGATATTTATTGCCGTTAATATTAAAAACGATAAGGTCCCCAACCTGATCAGCCGAGGGAAAAGTTTGTCTTAAATCCATCAAGCTGTTGAATTCAGTTCGAGCAACAATTTTATACCAACGCAGAAGGCTACTTTTGCTGTCAGGATATTTTGTCCAAAATTCGACCAGCGCTTTTCGGGAAATAACGTGCATAATGAAGTTTATCTCATTTTGAGTTTTATAGCAATTTGAGATGCAACTTTGGTTTCCAATTGCTAATTGACAATTGATTATTGACCATTGACAATTTTCTAGCTTTTAGCAATTAGCCAATGACAACTAGCTATTAACCCGCTCTAATTTGCCTTGACCTCTGATTTTACGTAAACTTCACGGTGGCGGAGAAGAATTCAAATGAACAAAATTGATTTTCGGTCCGATACCGTAACCTGGCCCACCCCGGAGATGCGTGAGGCGATGGCCACGGCCGAGGTTGGGGATGACGTTTACGGTGAAGATCCGACCATTATTGAGTTGGAAGCGTTGGCGGCGGAGATGCTCGGCAAAGAAGCCGGCTGTCTGGTCACCAGCGGCACCCAGGGCAATTTGACCTCGATGTTGACCCACGCCAATCGCGGCGATGAGGCGATCATTGGCGAAGATGCCCACGTCTTTCAATGGGAGGCGGGAGGCATGGCCGTCTTGGGCGGCATTTTGCCCAAACCGCTGCCCACTGACGAGATCGGCCGCATGGATCTCGACCAGGTGCGCGCCGCCATACGGGGCGACAACGACCACTGGCCCACCAGCAGGCTGATTTGCGTCGAAAACAGCTCCGGGGGCAACTACGGCGCCGCCATCGGTCCGGAATACTTTGCCGGAATTCGCGCCATCGCCGATGAACATCACCTCAAAGTTCATTTGGATGGGGCCCGCCTTTTTAACGCCACCACCGCCCTGAACATCGACCCGCGCCAAATCACGCAGCACGTTGATTCCGTCACCGTTTGCCTGAGCAAAGGGCTGAGTGCACCGGTTGGTTCGGTGATCGCCGGCAGTCACAGCTTTATCAAAAAAGCGAAGCGCAATCGCAAGCTGCTCGGTGGCGGGATGCGTCAGGGTGGGGTTATCGCCGCAGCCGGTCTGATCGCCCTGCGCGATATGACCCAACGGCTCGCGATTGACCATCAAAATGCCAGGCGCCTGGCGCATGGACTGGCCCAAATTCCAGCCGTCGAAATTGATCCGGCAAAAGTTTATACCAATATGGTGTTTTTCCGCCTGGCTGAAGAAGCACAGCAGAGCAACATTGTCCAAACCCTTAGAGATGAGTTCAATATCTGGATCGGCGGCTATCCCCAAAGCGGGCTGTTCCGCGCCGTAACCCATTACTGGATAACGGAAAAGGAAGTGGATTTGCTTTTAGAAGCAATGAGGACGATTTTTGAGAGAGAGTTTAGTTATTAGTTATTCGTTATTGGTTATTGGTAAGTAGTTCGTGTCGCTAGTAGTTTATTGGTTTATAGGTCTATTGGTTTATTGAAGAATGTCTCTCAATCTACCACTACGATAATAAACGAATAAACCAATAGACCAATAAAATAATAACCAATAACCATTAACTTCCTTATTTTATGAGCGATCTAACCGGCCGACATATCAACCAATATCGACTTGAAACCCGCCTCGGTGAAGGAGGAATGGGAGCTGTCTATAAAGCGTTCGACACCAACCTCGACCGGCCGGTGGCGTTAAAGTTGATGCATCCCCACTTCGCCCGGCGTGAAGAGTTTCGCAATCGGCTCAAGCAGGAAGCCCGCACGGCCGCCCAGCTCGAACACCCCTCCATTGTGCGCATCTACGACTTTGGCGACAGTGATGAAGGGCTCTATATCGCCATGGAGCACGTCAGCGGCGGCAGCCTGCGTGCCCACCTGCAGCGGCTGCAGCGCATGGGGAAAGCCCTGCCGATCGAACAGGCGCTGCAAATCGGGATCCAAATCGCCGAGGCGCTTGATTACGCGCATAAAAACGGCGTCGTCCACCGGGATGTTAAACCCGGAAATATCATTTTACGACCGCTTACCCGCCCGGAAGAGCCTGGTGAATACCCGTTTCGCGCCGTTTTAACCGATTTTGGCTTGGTTAAGGTCCACGAAGGAACGGTGCAAACCCAAACCGGCATGACCATGGGGACCCCCATTTATATGTCTCCGGAACAGTGCCAGGGAATGCCGCTCGACGGCCGCAGCGATTTATACTCGCTTGGCGTTGTGCTGTACGAATTAATTACCAATAAACCGTCTTTTCCCTTTAAATCGCTCTCGGAAGCGCTCGCCAATCACATTCGGGGCGAAATGCCCCCGCCTCCAAGCGAGGTCCGGCCGGATGTCCCCCCACTTATCGATTCGATTTTGATGCGCATGCTGGCCAAAGAAGCGGACGACCGGTTTGAAGATGGCGAGCAGGTCGCGACCATTCTGCAAAGCGCGCTCTTCTCGCTATCTGACTCACCCACTCGCTTTGTACGCCGGGCAGCCACGCAAGACGCCATTTTGGCCGAAGCGGCTGACAAAGCCCCTCCGGGCTTCCACCTGCGCATCGAAGCAGAAGGGCGAACCGCCAACTACATGCCCCTGACCGATCCGATTATCACTCTCGGCCGGGGCGCAGACAACGACATGGTTTTGCCCAGTGACGGGGTGAGTCGCCACCACGCCCGCTTCCAGGCTTCTGAAACCGGGTGGACCGTTGTCGATCTTGGGGGTCTGAACGGCACCTTTGTCGACGGCCGTCGCATTCGCCCCAACGAGTTAAAACCGCTGAAATCGGGTACCCATGTTCAGGTAGGACCGTATACGCTGACCCTGGAGCTCGATCAGGCGCACGGGCAAACGATCACCGATTTGCCAAAGTATGAACGGCCGACCGAACCACCAAGACGGACCGGGCAGCCCACGCAGGCGATCCCTCCCGCAAACCCGCAGTCAGACCCACCATCCACCCCTTTGGGACTTTATTTGACCCGCGAACGGGTGCCAGCCGAACCGGGTCAACCGACGACGCTGGGGGTCGAGGTGGTCAATCGCACCGAATACCCGGATCGGGTAAACATCCGCGTGCAGGGGATTCCCGCCGACTGGCTGACGATGCCGGATGGTTTTGTCGATGTGCCCCCACACGACAGCGCCCAGCTGCAAATTCAAATCCGCCCCCCTCGCCGGCCGGACACACCGGTCGGCCGGCAAAAATTTCGCATTGAAGTGGTTTCCCAACAGCGTCCCGGTCTCGACATTGGTGTCAACGGTGCCGTCCTGGTTGGCGCCTACCACGCCTTTGATGCGCGGCTGGAACCGCTGCATATACAAGTGCCGGAAACCATCACCGTCACCATTAAAAATCTTGGAAATTCAACCGATACGTTTCAGGTTGGATTGGCTTCTGATGAACAGCGGCTGCGTCTGAAGGGGCAGCTCGCCCCGGTGCGCATTGAACCCGGCCGTCAAGTCCAGGTCCAAATGCCCCTGGAAAGCCAGTTCAAGCTGTTTGGGGATAAATTTACCTATGATTACGATGTCAAAATCGCTCAAAGCGATGGATCGCGAAAAACATTAACCGGTGAAGCGGACATCAGCGGCCTGCTGTCAATGGGGATCGGCTATTTGTTAGGATTTTTGATTTTGGGGGCGCTGCTCGTGGCCTGCGTCACCTTTGGCTGGCGCAGCACGTCCGGTTTTCTATCCGATTTGGGGTTTGGGCCGGATCCCACCAGCAGCGGCTTCTCGTATTTTACTCCGACACCGGCAATTGACGCAGACGATATAACCGGGACGGCCGAGGCGGTAACCGCCACGGCGATCTACAGCGCCACTCAAATCGCCCTCACCCCCTCCCCCACGGTCGAGGGAAGTGATCGGGATAATGATGGGTTGAGCGACCGGCAGGAACTTGACGTCACGTTAACCGATCCCGATGATCCGGACAGTGATGATGATGGCCTCACCGATGGGCAGGAAGTCCTCGAGCTGGGCACCAATCCCACCAATAGAGATACCGACAACGATTTGCTTCTCGACGGAGATGAAGTGAATCGCTATCGCACTGATCCTCGCGATGCGGATACCGACGGGGACGGCATCAATGATGGCGTGGAAATCGGCAGTGGGTCAGATCCTCTATCTGGGCCGACCGTGACCCCAACCATAACAGCCACGCCCGAAGATACCCCAACACCCAGCCCAACCGTTCCGACAGCAACCAGTACGGTAGGGCCGACACCGACCGCCACCGGTACCCCAACCGCGACGCCTACGGCGACCGCAACCAGCACCCCAACGGCGACCGTAACCGCTTCGCCCACCGCGTCGGCCACCCCCACCGCGTCTCCCTCGCCCACCGCTTCACCCACCCACACGTTGACGCCAACGGCATCCCTCACCCCGGATGGCACCACTGAAGTGGCCATTGTATGCACCACCACATCTCCCACCCTGGATGGGACTTTCACCGTGGCGGAATGGGGTGGAGCCCCGCTGCAGGTTTTCCAGTCAACCGCCAATCCCGAACGCATAACGACCGCCTACGTCCAGCGGGACAATGAGAATCTTTATTTTGCTTTTCTGATAGAGGGACAATCCAATCTGGTAACCGAATCTGTTCGTGTTCTAATTGACACCACCCGAGATGGGGGTGATCCGGATATTAGCGACCGTCAGCTGCAAATCGGCCGTGACGGCGCCGGCGTTTACCGTGTAGGGGACGGCACCAACAATGACGGTAATTTCTGGGAAAATACCGTTGATCCGGAATGGGAAGTCAGCGTCAGCCCCCTGACTGATACGATTTGGGTTGTAGAGATGCAGGTCGCAACAATCGGAAACGATCTTGAGTTATTGACCAGCCCCTTTGGCATGGCCATACAGGTCAGCTATGCGGGTGAAATATTGACCTGGCCTGAAGGGGCGATCTCAAACTCGGCCAACACCTGGCAGCAGGTGGAAAACCCCGTTTGTAATGGCTAATTGCTATTTACCATTTGTCAATCGCTAACAATTTAGCTATTAGCTACTGGCCATTAGCAATTAGCTATTATTCAGCCGGCCAGGGTTTTACTCAGGTGAAAATCCGCCTGCTTATTCCACCAATACCAATCCGGTGTCACGTCAAACCCCCATAAATCATACTCGTGGCTAATCTCTTTTTCAGCCAGTTGCGCGGCTAAACGCCCGGTTTCATCCCGACTGCGCTCATCCCATTCTCCCTGCCCACACACGAGGGTAATATGCGTGTTTTCCTGGACATGGGACAATTCGTCTTCTTCTAAATTGGCAATATAGGCCATCGGATTGTTGTAATAATAATCAAGCGAATCGGCCGTGCCGTTGCACAGGGCGTCAGCGTCATACAGCCCGCTCATCCCCAGAGCATAGTGAAAAATATCCGGAAATTTAAGCGCAAAATTAATGGCGTGAAATGCACCAAGATCGCAACCCATCACCGCCAGGCGAATCCCGTCGTCTTGACAATCCTGGCGCACAAGAGGCACGACGTTATTCATCATGAAATCTTGATAAGCGTGATGACGAACCGCACGCCAGTGTGGATCAAGATGGGTGTGCAGCCATGATTCATGATCGATTGACTCCAGACAGTACACTCTAATTTTGCCATCGTCGATCAGATGGGCCAGGGTGGTCATCATCCCATGATCTTCATATTCATGATATGGGGTTCCATAGGTCGGGAAAGCAATAACTGGCGCCCCAAGGTGACCAAATACCAAAATATTCATGTCTCGACCAATGGCTGGGCTAAAGATTTTTAAATGTCGTCGCTGCATAAGATGTAGTGGGAGGTCTTAAGTTTAAAGATAAACGTCATGGAAGCCGTCCGCCTGCGGATAAGCCTCCATGTGTAGTTAAATCATGTTCTATTGTTTGCTAACCGCCTGACGGGTAACCGCTCGAGCGTCCGCTTCTTTTTGCTGCCGATCCTCTCCATTTTCGGTACCGGCTACAATATAATCACACGTCTCTTCAACCGAATCGGTGACTAAGATCAAATCAAGATCGGCCGCGGAGATTTTGCCGTTGGGCAGCATCGTATTTTTTAACCAATCAATTAAACCACTCCAATAGGATACGCCAAAGAGAACGACAGGGAAATTGTGAATTTTCCCAGTTTGGATTAATGTCAATGCCTCAAAAAGCTCATCCATCGTGCCAAACCCACCCGGCATAACCACAAACGCCTGTGAATATTTGACCAGCATCGTTTTGCGTACAAAAAAGTAGCGAAAATCTATCATGATATCAACATAAGGATTGACGTGCTGCTCAAACGGCAATGCGATATTTAACCCTATAGATTTTACTCCCGCATCCCGCGCACCTTTATTGGCCGCTTCCATGATGCCCGGTCCACCGCCCGTCAAGATAGAAAAGCCCGCTTTCCCCAGATGATTGGCGACGTCGACCGCCTTTTGATACCATTCGCTGCCATCATTCTCCCTGACCCGGGCTGATCCAAAAATGGTGACCGCCCGATCTACGCCGGCCAAGGCCTCAAACCCCTCCACAAACTCCCCCATTATGCGAAATACACGCCATGATTCTGCGGCCGCGCTCGTCATCTCCGTTGTCGGCGGCGCAAGCAGCAGCTCATCCTGAGTTCTTGGGCTGTTTTTACCAATTCTTATCATTGTTATTATCCTTAGTTTGCGATTACAGAGAAGCGAATTCTTGCGAAGGCCACCTGTAATCCATATTCGAGCGCTTCGGCGTGCATTCAGTGGGAATTTCTGACTTAGCACTCCCTAATATACTTTCATTACCACTAACGTCAGGTCATCAGATTGAGGTGTGGTCCCTACAAAATCTTTTATAGCACCCAAAACTTCGCTGACGATGACGGATGGGTGGCTGGACCGGGATTCGGCCGCGGAAAGGACCAATCGCTCTACGCCAAACTCATCAAAATTGCCGTTTGTCGCTTCAGAAACTCCGTCAGTAAAAAAGAGGACGACGTCTCCAGGAGCGAAACTTACCTCATGGGTGACAAATTCCGCTTCATGGAAAACCCCCAAAATCATTCCCGGAGCCTGCAGTTCAGACATTTTCCCATCCGCATTTAAATGAATGGCCGGATTGTGCCCCCCACAAGCATAACGAAGCTGGCGCGTTTGCGCATCCCATATCCCTAGGAAAATAGACACGAATTGATCATATCCGGTGTTATTTATGAGCAAAATGTTGGTTCGCTCCAAAATTTCGGCCGGATCGAGACGTGAAGAAGCGACCGCTCGCAAAATAGTTCGCGCCACCGCCATATAAAAAGCGGCCGGAAATCCCTTGTCGGCCACATCCGCCACGGCAATGCCCCAGCTGCCGTCCTTCAATGGAATAAAATCGTAAAAATCCCCACCAACCTGGCGTGCGGCCTGCCAATGATGGGCAATTTGACAGTTTGCGAGTGAGGGTGCCACATCGGGCAGAAGCGAACTTTGCAGCCGATGAGCAACCACCAGCTCCTGCTCCAGACGATCTCGCTCGGCCGCTTCCTGATAAAGCTGATGATTGGTTACGGCCGTTGCGGCTTGATGGGCGATTCCTATTAAGATGTTTAGCCGCCGGCCGGTAAACATGGGCTGAATCGACTGCCGATTCGCCTCAATGCCGGACATCAGCCAACCGACCAACCGCCCCTGTGAGCGCAGCGGCACCGCATACCCATCAGAAGCCAGGAGCGTTTGCTTCAGCCAGCGCGGCAGATCGAGCCGGTAATGCTCCTGACCCGTCAGCGGCCCCCCAGAGGGTGATTTAGGGGTGACCGCCATTTGCAGCGCTTCATCCATGGTCAGTTCCCAGGTCGCCAACATCCCCTGCCCCATCGGGCTTAACCCAAAGCTGGCGACCGGCCGGAAGAGGTGAGCTTCGTCATCCAAAACCAATATCACACACGACTCCACCCCTACCAGCAGCGTGACCAGACGAGCAATGGTATTTAAAATGTCGTTTAAATCAATCAAGCTGTTAACCGCTTCTGAAACCTGCAGCAAGGCGGTGTTGACCCACGCTTCTTCCGCCTGGGCCGTTAACAGCTTCTGACGCTCAACAGCCATCGCCAGCTGCTTGGCCATATCGCGCAGCAAATCCACTCGCCGGCCGTCCGGGTTGTCGAGCATCATGCGGCTGCTGCGAATCGGCAAATGTTCGATTTCAGAAGTAAACATGATGCCCAATAATCGAGTTTCGGCCAGCAGTGGAAACAGCCGCAGGAACGGTGGGTTTAAGCCGGCTCCGCTTTGCTGCCAGGGGGCCAATTTACATGATTGATAGGTTTCGCGGCCGACATGTACCGCATCAACGGCCGGCCAATCTCCCAAGCGCCACGGCTGCCTGGAAAAACGGGCAACTTCTCCCGGCCGCAAGCCATATGTGTAACCCGGGCGGTACGCCTGCAGCTCTTCTTCCCAAATCAAGGTGCCATACTGCTCGACACCGGATAATAAAGAGGGCAAGCAAGCAATTTTGTCGAGGAGGTCATCGAGATCTTTGGCGCTGCTTATCACGTTGGATACCTGCAGCCTGGCCGCCGTCAGCCAGGACTGTTCAAGCTGCCGGGCCAGCTGTTTGGCTTTTTGAATCGCCAGCGAAATGCTGGCCGCCAAGCTCTCTAACAAATCCTGATCAGCCGGCGAAAAGGCATCCACCTCGTTGTGAAGCAGCTCTAAAACGCCAAAATGATCCCCGTCATCTTCCAATGGAATCACCAGCGCTGCCTCAACCTCCTGCCAAATTTCAGTGACAGCCCTGTTATTAACCTCCCACAAAAAACGAGGGTCTTCCCTCACCTGGTTGATGAGCTCCGTTTGACCATGGCTCAACACCTGCCCGATGACCCCATCCCCAACGGCAAAACGGGCGCTGGCGAAATGCAGCCGCTCATCGCTGCTGGCCAGCAAAATAACTTCATCAAGCGGCTCATAAACGCCGTAAATATTGACTTGAAAGTAACCAAACGTTTGCTGTGTTAAAGTCACCACCTGGCCAAACAGCTGATCCACATCTTCAATGGCGTTGATTTTCCGGGTGATTTCCCCCAGCAGTTCAACCTGAGCGGTGCGCTGTCGCTCGGCCGCAAACAGCCGCGCGTTGGACAGGGCGGCTGCGGCCTGATTGGCTAAAATCGACAGGCGTCGTTCCTGATGCTCGCTAAATTGATTGGATAACTCGTGATGGGCAGCCAATATGCCAATCGTCTTGTTGCCGCGAATCAAGGGGATCAAAACGGCCGATCCCCCGCTGGGTGGGGGGTTATTCTCCTGTGGGTCGATGCGAATATGAATCGGTTCGGCGGGTAGATTCTCTTTTTCTCGCTCAAAATCCCGCACCAGCAGCGTTTTTTTCTGATCGCGCACCCAGCTCACCAGCCCCCGCCCATCACTGAGGTCCAAAGTCATCGGCGGCAGGCGATTCGCTCCCACCTGAAGAACTTGAATGTGATAGAGATCCCCGTCAAAAAAACCCAGCTGAATGGTCTCGTTGGCAATAATCGCCTGAGCTTCCCGCACAATCAATTCACATAATTGGTCAAAATCGAGTTGAGCGGCCACAAGCAGCCGACCGGCACTGTTTAAATCTTCCAGCTCTGCCACTCGACGAACTAATTCTCGCCGTGATCGATACCTCCGCCAGATCACATAGACGTTAATGGTCAGGAGGACCAATAGAACCGGCAAATAATTTACCAGGGTTTCTGACAGCTGTCTCAAGGGTGTACCTTTATCATGGTCAGGGTATTCCCCTGGTCCATATCAAAATCAAAACGCACTTCATCCATAATTGAATGCATGAAATGTAGACCCCACCCGCCTTCCTGAAGTTCAGCCAGGTCGGCCGAAGGTTGCCGCGACGACTCTAATTCAAAATTTGATGGATCAAACGGACGGCCGGTATCGTGGAGCTGAATCAAAAAAGAGCCGTCACGTTGACGAATAAGAACGCGGATATTTCCCCGGTTTTCCCCCCCATACGCGTGCTCTATGATATTGGTGCACGCTTCATCACAAGCCAGCTGTAAACGAAACTGCTCTTTTTCATCAAAACCGGCCGCGGCGGCTTCGAGCTGCACAAGGGCGCATATTCGCGCAATCTCCGCGAAACGCGCCGGGAAAACCGCTTCAACCTGGCTCATGTTTGATGGGCGAGTGAATATCCATACTCGGAAGCAGCTCGCCTAAAAAATTCTCTTTTGTGGGGTAAATGGTCACACCGGGGTGGTTAAAAACTCCCCACCGCGGCAACTGAATCGGGATAAGAAGAAAACATTGAATTTAACCCGGCCAGCTTGAGCACATCGACAACCCGCTCTGATGGGGCGGCCAGGCGCAAATCTCCACGATTCCTTTTACAAGTCCGCAGCGTGGAAACCAGGGCCCGTAGACCAGCACTGCTCATATAGCTAACGCCGTTCATCTCCAAAACAATATTGTTGCGGCCTTTGCCAACAATCCCTTTTAAAATTTCATCAAACTGACCAGCATTGCTGCTGTCAATTCGGCCGCTGACCGTAACCAGATCAACTCGATTCATGCTTTGGACGTCAAAAGTGGCTAAATCTGCCATTGAAATAATCCTCCTCTTTTGGCTGAAACTATTATATCATAATCCCTGGCCAATCGACCCATTCCAAATCATAGAGCAACAACATGAGCAAAGAGAGTCGTTCAACCACAGCACAGCCAGCTAAAAACCCTGGCAATCAATTCCCCAGCCGCCTCATTTTTATCGCGGTTGTCACCCGCGTTTTTATCGACACCAGCGTGCAAATCTTTTTTCCTTATCTCGGTTTTATAGCCCAGGGAGTAAACACATCTGAGCGACTTCTCAGCCGCCTGATCGGTCTACGCTCATTTACCGGTCTGCTCTCACCGATTTTTGGCAATATTGCCGACCGGCGTGGTTACAGGTTGGTGATGAGCGGTGGTTTGCTGGCCAGTGGAGTTGGCTATCTTATCGTGGCGGGCAGCAGTTCCTGGCCGATCATGGCCGTTGGGCTGTTTCTGGCAGGCATCGGCACCTTTGCTTTTGGACCAAATTTAAGCGCTTATCTGAGCGGCCAACTGCCGTTTCATCTGCGCTCCCGCGGTTTGGGAATGGTTGAATACGCCTGGGCGCTGGCCGGAATTCTGGGGTTGTCCTTGATCGGGTGGCTTATTGAACTGACAAATTGGCGCGTTCCATTTGTCATATTGGGCCTCATTTTGCTTATCGCCAGCGGATTGTATCAGCTGCTGCCGGCCGCTGAATCACGACCCCAAAAGAGAAAGGAGCCCGATTCTTCATCGACAACCTCCTTTTTTGACCTGGGTCACAACGCTCGCTCAACGTGGAGCGTCATGGCAGCGGGATTTTGTATCGGCATCGCCGGATTTTCCCTGTTAATTTCCCACGGTGTTTGGCTGCAAAACACCTTTGGCCTGTCGGCCGCAAATCTGGGTGTTGTGGCCTTTTTTCTTGGCATGTCAGATTTATTGGGCAGCGGCCTGGTTAGTCTGATTGGTGATCGTCTGGGGAAACGCCGTTCGGTTTTGATCGGCAGCACCTTTGGCCTGATTGGCTATCTAATGCTGCCCCTCTTTGAAACCACCTTAATCATGGCCGTGATCGGTATTTTTATCGCCCGGAGTTCATTTGAATTTTCAATTGTGGGGAATATGATTTTGCTCAGTGAGCAAGCCCCCGATCGGCGCGGCAAAGCTTTAACGCTGGGCGCATCATTTAGTCTTTTAGGGTCGGTTTTGGCCAGCTTTTTGGCGGTTGAGCTGCTCAACATCTTTGGTATTTTGGGTATCAGCCTGTTTGGCACCTCGACGTTTGCCGTAGCCATTTTTCTAACCCGCACATTTGTCCGTGAATCGGCTTAAACGTGTTGGGTTTTTTCCCGAATTGACCCAAATAGGAAATATGTCCCGGGTGTGATGATCGTTACATTTTTTGATCATTTACCGCTGTATGATGGGTATTAACAGGGACATACACTATTGGATGATTACATGCTCAGGTAACATCCCCACAGAATGCCAGGATTCAGACTTAGAAAGAGGCGGATAAAGTATCCGTCTTTTTCTATTTATACGGCCAGCAGCAAAATTTCTTGTCTCCCATCTCTCACCTCGCACTTCTTCTTACGCACCCCGTCTTTCGTATTTCATATTTCGTATCTCGTCTTTCGTATCTCGTATCTCGTCTTTCGTACTCCCCATTTTTACGCGCCTCTAACGCAATTCACCCGATTTTCCGCATTTTGAAATTCGATAGATACAAACCCAAAAGCCAATCGTATATCTCTACAAGACCACGACAAAAGCTATGGATCAAGGCCAGATGTACAGCATTTGTCTAGTCTAAAGCGACAGTTAGGCCAAACTGTCGTCAGGTAACTCGTTTTTGACATCAGCTTAACCGCTAGCTAAAGCTGATGACAGTTAAAAGTAACCGCAAAACGAGAACTTAAATCAACAATACTTTTCAACAGAAGAGAAAATTAATCAGGAGATATAACGATGAATCGTAGAGTTAAACTCTTTGCACTGGTATGTGCCATGTTGTTAATGGCCATCGCTCCGTCCGTGTTTGCTGCTGACGGTATTCCTCGCGAAGATCTGCCCAATATTGTGGAAATTGCTGTAGCAAATGACGATTTTGATACCTTGGTAACCGCTGTTACCGCGGCCGGTTTGGCCGATACGCTTTCGGGTGAGGGTCCATTCACCGTATTTGCCCCCACCGATGCCGCCTTTGCCAAACTGCCGGCCGGTACTTTGAACTCCCTTTTAGCTGATACCGATGCCCTAACGGAAGTGCTTCTTTACCACGTTGTTAGCGGCGATATCGGTTCTGATATCGCTAAAAATGTGGCCGCCAGCTCCGGAAGCGTAGCTACCGTCAGCGGCCAATCGGCTCAAATCAAGTTTTTTGATGGCAGCCTTTACCTCGATGACGACAGCAAAGTTGTTTCTGCCGACATCCTGGCCTCCAACGGGAAGATTCACGTCATCGATACCGTTTTGATTCCCCCTTCAATGCGCATGGCAGAAGTTGAAAGTTCAGCTGCTCCTGTTGCAGACGCCACCGGTCAAACAATTGTTGACGTTGCCGTTAATGACGATCGTTTTGAAACGCTGGTAACCGCTTTAACCGCCGCAGACCTGGTTGGTACGCTCTCCGGTGAAGGTCCGTTTACCGTTTTTGCTCCTACTGATGATGCCTTTGCCAAGCTGCCGGCCGCTACCTTAAACGCTCTGTTGGCTGATCCCAGCGGTGGGTTGACCGATGTCTTGCTTTACCATGTTGTCTCTGGCGATGTGGGCTCCTCTTCAGCTAAGGCAATTGCTGCAGACGCTGGTGTGGCCACAACGGTTGGTGGTGAGCAGGTTCGCCTCAAAGTTTTTGAAGGTGACATCTTCTTGAATGACGATTCAAAAGTTATTATCGCTGATATCGTGACCAGCAACGGCGTGATTCACGTGATCGACACCGTCTTAATTCCACCTTCAATGGGTGGTGCCTCCGATGGTGAAAGCACAACAGAGACCACGGCTGCTGCTGCTACCGGCAATACGATTGTTGACATCGCAGTTGCAGACGGCCGCTTCGATACGCTCGTCACCGCTGTCACCGCAGCTGGTCTGGTGGGCACCCTGTCAGGTGAAGGTCCCTTCACCGTCTTTGCTCCGACCGATGACGCCTTTGCCAAATTACCGGCCGGAACGCTGAGCGCTCTGCTGGCTGACCCTAACGGCGCCCTCACCGACGTGCTCCTCTACCACGTTTTATCTGGCGAGGTTGGTTCAGAGATCGCCAAAGTTGTGGTCGCTGACACCGGCCGTGCCGTAACCGTTGGTGGTGAGGTGGTCAACATCAAGTTCTTTGATGGTGACCTGTACTTAAATGATGATTCAAAAATCATCATCGAAGATATCGTGGCTGATAACGGCGTGATTCACGTAATCGATACCGTATTGATTCCCCCGTCCATGGCTGGTAACGCAGAATAATTACCAAAATGGGCTTCTGGGTGGGTGGTAAGTTGGCATCCTCTTGCTAGCGCCAACTTACTTCTGGCTCACTTATCCCAACCCATCATTGAGGTAAACCCTCAATGTCACAGCCTGCTGACTCTTTCATCGAGTCAGCAGGCGTTTATTTTTTAACCCGGCGTCCCAGCAGCCACCCCAATACAAAAACAATCAGGCCGATTAAAATATAGGAGATAACTAAAAATAAATTTATCCCCTGGCTACCGCTTTGCGCATCGGAAGCAGCGACCAAAGGCGCCGCTTGCGTGGGGGTAGTTTGAGGCACATCAGCCTCCTCACTCTCCGCAGCTTCAGCCGCAATTTCTTCGTTTAGCAGGTAGCTGATCATATCTTCCAGCTGACCGGCCGACAGCCGTTCCCCATAATAATCCGGCATAACATCAGCCAAACAGGGACCGTTGGGGCAATCCGCTACGATATGGTCGTTGGGATACAAAATTGCGCTGCGCAAATACTCTCGGGCCGATTGTCCTTCAACTCGACTGTCCGCCACGGCCGCAATCCCGGTCAAATCCGGACCGACTTTGCCGTGATCACCAATCGGACCAATGACGTGACATGCCGCACACCCGGCGTTCAAAATCACATCCTCAATGGTATCCCCTTCAATAGCCACCTCCACCGCCTCTTCGTCAGAGGCGACATCTGTATCACCGTCTTCGCTGGCGATCTGATCCGGTGACGGCGTTGGTGAGGCTGAAGGATCTGCGGCGATCGTGGCTAGCTGTTCGGCCACCTCTTCGGCCGTGGGCAGTTCCTCGGCCGGATTCACCCTCAAAACCGCTTCGCAGGGAGTGCCTTCTTCTCCAGGCTCCGGCATGCAAAACCAGGGGCCTCCCTTTTTTGTCTTCAGAAGAGGCACGTACCACAAAACCACATTCTCACCGGAAACCGCGTCCCCATCGATCCACTGCCGGGGGGGTTGAAAAGTGTTGGCCGGACCGGTGAGAATGGGATTTTCTCCTTCAAGCTCCTGCCAGCGCAGCAAAAACATTTTGGCTTCATCCAGTCCAAGGGGGTCGCTGGGAATATAGCTCCACCGATAATGCAAATCACCATCAAAAGTGGCTACTTTTTGCCCTTCCGGTGAAAGATTGCGGTCTAAAATTAGCTCCAATTCTTCTTCAGCTTCCGCTTCGCGCCATTGATCTGTTTCCCACACCCAAACTTCATCCCCATTTGGATCATCCAGGTCGAGGTCAAATCGCCACATCGGCTGATAAATTGACAAATCGTCACAGCCTGGGCCGTGAGAGACAAAACGGGCTTCAAACGTTCCATCCTCATAAAAAGACATGATTTGTTCATAACGATAGCAGCAGATGCAGTTGGGCCAGCGGGCAAACTCGGTAAAAAGCTGGCTGATTGTAAACCCGCCGTCAAATTCTTCGAGCTCCGTATCAAAATATGGCGGAACCGAAGCGGAAAAACCGATTTCGTCGCGATAGCCGCCGGGCCAGCTGGGGTACCAAACTTCAACCTGCCCAATTTTAGCCGTGGAGAAGACGGTTTTTTCATCGTATTGGGCATCATAAAATTCGACCCCATCATGCGCGGTCATTTGCCAACAAACCGCCCATCCCTCGCCTTCATGACACCCGTCGGAGAACGCGTTGCGCTGCGGCGTAATATCCCGATACGGTCGTGCCGGCCGGCCGCGGGTATAAAATGTCCGGGCCACCGCCTGCTGCTCCATGTTAACCGTCACGTGAAATATTTTGCCGCTCCCCACCGGGTCGTGAAACGTGAGGTCGACACACCAATCATTCAGACAATCATCATCGAGCAGCCAGATATTCATGGGTACCATCATTAAATCATCGGCTGAAATCTCACCCAGGACGTCAGTTACGCGTTGATCAGCAGCGGCAATTTCCAGGGCTGCGCGCAAATTGTTGGTGCTGGCTAGAGGGCGAGCTCCTCGATCTTGCCACAAATCAATCGCCTGCCCGCTTCTTAAATTAACCACGCCTTCAATGGTGCCTTTATCTTCAAAATTGTAGTACAGAATATGAGCACAGCTGTCAACCGCACACGCCGCCCAGCGACGGGATTCACCTTCAGAAAGAGGCACCGCCTGGATAAAGGCATGTTCACGCTGCTGCAAAAAATTTTCGACGGCCGGATCTTGCTCAAAAACAGCTTGAGCCATTTCTTCGCTGTAGGGGGCCGCAAAAACTTCGATTTCGAGAGGGATTACCTTGGCTGCGGCTTGCACGCCGCTGGCCGGCCGGGCTTGCCCGGACCACCAAATAACAGCCGCAGCAAAGACAAACAAAATCGTAAGAATATAGAGAATTGGATGTTGACCAAATTTGCGCATGGCGCGCAATTATAGGTGATCGGGGACGGGACAACCACACATCGCTCGTTTTATGTAAACTATCTATAACCATTTTCTAACCGAAATAGTATTCGAGTACTATAGGACTATGGTATAAATACCTTACTTTGATCAGCAAAAAACAGGAAGTTGGAACATTGTGGGCAGCAGCCTGACAAACCCAACTCTAAATTGATTTTACAAGCAATACAGAAAATTCGATCTTGTACAGGAGCGAAAAATGATGCACCCTCAATCTCGTTCAATGCTTATGCGGCTGATGACTTTGGTCATCGCGGCCCTAATTTTAATCGGCTCTTCATCGGTGTTTGCCGCTCAACCTCATAAAGAAACCGCGGCGCAGGCTCAGCAAACGCAAACTACCTGTCAAACCGGGGAAGTTCTGATGGACTGGCGCGCCCTGCCGTGGCCGCTGGTCGGTGGGGATGGGCCTCTCACTTCTCCCCAGGCGTTTACCAACGTCGGCGGCAGTGATGTGGACATCACCTTTTCCTGGGTCAACACCTACCAGCAGCCGTATCTCTACGATTCCGATGCCCCTATCGCCGAAATGTCTGAGGATGTGCGCATCCCCAATCATGATGCGGCCGGGAGCTTTGCCACCTTTACCATTACCTTTGACCCGCCGGTTTATCTCAATCAATTTACCGTTGGCAGTTTGAGCATTCTCAGCGACACCCGCTACGAGTACGTCTTCTTGAGCGCCTTTGACGACGGCAGCAACATCCAGCCCGCTGACGGTGTAAGCACCAGCACCTACGTGGTCGAATCCGGTGTCTTGCAGTCGATCCTAGTTCCCGGCCGGGCGGTTGTTGACCCATTGGCCGACGTGTACCGTTTGCGCGGCACTTCCGATCAACCCCCAGGCTTCCTGCCCGGTTATGATCGCGTGACCCTGGAGTATACATCAACCCCTATCGAAGAGATTGAGTTGGTCATCTTTGGCAGCACCGATGACGACGCGGATACCGCACAATCCTCCGTTGATCTGGCGCCGATTTCCACAACCATTGAGGCGTTTTGCTTCACCGATCCGGGTACGCTGGATGTCTCTCTCAGCAGTGCCACATCGTCTACTGAGCAAAACAATCGCCCCGGTTTGATTGCCGCCACGGTTCTGCTGGCAATCGCCTCCATCTACATTTGGTGGAAACGGCCGGTCATTGATTAAACAGTAACCGCAATCGCGATAAAATAGAAAAAGGCTTCTCAGATAATTTGAGAAGCCTTTTTTTTGCGCTCTTGGGCCGATTCGAACGGCCGACCTATGCTTTAGGAGAGCATTGCTCTGTCCGCTGAGCTACAAGAGCGTGTTTGTGTTAAGATTATAGCAAATTTGTTCTCAAATTCGATACTTTTGACAAAATCAATCTTTTTGCAGATCAAATATGGCTAAAAACAACCCGTTCCTCCCTTTTTTTGTGTATGGGACACTCATCCCAGGACAGGAAAACGATTATTTTTGGCAAAATTCTATCATCCACCAACAAGAGGCGCTATTTCCCCACGGAACATTGTACAATTTTAATCGTTTCCCCATGCTGATTGAAGATCCAAACAGCGCGGCCCCGGTCAGAGGGGTACTGGTGGAAATTGAGCCCCAGCGATATCAAGAGATTTTGCCGAGGATCGACAACTTGGAAGCTTACAATCCGATAAATGAACACAGGAGCTTTTATTTGCGACGGCAGCGCTCGGTAGAAACCCCGTGTGGTTCAACCCGGCTGGCGTGGGTTTATCTGGGTCGGCCCGGACAGGTAACCGGTTTATCCCCCGTTCCCAATGGGGATTGGCGTTCATTTAACGGAAAAAACCCGTTTACTTCCTGGTGGCAGGAAAACGGATTTAACTTAATATCTGGCAAAAATCCCTACTCCGATTCATAATATGGTTTAACCATCAACTAAAAGATACGCTTCTTTAATAAATGCTGCTGCCAATCAGCATAGCCAACAAGCAATTGGCCGGTCAAAGGTTTAGGTACAGAGAGGTAATGTGTGATGAAGCGAATTGGTGTTTTAACCAGCGGTGGGGACGCCCCTGGCATGAATGCGGCCGTACGAGCGGTTGTCCGCACAGCTTTACATAATGACGTGCCCGTCTATGCGATTTTTGAAGGATATCGCGGCATGGTGAAAGGGGGAAATTTAATCCGGCCGTTTTCCTGGGGAAATGTCGGGGGCATTTTGCACAAAGGGGGCACGATTATTGGGACGGCCCGCTGTGCCGAGTTCCGAACTCGTGAAGGGCGCCGACAGGCGGCCCGGAATTTGCTGGCTCATGGGATTGATTCCCTGGTGGTTATCGGGGGAGACGGCAGCTTAACTGGAGCGATTCTGTTTCAGCAAGAGTGGCCTGACCTTTTGGCCGAGCTGGTAGCGGATAATCAAATTTTGCTCGAAACAGCGGAGGCTCATCCGGCACTTTCCGTGGCCGGATTGGTAGGCTCCATTGATAATGACGTCTGTAATACCGATATCACCATTGGGGCTGATACCGCCCTCCACCGGATCACCAACGCCGTAGACGCAATTACCGACACCGCGGCCTCCCATCAGCGCACCTTTGTCATCGAGGTCATGGGGCGCAAATGCGGCTATCTGGCGCTGATGAGCGGCCTGGCTACCGCGGCTGATTGGGTATTGATCCCTGAATCCCCGCCCAATCTCGAAGAATGGGAAGCCAAAATGTGCGACGTCCTAAATCAGGGTCGCAAAATCGGCCGGCGCGATAGCATCGTCATCGTGGCTGAAGGGGCCCAGGATTTACACGGCAACCACATTTCTGTAGATTATGTTAAGCAAACCCTCAAAGAACGCATGGATGAAGATGTGCGCGTGACGATCTTGGGCCATGTGCAGCGCGGGGGTTCCCCCAGCGCGTTTGACCGCAACCTCGGCACCCTCCAGGGCTCCAAAGCGGTGGAAGCGATAATGGAGGCAAACGGGAAGCCGCTCTCCGTTCTGGTAGGCTTGCAGCGCAATAAAATAATCTGCACCGATCTCAAAGAGGCGTTGGAAAAAACGTGGGCGGTGCGTAAAGCGATTGAAGAAAAAGATTACAAAACGGCAATGGATCTTCGAGGACCGGGGTATATCGAAGCCTTTCAAACGCTGCGCACCCTGGTTCGGGCTCTGCCCCATGCCGCCTCACCCGACAAACGGCACCTGAATATCGGCATTCTTCACTCCGGTGCCCCCTCTCCCGGCATGAACACCGCTATCCGCGCGGCCGTGCGGTTGGGCGTTGACCGGGGCCACAAAATGATGGGATTCCAAAACGGGTTCCGAGGGTTGATAGAAGGGAAAAGCCGCCCTCTCGACTGGATGGATGTCAACGGGTGGGCTCCGGTCGGTGGAGCGTATCTGGGCACCGCCCGCCAGCACATCCAGGGAAGGGATTTTTACGCCATCGCGCGCACGATTGAGGAGAAACAGCTCGACGCCCTGATTATCATTGGCGGTTTATCCGGATACCAAAATGCGCTGGAGTTATTCAAACAGCGCAACAGCTTTGCCGCCTTCGACATCCCCATCGTGCTCATCCCGGCCACAATCGACAATGATCTCCCCGGTGCGGAGTTGTGCATCGGCGCGGATACCGCCTTAAACAGCATCGTCAACGCCGTGGATAACATCAAACAGTCGGCCGTCGCCAGCAGGCGGGTTTTTGTGGTTGAGGTCATGGGCAATCACTGCGGCTATCTGGGCTTGATGAGTTCCCTCGCATCCGGGGCGGAGCGTGTGTATCTACCGGAAGAAGGCATCAGCCTCAAAGATTTACAAAATGACGTCAATCTGCTGGTGGACGGCTTCAGGCAAGGTAAAAAATTGGGTGTTGTTCTGCGCAGCGAAAAAGCCAACGCAACCTATACCACCAGCTTCATTTCTGCCTTATTTGAAGAAGCCGGCGGGGATGCCTTTGACGTCCGCCAATCAATTTTAGGGCATATTCAGCAGGGGGGAAATCCCTCTCCATTTGATCGCATTTACGCCACCCGTTTTGCCGCAAAATCAATCGGCTACATCGAAGAACAGGTGGGCAAAAAAGAGCCGGCCAGCGCCTGCGTGGGGATGATTAACGGCCGCTACCGCTTCACCCCCCTGGAAGATGTTCCCCGACAAATTGATACGCACAACCAGCGTCCCAAACATCAATGGTGGCTGGCCCTGCGGCCGATCGCCCGAATTTTGGCCCAGCCCAATCCATCGTTTCGCTCAAAATCAACAACAGCTTAAATTTGTAAGGGCTTGGCTAGCCAAGCCCCTACACAAAGCCTTCGGTTTCATCCTGGCTACCCGTCCACAGCTTGAACGCGGCAAGAAGAAAATGATGGTCGGCATTGTGGGGATACGTAAGCTGTGGCCTCTTTGCTGCGGCGTCTTGAAGAGTGAACCGGTGCCAAGCGGCGGAAATCGCTTGACTTTTCACACGAATCTCATTCTGAGCAATGACAGGAGTTCTAAGAATAGGGCAACGTTAAATTTACCTCGACAGCTCCGAGATAAGGGCCAAATCTGAGCTACCCTTAGTGTTGCGTGAGGGTGCGGTTAGCGTTGGGTAAAAATAGATGGGGTCGCTTGACACACTTTCCCTCTCCTGACTAATATTTCAACAGGTCAGCACGTCTACACCATATGAATGGAATATCATTCGCTTTGGGCGAATATAAATTACAATAAAATCCTTTTGTTAAATCTATACGAAAGGATCACACGGGCAACAATGGATGGATGCGCACGTACGCGCAAATTTCAACCACCAGAAAAAAAGGAATAATTCAGTATGTTTCGCGACAAATTTTCCGCCTTTCTTATGGGCGCAGTTTTATTTTTATTGTTAGGAGTCATTGCCGGCGCTGCTTTTTTGCCGGTTTTGAACGGCCTGGGGTTTAATACCGGCGTCCAATCTGCCGAAACGCTTCTGGCAACCGAAGAAGCTGCCCTGACTGAATCACGCACCGGGTTAAGCGCTCCTCTCGAACAAACATCTCAGCAGTCAGAAACGGTTCTGGAAGAATCAATTGAAGAGGCTGTCGGGGTTGAAATTCAAGATGAACCGATTGTAGAAAGCGCCCCTCCAGCACCCGAGCTTTCAGCGGCCCAGGCCACTTTTCAACTGGAAGAGACCCTGATCGCCCTTTATGACACGGTAAATCCGTCAGTCGTCTTCATTTTTACCTATATCGATGATTTTGGAGCCGCAACCGGCACCGGATTTGTTTATGATGGCGAAGGCAACATCATTACCAACAATCACGTTGTGGCTGATGCGGACCGCTATGAAGTGCTGTTCCCCACCGGTGAGCGAGTGGCCGCTTCACTCGTCGGCACCGATGTGGACAGCGACCTGGCCGTGATCAAAGTTGATGTGCTGCCTTCCGGCATCAACCCAATCCCGCTGGGTAACTCGACAGATATAGAAATTGGTCAATTTGCCGTGGCCATTGGCAATCCTTTTGGGCAGCAAAGCTCGATGTCGCTGGGAATCATCAGCGGTCTCGGCCGCAGCCTGCCTTCCCAGCGCATCGCCGATGGAGGCGGCCGTTACTCTCTCCCGCAGGTCATCCAAACGGATGCCCCCATTAATCCCGGCAACTCAGGCGGACCCCTGCTTAATATTCAAGGTGAAGTAATCGGCGTCAATGCGGCGATCCGCTCGGAAACCGGCAGCAATACCGGCGTGGGCTTCTCGATACCGGTCAATATCGTCCGCCGCGTGGTTCCCGCTTTGATTGCCGAAGGGAATTACGTCTATCCGTTTTTGGGGGTTCAAATCGCGCCCCCGATTGATCTGGCCACGCAGCGGCTGCTCGACCTGCCGCAGCCCAACGGCGCTTACGTAACCGGCATTACGCCGGGTGGCCCGGCCGATGACGGCGGCCTCGTCGCCTCCAGCCCGGAAACTCAGCTTGGTGGTGACCTCATTATTGGGGTGGACGGATTAACGGTGAACTCTTTTGAGGATCTCATCTCTTATTTGGTTTTTGAAACCGAAGTCGGCCAGGACGTCACCTTGACAGTCCTTCGTGACGGCAGTCAGGTTGATGTGAATATTACTTTGGGTGCCCGGCCTTAAAGAACCCATCAATGTGCACAGCAGATGACCCCTCAGCTCATCTGCTGTGTTATCATCCAAATTTCGTTCGCAATCGGTAAAAACTAGGATGAGACCATCTTTTCTTTACTCAAGCGGTAGTTTTGTCATAAAATAGAAGGAGAGCGCCATACACACTGCGGCCTAAACACACCAGAAGCTGCTTCAAGCCGCACTGACAATGAAATCACCAGGAGGTTACTAATGTTCTCAAACCAGGAATTTCAGGAGCTGCTCAACTTTACAGCTGCACAATCCCAGGTGATTACTCTCTATCTCAACACAGATATTGGGCAGGAGCCACAGGAAGTGATTCGCCTAAAAGCCAAAAATTTACTCAAAACGCTTCCGGATATATTTGAGGAGGATGTTGAAAAAATTGAAACTTATCTCGATCGGGAGTTTGATTGGAAGCCCTCAGGTTTAGCGATTTTTTCATGTGCGGCCGAGGGTTTATGGCGCGTCATTCCCACTTACGTCTCATTTCGCAATCGCATCCGCACCAGCAGCAAACCGCACGTCAAACCGCTGGCCCATTTGCTTGATCATTATGGGCACTATGGGGTTATCCTCATCGACCGCCTGGGAGCCCGTTTTTACGCTTACCATTTAGGCCACTGCGTAGACAGCGATGGATATATGGGCGAAGAAAATCGCAAATTAAAAGCTGGGGCCGGGTCTTCAGCGGTCGGGCTCAAGGGAGGCAGCGACGGCAGCCGCCACGTACTCGAAACCTGGCAGCGCAACTCCCGTGAAGCGGCTTCGGCCGCGGCCGGGTTTTTTGAAGGTCACCCCATTCGACGGCTGTTTTTAGGCGGCGCTGCGGAAACGATTAGCTATTTTCAGCTGCAGCTGCCCCGCCAGCTCCAGGCGTGCATTGCCGGGCAGTTTAATATCGATATGGATGCCCCAGAACTCGAGGTACAGCAAAAATCGATTGCCCTGCTGGGGGAAACCAACGCCCGCCGCGAAGCTTCTCTGGTGCGCGAGATGATTGATCGCGCCAAAAGTGGAGGGAACGGTGTGTTAACCCTCGATCCAACTTTGAAAGCGGTTTTTGAAGGGCGCGTGAAGACCCTGATTATTAGTGATGGATTTCGCCAAAAAGGATACAGCTATCAGGATACCGGCTTCTTATCGTCAGAATTGGTGATCGATCAACCGGAAGCGGCCGGACAGCCACAGCGAGTCGAAGATGTGGTGGAAGCGGCCGTGGAACGCACCCTGTCTCAAGGAGGACATGTCGAACTCATCAGTGAAAATGAAGAGCTTGAGGAGTCCGGAAAAATCGGCGCGATCCTCAGATATTAAACTTTCTTATCTATCCCTCTTCCCCCTTCCGACTAGAGCCGCGAGAGCTGTGAAAGTAAGGAAGGGGGTTTTTGTGTCAGCCCCCATCAGCGCATCAAGGCGGTGAATGAGCCAAATTCATCTTATGATCGATCGGTTTGTCGACAAACTGACAACATCAGAGCTTTCGTCAAAAGATTATGTCAATTTTTATGGCGAATCATCTCTTCGGAAAAATTTGAGTGGCTACCTCTCGATCATGCAAACTCAATCCCCATCACTTCTGCTTGTTGGTGAAGCGCCAGGCTACCTCGGCGGCCGCCTGACGGGAATCCCCTTTACCAGCCCTCGAATTGTCAAAACCCACCCCTACTTTGCCCGGAGGTCCCGGCGCTTTTTAATCGATTCCAATCAAAGTGAACAGTCAGCCACCATCGTTTGGGAAACATTCGCCACCCTTGACGTCGTGCCGCTTTGCTGGAACGCCTTTCCCTTTCATCCCCACCTGCCGGGAAATACCCAAAGCAATCGGCCGCCCAAAGCCGATGAACTGGCGTTTGGACGGCCGTTTATTTATGACCTAATTCAAATTTTTCAACCGCGCACAATCGCGGCCGTCGGCCGCAAGGCGGAAAAACAGCTGCAGCAGCTCGATCTACCCCACACCTATATCCGCCACCCGTCGAGAGGGGGCAAAAAGGCGTTTGTCAATGGCCTAAGAAAATTGCTAATAGCTACTTGCTAACGGTAAATAGCTATTAGCTAATGGCGATTGGCAGTTAGAAATTAATCAGCCTTTCACAGCGCTGCTCGTGGCGCTTTCGACAAAGAATCGCTGCCCCAAAATAAAGATAATCATCGGGGGCAGGATGGCAATCGCCGCACCGGCCAAAATCAGGTTGGGACTGTCCGACGCCCGGCCGCGCAGCACGTTTAGCGACAGCGTTAGCACATGGTTCTGATAGTTGCCGGTATTGATCACCACCAGCGGCCAGAAGAAGCTGTTCCAGGCGTACAAAAACATAAACGTCGTCAGCGTCGCCAGGGCTGGTGTGCTGGCCGGCAGGAAAATGCGGGTCAAAATCTGCAGCCGGGAAGCCCCGTCAATCAACGCCGCTTCCTCGACCTCTTTGGGAATGGTGATAAAGAACTGACGCATCAAAAACGTCCCGTACGCGCTAAAAATCCACGGGAAAATAAGTGAGGCGATTTTGTCGACCCAGCCAATCCACACCATCAGCTGATACATCGGGGTGATCAGCACGACAAAAGGAATCATAATCGTTCCCAAATAGACGACAAAGAGCTGATCCCGGCCGGGGAACTTCAGGCGGGCAAACGCATACCCACCCAACACCGAGGTAAACAGAACCCCGAACACCACGCCCAGGGTCACCAAAATGGTGTTGGTCAGGCTGCGATCCATGTTTTGCAAATCGATAACGTCCTCATAATTTGAGGGATGAAATCCGAACGTTTCCACCGGCGTGCTCAGGCGCGCATTTTGCAAGACCTCCCGTTCCGGATTTTCAGGATCAATAAAGCGACCAAAGGCGGTTTGCCCCACCTGAACGACCTCAACCGGTTCGCCATCGACCTCAATTTCCCACACCGGGAGCTCTTCCCCGTTGATCTCGATTTTTTCCTGGTTGACAAATCCACCTACTGCCGTGGCCTCGGTGATCGGCCGATCAAAGGTTTCGTCCAGATTGTCCGGACTGGCAAATACGCCAATCCGCACCCCTTCCTGGACCAGTGCAAACTCTTCCTGCTGCCCTTCATAATCGACAAAATAGAGCGGAACCGGCTCTTCTTGCCCTTCGAGTTCTATCGTTACGGCATCACGCGGCAGCAGACGGGGAGGATAGTTGAATGTGTCCTTGGGGGTCTTGAACGACGTTGCCAGCATAAACAGAAACGGAAAGAGCATGAAAAAGGCAAACACCGACAGGATGAGATACACTGCCGAATTTTTGAGAAACTGGGAAAAACTATATGATTTAATCATGCGATTCTTCTCTACTAATCATAGGCACCGCTGCCGCGACGCTGACGCTGGAACTGCAGCAAAGTTGCCGCAAAAATCACCAGGAAAAGCACCCAGGCGATGGCCGAGGCGTACCCCTGCTCAAAACGCTGGAATCCTTTCTGATACAGGTAAAGCACCATCGTTAAGGTCGAGTTGCCCGGCCCGGCCGGGTTCTGCCCCGGCATCACGATAAAGATGTCCTCAAAGACCTGCATAGCGGTGACAACCGTGGTAATCATGACAAAAAAGGTTGTCGGCGCCAGCAGCGGAACGGTCACGTTGCGAAACTGCTGATATTCGTTGGCCCCGTCTACGGTGGCTGCTTCATAAAGGACCTTGGGAATGTTTTGCAGACCGGCCAAAAACAGCACGGTGTTAAATCCGATCAGCCGCCAGGCGGTCATGATCGCCACCGACAGCAGTGCCGTATCGGTATTGGACAACCAGCGAATTTCAGGATCGGTAACGCTGGCCCCAAACATGTTGATCAAATTGACCAGCGATGTTATGCCGTAATTGATGTACCCGACGGTTGAGTTGTACAGCCACTGCCACACCAGGGCGATGCCGACCACGGCCGCCACGCTGGGCAAAAAATAAACCGCCCGGAAAAATTTCATGCCCGGCAGCTTGGAGTTGAGTAAATTTGCCAGCAGCAGGGCCGGAATGACGCTCAGCGGCACGGCCATGACGGCGAACTTCAGCGTATTCCAGATAGAAATCCAAAACAGCTTATCCGCGGCGCCCACGATGTAGCTGCGGCCGAACAGGTTGAAGCGGCCGAGTTCATCGTAAATGGTCACGTCGAGAATTTCATTGGCCCGCTGATCCGGGGCATCCAGAACGGCAAAATCGATGTTGAGCAGCTTGGTATAGTTATCCAGACCAACCCAGTCCTGTGTGCCAAACGCATCCCAATTGGTGAAGCTGACATAGAGAGAGAATACCAGTGGGCCGGCAAAGAAAATCAGAAAACCGATCAGATTGGGGGTCAGAAAAAGATAGCCATTTAACATCTCTGTTTGTGTATTGGTGACCCCAAATAAATCAGCGGTTGGCCGCCGCCACATCACCCAGCAGAAAAAGCCAAAAATTAAAATGCCGGCGACCAGCGTCATGGCAATCGGATCAACTAAATTGTTGAAAATTCCCTGGAGACCCTCCAGCAAACCCACGCGAAACAGGAAAATCACAAACGAGATGATCGCAATCCAACGGCCGGCCGTATGGAACTGGCGCTGCGTAGCTGTGCCTTCAAATCGATCGCCGATTGTACCCACCACATACCCGAGGAACATGATGAACAACCATATAACACCTCGGCTAAACGTGTTGGCCAACTGGTCAATCCCCAAAAAGATGCCCAACACGTGTAGGCTGCCAATGACCGAAAGGATGAATCCCAAATAATTGACCAGGAGCGAGGCCATCCGGCCGCGATGCTCCCGGCGTGCAATCCACATCACGGCCGCAACGCTGCCGCCGCTTAAAATTAGCAGGGCCACGGTTGTGGCTAACTGAATCCAGATGGAAAATCCTGGCGTGACCCATATATACGCCAATCCACCCAATCCGGCCAACGTCGTAATCACGTGCCATCCAAGGGTCAACTGGACAAACATGTCCGTTTGATCGGATGGCGGTTTTTTCGTCGCTATGGTTGATGAACTCATCTATCCTCCCACTTTTTCCATTCGCCAATAAAGACACAAGTTTTGCAGGCCACAGTAAAAAGTTTAAAGGTAAAAGAAGGATTATTCTCTCTATGGCAAGGCTCTTTGCACTTTTAACTTGTGACTTTGCATTACTTAATATTTTGGGTCAGGCAGTTCAGCACCTGAATGCGGATCTGCCTGGCTCAAAATGGTCGCTTTTTTAATTGTTTTGATTGGTTGTAGGGCTGAGATCAATCCCAGCCCTACAACCAGTTTAAATTCGGCGTTGAGATTTCTCCCAACCCCGAAAATATTGATCGGCGTTATTAATTGTTAAACGCCTTGTTTGCTTCGTCACAAATGCTGGCGGCAAAGTCATCAATCGACTGCTCGCCGTTGAGCACGGCCGTGACGGCCGGTCCCATGATCGCATCGTACTCCGGCCAGCTGCCGGCCCACAGCGGACCTTCAGTGGCTGGATTCTCGGCCAGACCGTCCAGGAACGCCTGGTTGTTGTCCGGAGGAGTGAAGGTCAGGAATGCATCCAGCGCATCCTGGCTCACCCGGCTGGGGACGTTGGCGCCCAGCTCGGAAATCGTGGCCTGTACGTCGGCCGAGGTCAGTTCCTGGACCAGCGCCCAGGCAGCTTCCGGATTTTCGGTGTTGGCGTTGACGACGTAAGCACCCCAGAAGAGCCAGTTGCTCGGACCGGCCGGGCCGTCAGGCAGCTTGACCACGTCCCAGTTGAAGTCGGCGCTGGCGCGGGCACCAGGGGTGGCCCAGCGGCCGTTCTGGAACATGCCCACCTTGCCGGCCAGGAACGGCGGCTCGCTGTCCTCACCGTAGGGCACGGCCACGTCAAACTCGTTGTAGATCCGGCTTTCAAACTCCAGACCGGCCAGCGATTCAGGCGTATTCAGGGCGCAGGAGGTGCGATCTTCGTTGAAGAACCCGCCCCCGGCCGCATTCAGCCAGTAACCATACGGACCCCACCAGGCGTTCTGCCCGTAACCGTCGATATCGTCACCCAGGGCGTTGATGGCGATGGCCACTTCCAGGAAGGTATCCCAATTCCACTCGCCGTTGGCCGCCAGTTCGCGCGGATCCGCCGCGCCGGACTCGGCCAGCAGGTCGAGGTTCAGATACAGGGCAAACGTCGACACGTCACGCGGCAGGCCCCACAGCGTCTCGCCAGTGTTGCCGGTTTCCGGATTAAAGGTCAGGTGGAACATCGGCCCCGGATAAAAGTCGCTGTCGCTGTACCCATCGGTGGCGTCGGCCAGAGACCGCATGTCCAGAATCAGACCGCGATTGGCGAAGTCAGCCACGTCGGTTCCCGGAATCCAGAAGACGTCCGGTGCGGTGCCGGCCGCTAGCTCGGTGCGCAGCACGTCCTGATAGCTCGTTCCTTCTGAACCACCCGGCTCGTAATCAAGCGTTACGCCCTCGATGGCGATGCCGTCGGACACGGCCTGATACACATCGATTTCAGCCTGGTTATCCGGACGGGTCCGCCAGCGTAAGGTAATGCCGTCAGCCATCTCCTCTTCCATGGCTTCTTCGGCTTCTTCTTCTGGCATTTCTTCTTCTTCCGGTGCTTCCTCTTCAACCACTTCTTCGGTGGTTTCTTCGGCTGCTTCTTCAGCCGGAGGAGGGGCATCTCCCCCACCACAAGCCACGACGATCATCGCCAGGATAATCAGCCAGGCAAAAATGTTCAATTTCTTTAAGTTCATCTTGGACATTCTCCTTTCAAAATATATTTTTTATTCTTCCTGTCCTAAAACAGAAATGGTCATAAAGGGCTTTTTATAATTTTGGGTTTTCTGCATCACCTCCTTTTATCGTGGATTTCTTGCTGCTCGAAGGCTATCTCAAAATGCCTGATTTAAGGCGACTTTTTTGTGATAGCGTCCGGTTGATTGTCGTTGGATCAGGGCCGCCTCAATCTGCTCGTGCCGCTGAAGGGTTTGTTTTTGTTCGATGGCGCTAATTAACATGCGGGCGGCAGAGCGTCCAATTTCAGCAAAATCCTGGCGCAGGGTCGTCAACGGTGGGTGGAAATAGGGTGCCAGGGGAATATCGTCTATCCCGATAATTGAGAGTTGTTCGGGAATGTGGAGGGCCAGTTCTTCAGCGGCATGCAGCACGCCAACGGCCATCGAATCATTTTGGACAAACAGGGCGGTGGGGCGATTTTCGCGATTTAACCACAGTTCGCGAAAGATATGATATCCAGAGGAAGCTGTCCAGTCGCCTTCCACAATCAATTCCGGGTTTGACTCCAATCCGCTGTCTTCCAGCGCGTTTTCAAAACCGGTCATTCGATTCTGCACGCACACTTCACCCAGGGGGCCGGTAATCATCCCGATTGATTGATGCCCCAGCTGGATCAGGTGTTTGGTTGCGGTGTAGCCGGCCGCCATGTCGTCCAGCACCACGCTGCCGCCGACCTGTTGATTGGCGTGAGCGCCGCCGCCGGCAAAAATAGTAGGGCAGCCGGCCGGAACCCCGTGGGAGGGATCTTCGATATAGGGCTGAATCACGATCAGGCCGTCAACCCGGCCGCTTTTAACCAGCTGGTCCATCAGGTAATCAAAAGTTTCTCCATCGGGAGCGGTGGTGGAAAGAAGAAAATACCCCTGGCTGCGAGCAACGGCTTGAGCTCCTTCAATAATTGTAGCAAAGGTATAGTCGGTCACATTAGGAGCGATACAGGCCAGCATCCCTGTCCGGCCGCGGGCCATCGAGCGGGCCACGGCATTGGGCTGATAGCCGAGCTGTTCGATGGCGGCCAGGACCCGTGCTCGCGTTTCCGACGTTACTTTCTCACTGGCGTTTATGACCCGGGAGACGGTCTGGCGTGAAACACCAGCATAGGATGCAACGTCGCGGATCGTAACTTTGGATCGGGGCATAGCAGGGAATTTTCTAAAATGGGGTAATTCTTACCCAAAAAGCCTGAATTTGTTGCCTGTCTTTAAAAAAGTGATAGAGTTAACACGAGTGATGTGACCGGTCACATCGTATCACGGTTAACGGAGACTGTCAAGCAATTTGCACAAACGACGCACGGTTAATTTGTGAAAATTGCCCATGCTCGCCAGGCGCTCTTGGCGCGCCGACAAGACGGTCACGTCGATTAAAAAATGGTAATATCACAGGCGATTAATCCTCTGTAATTTATCCCGCTTGAAAAATGAGGCAGGTAAACCATGATTGATATTCAACCATTTGATTATTCCCAACAGTCATATGAAACGATGGCCGAGATTTACAACGCCTGTTGGCCGGAATACTTAGTAGAGGTTTCGGAAATTAAGCGCAACGACAAAAATCGGCAAAAATCGCTCCTTTTTGAGAGATACATGGTCACTTTAAAAGGAAAGCCGGCGGCCGTTGGGTACCTGCGAGAACCGCGCTACTTAAAAGAGCGAGATCGGATTAATTTTAACTTAAACGTTCTTCCGGAAGCGCGCCGTCAGGGGATCGCCACCGCTTTTTACGATCTTGTTTTAAACAGAATTGCCGCAAACGATCTCCAGCCCAAGCTGCTGGAGACCGAGACCCGAGAAGACCAGCTTGGGGCGCTGGCGTGGCTGGCAAAAATGGGCTTTGAGCGAAACATGCGCTTCCCTCGCTCTCTGCTTGACCTGGAAACGTTTGACCCCACCGATTTTGAAGCAGCTGTCAGTCGAATGGAAGCGGAAAAAATTCGGCTGGCGTCGCTAAAAGATTTGCAGGATAAAGATGATCAGGCGATTTACAAATTTTACGACCTCGTCGAGCATCACCTCATGAAAGACGTGCCAATGCCCGGGGAGTACAACCCCAACACCTTTGAGGAATTTCAAAAATCGTTTGTTGAAAGCAAAATTTTTACACCGGAATCGGTTTTTATCGCCCTGGATGGTGACCGCTACGTGGGTATGAGCGGCGCATTTCCCGAAAATCGGGCTACTGGCCTTTGGATGACCGGTCTAACCGGCACCCTGCAGGGATACCGCAGACGCGGTATCGCCCTAGCTCTCAAAGTTAAATCAATTGCGGCCACCAAAGCGTTGGGGGCCAAAACAATTGAAACCGATAACGAAGAAAATAACCCGATGTATGACCTCAATTTAAAGTTGGGGTTCCAGCCGGCTCCGGCCTGGTTGGATTTTGTCAAAGCGTATTAGCTCGGGCCTGTGGGCCTAATAGCAGTTAAGCACGGTGCTTTGCACCTTATAGCTAAATAGCTTTATGGCTAAAATGCTGACAGCCGCGTAGCGGCGTGCTAGAACGCTAAAAAGGCCGCAGGTCTGTACCCAGCAAGGAAACCATGACCAAAATTACGTTTATCGGTGCCGGCAGCACCGTTTTCGCCAAGAATTTGATGGGAGACATTTTGAGTTTCCCCGAATTGAAAGACGTCACTCTTTCTTTGATGGATATCGATCCCCAGCGGCTGCGCACGTCAGAAATCGTGGCCTGCAAGGTCGCGGAAGCAACCGGTTCGACACCCAAAATTGAAGCAACGACCGACCGACGAGCCGCGCTACAAGGGGCCGATTACGTACTCTGCATGATCCAGGTTGGCGGGTATCGGCCGAGCACGGTCATCGATTTTGATATCCCGCAGAAGTATGGTTTAAGACAAACGATCGCCGATACGCTCGGTATCGGGGGGATCATGCGCGGTTTGCGGACGATTCCGGTTTTGCTCGATATTTGTCGCGACATGGAAGAGGTGTGTCCGAACGCCCTTTTTATTAATTATGTTAACCCAATGGCCATCAACCAGTGGGCGCTCAGCCGGGCAACGGGCATCAAAACCGTGGGGTTGTGTCACAGCGTGCCCCACACGGCCGCGGAGCTGTGCAGCGACCTGGGGCTTAAAGCGGCAGAGGTAAACTATGTCGTGGCCGGCATCAATCACATGGCTTTTTTCCTTAAATTTGAGCATCAGGGTCAAACGCTGTACCCTCAGCTGCGCGAGAAGATGGCCCATTTTGAACAAACCGGCCGCTTTCCCCAGCGCGGTCATCGGCAGATGACCGATCGCGTTCGCTATGAATTGTTCAAGCGACTCGGTTATTTTGTAACCGAATCGAGCGAGCACCTCAGCGAGTATCTACCGTACTTTATCAAGCGGGATCGGCCGGATTTAATCGATCAATTTGAGATCCCCCTCGATGAATATATCGGCCGCTGCGAAGAACAAATTGCCTTGTGGGATGAGCTGCGCGAGTATTTTGAAACCTCTACCGATCCGATCCAAATTTCACGCAGTGTGGAGTATGGCTCGCTCATCATCCACAGCCTGGAAACCGGTCAACCCCGCACCGTTTATGGCAATGTGCCCAACCACAACCTCATACCCAATTTACCTCAGGGATGCACGGTTGAACTCCCTTGCCTGGTTGATGCAAACGGGCTGCAGCCCACTCATATCGGCCAGCTCCCGCCGCAGCTGGCGGCGCTGATGCGCACCAATATCAACGTGCAGGAGTTAACGGTTGAGGCCGCTTTAACCGGCAAACGGGAACATATTTATCACGCCGCGATGCTCGATCCGCATACCGCGGCCGAACTCGATCTTGATCAAATTCACCACCTGGTGGATGATTTAATTGAGGCACATGGAGATTGGCTCCCAGTTTACCAATAGCTAATTGTTAATGGCTATTTGCCAGTAGCTAAAAGGGTCGACCATCACACATGGATAGAGAATTATTCGTAAATAGTTTGTTCAACGCACTATTTTTTGGAGTATTGGGATTCGCAACGTTCAAAATGTTGAAGTCTGTGAATCGCGATCACACCTGGATAGCAAGATGGGCAAAAAATTACTCATACTGGCCATGGTATAAGGCTTTTTATCAAAAAATGGAAAACAACAAAGATGGGAACGAGATATTGCAACGACTCGCACAACTCGTGCTGGTTTTTGTTTTGATCGTCTCCTGCATCGGTTTGATTTTCGCGATTATGAGCATCTTGAACGCCACCCAACCCTTTAGCAATTAGCAAATAGTAATTAATCCTTAGCAATTCATTATGTTTATCCCCACAGAACACCCCCACAGACGTTTTAACCCGCTGACCAACCAGTGGGTCCTGGTCTCTCCACACCGCACCAAGCGGCCGTGGCAGGGCCAGGTTGAAAAGCTGCCGCCGGACAAAAGGCCAAGCTACGATCCGAAATGCTACCTGTGCCCCGGCAACGAGCGGGCCGGGGGCGCGGTCAATCCCAATTACGACGAAACCTTTGTCTTTACCAACGATTTTGCTGCCCTGCTGCCCGACGTGCCCGATCCACCTTCCGGAGACGACCTCTTTAAAGATGCCGGGGTGCGCGGGACGTGTCGCGTGGTTTGTTTCTCGCCCCGCCATGATTTAACCCTGGCGGAGATGACCCCCACCGAAATTCGCACCGTCATCGACCTCTGGGCGGATCAGCTCCATGATCTGGGGCAGACCTACCGCTGGGTGCAGATGTTTGAAAATCGAGGGGCGATGATGGGCTCGTCCAACCCCCACCCTCACGGCCAAATCTGGGCGATGGATGCCCTGCCAAACGAGCCGGCCGCTGAAGACGTCACTCAGCGCGCGTATTTCCAGAAGCACGGCCGCCCGATGCTCTTGGATTATGTCAATCAAGAATGCGAGCGGCAGGAGCGCATTGTCTATCAAAATGAAGGATGGGCGGTCGTCGTCCCTTATTGGGCGGTTTGGCCGTTTGAAACCCTCCTGCTGCCCAAAACCCACGTTTTACGTCTAACAGATCTCGATGACCATCAGCGCAACCTGCTGAGTGACGCCCTCAAACACCTGCTCGTCAAATACGACAATCTCTTTGAAACCTCCTTTCCCTACTCGATGGGATGGCACAACGCTCCCACCGGACCCGGCTTAAACGAAGATCAAACCCATTGGCAGCTGCACGCTCACTACTATCCGCCGCTGCTGCGCTCGGCCACCGTGCGCAAGTTTATCGTTGGGTTTGAGATGTTGGGCGAGGTCCAGCGCGATTTAACGGCCGAGCAGGCCGCAGCCCGTCTGCGGGAGCTGCCGGAGACCCACTACAGCAGTATCCGGGATATTTAAAATATCCCGGATTTTAGACAAACCAATGACCCCAAATACCCTTTACGACGCATACATTTTTGACCTCGACGGCACCGTATACCTCGGTGAAGCGCTCCTGCCCACCGCCGGCGAAACGATCACTCAACTGCGCGAGCTCGGTAAACGGACCGTTTTCCTGTCGAACAATCCGACCAAAACCCGCGAGGAATATACGGCCAAACTCAACCGGCTCGGGCTGCCCACGGCCGAGAGCGACGTCATCAACTCATCACTGGTGATGGTACACTTCTTACAGCAGCATCTGCCCGGGGCAAAACTCCACGTTTGCGGTGAACAATCGCTCATCAATGAGCTGGAGCGGGCCGGGTTTACAATCACCGATCAGGCGGATGAAGTTGATGCGGTTATCGCCAGTTTTGACCGCACCTTTGTTTATCACAAGCTGCAGGTCGCATTTGACGCCATCCGCGCCGGCGCACGGTTCTTCGCCACCAACGGCGATCGCTACTGTCCTGTACCGGGTGGTGGCGAACCGGATGCTGCGTCGATCATCGCCGCCATCGAAGCGTGTACGGCCACCGAGGTTGAGGCAATTGTCGGCAAGCCGTCCTCTTTTATGGCTGAGGCGATTTTGAATGTTCTGCAGCTGCCGCCGGAGCGATGTATCATGATTGGGGATCGGCTGGAAACAGATGTGCTGATGGGTTTAAATGCCGGCATGGCCGCCGCCTTGACCTTAACAGGGGCCACGACGGCCGAAGCGGCCGCCCAATCAGAAATTAAGCCAACGTTTCAGATCCACGAGCTCAATGACCTGTTAATAACCAATAACCAATAATCAATTGCTAATAGCTAATTGCCAATTGCTAATTGCTAAACCTCATGTACTTCCTCGGTATCGATCAGGGCACCAGCGGTAGTCGCGCCTTAATTTTAGGGGCAGACGGGTCCGTTTGTGGCTACGCTTACCGGCCGCTCGAAAGGCTTTACCCCCGGCCGGATTGGGTTGAACACGACCCGTTAACCGTAGCCAGCACCGTCTCCCAGGTCATCACCGAAGCTTTGGGCAAAGCGGAAATCGACCCGGCCGAGGTAACCTCCTGCGGAATTACCTGCCAGCGAAATACGATGTTTTTGTGGGATCGCCTTAGTGGAAAGCCGCTAGGCAACGCCATTGTCTGGCAAGATTTGCGCACGGAACCGCTGCTCCATGCCATGTCTCGCTGGCCAAAATTTGAGCAGCTGCGCTTTCGGTTGGGATATCCACCGGGCACCTACATGGGCGCTCTTCACCTGGCGTGGCGCCTGGCCAACGATACCGTCATCCAAACCGCAGCCCGCCACAATCGATTGCAGGTGGGGTTATCCGCCGCCTGGCTGGTGCAGGCGCTGGGTCAACCAAGCGATCACATCATGGATTTTTCTCTCATCCAGGCGACCGGCCTGTTTGATTTTCGAGAAAAGTCATATTGGCACGATTGGGTTGATCAGCTGGCGATTCCGGTGGCTAGTTTGCCAAAGCCGGTGCCAACCAATTACGAATTCGGCACGCTCTCAATCACCGCTCCGGACGGCCGCACGGCCGATGTTCCGGTTCGGGCGATGATCGGTGACCAGCAGTCCGCCCTGTTTGGCCACCGCTGCTGGACACCGGGGCAGGCGGAATGCACCCACGGCACCGCCTCTTACGTCGAGGTGAACATTGGGGGAAAAGCTCCTCAGAAAACCCCCGTCAACATATATTACGCCTGGCACCTCAACCAGCAAGACACTTACTGTTTGGAAGCGGCCACCACCGTCACCGGCGCGGCTTTGCGCTGGATGCGGGAGCAAATACGGCTGTTTAATGTTTATGAAGAAGTTGATCAGCTGGCTCACAGCGTACCTGACTCTGGCGGTGTGGTGTTTGTTCCCGCGTTTACCGGTCTGGAACTTCCTTATTTGACCCCCAATGCCCGAGGAACGATGTTTGGCTTAACCCTAGGCACGGAGCGGGCTCACCTGGTAAGAGCATTTTTGGAGGCAATCGGCTTTCAGCTGCGCGATATTTTACAAATGATCGGCCAGGATACCGGCATACAGGTTGATGTTTTGCGAGTCGGTGGTGGGGTTTCGGTCAGCAATGCCGCGTGCCAAATTCAGGCCGATTTACTAGGTATTCCGGTTGAACGGCCGGCGTTTCGCGAAACTACAGCGTGGGCAGCAGCAGCCCTGGCCGGAATAGGCAGCAAGCATTGGACAACCCCAACCGATTTGCCTCTTCTGCCCGGGGCTAAAGATGTTTTTGAGCCGCAAATGACGGCCGGGCAGCGAGATGACCGCTTTGGCCGTTGGCAAAGGGCCATCCAGCTGACGCGCAAGTGGTGAGAAGCACGGTGCTGCGCACCTGTCAGCAGAATGGCTGTGGAGCTAAGTTGCTAAAAGGCCCGTAGGGCCGTGCTAAAATGCTCAAAGGTCTGCAGGACCCGTTCTGATTGCAGCTTTTTCTTTCTTAATCTGCGCGCATCTGCGTAATCTGCAGACCAATTCAATTTTTTGGAACCGTTCGAGAAGAGGATTTAGATTATGAAACTTGGCGTTTGTTACTATCCCGAACATTGGCCCGAGGAGAGGTGGGCCATCGATGCCCGAATGATGCGCGAGCTGCAGCTCGATTACGTGCGCGTCGCTGAATTTGCCTGGAGCTTGATGGAGCCGGCCGCGGGTGAATACGATTGGGGATGGCTTGATCGGGCGATTGATACCCTGGCCGCTGAAGGATTACCGGTCATTCTGTGTACACCCACCGCCACCCCCCCGGCATGGTTAACCCGATCTCATCCGGATATTTTGCGAATGGACAGCAATCGTCAATATCGGGATCACGGCACCCGAAGGCACGTCTGCCCCAACAGCCCGGTTTATCAAAAATTTAGCCGGCAAATTGTGACCGCCATGGCAGAACGATATGGAGATGATCCACGCATTGTGGGTTGGCAAATTGACAATGAGTTTGGCGGAGGGAAAACCGGCCGCTGCTACTGCCCCTTCTGTCAAACCGCATTCCAAACGTGGCTGGAAATTCGCTATCACAGCCTGGAGGCCCTCAACCAAGCTTGGGGCACCGCCTTTTGGTCTCAAACCTATACCGCCTGGGATGAAATTACGCCGCCCCACGACGGCATCAATTACAAAAACCCAAGCCACCTGCTCGACTTTTACCGCTTCTCATCAGACAGCCTGGTCAGCTACCAGCAGGAGCAGATCGACCTGCTGCGCGTCAAATCACCCGATCGCTTTATCACCCATAACTTTATGGGGCTGTTTCTTGACGTGGAGCAGTTTGATCTGGCCCGCACGCTTGATTTTGCCACCTGGGACGCGTACCCCACCGGTTTTCCCGACCGGCAGCGGGCGATGCTCTACCCGCTTAACTGGGACGCCCAACGGAATCGGCCGGTTTACGCTTATGATGTTGGTGAGCCGGAGATCATTCAGATGGCTAACGACCTGATACGCGGCCTGAAACAGCAGCCGTTCTGGATCATGGAGCAGCAGTGCGGCCACATCAACTGGGCGGATGTTAATCCGGGAGTGCGGCCGGGTACACCCCGTTTATGGACGTGGCTGTCGATGGCGGCCGGGGCCGACACGGTGGTCTATTTCCGCTGGCGGGCCACTTTACTGTCGCATGAACAATATCACAGCGGGCTGCTGCGCCATGATGGCACACCGGATGTGGGTTTTGAGGACGTCAAGCAACTGGCCGAAGAACGCGATCTGCTGGCAAAGCTGACGGAGAAACCGCCTCAACCGGAAGTGGCCATGGTTTTTGATTACGACAGCCTGTGGGCGTTAACCATCAACCCCCATCGCCGGGATTTTAGCTATTTGCGTTTACAGTTCGCTTTTTATCATGCGCTGCAGCGGCTTGGTATTCCGGTTGATCTGGTGTCGCTAAAATCTGATCTGACGCGCTATAAGCTCGTGCTGGGCGGTCCGCTTCACATTGTGAATGAACAAGAAGCGGAGACGCTGCACCATTATGTGGAAATGGGCGGCAATTTGCTGTTGGGCATCCGCAGCGGTTTTAAAAACGACAGCAGCGTGGTCACCGATCAACCATTGCCCGGTTTGCTTCACAATTTAACCGGAGCAACCGTCACCCATTGGCAATCACTGCCTGCGGAAGCGGCCCTGCCCCTTCGATCCATCTGGCCAAAAATATCGGGGGCGGCCGGCTACTGGACCGAGTTTCTTCAGCCGGCAAGCGACAGGGCCCGCGTTTTGGTTTCATACGAAAATGGAGAGGCGGCCCTGGTTGCCAACCCTCATGGATCGGGGCAAACCATTTATTTAGGGTGGTATCCTACGATTGAGCAGGCCAAAGGATTACTTGAAACGCTGGCCGATCAGCTGTCGATTGAGCGATTGGCAAATTTGCCGGATGGTGTCTTGGCCGCCAAGAGAGGAAATCACACAATTTTGCTCAACTTCACGGACCAACCCTACGAAGTTGTTGCGGCCGGACAAACGGTTGCCGTTGGTCCACGAGATGTAAAAGTGGTTGAGAGTTAAGAGATTGAGTGGTTATTGGTGTATTGGTTATTAGTATATTGGTGTATTGGTATATTGATTTTGCCCAGTCACCAGTAAAGGAATATACCAATAAACCAATACACTAATCACCTAATTCACGAATACACCAAATAACCAATAACTAATAATCAATAACCAATAACCAAATGAACAACCTGCAAACAACCATTACTGCTGCTTTTGAGACCAAATTTGGCTCTAAGCCGGAGCTTGTCATCCGCGCACCCGGCCGCGTCAACCTCATCGGTGAGCACACCGATTACAATGATGGTTTTGTCCTGCCGATGGCGATCGACCGGGCGGTATGGCTGGCGCTACGACCGCGGCCGGACCGCCAGGTGGTCGTGCATTCCCTTAACTTTGAACAGCCCACCGTATTTGATCTCGATGATGTGGGGCATGAGCCTGATCGTTGGGGAGAATACGTCCGCGGCATGGCCTGGGTCCTGCAGGAGGCCGGTCATACCCTCTGCGGCTGGGAAGGGATTTTGACCAGCGATGTCCCGGTAGGAGCTGGACTTTCCTCATCAGCGGCGCTGGAGCTGGCAATCGGCCGCACCTTTGCCGCCCTGGGAGAAATTCCATGGCGGCCGGCAGAAATGGCCCTGCTCAGTCAAAAAGCTGAAAATCAGTGGGTTGGCGTGAACAGCGGCATCATGGATCAAATGATTTCCGCCTCCGGCAAAGCCGATCACGCCCTATTGATCGACTGTCGCGATCTTTCCACCCAGCTCGTGGCGCTGCCGGCCGGGACAGCCGTGATCATCCTCGACACCGCCACTCGCCGCGGGCTGGTTGATTCCGCTTACAACGAACGCCGGTCGCAGTGTGAAGCGGCCGCAGAATTTTTTGGGGTGGCTCACCTGCGGGATGTTTCCCTGGCTGATTTTATTCAGCGAGAACACGAACTGGACGACCTTACCCGGCGGCGTGCGCGTCACGTCATCAGTGAGAACGAGCGCGTGCTGGCGGCCGTGACGGCCATGAACGCCGGCGACGCCACCGAGACCGGCCGTCTCATGGAGGCCAGTCACACCAGCCTGCGCGATGATTTTGAAGTATCTAGCGAGGCCCTGAATATCATGGTAAACCTTGCGTTGGCTGAACCCGGCTGTTTTGGCGCAAGGATGACCGGTGCCGGTTTTGGCGGCTGTGCAGTGGCGCTGGTCGCCGCCGATCAGGCAACCACATTTGCCAACAGCGTGGCCCAGAAATACAAAACTCAAACCGGCCGAAAGGCAAATGTTTATATTTGCCGGGCCACAGATGGCGCGGAAATTATAGACGAGAGACGAGAGACAAGAGACAGGAGAGGATAGCCTAAAATCAACTGTCTCCAGTCTCCGGTCTTTTTTTATGGATCCTCAAAAACTTCTCCAGCGTCTCGACGCAATTGCCCAATCTTTCTCCCAAACCACGGGGGCACTGGCCCTCCTGGCCTTGGGTTCATCCGGCGTCGACCGTGACCGGCTCGATCAATACTCCGATCTTGACTTTTTTGCGGTTGTCTCTCCAGGTTATAAGAAACGCTTTGTTGACAATGTCGCCTGGCTCGAGAGCGTTCACTCGGTTGGCTATCGCTTCAAAAATACAGAAAATGGGTACAAACTTTTATATGCGGACGGCATTTTTTGCGAGATGGCCGTCTTCGAAGTTGACGAATTGACCCGCATACCCAAACCGGCCGCCAGAGTTATTTGGGCGGTTGCTTCTTTTGATCCGCAATTGGCCCGACCGATTGGGGAGCCGTCAAAAAATAGAGAGGCGAGCTTCCTTCTGGGAGAAGCATTGACCAATTTATATGTAGGGCTTGGCCGCTATCTTCGCGGCGAGAAATTGAGCGCTATGCGCTTTGTGCAGGGTTTCGCCCTCGACCGGGTTTTAGAGCTGGCCCAACTGGTGCTTGCCGAGCAGCCGATCAGCCAGGATTTATTTATGAACGATCGGCGCATCGAGGCTCGACTGCCGGATCTGGCCTCCCAACTGCCGCGCATGGCTCAGGGTTATGAGAAAACGCCGGATTCCGCGGCCGAAATCTTACGCTTCCTCGAAAAACATTTTCCGGTCAACGAGGTGATTGCCCGCGAAATTCGCACCCTGCTCAAAGAAGCGGAGTCATAATGAGAATTCGTGAAATCTTGATTCAATAGATCGAGCTTTGCCCCCTAAATCTGTGCCATCCGCGGCTTTCTTATGCTATGAACGTAAAAACGGGATTGCAGAACATATGTTCTTATACTACAATTCACCTACATCCACAGGAGGTGAATGATGGTCCAATTATCTCAATCACAGTTCAACAAAGCTCAAGAGTTTGTTTTGACCCAGGGCCGGCCGTTGGAACAAGCGCTGTGGCGGTTTTATTTTGAAGAGGAGCCTGCTGCTGGGGTCTGGCAGGCGCTCACCAAATTTCAAAATGACGATGGTGGCTTTGGCCACGCCCTGGAACCGGATTTGAGGGCGCCGGCCAGCTCAGCCCTGGCTACCCAAACCGCACTGCACATCTTGCACAGCGTGCATACCCCTGTTGATCATCCCCTTGTGCAAGGGGCGTTTCGCTTTTTAATCGATACGTTTGATCCTCAAACCAACGTCTGGCGCTTTATTCCTCCCTCGGCCGGTGATTTCCCCCATGCACCCTGGTGGGACCAAACTCGCCTGTCCGAAACATTTGGTGGCTTTCTCATCAATCCTCGAGCCAATATTCTCGGCTACCTGTTGTGGGCCGACCTCCCGCAAGCAGAGCCGATTGTCCGCGCCATTTATTTAGACGTGATGACCCGCTTTTATGAAACCGACAAGGCGATCGACAACAATACCGTCTTCTGCTATCTCAATTTGATCGATCATTTACCCACTGAAGAGAAAGCCAAGGCCACCGATCATCTGCTGCAGCTGGCTCACCTTTCGCTGCAAACAGACCCAAATGAATGGCATACTTACTGCCTGAAGCCCCTCGATCTGGTTTCAGGGCCGGAAGGACCTTTCTATTCAACCTTTGAAGTGCTTATTCACGCCCATCTCGATTTTGAAATCGGCCGGCAGACCTCAAGAGGCTCCTGGGAACCGACCTGGAGCTGGTATGGAAACTTTCCCGAAACGTGGCCGGAAGCCCAAAAGGATTGGGAAGGGGAAATAACGGTTAACATGATGCGCAAACTGCAGCGGTTTGGGCGGATAGTGGATTAGCTCGGGGCTGAAGCCCCTCGCTGCACGGTCCTGTGGACCTTTTAGGGCGGGGCTCCGCCCCTCTTAGCCATAAGCTATTAGCTAAAAGCCGCGCAGCGGCGCGCTAAATGCTAAAAGGCCCACAGGGCCGAGCTAAAAGAGACACTCAACATGCGTACCCCTTTTGATCATTTGTGGAATTACAATGACCCGGCCGGAACGGCCGCCAGATTTGAAGCATTTAAGAACGAAATTGAGGATGACTTAAACCTCACCCTTCAGCTCATGACTCAAATCGCCCGCACCTATGGCCTGCGCCAGCGCTTTGCTGAAGCACACGAAATTTTAGATGAAGTGGCCCACAACCTGTCTCTCGACCCCGATTTTGATCTCGTTTGGGTGCGTTTATGGCTTGAGCGCGGCCGAACCTATAATTCATCCGGTGAGAAAAAATTGGCCCGGCCGCTCTTCCTGCTGGCCTATGAAAGAGCCGTGGCCTGCAAGGCCGATTTTTACGCGGTGGATGCCGCTCACATGATGGGCATCATTGAGCCTCCGGCCGAGCAATTCCGGTGGAATGAGCTGGCAATTTCTGCGGCCGAACAGTCAGCCGATGAAGAGGCCAACGGCTGGCTGGGGTCCCTGTACAACAACTTGGGCTGGTCTTATCATGAGGCCGGCTCGTTTAAACAGGCGTTGAACACCTTTCAAAAAGGGCTCCGCTGGCAGGAAAAACACAAGCCCGGCCAGGAAATGGAATACATAGCCCGCTGGACGGTTGGCCGAGCGCTGCGCTCTCTCGGCCGCATCGATGAGGCGCTCACCATCCAGCACCAGCTTGAAGCGCATTATGCCGCAAAAAACAACCCCGGGGGGTATGTGTTTGAAGAATTGGGTGAGCTGTATCTCATCACCGGTAATCGGCAAAAAGCGGCATCTTACTTTGAAAAAGCTTATGAAATCCTTTCAAAAGATCCGTGGCTGCAGAAAAACGAAGTGGAGCGGCTGGACCGGATAAAAGCAATTTCCCTTGGTTAATTAAAATCAAACGGTCAGTCCATATATTGTCTATATATTATTTTGATTGGATACTTTTACCAAAGGTGTGGTATAATTTTTCGTGCAGGTTTTGTACAATTTACCAATTCTAGCGGTGCGCTTTTGAAACATTATTTAGGGTGCTCACTTAAAAAAACCGTCCTCTGCCAGATATACAATGTTTAACACGGTTGAAGAAACGACAGCAATCCTGAATGATCACGACTATTTGGCCGATGTTGGGTTGAGTACCACCTTGTTTTTAGCGCTCAAAATGGGCAAGGCGCTTTTTTTGGAAGGGGAGCCAGGCGTCGGAAAAACAGAAATTGCCAAAGTGTTGGCCCGCATTTTTGATACCCCCCTCATTCGTCTACAATGTTACGAAGGTTTAGATATTAATCAGGCGGTTTACGAGTGGAATTACCCGCGCCAGCTGCTCGAAATTCAGGCTCACGAGCAAAAACCGGATATCTTTTCTGAAGAGTTTTTGCTCAAACGGCCGCTGCTGCAGGCCATCGATTCAGCCCATCAAAAACCACCGGTGCTCCTCATTGATGAACTTGACCGGGCCGATGAGGAATTTGAAAGTTTTTTACTTGAACTGCTGTCGGATTTTCAAATTACAATTCCGGAAATTGGTACCTTGCGCGCTCGCCACAAGCCCATTGTCGTAATTACTTCCAACCGCACTCGTGAGATCCACGACGCCCTCAAACGCCGCTGTGTTTATCAATGGATCGATTACCCATCACGCGAAAAAGAGATAGAAATTGTCAATCGCAAGGTCCCTTATCTGAGCTCAGCCTTGGCCGATCAGGTCGTTCATTTTATTCAGGCGATCCGTCATGAAGAGCTGTATAAGCTGCCGGGGGTCGCGGAAACGCTCGATTGGGCTGAGGCGCTTCACCATTTGAATACCCAGGAAATTGATCAGGCGGTTGTTGAAGCGACGCTGGGCATCGTGCTGAAATACCAGGATGATGTCGACAAGCTCCGCAAAAGCGATATCAAGCGGCTTCTGGAGAGTCCGCTAGTCGAAGATCGTCAATCCCAAATCTAATTTACGATTTTGGATTGACGATTTACGAAGATTTTTTATGAGCAATTCGTTTTTTTTGGCAAACGCACTGCAGTTTACCCGGGTGCTAAAAGCGGCCGGTTTGCCCATCTCCTCGAGCCAGGCTCAAGATTTTTGCCAGGCGTTGACCCTGGTTGACATGGGCCAGAAAGAACAGTTTTTTTATGTTGCCAGAGGCACCCTGGTCATGCGGCAGGAGCATTTGCGTTTGTTTGAGGTGTTGTTTAACCTCTTCTGGCGGCCGGCCATCACAAAAAACGGGCGTGGTCAAAAAATGCCGGTCGCGCCCCGCCACAACCGGCCGCGCAATCATCCATACAGTTTGGCGATGCTCATGGCCAGCAAGGCAAAGCGCAACGATCAGGCGCTAGAAATTGCCGACAAGGCAGGCTCCTTTAGCAGCAGTGAACTGCTGCAAAGCAAAGATTTTGGACATTTGACAATTGAAGAACTGGAAACCGTCAAAAAACTGATTCAGGAGATGCGCTGGCAAGTTAGCCTGCGTACGACCCGCCGCTTTACAGCCGATGATTCGGGACAGCGGCTGCATTTACGACGCTGCCTGCGCGCGGCCGCTAAATTTAACGGCACTCCCCTTCAACTCGCCTACCAAAGCAAAAAAATCAAAGAGCGGCCGCTCATCTTGCTGGCCGATATTAGCGGCTCGATGGAAAAGTACGCCCGCCTGACGCTGCAATTTTTTTACAGCGTCACCCACAGCTTAAAAACGGTGGAAGCTTTTGTTTTTGGCACTCGCCTAACCCGTATCACCCCGCAGCTCAAACTCAAAAATATCGATCAGGCGATCAATTTGGCGGCTCGTGATGTCGTTGACTGGTCGGGCGGCACCCGAATCGGGGATTCAATTAAGCAGTTTAACCGGGAATGGAGCCGCCGGGTTTTGCGGCGCGGGGCAATTGTGGTAATTATGAGTGACGGCTGGGAACGAGGTGATGTTTCTGAATTAGGCCGCGAAATGCGCTATTTACACCATCGCTGTCACCGCTTAATCTGGCTGAACCCGCTTTCCGGCCGGGTAGGATACCAACCGCTCGTCGAAGGGATGGCAGCCGCCCTGCCCTACATCGACGATTTTTTACCGATCCATAATTTGCAAACACTTTCAACCCTGGCCGAGCATTTGTCGAAGTTAGGGAATACGAGACCACAGACTGCAGACCTCAGACCTCAGAGAAAGTTGCTGTAGTCTGTGGTCTGAAGTCTGTCGTCTGAGAAGGAGAATATCTATGAAATTACAAGGCGAATATACATTTGATGCCCCCCAACACCTGGTTTGGGAAGCGGTCCAGGATCCCGACGTGCTGGGCTCTGTTTTACCGGGGGGTGAAGGGGTCACCCAAACCGGTGAAAATGAATACGAAAGCAAATTAAAAATCAAGGTGGGGCCGGTTCAGGGAAAATTTACCGGCAACATCAAGCTGTCAAATATCAGCCCACCCAACAGCTATGATATTGAGGTGGATGGCAAAGGAGCTCCCGGCTTTGTAAAAGCCAACGGCTCTCTATCCTTAACCGGTCAAAGCGATGCCACCCTCCTGACTTATCAAGGTGAAGCCAAAGTCGGCGGCCGAATCGCCAGCGTCGGCCAGCGACTGCTCGATGCCTCAGCCAAATCTATCATTAAGCAAAGTCTGGAAGCGCTCAATGCCTATCTTCAGGTTCAGGTTGCCAAAGAAAAGGCCGCGGCCGGCGGTGAAGCTGCGGCGGAGGAAGTGGCGGAAGCTGTTGCTGAAACCAAAACCCCTGAATACGTTCCCCCTACACAAACAGAATTGGCCGTAAACGTAGCCAAAGATGTGGCCGGCGAGCTCATACCGGCCCAATATCGCCTGCCCCTCATCATCGGTGGCATCATCCTGGTGCTGGTGATTTTTTATTTTATTTTCTTTTAGAGGAGCGCGGCGCTAAAGCGCCTGTTAGCGTACTAGCACGGTGCTGCGCACCTGATAGCTCGAGGCTGCGCCTCTTTTAGCACGCCGCTGCGCGGCTTTTAGCTCGGGGCTCCGCCCCTTTCAGCTATCAGCTAAAAGGCCCGCAGGGCCGGGCTGACAGGTGCGCAGCACCGTGCTAAAAAGGAGTTCAACCCCATGATTCCCGGAGAGTTCGATTATCATTCTCCCCAAACCCTTGCCGAAGCAATCTCCCTTCTCGTTGAGCATGGTGACGAGGCTAAGATCCTGGCCGGTGGGCAAAGTTTAATCCCTGCCATGCGTTTTCGTCTTGCCCTGCCCGGCACGCTGATCGATATCAATCGCATCGATGGGCTCTCTTATTTGCGCGAAGAAAACGGCCATTTGCTCATTGGAGCCATGACCCGTGAAAGCGCTCTGGAAGAGTCGGATATCGTCCAGAGCAAATATCATTTGCTGGCTGACGCGGCCGCCGTGATCGCTGATCCACTGGTGCGCAATCTGGCCACCGTGGGTGGCAATATCGCTCATTCTGATCCGGCCAACGATCACCCGGCCGTGATGTTGGCCTATGGGGCGACCGTGATGGCGGCCGGCCCCAACGGCACCAGGCGTATCGCCATAGACGATTTTTTCACCGATCTATTTGAAAATTCACTTGAGGAAAACGAAATCCTGACTGAGATTCGCATTCCCACCCCGGCTGCAGGAACCGGTGGCGCGTATCTCAAACTCGAGCGCAAAGTCGGTGATTATGCTATCTCGGCCGCGGCCGTACAGCTGACCATGAGCGGCGGCACCTGCACGGCCGCCCGCATCGGCCTGACCAACGTCAGCCCGGTGCCCATGCGCGCCAAAAATGCCGAACAGGCCCTGGTCGGTCAAACATTGACCGATGATGTCATTGAAGCGGCCGGTCAAGCCGCGGCCGCTGAGTGTGATCCCTCTCAGGATCTGCGCGGTTCAGTGGCATACAAACGGGACCTGACCCGCGTGATGGTAAAAAGGACAATTCGCAAGGCGATGGAAAGAGCAAATTGAAACACGAATGACGAAATTGGAAATACGAAATTAGGTGATCTGTGTTGAAATATTTTAAATAGAACATCGCGATTAAAAAATTAGCCTACCGTATTTCGCATCTCGTATCTCGCATCTCGTATTTCGTATTTCGTATCTCGTATTTCGTATCTCGTATTTCGTATCTATCCGGAGATATCATGAGCAAACATTCAATCACAATCAGCGTCAACGGCACCGATCACAGCGCAGAGGTCGACTCGCGCCTGCTGCTGGTGCACTTTATTCGCGAAAATCTTGACTTAACCGGCACCCATATCGGCTGCGACACCACTAGCTGTGGGGCGTGTACGGTGCTGATCAACGGCCGGGCGGTTAAAAGCTGTACCATGTTCGCCGTGCAGGCCAACGGGGCGGAAGTCGATACGGTTGAAGGAATGGCCGAAGGAGGCCAGCTTCATCCGCTGCAGGAGGGATTCTGGGAAAAACACGGGCTGCAGTGCGGTTACTGCACCCCAGGGATGTTAATGAGCGCCAAACATCTGCTGAGTAAAAACCCCAACCCCACGGAGGATGAAATTCGCTGGGGCATATCGGGGAATTTGTGTCGCTGCACCGGCTATAACAAAATCGTCGAAGCGATCCAGTATGCGGCCGAAAAGCTGCAGCAAGAGGAGGTAGCGGCATGACCGTTTATCACGATCCAAACAAACCCCGTCACGTAGATGATCGCGTTGAAGTAAAACATCCGGTCCCCGAAGGAGCCTCGGCCAAGGTGGAAACCACAGAACAGATCGCCGTGACCACGCCGCCGGAAGTATGCGGTATGGGTCACCGCATGAAGCGCAAAGAAGACCCGCGTTTTATTCAGGGAAGAGGGCAGTACGTAGATGACGTCAAGCTGCCCGGTATGCTGTATATGGATATCGTGCGCAGTCCATATGCCCACGCCAAAATTCTCGATATCGATGCCAGCGCAGCCCTGGAAATGGATGGGGTTCTGGCGGTGATCACCGGTAAAGATCTGGAAGCTCATGGTCTGCACTGGATGCCTACCCTGATGTCAGATACACAAATGGTTCTGCCAACTGAAAAAGTGGTTTACTACGCCCAGGAGGTGTGTGCGGTTATCGCTACCGATCGCTATATCGCGGCTGATGCCGTCGAAAATATTTTTGTCGATTATGATCCCCTCGATGCGGTTGTTGATCCCTTTAAGGCCCTTGAAGATGAAACGATTGTGCGCACCGACAAAGAAGTGCAAACCAACCGCATTTGGCATTGGGAAGTTGGCGATCAGGCGGCCACTGATGAAGTATTTGCCAATGCCAAACACGTTGTCAAACAGTATATGCACATCCCGCGCATTCATGTCGCTTCCATTGAGACATGCGGCATGGTGGCCAACTACAACCCGGCCACCGAAAAAATGCAGATCTACATGACGACTCAGGCTCCACACGCCATTCGCACCGTTTTTGCCCTGGTGACCGGGTTACCAGAGCATAAAATTCAAATTATTTCACCGGATATCGGCGGCGGGTTTGGCGGCAAGGTGCCGGTTTATCCAGGGTATGTCATTGGCGCAGTGGCCAGTCTGCTGCTCGGTAAACCGGTCAAATGGATCGAAGATCGGAGCGAAAATCTCCAGGCGGATAGTTTTGCCCGGGATTATCACCTCGAGGCGGAACTCGCGGCCGATGAAAACGGAAAACTTGTCGGGCTGCGGGTCAATGGATTGGCCGATCACGGCGCGGCAGATGCGGCCGCCAATCCTAGCAAATTTCCGGCCGGCCTGTTTAGCATTTGCTCCGGCTCGTATGATATTGAGGCCACCCACGTGAATTTCGACGCCGTATACACCACCAAACCACCCGGTGGGGTGGCTTACCGCTGCTCTTTCCGGGTGACCGAAGCGGTGCACATGATCGAGCGGCTGACCGACATGATGGCCCATGATTTGGGAATCGATCCGGCCGAATACCGCATGCAAAACTTTATCCAGCCGGAGCAGTTCCCCTATAAATCAGCCACCGGCTGGGAGTATGATAGCGGCAACTATCCGGCCGCGCTCAAAAAGGCGATGGACATGATCGGCTATGATGAGCTGCGCCGGGAACAGGCTGAAAAACGGGAGCGTGGCGAGCTAATGGGGATCGGCATTTCCAGCTTTACCGAGGTGGTTGGAGCCGGTCCGGCCAAGGATTACGATATTTTGGGCATCAAAATGTTTGATTCGGCCGAAATTCGCATCCACCCCACCGGAAAAGCGATCGCCCGCTTTGGCACTAAATCCCAGGGGCAGGGGCACGAGACAACGTACGCTCAAATTATCGCCCAGGAGCTGGGCATTCCCGCCAACGATATCGAAGTGGAAGAGGGGGACACCGATACCGCCCCCTACGGTCTGGGCACCTACGCCAGCCGTTCCACGCCAACCGCCGGCGCGGCCGCGGCCATGGCCGCCCGTAAAATCCGGGCCAAAGCGAAAAAAATCGCCGCCCATCTGCTCGAAGCCAGTGAAGAAGATCTCGAATGGAACGTCAACCAGTGGCAGGTCAAAGGATCTCCCGATCAGGCCAAAACAATCCAGGATATCGCTTTTGCGGCGTATACCAATCATCCGGATGATTTGGAAGCCGGTCTGGAAGCGACCGACTACTACAATCCACCAAACCTGACTTTTCCTTTCGGCAGCTATATTTGCGTGGTGGACGTTGACAAAGGAACCGGTGAGGTACACATTCGCCGCTTTGTGGCCATCGACGACTGCGGCAACATCATCAATCCGCTGGTTGTTGAAGGGCAGGTCCACGGCGGCCTGACCATGGGTTTGGCGCCGGCCATGTTTGAAGAAATTGTCTATGATGAATACGGCACCTGTTTGACCGGCACCTTTGCCGACTATCTGCTGCCCACGGCCGTTGAATCGCCCAAGTGGGAAACCGGGCACACCATCACCCCCTCTCCCCATCATCCGATTGGGGCCAAGGGTGTGGGAGAATCGCCAACCGTTGGTGCACCTCCGGCGATCGCCAACGCCGTCGTAGACGCGCTGTGGCATCTCGGCGTGCGGCATATCGATATACCGATCACCCCTCAGAAGGTGTGGCAGGCGCTGCGCGATGCGGGTGTGAGTGATTAAATAGTTAAAAGTAAAAAGTGTAAAGAGAAAAGTGCGTTGCAAAACCACCCATCATTGCACTTTTTACTTTCACTTGATGCTGTGGACTACTTGTCATTCTGAGCGAAGCGAAGAATCTCGCCAGCTATCATTGAAATTAGCCCTCGCTAGAATTGATACCATCCGCTTTAGTAGTCTGTCTAGATCTTTGCCCAACTTGGCGAGATTCCTCGCTATCGCTCGGAATGACAGGTTTTAACGCGATTTATCGTGTTTTGATCTTTTGGCTGATAAATAAATTTATCGGAAACCCTCATCGATAAGATTGTCGATCAGACACAATGAAAGGAAGCAGATTCATGTACGAAGCAATACAGGTCCAAACCAGTGATGGGGCCGTCCTGAATATTTTGGAAGCGGGTTCCGGCCAGCCGCTGGTCATGATTCCCGGCTGGTCGCAAACGGCCGAGCAGTACAAATATCAGATCGACGGGTTGAGCGATCGGTATCATTGCCTGGCCATCGACATGCGCGGGCACGGAGACAGCGAGAACGTAAAGAGCGGGTATTCCATTCACCGCCTGGCCAAAGACGTCCACGACGTCATCCTGGCCCTCGATCTCGACAATGCGGTGCTGATGGGTCATTCGATGGGCTGTTCGATTATTTGGGCTTATTGGGAGCTGTTTGGCAGCGAACGGCTCGACAAGCTCATCCTGATCGATCAGGCCCCCTTTCTAACCTCCAATCCCTCCTGGTCAGAAGAAACCCTGACCGCATCTGGGGCCATCTTTGATGCGCCGGGGGTGATGGGGCTGTGTGACGGCCTGGCCGGCCCCGATGGAGAAGCAACCAGCGCCGGGCTGGTCGGGGGGATGTTTACCGGTGGCGCATCTGAAGAGATGAAGCAGTGGGTGATCGACGTCAACCTGAAGCTGCCCCGCCAGCAGGCGGCCGACCTCCTTTACAATCACTGCCATCAGGATTGGCGGGCCACGATTCCCACCATTACCGTGCCGACGCTGATCGTCAGCGGCCGGGTGAGCCTGATGCCCTGGAAATCCCAGCAGTGGATCCACGAGCAAATAGGCGGCTCACAGGTCGTTTTCTTTGAAGAGGAGGAAGGGGGGCAGCATTTTATGTTTATCGAAAATCCGGAGAAGTTTAACCGCCACGTACGCGAGTTTCTTGGTTGAGTATTATCCGCTCCCCTGGGCAGGATTGGACCAATCTTGGAGATTGGTCCAATCTAAAACAAACCTGTCCACCCTTCAACCCCAAGTTGGGGGGATGGGGGGCTTCAAATGAGATAAGGCACCGCCTCTTGTCGGCCGACAATCCTGAACAATTTAGGACTTCCCATGGCATTCTTCAGATAATGCGTACAATAGGGCCGCCAAGAATCCCGGTTGCGTCAACAAATACCGCCAGCGCTTACCCAGCCGGATCCATTTAAACGCTGTGCGGCCGTAAAATATGAGTTCATCGACGATCAAACGTGAAGAAGTAATTGCCGGGAAAAAAGGTGGTCTAGGTACCTTTGCCGGTGTGTTCACCCCCTCGATTTTAACGATCCTGGGGGTGATCATGTATTTGCGTTTCGGTTGGGTCGTTGGCCAGGTCGGGTTGGTCGCCACCCTGCTTATCGTCACCCTGTCAACCGCGATTACATTTTTAACCGCCCTTTCAGTCGCTCAAATTGCCACCGATCAGGTAGTGCGGGTCGGCGGGGCGTACTACATGATCAGCCGCTCGCTGGGCATCGAATTAGGTGGAGCGATCGGCGTCCCCCTTTATTTGGCCCAGGGGCTTTCGATTGCCCTTTACATTATCGGCTTTGCCGAAAGCGTCACCCAGGCTTTTCCGACGGTGAATATGCGCGTGGTCGGGATTGTCACCACGATCCTGGTGACGATTTTGACCCTTTTTTCAACCCAGGCCGCCATTCGGGCCCAATACTTTATTATGGCCGCCATCGCTCTATCTCTGCTTTCCATCGCCTTTGGACAGCCGATCGAGACCGCTGATGTCCCTCTGTGGCGAACGGTCGAGCAGGGTTCAGACGGGTTTTGGGTGGTATTTGCGGTATTTTTCCCGGCCGTGACCGGCATTATGGCCGGGGTCAATATGTCCGGCGACCTCGAGGATCCCAGCAAATCGATTCCCACCGGAACGTTTGCCGCGGTGGGGTTGGGCTATCTGATCTATATGATCCTGCCGATCATTTTAGTTTTGCGGGTCGGCACCGAATCCCTGATCACCGATCCGCTGGTCATGCGCAAAATCTCGTATTGGGGGGATGCCATTCTGCTGGGGGTGTGGGGAGCCACCTTGTCAAGCGCGGTGGGCAGCATGCTGGGTGCCCCACGCGTCCTGCAGGCGCTGGCGCGCGACGGGGTCTTGCCCAGCCGGCTGCGCTGGTTGGGCAAGGGCAGCGGAAAAGAGGATATTCCCCGCTCCGGCACCCTGCTAACGGCCGGCGTCACCTTGCTGGCGGTTGGTCTGGGTGATTTAAACGTCATCGCCCCGGTTTTGACGATGTTTTTCCTGACAACTTATGGCGTTTTGAATGTGTCGGCCGCGGTTGAAAGGTTGATCGGCAGCCCATCTTTTCGGCCGACCTTTAAAATCCACTGGATTTGGTCATTTTTAGGGGCGATTGGCTGTATCGCCGTGATGTTTTTGATCAATGCCGTAGCCACCGCTATCGCTTTTGTGTTTGTGTTGGGGCTGTATGCGTGGTTGGAAAGCCGCACGCTGGAAACCGCCTGGGGTGATGTGCGGCAAGGGGTCTGGATGGCCATTACCCGTATCGGGCTTCTGCGACTACACGGGGCCCCAGACCCCAAAAATTGGCGGCCGCACCTCCTGGTTCTCTCCGGCGCACCGGCCAAACGGTGGCATTTAATCGATCTGGCACGGGCGCTGACCCACAACCGCTCGCTCATCACCGTGTCCACCGTTCTGACTGATGGTCAGGTGACGGCCGAGCGACAGGCGCTTTTTACCCAGCAAATTCGCGAGTATCTACAAGCCCGCAGCGTTGATGCCATGGTGCGCGTCATCCGGGCCGATACCCCGTTTAAGGGGGCGGAACAACTCGTTGATTTTTATGGATTGGGGGCCTTGATGCCCAACACGGTCTTGTTGGGAGATACCGAAACACCCGAACTCAAAGCCCGCTACTGCCAGATGGTTACCCATTTTTATAACCATCGGCGAAACGTGATTATCTTGCGCCACAACGATTTGCTGGGATTTGGCCGGCGGCAAACTATCGACGTCTGGTGGGGTGGGCTGCAGGACAACGGTGCCCTGATGCTGATTCTGGCGCACCTGCTCCAAACCGGGCTCGACTGGCCGGGCGCCATTGTGCGGCTGCGCATGGTTGTGCCTTCTCCGGAAGCGGCCGAAACAACCAAGGCCAATCTTGAAGAAATTTTGGAACAAATTCGCATCCAGGCCACATTTGACGCGGTGGTTGCTCAGGATCACTCATTTTTTGACGTGCTTCAGGAAGCATCACAGGATGCGGACCTGATTCTCCTCGGTTTGGCCCAGCCGGACGACCAGTTTGTCAGCTATTTTACCGATCTCCACAATCGCACGGACAATTTACCTTCGATTATTTACGTTCTGGCGGCCGAGGAAATTGCTTTTCGAGATGTGCTGGTTCAGCAGTGAGAGACGAGAGACGAGAAATGTATGATGATTATTTTTTCAAAGCAAACGAGCTAATGCAAAAAGGAGAGCCATTTGTCACCGCCACGGTGGTGCGGGCGGAAAAACCGACGTCCGGCAAGCCGGGAGATAAGGCGATTATTACCGTCAATGGGGTAATGCACGGCTGGATCGGGGGCAGCTGTGCCCAACCGACGGTCATCAAAGAAGCGCTGCGAGCGCTGGCTGACGACACCTGCCGGCTGATACGCCTGTCAAACGATCCGGAAAGCCAGACCCCGCGAGACGGTCTGATCGATATGCCGATGACCTGTTTTAGCGGCGGCACCCTGGAAATCTATATCGAACCCCAGCGGCCGAAGCCGCGCTTAATGGTGATTGGCAACCTGCCCACCGCCCGGGCCATCGTTCATTTAGGCAAAGCGATGAATTATCACGTTTTAGCCGTGGATCCGGATACCCACGGGGCGGAAATGAGCGCGGCCGATGAGATTATCACCTCCCTCGATCAGCTCGAGGATAAAATCACGCCCCTCACCTACGTCGTTGTGGCTACTCATGGCCACTACGACGAACCGGCCCTCGAAAAAGCGCTCAAGCGGCAAGCGGCATATGTGGGCTTGGTGGCCAGCAAAAAGCGGGCTGAGGCGGTGCGTGAGTATTTAAAATTTGTAGGGTTAGGAGAAGCGGATCTGCTGGCGTTTAAAGCTCCGGCCGGACTCGATATCCAGGCTCGCCGCGGGGATGAAATCGCCCTGAGCATCATGGCCGAGATCGTCCAGGTGCGGCGCAATGCGGAACTCCTCGATCTGGCCCTCTTAAAAAATGAGCCGGCCCTCCCAGAAATCACGGCGGCTGAATCGGCCGTTCAGTCAACCGGCACGACCATCTGTCTCCCTTGCGGCATGGAGCTAGAAATCGCCACCGCCAAATTCAGCCACGAACACGAAGGGGAAACGTATTACTTCTGCTGCCCGGCCTGCCGGCGGCTTTTTGCCAACGAACCCGACGATTATTTATTAATTGACCATTGACCATTGATTATTGATAATTGATCATTCATCCCCCATACACGTGCCCACCCGGCGGGCGCTGCGCAGTCGCGGATGATCGAGCGGAACCATTTTGACCTTGCCCGCCACTTCTTCCAGCGGCACCGCCTCACACCCCTCCCCCCGAACGGCTACCATCACGTTAAACCGCCCTTTTTGGGCCAGGTCTATCGCTTCCGTGCCCAGGCGGGTCGCCAGCAGCCGATCGCGAGCTGATGGGGTTCCACCGCGCTGCACGTGGCCCAGGATCGTCATACGCGCTTCCAGCTGGGTTTGATTTTCCAGTTCCTGAGCCAGCCGCACCGTTGAACCCTGATGAGCCTTGTTAAAAGCGGTAATTTCAGCCTTGATTTGTTTGCGCGTCTCCTTATCTTCTTCGTTTGCTTCGCGATCAAGCAGCGCCTTGAGCGTTTCACCTTCACGCCGAGACATCGCCCCTTCGGCCACAGCCACGATGCTAAACGGCTTGCCGCGCCGCTTGCGATAGCTAATGGCATCAGCCACAATAGAAATATCGTACGGAATTTCCGGCAGCAGCACGACGTCTGCCCCCCCGGCCGTGCCCGCTCCTAAGGCCAGCCAGCCCGCGCGATGCCCCATTATTTCCACGATGATGATCCGATGATGGCTGTGCGCCGTGCTGTGCAGCCGGTCGATCGCCTCGGCGGCAATCCCCAGGGCGGTGTCAAAACCAAAAGTAATGTCGGTTTTGGCAACATCATTGTCGATTGTTTTGGGCAATGTAATCACGTTTAAACCGGCTTTTGCCAGGCGAAACGCATTTTTAGCCGTGCCGCCGCCTCCCAAACAAATCAGGCAGTCGAGCTCGTGCCGGTGATAATTTTCAACAATCACATCGGTCATGTCCATCTTTCGGTTACCGATCGGCATTTTGTGTGGCTTGTCTCGGCTGGTACCTAAAATTGTGCCACCTAAAGTCAAAATGCCGGACAAAGCCTGACTGTCGAGGCGAACAGTTCGGTTTTCCATCATGCCGCGAAATCCGCGGCGAAACCCGATCACGTCAATCCCATCCTGCAGTGCCGCTTTGCCAATCGCCCGAATGGCGGCATTCAAACCTGGCGTATCTCCCCCAGCAGTCAATACTCCGATTACTTTTGCCATCTCTCACTCCTAATTATTGATTGGTTCAATCATATGATTGGTTCGATTGTTTCGATTATACGATTAATTCGATTATCTGATAAATCAATGGTAAATTCCCCTACATTTCCAATCGAGCTAATCGAACCAATCGAACTAATCGAACTAATCAAATCAATCCATGTCCATTTACATCGCCAACACCGGCGGCACCATCAGCATGAAACGGTCCAACCACGGGTACGTTCCTGCGGCCGGTCACCTGCAAGAGTTGATGAATCACAACCCGGTTTTTCATCAGCCGTCCATGCCCAAATTTTTCATCCGGGAATTTGATCCTCTGCTGGACTCGGCCAACATGTGCCCTGAAGATTGGCGGCGGATCGCTTACGACATCCGCGATCATTATGAGGCATTTGACGGCTTTGTGATATTGCACGGGACCGATACGATGGCTTATACCGCCTCCGCGCTATCGTTTATGCTCGAAAATTTAGCTAAACCGGTCATTCTAACCGGCTCCCAAATCCCGCTTGTCGAGCCGCGGTCAGACGGGGTGCGCAATCTGGTTACCTCGATGCAAATCGCCGCAAACGAAACGCTGCCGGAGGTTACCCTGTTTTTTAACGATGAGCTGCTGCGCGGCTGCCGGGCGGTTAAGGCCAACAGCGAGGGGTTTGAAGCCTTTGCCTCACCCAATTTTCCGCCGCTGGCCACGGCCGGTATTGACATCAAGCTCAACCGGCGGCTGATCCGGCCATTGCCAGAGAACGATGAATCGCTCACTGTGCAGCATCCCATGGATCCCGATGTAGGGGTGCTGTGGCTCTTCCCCGGCATTACCGGTACCATCGCCCGCAATTTTCTAAGGCCGCCGCTTAAGGGGGTGGTAATTCTGGCCTTTGGGGTGGGCAACGGGCCGTCCCACGATCGGGAATTTCTAGGCGCCCTCGCCGAAGCCAACCAGCGCGGCGTGGTGATGGTCGACTGTACGCAGTGCTGGTCCGGCACGGTCAAGCTGGGCAGCTATGCCACCGGTAAAGCGCTGGCCCAGGCCGGTGTAATTTCCGGTCACGATCTCACCCCGGAAGCGGCCCTGACCAAGCTGTTTTATCTGTTTGGCAAGGGGTTTGACTCAGAGGTTGTGAAGCAGATGATGGGGCAAGATTTGCGGGGGGAGATGACTGTAAATTTTCCGGGGAATTTGCATCAGCGCCCGGCAAACAGTTCCTGAGGATCTACGCGAACGATGCCGCCAATCCGGTCAAAATGTTTATCACTCGAGATAATGTGTGTCAATTCATAACTTTGCATCACGGCCGCATGAATGACATCCCGGGCCTTGACACCCTGAGGCGCATAGGTCGTGAAAAGCGAAATAGCCCCTTGCATATCTTGTATGGTGACCGGCAGCACCACCGGGATCAAATCGATTAGATTTTGGGCCATTTGGGCCCCTACTCGCCATTGATTGATGGCGCTATACCGGTACAGGATTTCCTGAATAATTTCGGTATCGATGACCGCTTCCATCCGGCCTTGAGCCACTTCGGTTAACACCCAGGCACAGGCATCTTTATACGGATGTGATTTCCCAGCCGCGTACATCGGCACGTTCACATCCAAAAAATACCTCTTCTCACTCATCGAGAGCGCCCCGTTCGATTTCTTCTTCCATTTGCGGCCAGTCGGCCACTGGTGCATTTAGAGCCAGCAAATTAGCCAACGCCTGCTGCCGCTTCTGCTGGTCAATCTTGACGAAATAACGCTCTTCTACCGCTTCTCGGATTAAAACGCTTACCGGTTTTTGAGCTTCCTCCGCCAGCGCAATTAACCGCTCATATTGCTCTTTGGTTAAAACTGTTTGCACTCGCTTTGTATAAACCGCCATGACAATCTCTCTTAAATACTACCTCTAAGATAGTATTTAAGATACTACCAAAATGTGGGGGTGTCAATACTGCCGGAAAATGCTTAGTGCGAGCATTCTTAAAGAAATTTTCCGGGGAAATTGTCTACACCGCATTCGACAGAATATGCGTCACCACCGTGGCCCCGGTACCGCCAATGCTCTGCACTAGCGCGACCTGCGGCTCGTCGATCTGGTTGTCTCCCGCCCGGCCGGTCAGCTGCAAAGCGCTCTCCACCAGCTGATATACTCCTGTGGCTCCTACCGGATGACCGCGTGCTTTAAGCCCACCCATCGAGGCGATCGGCAAACGGCCGGTCAGCGTAATCTCCCCATCTTTGCCAAAATGAACTCCCTGCCCCGGCGCGGCAAACCCAGCCGCCTCCAGACTCAGAGCGGTAATAATCGTATAAGCATCGTGGAGCTCAAACAGATCAACCTCTTCTGGGGTAATGTCCGCCTGCTCATACGCCTTGTGGGCTGACAGATACGCCCCTTCCAGCCGCAGCACATCGCGCCGCCGGGCCAGAGAAAGTGAATCAGTGCCCACGGCCGAGGCGGTTATTTGCACGACCGGGACACCGCGAGCCAGCGCAGCCCGAGCCAGCGGCTCAGAGGCAAGAACGACGGCCGCAGCCCCATCGCAAATGGGCGGCGCATCCATCAACCGAATCGGCTCGACCAAAATCCGCGAGTTTAGATAAATTTCTTCGTCGACAGGCTTTTTAAGGTAGGCGTTGGCGTTTTTTAGCCCGTTTTCATGGGCATTGATGCTAAAATGCGCAAAATCTCGGGGGCCAACTCCGTACGCCTCTGCATAGCTGCTCATCAGCTGGGCGTTGAGCGATATAAACGTCTCGCCACAGCTCCCCTCATGCTCCCAATCTGAAGCGGTGGCCAGACCGGAAGTGGCCTCGCAGGTAGAAACGTGAGTCATACGCTCCACACCGCAGACCGCCACGCAGTCATGAAAGCCTCCGGCAACAGCCATGTAACCCACGCGGGCTGCGGCCGCTCCGGATCCACAGGCCGCATCCACACTGGCGGCTTCGATCCCCCGCAGGCCAACCACGTCGGCGACGTGCGTGGCCAGCTGCTGCTGATGGCCCAAAATGCCGGAGAGCATCGTCCCGGCAACCAGCATGGTGACTTGTTCTCGATCGAGCTGGGCTTCATCCAAAGCCAGCTCGATCGCTCTAGCGGCCAGCTCGTACTCCAGGCAGTCTGTGTATTTGCTCACCGGGAGCTGGCCGATTCCGATCATGTAAACATTTTGCATCTCAAATCTCCTAAACCACGCGTTTCCGTGTCGGATAGAAGTTTAAAGAGGCAAACATGCCAAATGATCTCACTCAACTGGCAAAACCTATCGTGATAGAAATTGACAGGGGACCTTGGTACTTATCGCAGCAAAAATTCCCCGGAAAATTATTTAAAGAGCGCTAACCCTTAAGTATTTTCCGGGGAATTGGGAGAATCAAAATACAAACTACGCCCGGGCGGCCGCAGCCGCGATCGCGCGTTTGACAAACACGGGAGCCATCCGCTGACGATATTCAGCGCTGGCGTGGATATCACCCATCACGTCATCGGCCACAATATCGTTGGCCACGGCCGCTGCCGCAGCCGCAATTGTCTCCTCATTGAGGGTCTGGCCAAAGAGGGCCGCCTCAACTGAAGGGCAGCGAATGGCGTTGGGCAGCAGCCCGCCGATAGACACGCTGGCCGCCGTACACTGATTCCCCTGCATGGTGAGCATGGCGCCAGCGCCAACAATGGCATACCGCGAAGCGGGATTAAACAGCTTGGCGTAAGCGGTGCCGGTATGATTGTCTTTGGACGGCACTTCAACGGCGGTGACCATCTCATCATCGCTCATCGCCGTTTCAAAGAGGCCGGTGAAAAAGTTACTGGCTTCAACTACGCGGCTGCCACCTTCACCGGCAACGTGTATTTTGGCCTGCAGGGCGGTAAAAACGGTGGGCAGATCGGAAGCCGGATCGGCGTGAGCGATATTCCCACCCACGGTGCCGCGGTTGCGCACCATTGGATCACCGATCCAGCCGGCCGCCTCGGGCAATATATCCGGCAGATTGTCGGCCGCTTCGACCATAGCATGGGTCGTGAGCGCGCCGATTTTGGCCGAGCCGTTAGCGGCTGAGATCCCTTTCAAACCGTCGATACGGCCGATGTCAACCAGCACCCCCGGATCGGACAGGCGCAGCTTCATGACCGGAATCAGGCTGTGCCCACCGGCCAAGAACTTTCCATCGTGTTGTTTGCGCAGCGCCAGTGCTTCTTCAACGGAGCCGGCGCGATAGTAATCAAATTTTGGTGGATACATTTGTTTTCCTCATCCTGGTTAATCAGCAGAGACTGAAGCGCTCTGAATGGCGCCGTGAATAGCCGCGGCCGTGTGGGGGATATCAACATGGCGCACGCCCAGCGGATGCAGGGCATCCATGACGGCGTTGGCCACCGTCGGCGTGCCGGCAATTGTGCCCATTTCTCCAGCGCCCTTCACACCCAGCGGGTTGGAAGGAGACGGGATTTCGATCCGGCCGAGGGCGGACATCGGCACGTCATCGGCTCGCGGCATGGCATAATCGAGAAAAGTGCCGGTTAACAGCTGGCCATCCTCATCATAAATGCCGTGCTCAAGGAGCGCTTGCCCCACACCCTGAACGATACCGCCCTGCAGCTGTCCTTCAACAATCATCGGGTTGATGACGTTGCCAACGTCGTCAACGGCCGCGTATTTGAGCAGCGAGATTTCTCCAGACTCCTTGTCTACTTCAACCATGGCGATGTGGGCGCTGTTGGGGAAGGTGAAGTTTGGTGGATCAAAGAAGGTTGCTTCTTCCAGGCTGGGCTCCATATCATCGGGGATATGGCCCATCAGGGCGGCCACCGAGATATCGACAAACGTCTTGGAGCGATCCGGAGACCCCTGCACGTGAATGGTGCCGTTCTCTTGATCGTAAACCATATCCTCTACGGCCGCTTCGAGCTGATAGGCAGCGATCGCCTTCATTTTTTCGCGGATCTTTTCACACGATTTCATGATGGCGGTGCCGCCAACGGCGGCGGAGCGGGAGGCGTACGTGCCCAAACCAAACGGGGTTTTGCTGGTGTCACCATGAACAATCTCGATATCGTCCATCGGCACACCCAGTTCATCTGCAACCAGCTGGGCAAACGTTGTTTCATGACCCTGCCCGTGTGCGTGGGTTCCGGTCAACACCGAAATCTTGCCGGTGGGGTGAACGCGCACCAGGCCGTGTTCCCACAAACCGACACCGGCCCCCAAACTGGTAACCACTTTTGACGGTCCGGCGCCAGAGGCCTCGATACAGCCGCTGACCCCGATACCGACCAAACGTCCCTCTTGGCGGGCTCTGTCCCGTTCTTCGATCATCTCGTTATAGCCGGAGACTTCCATCGCCTTGTCAAACAGCTGATCGTAATCTCCGCTGTCGTAAACCATGGCTACCGGGGTTTGATACGGGAATTCATCCGGCTGGATGAAATTCTTGCGGCGCAGCTCAATTGGATCCATATTGAGATCGCGAGCGGCGATGTCAATCAGACGTTCAAGGAGATAGCTTGCTTCCGGCCGGCCGGCCCCGCGATAAGCGTCAACCGGGACGGTGTTGGTCATTGTGCCCCAGGATTCACCAAAAATATGAGGGATTTTGTAAAGACCGGAGAACAGCGTGATGTACAAAGCTGTCGGGATCATCGGCGCAAACGTCGAAAGATATGCCCCCATGTTGGCCCAGGTTTGCACGTGCAGGGCGGTAAATGTGCCGTCGTTGTTGACCCCCAGCTTGGCGGTGGTGACGTGATCACGGCCGTGGGCGTCGGTCACAAACGCCTCAGACCGGGTTGACACCCATTTGACCGGTTGACCAAGCTGTTTGGAGCACCAGGGCACGATCACTTCTTCCGGATAATGGAAAATTTTTGAGCCAAAGCCACCACCGACGTCTGGCGAAATCACTCGCAGCCGATTTTCCGGGATACCCAATGTCGCCATGCTCATGAGCAGGCGAATCAAATGAGGGTTCTGGCTTGAGGTCCAGACGGTCATCTCCTCTGTAAAGGCGTTCCACTCAGCCACGCAGGCGCGTGGTTCCATGGCGTTGGGAATCAGGCGCTGATTGATAAAGTCGAGCTCCACAACGTGGTCTGACTCATTCATTGCCCCCATGACGGTATCGGATTCACCCAGCGGCCAGTGGAAGCTGGTGTTGTTTGGAATTTCATCGTGAACCTGCGGCGCATCGGCAGCGGTTGCTTTTTTGGCGTCAACCACGGCCGGCAGCGGCTCATAATCCACTTCGATCAAATCCAAAGCATCATAGGCGGTGTAAATGTCATTGGCGATTACTACGGCCACGCCATCACCGACATGTCGAACCTTGTCGACGGCCAGCGGCATGTGCGGCGCGGTAACGATGCCCGGAGGATTAAACCCGCAGGGCAGGGAGCCAACCCCGGCCGCCTGCAGATCTTGACCGGTATACACGGCAATGACCCCATCGAGGGCCTTGGCGGCTGAGGCATCAACCCCATTGATTTTGGCGTGCGCAAACGGGCTGCGCTTGATGGCTGCATGACCCATGTTTGCCAATTTCAAGTTAGCGACGTACTTCCCACGCCCCTGAATGAAGCGAGGGTCTTCAACGCGTTTGACAGCTTTACCCATATATTTTGACATTAGTCACCTCCCATCTCGCCGGCCGCCTGCTGAACCGCCTTGACAATATTTTGATACCCGGTGCAGCGACAAATATTGCCTTCTAATCCATGACGTATTTCCGCTTCACTAATACCGGGATTTCCTTCAACCAGCTTGGTGGCCGACATGATCATGCCCGGTGTGCAGTACCCACACTGCAAACCGTGATTATCCCAAAACGCCTGCTGCATGGGGTGAAGCGAGCCATTGGCCAGCCCCTCGATTGTGGTCAGATCAGCGCCGTCAGCCTGAACGGCCAAGACGGTACATGATTTAACGGACTGGCTATCCATGTGAATGGTACAGGCCCCGCATTGACTGGTATCACAGCCGATGTTGGTCCCGGTTAATCCCAGGTGGTCGCGTAAAAAGTCGACCAGCAGCGTTCTTGGCTCAACATCACGCGTGTGAGTTGTGCCATTCACAGTTATGGTTATCTGCATTGGAACCTTCCTCTATTGTTGTTGATCGGTAAACAAAAAGTATGAACGTTGAAAAATTGATTGACTGTTGACAACACGAATACACCGGTTAATTGCAGATCACTTCCTTGGCACCTCCTTGATTGCTTCTCTCTGCCTTGATGACCAAAGGCGTCAAAGGGACGCTGGTTTTAGGTCGACTTGTCTTCAATCAAAATGATTTGAAACAAAAAAGACCCGCGGCAAAACGCTGAGGGTCTTCTGTTTATGTGGGGATGTGTCGATTAGACATGCACCGGTCATGGCATCCTGCGAACAGGTTTGATGAATATATTGGATACGAGAGGTTATCACCATAAAAACCGATGCTCAATTTAAAGTTGGGGTTGGGATATCACCAGACGGTAGGAATTATATAATAACCTAGTAACTTTGTACAAATAAAAGGCGCGGTTTTTAAGGCAGGTTGATCAATCTGCCAGGTTCTGTCGACATTTGATTCATTTTGATGATTCAACATGAAAATTGTGAATTTTCTACATCCATCGATTATTGAAGATTTCCAAATAAATGCGGATAAGAACCGTCATCCCAAACCAGCCTGTCATCCCCGCGTAGGCGGGGATCCATCGGTGACAATCCAATGGATTCCCGCTTTCGCGGGAATGACGACGAGATATCGGTATTTATTTGTCAAAACTCAAAAATCGACGGCTAAAGAATAAAATTTTATTTGAATATAGATTCTGGATGTTTAACGTCAATCTTTAGCGTTGAGCCTTTTTTAATGAGTTTTTTGTCAAACGTCACAAACATATTATTACGATTTTCTTCCAGGCTGCTCGCCATATGAATGGCGTCCGCTAAATCAACCCCGTTTTCATGCCATCGCAAAGCCCGCTCTACAACATTCGCTTTTTCAACCGTCACATTCGGCAGACCACATACGCCGCGCAGCGCATTGACAATCTGGGGGGATTCAAACCTATAAGCATATCTCAACACCCATTCTGTCTCTAGAAATACTGTCAGAGGGAGAAAAATCTTGTTATAAGGTGAAAAAACCGCTTCAGCCAGCTGAGATTGGTTTGGATCATCTTGGGTGAGGAAGCGAATGATAATATTGGTGTCAATCGCAATCATCTTCTGTACCTTCTGCCCACATTTCTTTTATCCCCTTCTCGATGGCCTTCTCCATATCATCCAGCGTTTTAGAGGCACCATCATATTTCAGAGAGCCGGCGACCTCATGGAGGGTAGTAGGAGGAAAAGGCTTCTTCACCTGGAGCATAATGCCATCTTCCAAATCAATCACTGCAAATTCCTGACCAGGCTGCCAGTTGTGACTATCCCTAATTGCTTTGGGGATTATGATTTGTCCTTTGCTTGATAATTTTGTTGTTTCCATCAGAGTCCCAATTCAGGTAAGACAAAAGTAAGATCTACCCATTATACACGATATTTCAATTTTGAGAAGACCAAGACATTGACCCACGGCGATATCTCATGATTTTGTCAAAAATCATCCGGTGAGCGCTGAGGAAACGCCAAACAGTATTTGCGGTGATTTTTTTAGAAGAGTAGACGTGTAGGCCTACCCGCTACGATTCAACCTGATCGGCCAGTACCTTGAGCGCCTCAAACTCCTCATGGAATCCGGAAATGATTTTCTCCGGATCGGGAATCAGACCACGGTCGACGGCCACGCCCAGGGTTACTCTGCCGGCATAGCTAAAAATGCTAATACCGATTCCCAATTTACCGGATTGAGGCACCCAGAACATCATATTATCGATCTCTTTCCCCGCCATATAAATCGGCTCGCGCGGGCCAGGCACATTGGTCGCCACGGCCGTCGCCTTGGTGCCAAAAATGTTGACAATTTGATCCGCAACCTGGCCGGGGGTGACGCCGAGCATCCCCAGGATGCCAAAGGCGACCACCGCTTCAACCGATCCTTTGATCTGATCCATGCGCCTCTTAAGCTCCATCAGCCGATCGTATGGATCTCTGACTCCCAACGGAAGGGATAAGAAAACAAGACCAAATTCGTTGCCGAGCTTGATTGGTCCATCAAGCGGCCGCAGGTTGACCGGTACGGCCGCCCGAATATTTAAATCTTCGACCTCAAAATGGCGGCTTGCGAGATAGCGGCGTAGGGCCCCACTCATCGCGGCCAGCAGCACGTCATTTACTTTGCTATCGGTGACCTTACCGATGCGCTTGATGTCGATTAGATCGATCGGTTTTGACCACTGCGCTAGCTTTATCAAACCCAAATCACCTTTTAGCGGCGTGTGTGGATCGGGGGGCATGAGCAGCAGTTTACCGGTCGCGGTGGCCCCTTTTAAGGCCATCTCGGCCGCCGAAGTCCCTAACTCAAACAGGTGAGCCGGGTCCTCAAACACTTGCTGACTTTCGTGCATCACCGACTGAGCCACTTTTTGGGTCGTTTCTATGGCGTTGACGGCCATTTTTAAGGCCACATCCATCGGCCCTTTCTTTTTCTTTTTGCGTTTGGCCCCCGGGACTCGCAGTGAGTCTCGGGCCGTTGTCCCGGTCATCGACAGCAGGACCCGAATCAGTGAAATACCGTCTCCCATACAGTGATGAATGCGGGTCATCACGGCCGATCCCCCGCGGTAATTATCGATCAAATGAATTTGCCACGGAGAGCGGTTTAAATCAAGAGCGGTACTCATCATATTGCTGGTCAGCGTCTGCAGTTCTTCTTTTCCACCTGGATCAGGCAGGGAAATGTGGCGAATGTGATAACTCAAATCAAAATGTTTGTCTTTTTCCCATTGATAAGGCACCCCGGGAATGGTAGAAGTCACAACGACGCTGTGGAATGGGGCAAAAGGCTGAACCATGCGCCGATTGAGCACTTCCCGAAGGGTATTTAGCTCAACCTTTTCCTTAAATAAAACCAGCCCTGTGACCATCATCAGGTTGGTGGGCTCTTCCATTTGATACCAGGCCATGTCGACGACAGATAAGTTGCTCATTGGGGATCCTCTCCAGCATAATAGCGCGCCTGTCAGCATTTTAGCACGGCGCTGCGCACCTCGCAGCCAAAGGCTATCAGCTGGCTGACAGGCCCGGGGGGCCGTACTGATAGCTAATTCTATCCTATTTTCCTCGTTTCTTCCTAACACTTTTGCACAAAGAAACATTGATCTATAATAATCGCAGGCACCCATCACGATCCTGATGGCAAACCAAGCCATCGTTAATGCATTAGTTAAGTTCAGTGGCCCGTATTTCGCAAGGAACGATTTCAGCCACAAAACCGCCAAACAAACCAAAGGTAGGAGGTAACGATGTCCGACAAAAAAGAGATGACAGGTGATGTCTATTTTCCCACCCCCGAAGTCGTCCAAAGCGCCCATATTCCCGATTACGATAAAGTCCATGACGAAGCAACCGCTGATCTGCCCGGCTTCTGGGGTAAAATCGCGGCCGAAAATTTTGAATGGTACAAACCGTGGAATCAAGTTCTTGATGATACAAATGCGCCCTTCTACAAATGGTTTATCAACGCCAAGGTCAACATCATTCACAATGCCCTTGACCGGCATATGCGCACCGCCACGCGCAATAAAGCGGCCCTGATTTTTGAAGGGGAACCCGGTGACACCAAAGTTTACACCTATCAACAGCTCAATTACGAAGTGTGTAAATTTGCTTCCGTTCTGCGGGCGATGGGTGTCGAAAAGGGAGACCGGGTTACGATTTACATGGGGCGAATTCCGGAATTGATGATTGCCATGTTGGCCAGCGCAAAAATCGGGGCCATGCACTCAGTCGTTTACGGCGGGTTCTCGACGGAGGCGCTTCTCGGCCGCATTGAAGATTCATCCTCCAAACTGCTCATCACCTGTGATGGGGCGTGGCTGCGCGGCAAGACCGTCGATCTCAAAGAAATCGCGGACAAGGCGGTTGAGCGTGCCGGTTCGATTCAAAATGTGATCGTGGTCAAGCGCACCAATCAAGAGGTGGGCATGGTGGCCGGCCGGGACCACTGGTACCATGACTTAATGGCCCTGCCGATCGCCTCAGCCACTGCAGCTACGGAAGTGATGGATGCGGAAGATCCCCTTTTTATACTTTACACCTCCGGTACAACCGGCAAGCCCAAGGCGATTTTACACACGCATGGTGGTTACATGGTGGGCACGGCAACAACGCTCAAATGGGTGTTTGATTTAAAACCGGAAGATGTATGGTGGTGCGCGGCCGATCCCGGCTGGATCACCGGTCACTCCTACATCGTCTACTCGCCGCTCATCAACGGGGCAACGTCTTTGATGTATGAAGGTGCACCCACCTTTCCCTATCCAGATCGCTGGTGGCAGCTGGTGGAAAAATACGGGGTAACGATTCTTTATACCGCTCCCACGGCCATCCGTGGCTTAATGCGTTTTGGGGAGTCGTGGCCAAATCGGTATGACCTGTCCAGCCTGCGGCTGCTTGGTTCTGTAGGGGAACCGATCAATCCGGAAGCGTGGAGGTGGTATCATCGGGTGATCGGCCGAGAAAATTGCCCGATTATGGATACGTGGTGGCAAACGGAAACCGGCAACTTCATGATTACCCCGCTCCCAAGCGCCCCGCTTAAACCAGGGTCGGCCACTCGCGGCTTCCCAGGCGTGCAAATCGACGTCGTTGACGAAGAAGGGCAGCCGGTTGGCATCAATGAAGAGGGTTTTTTGGTGATCAAAGGACCCTGGCCGGCGATGCTGCGCACCCTTTACAAGGATCCGGACCGCTATGTGGAAACCTATTGGTCGCGGTACAGCAAGCAGGGGTGGTATTTGCCGGGCGACTCCGCCAAAAAAGATGAGGATGGGTATATTTGGGTGATCGGCCGGATCGATGACGTCATCAAGGTCTCCGGCTATCGCCTGGGTACGGCCGAGATTGAATCAGCCCTGGTGAGCCACCCCACGGTGGCCGAATCGGCCGTGATCGGCATCCCCGATGAGCTGCGCGGCAACGTCATTCACGCTTACTGTATCCTCCGCAGCGGTGTCGAAAAAACGGAACAGCTAAAGCTTGATCTTAAAGATCACGTCGGTGAAGAAATGGGCCCCATTGCCAAGCCAACCGTCATTAATCTGGTTGACTCGCTGCCGAAGACCCGCTCCGGAAAAATTATGCGCCGCGTCCTGCGTGCGCAAACCCTGGGTCAGGATGTAGGCGACCTGTCAACGCTGGCCGATTAAGTAAATAACGAAAAAATTTGCCGCGGATGGCACGGATTATCCCAGATTTTTCTCTGCAATCTGCGGCAGGTGACATTTGATTCAGGATGATGATCCATCCGCAATTTTGCGATATTTTCTGCAGCCGTCGATTAAAACCGACGGCTAAAGGGTTGGTTACGGGCAGGCCCTTTAGCCCCGCATTTTAATGTGGGGGTGAAGAAATATTCCAAATGTCAACACAATCTAAAACCACTCACAGATTTCTCTCTGTAATTCTTCGGCTGCTCGGGGCAGAATCTGCGTAATCTGCGGATACTTATTTCGTAAAACATCAGCGGGATATTATCTGGTCTCGCCCTCAAGCAAAACCTTTAAACGGGCGTAATCCCCTTCAACCGAGCGCTTAACGAGGCGATCCAGAATCGGCGTGAATAACCGATACACGCCGCTGGCATCCCCTTCGACAACGGCCGATACCCGAGCATAACCCTCCCGAGCAGCCGGCTCTACGATGCGAGTGAAGGTAATCGGAAACGTGCTTTTAACGCTGGTGCCTTTAATCATGCGGCCCGGTTCAAAGGCGATAATTTCAAAATTTGAGTCGATTTGCCGGCCGAGAAATTTGGCGATCTGTTTGTAGGTACTCCCCACGCCCAGCGGTCCGGGCGAAGTCACTTCCGCGGAAATCATCCCCTGCTGCCACCGCGAATTGTTGGCCGGATTGCTGATAAATAAAAAGATTTCTTCAGGATCACCCAGAATTTCGATTGACACGTTAACGTAGGTCATACTATTCCCCTCCACTTTTGCCCTATCCGCACGTATATTACCATGAATCTGTTGATTGATTTACGGTTGACCTCCATTCGATTTGCTACAAATCGCCTAGATAAAATAATCTGTTACCAAATGTTGTTGGAGAAACTGTGATGAAAAAGATGGTTAGGTGTTTTTTTACAGGCGTGATTTTGGGGGTCGTGTTGTGGGGTGGACAGTCGTTATCAGCCCGGGCGGCCTCAAACGCTGTGGATGTCACCGTAGTGGTCACTGATTTTGAATACGCACCGCTGGATATTGAAATCGATCAGGGGGACACGGTTCGTTGGGAAAATCAAAACGGCACGCACAATGTTTCCAGCACGATTGGACCGGAAAGCTTTCGCAATGGAGATCCGGCCGCGGGCAGCTGGTCATTTGAATTTACGTTCAACACGCCGGGGTTGTATTCATACGTTTGTGAGACACCGGGCCATATCGCCCTCGGCATGGAGGGGCAAATTACCGTCAACCCCCGCTTCTTTAATTTCCTGCCTTCGATTATTAAATAGCAAAAAAAAACCCCCTTCCCAGGGAAGGGGGTTGGGGGATAGGGATTTGGTTTATACCGTTCCGCTGGTCAAGGCCATTTTCACTTCGGCAATCGCCTTGGTGACCTCGATTTCACGCGGGCAGGCGTTGGTGCAGTTAAACGCCGTGCGGCAGCGCCACACGCCAAACTGCTCGTTGAGAATATTTAAACGCTCCTCGGCCGCTTCATCTCGGGTGTCAAAAATAAAGCGATGGGCCTGCACAATCGCCGCCGGGCCGACGTACTTGCCGTTCGCCCAGAAGCTGGGGCAGGAAGTTGTACAGGCAGCACACAGGATACATTTGGTGGTGTCATCAAAGCGCGCCCGATCTTCTTGGGTCTGCAGCCGTTCCCGGCCGTCGTTCGGCACGGCCGAGTCATTCATAAAATACGGCATCACCGAACGATAATGATCAAAAAACGGCTCCATATCGACGATTAAATCTTTTAAGACCGGCAGCCCCAATATGGGTTCAACCTGGACCTTGACCGATTGGTCGGACTCGCTTCTCTTCAGGCGGGCCACCAGCGTTTTACAGGCCAGGGCATTGGCGCCATTGATACGCATCGCATCTGAGCCGCATACCCCATGAGCACAGGAACGACGGAGGGTCAGAGTGCCATCCTGCTCCCACTTCACCCGATGGAGAAGATCGAGCACGGAATCGTTGGGATTGACGTCGTTGAGCGAATACTCGCCCCACCACGGCTTCTGGTTGCTTTCAGGATTATATCGACGGATTCTTAAATTCGCTTGCATGGATCGCGCCACCTTTAATACACGCGTGGTTTCGGCTCGTATCGGCCGATCACCACCGGTTTATAGTCCAATTCAAATGACCCATCCTCTTTCATAAAGCAGAGTGTATGTTTGAGCCAATTTTCATCGTCCCGCTCTTGATAATCGTCGCGGGCATGGGCGCCACGACTTTCGGTGCGGGCCGCGGCCGAGACGGCCGTTACCTGGGCAAGCTGCAGTAGGCAGTCGAGTTCCCACGTTTCGAGCAGGTCGGTGTTAAAGCGCTTCCCTTTATCTTCAACGGTGACCTGCTTGAATTTTTCCCGCAGCTCTTTCAGATCAACGACCGCTTGATCCATACTCTCCTGCAGGCGGAATACGCTGACATTTTCCGTCATCGTTTTTTGCATGGCTACGCGAACATCATGCGGTTTAACGCCGCCATCGCTTTTGAGAAGACGATCAAACTCAGCCATGACCTCGGCGGCCGAATCTTCCGGCAGCGGCAGCAGCTCGGCCGAGCTGCAAAATTCAGCCATCTTCATCCCGGCACGCCGCCCAAATACAATCAGGTCAACCAGCGAGTTGGTGCCCAGACGGTTGGCCCCGTGAACCGACACACAGGCGCATTCGCCGGCCGCATAAAGGCCGGTAAGGACCGTGTTGTTGGCATCGATAATCACCTCTGTATCCGCATTAGTGGGGATGCCACCCATAGCGTAATGGGCGGTGGGCTGTACCGGCATCGGCTCTTTTACCGGATCTACACCGAGATAGGTGCGCGTAAAATCAGCGATATCCGGCAGTTTCTCTTCGATGTATTCTCTGGTGATGGAGCGATCGGCGTACCCATCTTGCTTGAAGTAGTGGTTCACCGTTTCCGGCGTCACGTCCAGATGGACGTAATTTTGTCCGTTGACGCCCCGGCCGGCTTTGACCTCCAGATAAATCGCTCGACTAACCACATCGCGGCTGGCCAAGTCTTTAATCGTGGGGGCATAGCGATCCATAAACCGCTCTCCCTCACTGTTGAGAAGCACCCCGCCTTCGCCGCGGACTCCTTCGGTAATCAAAATCCCCAGCTTAAAAATGCCGGTTGGATGAAACTGGAAGAACTCCATATCCTCGAGCGGAATTCCGCGTCGCAGGCAAATCGCCGCACCGTCACCGGTCAAGGAATGGGCATTGGAAGTGACTTCCCAACAGCGACCCCATCCACCAGAAGCAAATAATACCGCTTTGCCGTGGAAAATATGGAAATCCCCGGTTGACATTTCAACCGCTATCACACCGCGAACCGTGTCTCCCTCGCGAATCAGATCGACCACCTGAAATTCATCGTAGAAGTTAACTTTGTTTTTGATGCACTGCTGATAGAGCGTTTGCAGGATCATGTGGCCGGTGCGGTCGGCCGCGTGACACGCTCGCTGAACCGGCTTGCCGGTATCTTTATTTGTGTGCCCCCCAAACCGCCGCTGAGAAATTTTGCCGTTGGGAAAACGATCAAACGGAAGACCCATATGCTCGAGTTCAATAACGGCATCAATGGCTTCCTTGGCCAGCACGTCGACCGCATCCTGATCCGCCAGGTAATCAGACCCTTTGACGGTATCGTACGCGTGCCACTCCCAATGATCCTCTTCGTCATTTCCTAAAGCAGCCCCAACCCCGCCTTGAGCAGCCCCGGTGTGGGAGCGCGTGGGATACAATTTTGAGACTACCGCCACATCGGCTCCCCGGCTGGCGTAAAGAGCAGCCATCAAACCGGCCCCTCCAGCCCCGACAATAATGGCATCATGTGTATGCACAATCGGCTTCATTTTGTTAATTCCTCTTTTTCTCTAGAAGTGACAGGCACTTTCAAGCCCGGCATGAAAAGCTAGAAACACCTTGGGAAGTTCCTGTCACTGATAATTAGAATTTGCCAGGCACCTGAATAAATTCCTACGAACCCATCACCTGGTGAATCAGCTCGGCATCAAAACTGGCAATGGCCACGGCCGACCAAACAATTGTGGCCACCACAAAAACCGCCAGCACGAAGTTAATGGCGCGCATTAATCCTTCATTATGGATGTAATCTTCTAAAACATTGCGCAAACCGTTGTAACCATGAGCAACAGCAAACGTCAAGAGCAGCATGTCATACGCTTTCCATCCCCAATCGTTCCACTGATTGGCCACAAAGGTTAGATCCAAATTGTGCACATCATTAATGACAAGCTGAATCATGACGTGCCCCACAGCCAGAAACAGCAGGGAGATACCCGACATGCGCATAAACATATACGCCATGCGCTCAAAGCGCTGCTTGGTAGAAATTTGAACAGGTCTTGTGGTAGCCATTAGTTTCCTCCCCGCAGGCGGGCAAAATCATCTGCAATTTGCTGGTATTTTGGATCGCTTAGGCTCGGCAAGGCCCAGCAGCTGGTGGTTGCTTCAGCACAATGTGACCCGATCCCAATTAGTATATAAATAGCGATGGGTACAAATAGTATCAAAAATAATCCCCAGATAATATAGGCACTGCGTTCCTGATGACGCCACCACTCCGGCTTAAAATCTAGCATGGTGATGCGCACGCCGTTGAACGCATGATACAAAACCGACCCAAGCACGGCAACTTCACCCACGCCAAAAAACGGGTGCTTGAAAATATCCACCGACCACGCATACACATGGGGCAAATAAGTGGCGTTGGCCGTATCCCAAACGTGAATCGTCAAAAAACCCAATATGCCCAAGCCGGTTAAGCGGTGAACAACCCAGCTCCAATGGCCAATATTGCCACGATAGCGAACGCCTTCAACAATGGTCGTTTTAAGACCTGAGATAGAAGCCATATCTTCCTCCAATATGAATGGTGATCGGATTACTCGGGGTGTCATGCCAACGAACACGCTTACCGGGCAGGCAGCCCCAACCCGAAAGGGGGAGAAAAATGGTACGCGTAAGAGTGATAATGTTGGTCAGACGACACATAAAACAAAGCAGGGAACCGGCGTTCCCTGTACTATTTGTGAAATCTGTTACAAGTATACCACACAATGTGACATGCGCTATTTCTGGGTGTTGGGTGTTGGGTGTTGGGTGTTGGGTGTTGGGTGTTGGGTGTTGGGTGTTGGGTGTTGGGTGTTGGCAGGATAAATCATCACTCACTTTATGTCAACCCCTCCATCACCTATCACCCATCACCTATCACCCATCACCTATCACCCACCACCTAACAAAAAAAAGAGCGCCGTTTCCGACGCTCCTCAAGATTATTCTCACTTCGCGGACAGCGGCTACCCACCGGCCATCATCACCACATTTTGAATTAAATCAGCCACTGTAGCATCCATCGAGGCAAACCAGATCGATGGGGCGATGCCGATCCACACGATAAAGAGTAAGAAGGAAAGCATGATCGCCAGTTCGCCGCGGTTCATGTCGCGCAGGGCCTGGTTTTTGGGATTGTCCAGCGGTCCCATAAATACACCCTGGTACATCTTGAGCAGGTAGATGGCCGCCAAAATCACGCCGCTGGTGGCAAACGCGGTATAAATCCACGGTGAGTCACCCAAGGCGTCAGATCCGGTTGAAGCCAGCAAAATGCTAAACTCACCCACAAAGCCGTTGAGGCCGGGCAGCCCCATCGAGGACAGGGTGACGATCAGTGAGGTAACGGCAAAGACCGGCATTGCTCGCCACAGGCCGCCAAATTCGCTGATTTCACGGGTATGGCGCTGTTCGTAAATGACGCCAACCAGGAAGAATAAAGCGCCGGTGCTCAGGCCGTGGTTGACCCCTTGCAAAATCGCTCCCTGGATCCCGATCTCGTTGAGAGAGAAAATACCCAGCATGACAAAGCCAAGGTGGGAAATTGAGGAGTACGCCACCAGCTTCTTGACGTCAGTTTGGGCAAATGAAACGATCGCCCCGTAAATAATGCCGATAATCGCCAGGGTGGCCATAATCGGCGCGGCGTTTGTCGACGCTTCAGGGAACATGGGCAGATTAAAGCGCATAAAGCCGTAGGTACCCATCTTGAGCAATACCCCGGCCAGGACGATCGACCCGGCCGTTGGAGCTTGCGTATGCGCATCGGGCAGCCACGAATGGAAGGGGAAAACCGGCACCTTGATGGCAAAGGCGATGGCAAACCCCCAGAAGAGCCACTGCTGCGCACCCGCATACAGTTCGCGATTGGCGATGAGCTCCGGCAAGTTAAATGTACCGGCCTGAATTCCCACATACAAGATGGCAATCAACATCAGCAGCGACCCGGCCATCGTGTATAAGAAGAATTTTATCGAGGCGTAAACCCGCTCCTTGCCGCCCCAGATGCCGATCAAGAAATACATCGGCACCAGGGTAAATTCCCAGAAAATGTAGAAAAGGAAAAGATCCTGGGCCAGGAAAACCCCCAGCATGCCGGTTTCCAGCAGCAGCATAAAAATATAGTACTGCTTGACCTGCTTATCGATGCCGTTCCACGATGAGCCGATGGCCACCGCGCTGATAAAGGTGGTCAACAAAATCATCAAAATGCTCAGGCCGTCTACCCCAACATGGTAGGTGACACCTAAAGCGTCAATCCACGACCCGGTGTCTTCGAGCTGTAAGGTGGGAACACCCATGTCGTACAGCGGCAAAATGGCAATCGAAAAGAGCAGGGTGATGATCGCCGTGGCGTTGGCCACAAACTTAATGTTAAAGTCGGTTTGGTTGTTAAAAACCGGCAAAAACAGGATGACCACGACCCCCACCAGGGGAAGTGACATCAATAAAGTGAGAACAATGCTATTGGTCATAATAACTCCAGAATTGAGTTAGTAGATAAAAAATTTTGACAAATCGTCCGCAGAATTTCGCAGATGGTGAAGTTTTAAATCTGCGAAATTCGGAATTATTAACTGGCAAAGACAAAGAAAGCCACCAGTAACGCCACGCCCAGGAATAAGCTTAGAGCGTAGTTACCGGTGTTACCGGTCTGCGGCCGGCGTAACGCTTCGGCCAAATTGCGCGCGGTTTGACCCACGCCGTTGACAATGCCGTCTACCCCCTTGGGGTCAAGCACGGTCGCTAGAAAATCGGCCAGGGCCACAAACGAATCGCGAATTAAATTATTGTGCACAAAATTGTGCCAGAAGTTCCAGTCCACCACGTCTGAAAAACGGGCCAGCGGGTTAAAGATATTTTTAACGATCCCGGTCATATACAGGGTATCAAGCGGCAGCCCCTGGAAAAAGGTCCACACGAAGCCCACCACCGGCCACTGCGATATCGGGTCGGGATCTTCCTTGCTGCGCGGCCAGACCCGGAAGACGACATACCAGCCGATGAGAATGGCGGCCACGGCGATCAGGGTGGAAGAGATGGCGATGTCGTACTGGAGGCTGGTAGGGGTATGGGGCACGTGAGTGAAGAAATGTTCACCGTTGGGGCCAACGACGTTTTCAAAATCTTCTTCCAGCGTAAACGCCTGGATTGAATGCTCCAGCCAGTGTTCAAACGCCAGGTTTAACCCCTTATCTTCTTCAGCAGCCAGGACGCTGGCGGTCATCCCCACCGGGGTGCTGGCTTCTTCTCCGCCACCACCGGTCAGATACGGGATATTCAAAGCCCCACCCATCAGCGACAGGAAGGCCAGAAAAGCCAGCGGCCGGGTCATCAGCGGCGAGCTTTCAGGTACGTGCTTAACCGCTTCGTGCCGCCCTTCGCCAAAGAAGGTCATCTTGATCTGGCGGGTCATGTAAAAGGCGGTGCAGAACGCACCAATCGTCAGCATCCAGCGCACAAAGGTGAAAACCGGTGTTGCTTCACCCACCCCCAGCCCGTAAGCGGAGTGAGCCAGAATTTCATCTTTTGACCAGAAACCGGCAAAGGGGAAAATCCCGGCCAGGGCCAGCGAACCGATAATATACACCCAGAACGTCACCGGCATTTTTTCGCGCAGGCCGCCCATAAAGCGCATGTCCTGCGGATCAAAATCATCTTCTTCGTGGTCATCGCCATGGCTGTGTTCGTGCAGATGGTGATGGCCGTGCTCCATGCCGTGGATAACCGAGCCGGAGGCCATGAAAAGCAGCGCCTTAAAGAAGGCGTGGGTCACCAGGTGGAACATCCCGGCCACGTAGGCGCCCATGCCCACGGCCGCGATCATAAAGCCCAGCTGGCTGACCGTTGAATAAGCCAGCACCTTTTTGATGTCAAACTGGGTAAAGGCCACGAGCCCGGCATAGACGGCCGTGACCGCACCGGCAATCGCCACCAGATCTGGTGCAGAAACGATGCCAAAAAGTTGGTGACCGCTGTCGCGCACAATTTCAAATAATACGTTGCTGCGCACGATCAGGTAAATACCGGAGGTAACCATCGTGGCCGCGTGGATCAGCGCGGAAACCGGGGTTGGGCCGGCCATGGCGTCGGGCAGCCACATAAACAGCGGAATCTGGGCCGACTTACCGGTGGCCCCGATCAGGAACAGCACCGTGATGCCGGTCAAAACCTGGGGAATCGTGAATTCAATGCCGGCAATAAAGACCGTTTCGGTTGTGGTATAGAGGTCGAGGGCGCTTTCAAAGACTACCTCGTACTCCATCGAACCAAACGCCCAGAAGGTGAGAATCATCCCCAGAATCATGGCAAAGTCACCAACGCGGTTGGCCACAAACGCCTTGCGGGCGGCATCCCCGTTGAGGATCCCTTCTCCCTTTGGCTTGTCAAACCAGAAGCCGATGAGCAAGAATGAGCAGAGACCAACCCCTTCCCAACCGACAAACAGCATTAGATAGCTGCTGCCGGTCACCAGGATAAGCATGAAGAACAAAAAGAGGTTGAGATAGGTGAAAAAGCGGTGGAAATCCCTATCGCCGTGCATGTAGCCGATGGCGTAGATGTGAATCAGCGAGCCGACGCCGGTTACCACCAGGGTCATCACCGAGGAGAGGGTGTCGAGCTGCATCGCCCACGGAATGGTGAAGTTCCCGGAGGGGATATTAAACCAGTTAAAGAGGTGCACAATTTCCGCGTGGTGGTCGTTTGCCCCCAGCGAGAAAAAGATCAGGACCGAAACAATAAACGTTCCAACGGCCATGGCCGTGCCAAACCAGCCGCTCCATTTTTCCCCGGTGGAGCGATCGGCATCCAGAAAGTAGCGGCCGACGATGCCGTTGAATAAAACGCCGATGATCGGCAGTATGAGCAAGAGAGGTGCGAGTCCAAAAGCATTCATAAGCGAGAACTTGGGCTGTGGCTAGCCAGGCTAGCGGCAGCTTTACCCTTTCAGTAAGTTGATTTCCCCGATGTCGATCGTGTTCTTGGTGCGGAAGATGACCACAATCAAGGCCAGCCCGATCGCCACCTCAGCGGCGGCGACGGTCATGACAAAAAAGACCAACACCTGTCCATGCGCATCAGCCAACTGTTGGGCGAAGGCGACAAGCAGTAAATTGGCCGAATTCAGCATGAGCTCGACCGACATAAAGATTATGATCGCGTTACGGCGCACCAGCACGCCAAGGGCACCGATGGTAAATAGGATGGTGCTTAAGGCGATGTACCATTCGATTGTTACTTGCATGCGGTTAATCCTTTTTAACCAGCCGGCTGCTCATGACGTACAGGCCGACAACCGCCACCAGGAGCAGAACGCCGGTGACTTCAAATGGAAAGACATAGCTTTCAAATAAAATAATCGCCAGATTTCGCGGCGTGGTATCGGCCACAGAGGAGCTGGCAGCGGACCCTCCGATTTGACCGAGGGCCGCCACAAAGGAGCCAATCAAAACCGCGCCCAGCAAAAGGGCGGTCGTTAACTGTCCTCGACGGGTCCCCAACACCCCAGACGACTCCTCTGCTCCCAGAAGCATGATCACGAACAGGAAAAGCACCATAATCGCCCCGGCATAAACGGTGATCTGCACCATAGCCAGGAAAGGAGCGTTGAGCAAGATGTAATAAACGGCGATAACGGCAAAGTTGAGAATCAAATACAGCGCGCTGTGAACGGCGTTTTTGCTAACCAACATGAGGATGGCCGCGCCGATAGCGATGACCGCCAGAATCAAAAAAAGAATTGCATTTCCCATAAGATTACTTTGGATTCTCCATATCCGGGATCGAGCGATCGAACATGCCCGGTTCGGTAATCTGCGGCGTGTCTTGGCCGCCTTCTGGCACCGGCACAATTAACATTTCTTTGGTGTAAATGGCGCTGGCCCGATCGTAAAACGAGAGTTCGTACTTGTCTTCCAGCACGATTGCTTCGGTGGGGCAGGCATCTTCGCAGAAGCCGCAGAAGATGCAGCGCAGCATGTTGATTTCGTACGTGCTGGCGTATCGTTCACCGGGAGAGAAACGCTCGGCATCTGTATTTTCCGATGCTTCCACAAAAATGGCGTCGGCCGGGCAGGCGGCCGCGCACAGCGAACAACCGATACATTTTTCCAGGCCGTTATCGTACCGCTTGAGCTCGTGACGCCCTTTAAAACGATAGCGCACCGGCCGCTTCTCTTCTGGATACTGGTAGGTTACCGGTTTTTTAAAGAGGTGGCTGAGCGTGATGCCCATCCCCCGCAGCAGTTCAACAATTCCATCAATCATGCTCTCTTCTCCACGAAAGCGGCAGCAAAAAATGAAACCGCTGCGCTTTCGGTATTTATTTATCCGCCAAAGGCCGAAATTAGGGAGTTAAACACCCCTTCTTCAGCCAAAACGATCATCACACCGGTAACAATCACGTTCAACAGCGAAATGGGCAGCAGCGTTTTCCAGCCCAGGTCCATCAGCTGATCGTAGCGAAGCCGGGGCCAGGAAGCCCGAATCCAGATCATTAGGAAAAGGCTGAAAACGATTTTTAAGATTATCGATAACACCTGACCGGCCGCGATCAGGATGGTAACCACCGTTGAATCGGCGCTGCTGACAATAGCCGCTTCATTGATAAACGGAATATCGTAACCGCCCAGGAACAAAACAACCCACAGGGCGCTAAAAACGATCATCTTCATATATTCGGCCATAAAAAACATGGCAAATCGCATTCCGGCATACTCGACGTTATACCCGGACGACAATTCCTGTTCCGCCTCTAATAGGTCGAAGGGGGCCCGCTGCATTTCGGCCAGAGCGGCCACAAAAAAGACAATAGAGGCCGGCAGCTGCAAAATCGTAAACCACGCCGTCTCCTGCTGGGAGACAATAATATCGTTCAAGTTTAAGGAACCGGCAATCATGACCGGAACCAGCAGCGTCAAACCCAACGCTAACTCGTAGCTGATCATCTGCGCAGTCGAGCGAATCCCGCCCAAAACCGCGTATTTACTGTTCGATGACCAGCCCGCCAGCACAACACCATACACCTCAATGGAGGTGATCGCCAGCACAAAAAGCAGAGCCACATTTAAGCCGGGAGCGATGGCCAGATAGGGGTAATCGATGCCAAACAGGGTCACCGATGAGGCCCACGGTATCACCGCCAAGGTCAAAATCACCGGCATGACGGTCAACATGGGGGCCAGGTTATAGACCACGTTGTCAACGTAAATCGGGGTGATGTCTTCCTTCATGAACAGCTTGACCGCATCGGCCGCAGGCTGCATAAACCCGCCCAGGAGACGCCGTTCTTTTTTGCCGCGGCGCGGAATGGGCACATATCCCGCTCGGTTGGGGCCAACCCGATGCTGCAACCGGGCCAGCACCTTGCGCTCCAGCAGCGTGGTGTAGGCAAAGCCGGTAATGACGGCAAAGGTAATGATCCCGCCCACAACCAGCGTAATCCAGGCTAATTGTCCTGCTGATTCTGCATTCATAAATATTTCTCTACTGTTGCGTTTTTTTATCCGTAGATTTTCACAGAGAAGAAACCTGTGTTATCCGCGGCTAAATTTTTAATCAGGCTGTTTCAATTTTGGCATCGAGCACGCCGGCCGCATATGATACCCCATTGATGAGCGCCAGTCCCTGAGGAGCGGCCCCATTGACGTGGGCGGAAAGCTGCAGCGACTGGCCATTCACCGACACGATAACCGCATCCCCGGTGGCGATACTCAGACGATCTGCATCGGCCGCATGCAGATGCAGGGTGGGTTGAGCCATTCGCGGAGACAAAACGTCTGAGCGGTTGATCAACGTGCCAGGAGTGTATAGCGCGGCCGTCCGAATGACAGGCAGTGCGCCTGCGGCAGACGGGGTCACGTCTGGAACGGTAAACATGGCCACATCGCCACTTTCTGCGGCTGAGGTCCACTGTTGACCCAGGCCATGTTTATTTTCGTACGAAGTCCCGCCGTAGTAAAGATCTTCTCCACCTACATCCGGGTACTGCTTTTCAACTTTGGCAATCGAGCGATAATCCATGTCGCTATATTGGGGCACACCGGCCGCAATCCCTTTTTTGAAGACGAGGCTGGCGGCAAAGTGAGGTTTATCCAAGCCCATCTTGTGACCGATCTGCTCGATAATTTGCCAATCCGGCCGGCTTTCACCGACCGGCTGGATCGCCGGGTAGTAGCGCTGTACGCGCCGCTCACCATTGGTGAAGGTGCCATCTCGCTCGGCCCAGCTTTGAGCTGGCAGGACCACATCAGCCACTTTGGCGGTTTCGGTCAGGAACAGCTCCTGCACGACCAGGAAATCAAGGAGCCCACGGCCGTTCATCAGGCCGTCCCCCACCGGGTCTGCCGCCATAACAAACAAGGTTTGGACCGTGCCGTCCTGCACTCCGCTGTAAATCTCGGCGGCCGAACGCCCGGGCTGATCGACAGATTGATATCCAGGAGCCAATGCGGGATGAATCCCCATATCCCACGCCCCCTGCGTATTATTGTGCGGCCAAACGGCGATTAACCCGTTGTTGACCCGACCGACGTGGCTGTGCCCATCGCTGTTTTTGACCTGCAGCAGATTGGCCAGGCTCTTGGCTAAAACATCTGTTTCAGCATAAGTAAGCCCTTCATATCCGTAAAAGGCCACCACGTTGGTCGCTCCAACGATTGCCTCAGCAATTTTACCGATTTGATCGGACGCGCCATCAGAGATTTGAGCGGCCCCGAGCAGCTGGCGCACGGTGGCCACCGCTTCACCAACCGGGTAATGAACGAGGTGGGTAGCAAATTTATCGAGTCGGGTCGGCCGCACGTTGAGTACGACCAGCTGCGCCCCGCGCTCGGCCGCCTGCTTCACCCGCAGCCACCAAATCGGGGCTTCTTCATGGAGGTCGCTGGCCACGACGACAATCACGTCTCCACGACCAAGATCTAGCAAGTTGCTGCCGGAGGCAATCCCCACCTGGGCGGTCACGTCCCCACCGGCGATGCGGCTGGCGGCCAAATCGATATGGTGACTCTTCAACCCCTGACGGAAAAGTTTTTGAAAGGCAAATAAATCTTCGTTGCTCGGCCGGTCGCCGCTCAACCCGGCCGCGCTGCTGCCGGCCGCCTGCAATTTTTCAGCCACGGTGGTCAAGGCGGTATCCCAGTCGGTTTCAACCAAAACCCCACCCTTGCGGATGAGCGGCTTGGTCAGGCGATCGGCCGCATCAGCAAAGTGGTGAACAAAGCGGGTGTGATCGGAAATCCAAATTTCGTTAACCAGCTCATTCTGACGGGGCATGATGCGCTTAATGACCACCCGGCCGCCTGATTTGGCTTCCTGGCGGGTGCTCATGGTGATGTTGGCCCCTTCCGGGCCGTGAGGAGAGATGCTGGCGACCGGGATTAACTCCCAGGGACGGGCACCAAAGCGAAAATCAGCGGTGGTGAGGGCCCCTACCGGACAAATGTCTGTGGTATTGCCGCTCCAGTAGCTGTCAAAACCGGGATCAGAAAGGGTAACGATCTCTAGCGCCCGGCCGCGATTGTGAAACCCGATAACCGGATCATCAGCTATTTCGTCCTGAAAACGGGTGCAGCGAGCACACTGAATACACCGCTCGCGATCGAGGAAAATCAATTCTCCCAGAGGAACGTGCTTTTCGTTTTGCATCTTGCTGTCAAAGTCAAAGGCACTTTCACCCAAACCGTGGGCCATCGTCAGGTTTTGCAGCGGACACTCCCCACCCTTGTCGCAAATCGGGCAGTCGAGCGGATGACTGGTCAGTAAAAATTCGATGACGTTTTCACGCGCCTCGTCGACCACATCGGTGGTGGTGCGCACGCGCATCCCGTCAGCAACGCGGACGGTACAGCCGGTTTGCAGGCCGCGCCCCCAGTTGATTTGGGGTGAACCATCTTCTTCCAAGACCGGTTCACCGGTAGCGCGATCGCGCATGGGCATTCCGATTTCGACCAGACACATGCGGCACATGCCGACCGGCTCGAGTTTAGGATGATGGCAGAATACCGGAATATCAACGTCTACTCGCTTGGAAGCGTCGACAACGGTTGCGCCCTGTTCAACTTGAAGTTCAATTCCATCTACAAATATGGTGACCAAATCGCTCATAATGTTTTTCAAATATTTTGGCTACGGATTAACACGAATCGGCACAGATGGAGTTCAAAATCCGGGTTAATCTATGCTAATCCGTGACAGGTTTGACAATTTAATCGGCCGGAACCGGCACGGCCGTATTTACTTTGGCCTTGTACTCATCCATGAAGTGTTTGATAGTTGACAAAACCGGGCTTGTGGCAAATTCACCGAGGGCGCACAAACATTTACCCTGGATTTGAGTGGCAACCCGCTCCAGTTTTTGAATGTCTTCCTGAGTACCGCGACCTTTGTTGATTTTGATGAGAAGTTTTTCCAGCCAGAACGTTCCTTCCCGGCAGGGGGTACACTTGCCACACGATTCATGCTTGAAGAAGTGGGTCATTTTTTCAGTGGCCCACACCATGTCGGTATCCTCATCCATGACGATAATCGAAGCGGAGCCCATCATCGACCCAAACGGATTGAGTCCTTCAAAAGAAACGTCCGCATCAAGCGCGTCGGCAGTGACAACCGGTCCGGAACCACCGGAAGGCAGGAGCGCTTTAAACCCTTTATCGTCGCGCATCCCCTGGCCGTACTCCTCTCCGTAAATTAACTGGTGATAGGTCACTTTGCCCATCTCGATTTCGTAATTGCCCGGCCGGTTGACGTGGCCGCTCAGGCAAACAACCTTGATCCCGTTGCTCTGATCGGTCCCCAAACCGACATACCAGTCGGCACCGTTCACCAGGATTGGGGCAATGTTGGCCAGGGTTTCGACGTTGTTGACGACGGTTGGCTTGCCATACAGCCCTTCCTGGGCGGGAAATGGCGGTTTCGACCACGGCTGGCCCAGATCACCCATCAGGGAATTAAGCAGCGCAGTCTCTTCACCGCAGATATACGCCCCGGCCCCAAAATGATTGTAGAAGTCACAGGAGAAGCCAGAGCCAAGGATATTTTCGCCCAGCAGCCCGCTGGCGTAACAATCTTTGATCGCTTTCTCACAGGCGTAGGCGGCATCCATATATTCGCCACGCCAATAGTTGTAAATTTTAGTCGCTCCGACGGCATATGCGGCGATGAGCGCCCCTTCGATCACCTGATGAGGGTTCTTCTCCAGAATTTCGCGATCTTTAAAGGTGCCGGTTTCCGATTCGTCGGTGTTGATGACGATATATTTTTGCATATCGCCACCGGGGATAAATCCCCACTTGAGCCCAGCCGGGAAGCCGGCCCCACCACGGCCGCGCACGACCGCTTTTTTGACCTCGTCGATGACCGCTTTTGGCCCGAGGCTAAACGCTTTTTTTAATCCTTCATAGCCGCCGTTGGCCTGATAAACAGACAGTTCGTGGATGTTCTCAACATCGTGATGGCGGAGAATGATATGGGTCATAGCCAATTTGATTCCTTATGCTTCAACAACTTACACTTCAAAATTAAAAGGGCAAAAAAAGGTAATTCACTCTGAGGAGATAAACCTTGGTACTTTGCAAACCTTAATGGTGGGTTTCAATCAAAATTTTGTCCACAACCTCATGGGCTCGATCATCACCTTCGGCCGCCCGCTGGCGATAATGGTCGATTAATTGATCAAACTTCTCTTCATCCAGGTGTTCGTGGAATTTCAGGTTGCACTGCAGCATTGGTGCGCGATCGCAAGCGCCCAGACACATGACGTTTTTGATGGAAAAGAGGCCGTCTGGGGTTATTTCATCTTTTTGGACGCCCAGCTTCTGGCAGGCCATGTCGATAAATTCATCGGCACCGCGCAGGGCACAGGCGAGGTCGTTGCAAATTTCGAGGACGTACTCCCCCACCGGCTCTTCATAGTAAAGGGAGTAAAATCCGGTGATGGAGAGCACATGGGTGGGGTCAATCCCCAAAATATCGGCCACTTCTTCTTTCGCCTCCTGAGACATATAGCCATACTCTTTTTGGGCGATGTGCATCAGCGACAGAATGGCCGACACTTTTTTGTCTTCTGGATAGCGAGCCAGGAGGCTTTCGATTTCTTTGGCGTATTTTTCTTTTAGCATAAAAACAGTCCACTAATCGACAGGATTTAGATATTAGTTTATTGGTATATTTGTTTATTGGTAAATCTGATTAACAGGCAACTCAATTTACCAATATGCGAATAAACTAATACACAAATAAACTAATTTTTTATCGATCAATCTCTCCCAAAACAATATCAATCGATCCAATAATTGAGACAAGATCAGCCACGTAAAGGTCTTTCGACATGGTGGGCAGGGCAGCCAGGTTGACATAAGAAGGGGTGCGGAAGTGAACGCGTGCCGGTTTGGGACCACCATCGCCACGCAGATAGGTCATAAATTCACCACGCGGAGATTCAATGCTCACCTTGACAAACCCTTCCGGTGCTTTAAACCCTTCGGTCCACAATTTGAAGTGGTGAATGACCGCTTCCATGCTGCGGCCGAGTTCAGCCCGAGGCGGAGGGACCACCTTGCGGTCATCGGAGTTAACCGGGCCGTCCGGCATATTGTCCATGACCTGCTGAATAATCCGCAGACTTTCTCTCATCTCGTCCATACGGCAGAGATAACGCGCGTAAACGTCCCCTTCGTTATAGACGGGCACGTCAAAATCCAGTTGATCGTATAGAAGGTAGGGGTACACTTTGCGAATATCCCAATCCACACCTGAGCCACGCAAACTCGGGCCGGTCAGCCCCCAGGAAATCGCGTCTTCACCGGAGATATAGCCCACCTCTTTGGTGCGCTTCATAAAGATCGGGTTCTTTTTGAGAAGCCCTTCGTAATCAGCGATCCGCGAAGGCATAAATTTGAGGAATTTGCGCATTTGCGGCTCAAATTCGGCCGGTACGTCGCGCCAGACGCCGCCCGGTCGGAAGTAGCTGACCATCATACGCTGGCCGGAGACCATCTCAAAGATGTCGAGAATGTATTCCCGCTCGCGGAAACAGTAGAGGAACACGGTCATGGCGGCCAGGTCGAGCGCGTGAGTGCCCAGCCATACGAGATGACTGCCGATACGAGCCAATTCGACCAAAATTGTGCGAATCGCCTGCGCTCGGGGCGGCGCTTCGATCCCCAACAGCTTTTCAATCGCCAGGATGTACCCCAGGTTGTTTGACATCGGCGACAGATAATCCATCCGGTCGGTCATGACCAACGCCTTGGTGTACGTCTTGGCTTCCATATTTTTTTCGATACCGGTATGCAAAAATCCGATATCCGGAGCCAGGTTGACCACGCGTTCCCCATCGAGCTCCACCAGCAAACGCAAAACACCGTGGGTGCTGGGATGTTGCGGTCCCATGCTCAGAAGCATGTTGTCTTCGCTCTCAATTTCCATCCCCGTCCCGATCTTGTTGCGCAGCTCTTCGACGGTTAATTCTTGAACCGAATCTCCTTGTTGACCAGGGATAAAGATCGTCATATTGGCCTCTTTTGTCTCTCTGACGGAATCCGTTAAACGGATTTATTTATTCTCATCCGGCACCATCGTGCGGCCGGCATAAGGCTTCTTCGCCTCAATCGCTTCCCAGTTAAACGAAAACTGAACTTCTTCGTAGCCCAGCGGATAATCTTTGCGCAGGGGGAAACCAACCCAATCCTCCGGCAAAAAGAGGCGACGCAGGCTGCCGTTTCCGGCAAACTGAATACCCATCAGGTCATAAACTTCCATTTCCAGCCACGTCCCGACGTTCCAGATATCTCCGACCGTTTGCGGCCCTTCATCCGGGTCTTCAACAAACGTCCGCAGGCGAAAGTCGTGGGCGTTGGACATCGACCGCAAATGATAGTTGACCGCAAAGCGCGGATATGCTGGAAGCATGTCGTCGGCAACCACATCGGTCAGGAAGTCGTAATTTAGCTTTGGATCTTCGCGCAGCATTTTGCAGATCGCATGGAGCTTGTCCATCTCCACCACAATCGTCCGTTCCTCGCGAAAATCGATGACCTCTTCGACAGCCTCGGGAAAGGCAGCCTTGATTTTTTCTAGAACCAGTTCGTCGAAGTTGTTACTCATGTGTTTTTGACTTGTAATAATTGGTTACTGGTTATTGGTTATTAGCTATTGATAATTGGCTATTGACAATTGATAATTTTCCCAATTATGCCCAATCCTTAAATGATTCTTGCCGGATGCTTTCGTGAAGGGTCATAATGCCGTCGATCAGCGCCTCCGGCCGCGGTGGGCAGCCAGCCACGTAAATATCAACCGGGATAATTTCATCAACCCCCTGGACGATGGCGTAGTTGTTAAATATCCCCCCACAGGACGCACAGTCTCCCATGGCAATCACCCATTTCGGTTCCGGCATTTGATCATAGAGGCGGCGGACAACCGGGGCCATTTTGCGCGAGACGCGGCCGGCCACAATCATCAGGTCGGCCTGACGGGGCGCCGGCCGATTTAGCTCCATCCCAAAACGAGAGGCGTCATAATGGGCCGCCTGAGAAGCCATCATTTCAATGGCACAGCAGGCCAAACCAAACAGCAGCGGCCACATGGCATTGGTCCGCCCCCAATTTACCAAATCTTCAAGACGATGGGTCACAATGCCCAAATCACCAGCTTTTTGTTCTAATCCCATTCAAGCAACCCCTTTTTCCAGGCCCATAAGTCGCCGATGATAAATATGGCAATAAAAATCATCACCGCACCCAGGCCAAATAATCCTAAATCACGCAAAGCAACCGCCCAGGGCATGATTAGGATAATGTCGATATCAAACAAGATAAACAAGACCGCTACGCGGTAAAATTTGACGGGATAACGACGCTGCGCCTTGCCCACGGCCGTCATACCCGATTCGTATGGCTGCATTTTACGGAAATGCGGCCGTTTTGGACCCAGAGAAACGGACAAAATGGGCAGCAAGAGCGCCAGGAACAGAGCAATCCCCAACAAGACCGCCACAGGCACATAAGGCATCAAATAATCTACATTCATTGATTCACTTCGGTAGGTACCAGGGTAATAAACGATGTTTTTCAAACATCGAACATTTTATCACAAACAGCAAAATTGTATCAAAATGATAATGATCAGCAGTGGGGCAAAATTTGTGCGCTATTATGTCCGTTTGTGAATTTTTTCGCAAGTGTTTTCGTTCCATTCTTTTCTGATTTAAATTTTTTTGTGCTCTGCCGCCGTTTTCCACCTCTATAAGCTCCCAAATTTTTATCCCAAATATTTCGTCAAATAGCGGTTGTTGTGTCACAATACATGGCGTGACAAACAGAGAAAATAATGCTAAGAGTCAAACCGATGATGTGTCGATATTGATTATCGATGACAGTGAGGTCAACAGTCTGGTATTAGCCACTCAGCTCAAATCATTTGGCTACAAGGTTGACGTGGCCAATCGAGGGCGAGAGGGATTAGAAAAACTGTATCGCCAGCCGTTTGACCTAATATTGCTGGACCTGATGATGCCGGAAATGTCCGGATTTGACGTTTTAGAAGAGCTTAAAGGGCAACCCCGGTTTAAAGATCTTCCGGTGTTGATCATCTCCGCCCTCACCGATTTGGAGAGCGTCATCAAATCGATCAATTTGGGCGCCACCGATTATATTAGCAAGCCGATCACCAACACCATTTTAAGGGCCCGTGTTGACGCGGCGATGCAAAAAAAGCGGCGCACCGATCAAGAAAAAATTTACCTCAAACAGCTGGAGATTGAGCGACTGCGCAGCGAGCAGCTGCTGCAAAATATCTTGCCTTATGCGGTTGCCGAACGCCTCAAAATGGGAGAAGAAACGATTGCCGACAGCTTTGAAAATGTCACCGTGCTGTTCGCCGATATCGTCAACTTTACCCAGCTGGCTCACGGTATGCCCCCCATCGAGCTGGTCACCCTGCTCAACGACATTTTTTCCCGATTTGACCAGCTGGCTGAAGAGTTAGGGGTAGAAAAAGTCAAAACGATCGGTGATGGGTACATGGCCGTTGGGGGCGCTCCCATTCATTCCCCCAATCACGCCCGTTCCATTGCTCAGCTGGCGCTGGCCATCCAGCAGGCGATCGGCAATTTTACCAGCCCGAATGGTACCCGGTTTTCAATGCGTATTGGCATCAACAGCGGCCCGGTCATTGCCGGGGTCATTGGCCGCTACAAATTTAGCTATGACTTTTGGGGAGACACGGTAAACATCGCCAAGCGCTTGGAAGAGCAGGGGCTCGAAGGGCAAATCCACGTCACTGAAGAAACCTATGCCCTGCTGAAAGACAATTATCAATTTGCCGCTCGTGAACCGATGTGGATCAAAGGACGCGGGCAGATGCAGACGTATTTTCTCACAGGAACGAAAGGAGATGGGTAATGGGTGTTAGGTGATAGGTGTTGGGTAATGGGTGGAAGGTGTAGGAAAGTTTTAAGGTAAAGTATCGATTATGGTGATGTTTCTAATGTCTGATGTCTGTGGTCTGTGGTCTCTCGTCTCTCGTCTCTCGTCTCTCGTCTCTGGACTTTTTCATGAGTGATCCAGCCCGCATCAGCGGCTCCGTCGAACGCATCACCTTCTATAATGAAGAGAACGGGTATGCCGTGATTCGGCTCAAGCCGGATCGACGGGAGATGCTTCCGTATCAATATGCCAGCGGCCGGGAAGCGCTGATCACCGTCACCGGACATTTGCCGGATATCAACGCCGGAGAATGGTTGGAAATCGACGGCCGATGGGAGACCCACGCCAAACACGGCCGCCAATTTCGAGCTGAAAAGACCCGTCAAGCGCTGCCGGCCACCACGGAAGGGATCAAACGTTATCTGGGGTCCGGCTTGATTAAGGGTGTGGGCAAAGTGATGGCCGAACGCATCGTCAACCAATTTGGTGCGGATACGCTTGACGTCATCGAACAGGAGCCGCAGCGGTTGGCCGACGTGATCGGCATCGGCCGCAAACGGATTGACGGGATCATCAAGGCGTGGGAGGAGCAGCAGGCGATCAAAGAAGTGATGCTGTTTTTGCAATCTCACGCCGTTTCCACCACCCTCGCAACCAAAATCTACAAAAAATACGGGGATGATTCGCTGGGGGTCGTTCGCAAAACCCCTTACCAAATGGTGCAGGACATTCGGGGCGTTGGCTTTAAAACCGCCGATACCATCGCCCAGGCGATCGGCCTGGCCCACGACGACCCCGGCCGGATTGAGGCGGGCATCGCCTTCACCCTCAACCAAAAGACGCAGGAAGGGCACGTTTACGTTCCGCAGGATGAGCTCGAACCACAGGCGGCCGAAATCCTGGGGGTGGCTGAAGAGCAGGTTAGCTACGTGATACAGGCGCTGGCCGGTGAGGAATTAATTAAGATAGACGACAGACCTCAGACTTCAGACTACAGACCAACACCTACTACCCAGCACCCAACACCCAATACCCAGCACCCAACACCCAATACCCAGCACCCAACACCCAACACCCAGCACCCAACACCCAACACCCAGCACCCAACACCCAACACCCAACACCCCTCCCCCGCCGTCTACCTCACCCCGATGTACTACGCTGAAGTGGGGGTAACCAACCGCATCCGGCGAATGGTTGAAAGCGGCACGAGCCGAGTGCGCCACGGCCAGCGCCATCCCCAAGGGCGACTGCCGCTGACGGCCCGGCCGGGAGGGCCAAACCTCTCTTCCGAACAAACGATGGCCGTTGAAACCGCCCTGGAAAACAAAGTCACCGTGCTGACCGGCGGTCCGGGCACCGGCAAAACCACCACCCTGCGCGCGCTGCTCGACGAGCTCGATTCGCGGGGAAACACCTATGCCCTGGCCTCCCCTACCGGCCGGGCCGCCAAACGGCTGAGCGAAGCCACCGGCCGGCCGGCCAAAACGATCCATCGCCTACTGGAATTTAAGCCGGGAGAGGGGTTTACTCGCGATGAAGACAATCCTTTAGCGGCCGATATGATCGTCATCGATGAAACGTCGATGCTCGACATGGTGTTGGCCAACAGCCTGCTGCGGGCGATCGATCCGGCGTGTCACGTGCTTTTTGTGGGAGATATCGACCAGCTGCCCTCGGTGGGGGCCGGTGACGTGCTGCGCGACCTGATTGACTCCGGGGTACCGGCCCTGGTGCGGCTGCGCACGATTTTCCGGCAGGCGGCCGACTCGCTGATCGTGCACAACGCCCACCGCATCAACCGGGGAGAAATGCCGGAAACGCTGCCCCACGGCAAAGATTTCTTTATTTTTGTCAAGGAAGAGCCGCAGGAGCTGGCGGAGCTGATTGTCGACATTGTCAAAACCCGCGTCCCGGCCAAATTTGGGCTCAATCCCTTTGACGACGTTCAGGTGCTCAGCCCGATGTACCAGGGAGCGGCCGGGGTATCAAATTTGAACTTTTTACTTCAAAAGGCGCTCAACCCGCCCGGCCGAAAGGCGGAGCGGCGGTTGGGTGGCCGGGTGTTTCGCGTGGGGGACAAGGTGCTGCAGACGGTTAATAATTACGACAAAAACGTCTTTAACGGGGACATCGGCCGGGTGACGGCCATCGACCAGGTCAACCAGACGATCAGCATCAACATGGACGGGCAGCCGGTGGTTTATGATTTTCTCGAAGTGGACGAGCTGGTCCACGCTTACGCCATCAGCGTTCACAAGAGCCAGGGCAGCGAATATCCGTGCGTGGTGATTCCGGTCACCACCCAGCACTACATGATGCTGCAGCGCAACCTGCTCTACACCGGCGTCACTCGGGGGAAACGCCTGGTAATTTTGGCCGGTACCCGCCGGGCGATCGCCATCGCCGTCAAAAATAATAAGGTGGCACAGCGGTATACCGGGCTGGCAGAAAGGCTGAAACAATAGTCAATTGCCAATGATCAATAATCAATGGTCAATAGCCCATGTTGTTGGTCATCTGGTGCTTAATGTTGATCGCCCTTTTACAAACTGATTGGCCTTGGTTACGGTCTTATGACGCGGCCAAACAACTGTTGCGGAAAACGGATAAATTATTAACGAGGTTCAGCGCAAGACCCAGGAAAGATCCTAAAAAACAGTTGCGAACTTATGCACTCTTGTAACTTTTTCCTTGTCATTCTGAGCGAAGCGAAGAATCTCGCCAAGCCACATCGAGGCAAACAAGGCTATTAAGACGTTGACCGGTGATCTAAATCTCAAAAATTGAGCCGGCTCAAACCAACTGATTCAAAAATGCAGAGGTACATAGGAAAGAAATTAAGGCCAACTTGGGACCATCAATTGACTATTGCCAAATGATCATTGACCATTGATAATTTCTTTATGCCAACAACTCAAACCATCCTTGTGGTTTACACAATCATCACTCTGTTTGCGGGCTTCCTGGGTGACCGGCTTCGCCGCCACAGTCGCATTCGCCAGGGGCAGCGGTGGATCACCGGCGTAACCTATCTCGCTTTAGGAGCCGGGGTGGCGGTCAGCGGCCGGAGATAACCATGACCATTGATTTTACCCGTGGAAATTGGATCAACCGGCCGCCGCAAAGCCGGGTCGCTCCTGAATCAGTCGAGATCGTCACCGAGCCCGGCACCGATTTCTGGCAGAGAAGCTACTACGGCTTTCGCAACGACAACGCCCCGGCCATCCTCGTTGAAAGCATGGAAAATTTTACTTTCTCCGTGCGAGCTGAATTTATCTATACGACCCAGTTTGATCAGTGTGGGGTGATTATTTACATCGACAGTGAAAATTGGTTCAAGGCGTCGATCGAATACGAAAACAGCGCCTTTTCCCGGTTGGGCAGCGTGGTGACCAACCTGGGGTATTCCGACTGGGCCACAACCGACATCGAAACCGTGAACTCGATGTGGTATCGTTTGAGCCGCAGGGGGCCTGATTTTCTGATCGAAGTTTCGGCCGATGGGCAAACCTTCAGGCAAATGCGCATTTTTCATCTGCATCTGCTGGGAGAAACCACGGCCGCCATGGGTCAAAATTTCCCCCCTGATCCGCCCGCCAAACCGATAAACTTCGGTCTCTACGCCTGCAGCCCGGGTCACTCCTCATTTTCCGCTCACTTCTCGAACTTTAAATTGGAGAAGAGTATTTGGAAACCGCACGAAGGAGCTTAATTAATCATGATGAGGTGCCCACGAGATCAGAGGCTGTTACGCGAAAAACATTACCGCAACATCCAGTTTTCCGCATGTGAAAAATGCGGCGGGATTTTAGTTGAGCTAGGCGAGCTGGAAAGGGCGAAGCTTGCACCGGACAACATTGCCGGTGAAGATGCCCCAGGCCCCCTAACCAACACGGAGGAGCGAAAAATCCGCTCACCTGTTACCGGCCAGCTAATGGAGCGTTATTTGTTCCATGGCGTGAAGCTCGACATTTGTCCCGACAGCGGCCATGTCTGGCTCGATGCCGGCGAGCTGGACTTAATTCGTAAGCATCTGGGGTTTAATCAAGATTCCAATCAGCGAAAAGATCCCCTGGCCGGGCTTGATGGAATCGGGTGGATATTCGAATTTATCAGCAGTTTCAATTAATGACCTTGGAAAAAACACATCATGAACGAAGATCAACGACTCAACTGGCTTCTCGAAGGAGACGTAGCCATTCAATATCAGGTCCAGCGCGATTTGCTTGGCTCTGAACGGCCGGACCTCCAGCAGCGCATCGCCACCGAGGGGTGGGGGGCCAGATTTTTGCAGGCCCGTCAGCCCAACGGCCACTGGGGACGGGGGTTTTATCAACCCAAATGGATCTCAACTCACTACTCCCTTCTCGATTTGAGGCACCTCTGTCTACCGGCCGATCATCCTCTTCCTGCTGAATCAATCAGTATTATTTTACGTGAGAACAAATCCGAAGACGGCGGCATCAACCCTGCTCGCTCAATTGAACACAGCGATGTGTGCATCAACGGCATGGTTCTCAACTACGGCTGCTACTTTGGCGTCCCTCAGGAGCCGCTTCATTCAATTGTAGACTTCTTGATCACTCAGCACATGCCGGACGGCGGCTTTAACTGTCGCTCAAACCGCAGCGGTGCGGTGCACAGCTCTCTGCACACGACGATTTCCGTTTTGGAGGGGATTTGGGAATATAAAATCCGCGGGTATACCTATCGCCTCGACAAACTGGAGGAGATGGCCGCGGCAGCACGTGAATTTATCCTGCAGCATCAGCTCTTTCTTTCTGATCGGACCGGGGAGATTATCGACAAGCGGTTCCTGATGCTCTCGTTTCCGTCGCGCTGGCGCTACGACATTTTACGCGCGCTTGATTACTTTCAGGCGGCCGGTATCCTCTTTGACTCCCGCATGCAGCCCGCTCTTGACGTACTGCTCCACAAGCGGCGCAAGGACAATACCTGGCCAGTACAGGCCAAACATGCCGGTCAAACCCATTTTGATATGGAGCAAACCGGCCGGCCAAGCCGCTGGAATACGCTCCGCGCCCTGCGGGTGCTGAATCATTTTGATCTTTAGCGATAAGCGGCTGTTCACCAAAATACTTCCCCTGCCCAAATCGGTTTCGGGGGCGGATCGTTCGCTTGATTAATGAGAAAATGCGCTTTTCACTCTGACAAATTCCCCCTCCCGCGTCGGGAGGGGGTTAGGGGGTGGGTCTTTTGGCGCACAACTTACCCCTCCCCGACACGGGGAGGGGAGCGTCTCGGACTGTATGAGGTGGAAGGGTGTTATGCAGCCTGTCTTCAGATGGATTTGTGACCTATCCATCCCTAAAACCGGAGAGAGGTCTGATCTTTATTACGCTGCAATCGGCAGGTACAGGTCGAGCACAAACTCTATCCCCGGGATCTCGGCCGGCACGCTTTTTTCCAGCCACTGATGACCAGCATGCCGGTAGCGGCTCTCCTCAAGCCAGTTCACCATCTGCTTCCAGGTCTCCCCAATTACATTAGGGTCTCCTTGTGGCACTTCACAGCGGGTCACGGCATAAAGACCGCCGTTGAAGTCAACAACACGCGTGTCCCCTTCCGGCTCGGCGTCCTCCCCCACAGCGATCCACAGCTCATACCCGTAATTCGGGCTGCCGGCCGATGGGTTCGGGTTGTTAAAGCCGTAAATCGGGTGCTGCTCAGGGCGATCCAGCAACCCTTTCGGCCGGGCCCACGCTTCAAGCTTCGCCCACGCCTCTGCTTCAGGGCTCTCTCCAAATCCCCATACACTGGCCACTCGCAGCCGCTCCAGCTCGATGATTCGCACGTCCAGCTTACTCATACGATAGCCTCCTTTTATTTTTTGCTCATTAATATCAGGATTTCACGAATGACACGAATTTGCCCATTTTCAAGAGAAAATCCTTTTAATTCGTGTCATCCTGTTAAAAAAACAACTGTCACGCGGTGCAAAGTTTAAAGAGGAAACGCCTCACACAGCATCTCCATCTTTGAACTTTGACCTTTTAACTTTGCCCTTTTAACTACCCCTACGATACCGCCACTTCCCTGACAACCTCTGTCAAGGAAGTGTGGCATAATGTGAAAAAAGGAGGAAAACGATGCGTGCTGATCGATTAATGGCCCTGCTGATGCTCCTCCAGGCTCGTGGGCGCATGACCGCCCGCCAGCTGGCACATGAGCTTGAAGTCTCCGAACGAACCATCTACCGGGATATCGATGCCCTGAGCACGGCCGGGGTTCCGGTTTACAGCGAATCCGGCCATAACGGTGGTTTCGCCCTGGTCGATCGTTATCGCACCGATCTCACCGGGCTCACAGATGGAGAAGTACGGGCGCTTTTCATGCTCACTATCCCCTCACCATTTACCGATCTTGGCTCTAGCCAGGATCTGCGGTCCGCCCTGCTGAAACTTTCCGCCTCTTTGCCCGATGTTCGCCGTCAGGATGAAGAGCGTGTCCGCCAGCGCATCCACATCGACCCAACCAGGTGGCAGCCGCATGGGGAGCAGGTCCCCCACCTGAAAATGATTCACCAGGCGGTTTGGCATGATCGCCGGCTGCGCGTGGCGATCCGCACCATCGCAGGGACGCAAATTGAGCAAACCGTAAATCCCTATGGACTGGTCGCCAAAGCGGGTATCTGGTATCTGGTTTACGCCCGGCGTGATGTGGAGCGGGTAGTGCGCGTCGCCAACCTGCTGGATGCTCAACTTCTGGAAGAAACTTTTGCTCATCCGGCCGATTTTGATCTGCCCACCTTTTGGGCTGACTGGTGTGCTGAATATCAAGGATATCTGTCTGATTTCCATGTGACCATACGCGTCGCCCCTCAATTTATAGCCGTGCTTCCCCATTATTTCGGCCATATGGTCCGCCACAAAATCGACCGCAGCGGTCAGCCAGACCAGGAAGGATGGATTCAGCTTGAGCTGGCGTTTGAGTCATTTGAAGCGGCCAGAGATCGCCTGCTGAGTTTTGGTCGGGGGGTCGAAATTGTGCGGCCGGAGGCGCTGCGCCGCAGCGTGCTTGATTACGCAGAGCAGATTGTCAATCTTTATCGGGGTGAAGGCTCTAACAGTTTAAAGTTTCAAGTTAAAAGTACAAAGAAAGCAGATTCTTTTTGAAACTAGGCCCTTTTTTTCGGAAAAATTCGTGAAATCTTGCTTGATGTATTTTACAAATGGAACTGGAAACCACGGATTTTCGCAGAGCTCCGCAGGAGCAAGAGAGAAATCTGTGAAAATCCGTGTTAATCCGTGGCTTTTTTTAACAATTCTTTTTGTAAACTACTTGAAGTTTTGAAAGTATCTACTCTGAAGGCTTAAGTCGATTGGCCAACCGCTGCAGCTGAAAAATGTCAATCGGCTTAATCATGACCAGATTGGCCTGCGTCCGCAATCGATCTCCCAAAAGGCCGTCAGCCGTGGCCAAGATCACTTTGGTATCATTGTATCGCTCGTTGCTCTTAATCTGATTAAGCAGTTCATCCCCAGATACGGTAGGTAAATGCAAATCCAAAATAACCAAATCCGGGACCGTTTCTTCTTTTATGCGCTGGGCAGCAGCCAGCCCATCAGCGACAACTTCTGTCTGATACCCGACCTCTCCCAATGCTCGGGAGAACAACTCAGCCAAATGCGGTTCGTCTTCAATGATTAATGCGGTTAAATTCATCTGGATTTACTACTAACTGATAGGCGCAGCTTCTGCGACCATACCGTCTGGATTCTCTTCAGGGGTGACGGGCAGGATAATAATAAACGTGCTGCCTCCCCCCACTTCACTTTCAAGCTTGATTTCTCCACCCATCAATTCGATAAAGTTTTTTACAATGGCCAAACCCAAACCGGTGCCACCATAGCGCCTGGTAATGGAGCCATCAACCTGGCCAAAAGGCTCAAAAATGCGATCTCTAGCCTCTTCAGGAATTCCTGGACCGGTGTCGGTGACGCGTATTGCCCACCATGCGGGATCCGCGTGATACACCTCCAGGCGCACAAACCCCTCATCCGTAAATTTGATGGCGTTAGAGAGTAAATTGATGACGCACTGCTGAATCCGCTGACGATCCCCGTACATCGTTGTCCCAAGATCAAATGTGGTTTCGACCTCAAAATCGATCCCTTTATTACGGGCAAAAATGCGATGTTGATTCTCGATTTCTTCAACAAGTTCTGCGATATCAAACGGTTCAATATGCAGCTCAACCCGGCCGGAATCGAGGCGAGCCTGATCTAACAGCTCGCGCACAATCGTGGTTAAATAATTTGTGCTTTCAATGACCTTTTCAGTCACCTCGATCTGGTCGTCTAGAAGAGGCCCGTAAGAACCGGCTTGTAAAAGCTGCGTATACCCTAGAATAGCCCCAATTGGGGTACGTAATTCGTGGCTGACCTTGCCCAACAGTTCGCTCTTGAACTGGCTGGCGCGCAGCGCTTCGTCGCGGGCCAGAATCAGCTCGTTAGTGCGGGCATCAACCTGCCCCTCCAGATCCTGGTAGAGCAGGAAGAGCTGCTGGCGCATCCGCTCCATCGCCTCGGCCAACCGGCCGATCTCGTCTTTCCGATCGGCATTTAGCGGAGAGGACAAATCGCCTTGAGCAATACGCTCCGTATTGGTAACGAGATTCTGGATCGGTTTGCTGATCGAGCGGCTGAAGATTATGACGGCCAGCCCACCTACGATCACGGCAAAAGCGGCCGCAAATATCCCCTGATTGCGGGTTGCGACCACCTTTTCGTCTAATTCGGATGTGGGTAAGCCAATGCTGATCGCTCCCAAAGTTAAAGACGCAACGCGGACCGGCTGGCCGGTCAGCAGCTGGTCTTCCTGCCATTCAAATACAATCGAATCACTTTCGAGCAAACGCAGGGCAAAAGGATCAGCGGTTTCCTGAAAAGTCACTCCCTCATCAAACGCGTCGGCCAGCACCCGGCCATCGGGATCATAGACCCGTCCGGAGGTAAAAACCCCTTCCTGCTCCCCCATTTTCTCCAGGACATCGGAGATATCGTCTACGTCAAGCAGGTAAAGCTCATCCTCGATCGTTTCTTCCAGAAGGTCAAGCGTCAACTGTGCCTGGGCCTGAAGCTCCGCCTGAAAAGCTTGCTGCTCGCGGCGAATTGACAGGAAGGTAATTGCCGAGGCGGTGGCCACGATGAGAAACATCATGAGAATATTGAGCTTGGTTGCGAGCGATAAATGCTGCCAGCTGAAGCGAAACATCCGGCGGTTATTCTCCATGCGCTTTTATAACCGCGCCAAAATCCTGGGCGATATACCAATTTCCGTCAGCGTCTCTAACAATACCTTCCTGGTCCCGTCCCGGTAACCCCAAAACGGCCACCTTTTCCCCATTTGCAGAGATTCTGAACAATTTATTTTCCGTATCGCTGATGACATAAACCATGTCAATCTGGGAATCATAGTATAGTCCGGCCAGATCCACAACCCCCAGCGCCATTATTTTTTCAATTTTTGCGGGCTGTTCACCGGCTGGATCGCTCTTTAAAGGAACGTTTACCGTCATTAGGACCGAGCTGTTAGGCAGGTTCAAATCAAAACTCTGATTCACCAGATAAAAGAATCCGCCTTCCGGATGAAACTCATCTGGCACAAAAGTGATCCCCTCAAGACCGTCTTTAGATGAAGCTGGAATGATTTGACCCTCAAATTCCAGATCGACGTCAAACGTGCGCTGAATCGTCAAGTCCAACGGATCGATTTCCACGATCTGGTTATCCCCTTCAACGATCACATACAGCAGACCGGTGGCCGGGTCATAGGTTATTCCCTCAAAATCGGCCGGCTTGACTCGCTGCCGAGCCACAATCTCCCCGTCCATCGTGATTTCTCCGAGATCGCCTTCATCCCCAACCACAAACAGGGTTTTTCGCTGGCTATGGTAAACGATGCCGGACGGTTCAGGGAAAGTAACCTGCGTCAAGCTGTCTGACCAATTGTCATTAACCAGCTGTTCCGCTGGAAGCTCAACGGCCGTGGTGGCGCATCCGGCCCCCAAAAGGGCCAGGATCCCCAAACTCCCCACGACCGCTGATCTAAAAAAAAGTCGAATCATTGGGCTGTTTCGATCATGGCATACAGCTCGCGCATGCGTTCAAATGCCAGATCTAATCCGTCGGGAAACTCATCAAACTGACCGGTCTTGTTGGTGTCCAGGATTTCCAGACCTTCATCCGTTTCAACCAGACCCATCATGAGGCTTGAAATTTTGCTAATTACCTCATCGCCCAAATCCCCCCGGGCAATAACGACACCACGAGGAACATCTTCCGTTTGGGCAAGAACTTTTAATTCGACCTCGCTCTCTTCAACCACCTCTTCATAACTGTAGTTATCAGTTGCCCCGGCCGCAGCTTCACCGCTGATGACCCACTGCAGGGTATTCTGATCTTCACCAGAAAACGCATAGCCAACCGCGTCGTCAGAAACGGCTGAACTAATGCTGGCCACTTCCAGGGGATTCAGGTCAGCTTCTATAAGGAAAGCGTGAGGGAGCATATAGCCGGAGGTTGAATTAGGCTCCTCAAAGGCCACAATCTGGCCGGTCAAATCTTCCAGAGCAGCTAATTCGCTGTCGGCCCGGGTAAAAAAGACGGTGTGGTATTCAGCCACGTCTTTTTTCCAGCGTCGCAAAATAGGCGTGGCGCCGGTCGCATCAGCAATGATCATGGCCGGATAGAGGCTGTCCATATAAATGTCAACCTCACCATCCTCGATCCACTGGATCATGGTTTCCATATCTTGGGCAATTTTGACCTCAGCTTTGCCAATCCCATATTCGCTCAAATTGGCCGCCAGATAGTCAGCCAGAGGCTGGTGACGCTCAATTTTTTTGATCGGTTCATCGGAAATGTCGCCGATGACGATCAAACCGGCAGCTTCAACCACCTCATTTGGTTCCGATGAGGTGTCAACCGTCTCTTCGTTTGGGATAGTCGTCGTACAGCCTGCGATAGCCAGCACCAAAGCAAGCAGAAATGTTGGGAATAGAGTTTTATGGATCATAAATGCCTCCAACAAGATTGGACAGGAAATAATGTCATGATAGTTTTTCCCTCTGAAATAACAATAAGGTATCGGTACTAAGGACCGATCTTTGGCGTGAATATCGCCCAAATTTTACATCGTGGGTGGGCGAATTTTCCTAGTAGTCTAACCCAAAAAGCCAACCTCTTCTGCCATCAATTTTATTTTGCACCAAAGAAACAGGCAAACGCCTTCCGGCTCCGTTCAAGGGTGACCAGGTAAATATTCTGCCCTTAAACGGTCCGACAAATTCCCCCTCCCGCGTCGGGAGGGGGTTAGGGGGTGGGTCTTGCCGCGTCCTCTCACCCTTCCCCCGGCCCCTCCCCGAATCGGGGAGGAGAGTTTGTCGGTCTGCTTCTGAATGGGGCTATTGCTTGGGCGACGAAACCAGTAAAAATTGCCGTGGTTGAATTACTTTCATTAGGCGTGTATTCTTTTTTTACATCTTTATAGATTAAGGGAGTTTGTACTTATGAAAAACATTATTGTTGGTCAAAGAGTTACGCCTGGAAAACGAGAGCTGGCAAAAGTTCTCAGGCAAAACATGCCCCCTCCCGCGTCGGGAGGGGGTTAGGGGGTGGGTCTTAGCGGGTCTTCTTACCCCTCCCCCAGCCCCTCCCCGAATTGGGGAGGGGAGCTTGTTGGACTGAAGTAAGTAACCCCCTGTTCCCCGAAACACCTTGAACGAAAAGGGATTAGCCCAACAGCTCCGCGCTCAGGTCAGCAATCCGGCGGGGCTTCCCGTTAAGCTGATCCCCCTTGATTTGGGCCTGCAGCTCTATGGCCGCATCCTGGGTCTCTTTCGCCACGGCCGGATGAGTGACGACCGCGGCCAGAATTTCACCCGCTCGCCTCACCTCCCCGCGCGCCAGACAAATGCGCCCCAGGTTAAACAGCGCGTCCAGCGTTTCTCTCCCTCGGCCGGTGGTGTTGGCAATGGATAACGCCTCTAAAAAAAATTTTTCAGCCTCTTCCCGCTCACCCAAAGCCATGGTAACCCGCCCCAGCTTGTCCAGGGCAACCACCCCACCCCAGCTGAGAGGATCTTTTGTTTTGTGCAGCCGAATACTTTCAAAATAGAGCCGTTTCGCCTCGATAAAGCGATTATCCGCCCGAGCCAAATCACCCAAATTGTGCAGCGACCAGGCGATCCCCGGCACGTCGTCCAGATCGCGCGAGATCGTCAAGCTTTCCTCATAACATTGACGGGCTGTTTTGTAATCAGCCAGCAGGTAACTAACATAGCCCACGCAGTCGAGGCACACGGCCACCTCTCGCAAATTGCCGTAATCGCGCAAAATCGCCAGACTTTGCTGATAATAACGCTGTGCGTCCCGATATCGGCCGATGGTGCCCGCCACCTGGCCCAGATGATTAAGAGAGTGAGCCATGCCGATCGTATTGCCCAAACCCTCGTGAATAGCCAGGCTGCGGGTAGCAAACTGCTGTGCATCCGCATATTCACCCTGCTCATACGCCACATCACAGAGGTAATTTAAAGTGTTGGCGATCCCCCGCCGATCTCCAATTTTTTGCCAATTCTCCAGACTCAGCTGGAGCACCGCTTTCTGCTGGGCGTGGTTGCCGGGTGATCCGCCAATGCGCCACTGTCCAACCAGTTTTAAGTGACAGTTGGCAATCCCCCAATGATCCTGCTCCCCCTCAAAATGGGCCAAACTCCGCTCGTACAGCGCCTCCGGCCGGATTTCCGCCTCAGATAAATCGGCCGCGATGGCCAACATTTCGATTAAAGCCCGCTCGTTCGCTTTGCCGTGCTCAGCGAGCAGCAATAATGCTTCTTTAAAAACGACCTGCGCTTCTTTACGCCGCCCCATCAACGTCAAAAATCGTCCCAAAATCCCGTGAGCCAGGCCCAAAAGGCGATTTTGCCGCCCGTTTAGCGGCCGCAGATTATCTAAATGCGCAATGACCAGATGAAGGATATCGTGCCCCTCACGTGGCCGATTGGTCATTGAAAAAAAGAGGTAAATCGCCTCGATTGAATCGATCAAGGTTTGTTCTTGCCCATTTTTTAAAGCCCACCGCCACGCCTGACGAATATTTTCCAATTCTAATTCCGTCTGCCTCAGCGCCTCTTTTTGCTTCTTTCCGCTTTTAAAATGAGGCGCCCGCTGGCGTAAAAATTCGGCAAAGTAGCGGCCGTGACGGGCGTGAGCTTCATTCCATGCCGGCTGATTGTGGTGCAGCTTTTCGGCCGCAAACTGCTGCACCAGCTCGTGAATCTCAAAGCGGCCGATCTCATTAATTTGCAGCAGCGAATTCCCGGCCAGCCCGTGCAGAATTGGCAAAGTGGCCTGAGCCACGGCGACGGCCGCGGCGCGGTCAAACCCGCCGCGAAAAACCGTCAATGACAGAAAAACCTTTTTCTCTGGCGCGGTCAACAGCTCCCACGAATGGGAAAAAACCGCCCGCAGACTGCGGTGTCGCTGAGGCAAATCGCTAAACGTGCCCTGCAAAAAATCCAGATTATGGCGAATCTCGGCCGCAATTTCCGGACAGGTCAGCATATTCCCCCAGCTGGCGGCCAATTCCAAACCCAAAGGCATCCCCTCCACCAGACGGCAAATCTCCCCCACTGCCGGCCGTTCCTTAGCTGCCAAAGGGCGGCCGGCTCGCACGCGCACCAGCGTTTGCACAAACAGCTCACCCGCGCTGTACGATTGCGGATCCGGCCCCTCCGCATCGGCCGGCGGAAGATCCAGCCCCCTCAAATCAATTAACCACTCCCCGCGAACATTCAACCGCGCCCTTGAAGTGACCAGCAGTTTAAGGTGAGGCGCATGGTGCATGAGGGCCGTCACCAGCTGTGACCCGGCCTGCGTCAGGTGCTCAAAATTATCGAGCAGCAGCAGGAGATGCTTCCCTCGCAAGAAGTTGAGGAGCTGCGCCTGGGGTGGATCATTGACGCTGCGGTCGTTTGCTTCAAACGAATCAAACTCAAAGTGAACGGCCTGGGCAATGGAAACAACTAACTGTTCGGCCGTCTCCACCGCTTCGAGCGGTACAAAATAAGCCGACAAGGTGCTTTGTTGACGGGCGGCCTCAACAGCCAGTCGGGTTTTCCCCATGCCGCCCGGCCCAATCAGACTAATTAAGCGGCACTCATCCTGGGAAAGCAGATGACGGATTTTTTTTTGTTCCTCCACGCGACCGACAAACTGGGTCGAAGGATGGGGCAAATGGTGACCCGTCGTCTTCTGAGTTGAGATCGATGGGGTGCCCAGCCCTGGTTCAGGTATCGCAGACGAAATCTCCTGCTCGCGGAGCATATCGGCAACAGCATCCAGCGCCCGTCGCTGATCGGCAAAGTAACCGCTCTCCGAAAGCCCCATCACCTTTCGCAAATCGCGGGCGCGCCTGCCCTTGATAAACTGCTCCTGCAAAATGAAGTAGCTGCGCCAGCCGGGATGGGTAAAGTCGGGTTGGGTTTCCCCCTCCGGCCGCAGCCGGTTGATCGCCTCCTGCAGGACGGCGCGCAGGGCGATCCCCCGCCCCGATGCGGTATCGGCATGACCGGCCGCGGTTCGGCGGTTGGCTACAAGCCGCAGACCTGTCAAAGGGTGATCTCCCAGTTTTGCCAGGTTACTCCATCCCTTCAGGGCCGATCGGATGGTCTGACGCTGAAATAGCGCTGTTTTCACGCGTCACTCCAACAACTTTGCCGGAATCCGCTCATAAAATCGGGTTGATACTGCATATGGTTTTACTTTATCGGCTGAGCATCGTCATCCAGCGAGGCAAATTACACAATCGATGTGAGCTGGAAAACAGATAATTTACCCATTGACAATCAAAGGATTATACAAATTGTCCGGAAGCTATTCTACAGTTTTTGTGCAGCTTTGCAGCAGGGCAAGCCAACAGGCTGCCTTAAAATGCGGTTGGTCGGGCGCAATTTTAGTGATATTTGAATCAAAAATTCAAAATTTCACGCGCTGCCAGATAGTAGAAATTAAAAAATTTGGATATCGAATCAAATTATCTTCACGAACCACCTGTCATTCTGAGCGAAGCGAAGAATCCCACCGATTTTCACTAACATAAACCTTCGCCAAACATGACGCGAGCCTTTTATAGCCATCCAGGTCGTCGGGCAGCTTGGCGAGATTCCTCGCTGACGTTCGGAATGACAAGGGGTTCGGTTCATCACGGCTTTGATTTTTTAGATTTCTTTATTCATCAAGTAAAGATGACAAGCACTTCAGGTTTTTAGCAAAGGAGTAGTATCATGCGTCACTCTTCACGCTGGATTATGTTGGGAGCCCTTCTATTTGCCACGGTTTTTTTGTTGTCCGTCGCTGCCGCACCGTCTCCGGCAGCCGCCAACCCACCGCCGCGCACCGTCTTTGTGCATCTATTTGAATGGAAGTGGACCGATATCGAACAGGAATGCGTCAACTTTCTGGGACCCAAAGGGTTTGCGGCCGTGCAGGTCTCCCCTCCCAACGAACACATCGATCATACCCAGGTTAATGATTATGCCTGGTGGGCCCGCTATCAGCCGGTTACCTATCAATTAGAAAGCCGCAGCGGCACCCGGCAGCAGTTTATCAACATGGTCAACACCTGCAAGACGCACGGGGTTGATATCTATGTCGATGCGGTCATCAACCATATGGCAGACCAGGTCGGTGTTGGCGTCGCCGGCTCTACGTTTAACCGGCCGGCGCTCAGCTATCCCACCTACTCCAACCTTGACTTCAACAGCTGTTCGCCACCCAACATCCAGGGGAGCGATTACAACAACAACGCCTGGCGCGTGCGCCACTGCCAGCTGTCCGGGTTACCCGATCTCGATCAAGGGTCCTCTTATGTGCGCGGTCAAATTCAAGCGTATTTGCAGGATTTGGTTGATATTGGGGTGGCCGGATTTCGGGTTGATGCCGCCAAACATATGGAAGTGGCTGACATCAACGCGATTTTTGCCGGGGTTACCGGAAATTACTATGTGTTCCTGGAGGTGATCGACCCCGGCGGCCAATCAATTAGCTCCAGCGAGTACACCCCGTATCACGACGTCACTGAGTTTAAATACAGCCAAAAGATCGGGGAGACGTTTGCTACCGGGCAGTTGAGCTGGCTGAGCAATTTTGGTGAGCCGTGGGGCTTCGTCGGCACCACCTCGGCCGTGGTCTTTGTGGACAACCACGACAATCAGCGCGGGCACGGGATGGCCGCCCAGGTTACCCATCGCAGCGGCACCTTATACGATCTGGCCAATATTTACATGCTGGCCTGGCCCTATGGCTATCCGAAGGTGATGTCCAGTTACGAGTGGGGCGGCGTCAATGATAGTCAGGGGCCCCCTCATGATGGGTCGGGCAGCACCAAAAGCGTTTACAACGGGAATGGCTCGCTGAACTGTTTTGGCAACGATTGGAAATGTGAACATCGCTGGCAGCCGATCGCCAATATGGTGGCCTTCCGCAATCATGCGGCCGCGGCCGGCGCTTACACCGTCACCAACTGGTGGGACAACGGCGGCAATCAGATCGCCTTTACCCGCAGCGGGGCAAGTGGTGGCGCCGGGTTTGTAGTCATTAATCGGGAGGGGTACGGGCTGAATCAGTCGTTTCAGACCGGATTGCCGGCCGGGACCTACTGTAACATCATCAGCGGCGACTTTAATGAAGCGGCCGGGACCTGCTCCGGCAGCACGATTTCCGTTGATGGCAGCGGCTGGGCTAACATCTCGCTCAACGGCATGAGTGCGGCCGCCATACACATCGGCGCGGTTACCGGACCAGGCAGCAGCTGCTCCGGTCAAATGTACCTGCGCGGCACCTTTAATGGCTGGGGCACTGAAGCGATGAATCTGGTCGACAGTGGTGTCTGCACCTGGGAAGAGCAAATCACCTTCAGCGGCAGCAGCAGCGATCGCTTTAAATTTGATGTGTTTGGCGATTGGAGCACCAATTATGGTGACAGCAACGGCGACGGGTTTGTTGATCTCTTTGGCGGCGATATTTACATCACTCAGGGAGCGGGCACTTACACCGTTCAATATACCGAGTCCAGCGGCGCTTATGTCGTCACCCTGAACGGGCCGACAAACAATAGTGCAACGGTGACCTTTACGGTCAACGGGTATGTCACTCAACCCGGTCAGGCGATGTATGTGGTCGGCAGCACACCCGAGCTGGGGAATTGGAACACCGCCAATGCGGTGCCTTTAACCTGGCAGGACAGTGACACGTGGAGCGGGCCGGTACTCTTTACTTCAAGCGCCGGTCAATCGATTGAGTACAAGTTTATCGTCAAACAGGGCAGCAGCGTGATCTGGCAAAGCGGCGGCAACCACACGTATAGCGTCCCCGCCAGCGGCACGGGCAGCACCTCGGCCAACTGGTAAATAATGGTAGAAACCAGCCACAGATGGCCGCAGGTTTTCCCAGAGCTCCACAGGGGCAAGAAAGCAATCTGTGAAAATCCGTGTTAATCTGTGGCCTTTTTTTAACAATTCTTTTTGTAAACTACTTAAAGTGAGTTTCACCGGCGAGGTCGTCATCTTGCAACATTTTCAGGCCGAGGAGGTGCCCATCCACTCATAATCTCTTGATTCAAACTTCCGGCAACTTGCTGAGTCTAATAAGGGGGGGCAAGGTGAGGGTTGACATCCGGTCAGCTTTCCCTCATGATATCTTTATCTCGAGTTGGTTACGCAACAAAAAGAGCACTTAAAGGATATATCCAAACTGCACAAGGTCAACGTTCATTTCACTGTTATCGTCCTGGAGCCTTTGTTAATTCCAAAACCGGAGGGAATTGGAAATGACCAAGGTCAGCAAATTACACCACATTGATTTAGAAGACGGCAAGTTTGCCCAAACCACCGCGGCCGATTTAGCCCAAATTTTTGCCGAAATTAGAAAAGAACAAGCACAAAAAATCGTTCTCCATTTTCATGGCGGCTTGGTATCGCGCGATTCCGGCCACGCGTCTGCCCTGAAACTGTTGCCGGACTACGAGGCAGCCGGAGCCTATCCGATTTTTACCATCTGGAACACGCGTGAAACAGCGATTACGAAAAATTTGGACGAAATCGCCCAAGAGCCGGTATTCAAACAGCTCGTGCGCCGGATTGGCCAATTTGTCATCGGTAAAATGGTGGAAACGGTCACCGCAGGCGTGGGAGCAAAAGGGATTGATGAACTGTCTCTAGAACCTCTGCCCACGGTGCCCGTAAATTTGGAAGATTTAGAGGGGTATTTAAGCCAAAAAGAGGCTGAAATCGGAGCGATCGGCTCTGAAATGGAGACGCTGAGCGATATTCAAGACCTGCAGGTGCAGCGCGAGCTCGAAAAAGACGGCCGGATTCAGCGTGAAACCCAAAAAATCGCCAACCATATTAAAGAAGAAAAGGGGCTGGCCCCCCCCGGCGGCACCAAAAGCGTGGCCACAACCGAAACCACCGAAACCCTCATGTCGCAGGTGATTTTAACTGACATCGAAGATGAAATGACCGATCCCAGCACCAAAGGCCTGGCGGTCTGGCTGACGATCGCCCGCTTCGGGTGGAAAATCACGCGACAGGTCATCAAGCGGTTTAATAACGCCACCGATCATACCCTCTACACGACCATCGTCGAGGAGGTGCTGCGCACGCTTTACGTCGATTCGCTGGGTACACTGGCCTGGAATTTGATAAAGAACGATACGGCCGATGCCTTTGATCCAAACGAACCGCAAGCCGGCAGCCGGAAATTGCTCGAACATCTGGCCGCCTATTGGCAGGAAAATCCCAATTTGGAGGTGTTCCTGGTTGGTCACAGCGCCGGGTCGATTTACGTTGGACAATGTATCGATGCGGCCGATCAACTGCTGCCGCCAGAGGCAAAATTTAACGTGATTCTGCTGGCTGCCGCCGCGACCTTTCCGTTTTATCACGACCGGCTCGACACCCTCAAACGGCGGGTCAAAGGCTTGCGAAATTTCGCCTTAACCGATGAGCAGGAGCGCGGCTACTGGGAAGTCCCGGGCGTCTACAATGCATCCCTGCTGTATCTCGTCTCCGGCTGTTTTGAAGAGCATGAGATCGACATGCCTATTATCGGGATGGCTCGCTATTATCAAGAGGGGGATCGCTTCGACCGGCCGGATATCCAGGAGTTGCGTGCGTTTCTCACCGACGAGCGGCACGTTTGGGGACCAACGGCTGCGGGTGCGGTGCCCGGCCGGATAACCCACGCCAAAAAACACGGCGAGATGCAGACTGAGGCCAAGACGCGCGAAAGCCTGGTGCATATCGTCAAAGGGGGTTTTGCTTGAGATGGCCAAGAATGATCGAGACATCGCGATCGTCTTAGGGGTCAACAACTATCCAGCAACAATCGGGCCGCTTCAAGGTGCGGTAAACGACGCCAATGATTTTATCAAATGGCTGATTGATCCCAATGGGGGCAATCTACCCGAAGAAAATGTCCATTTGATTCAAGAATCAGAGGATTTGACGGCCGTCAATATTTCCAACAAGATCGAAGAGGTTATGCTGGAGAAGTCTGAATTTTTGGACTCGCCGGTCGCCCGTCGTCTTTACCTGTTTTTTTCTGGGCACGGCATTTCCCACGATTCGGAAGAAGCCTGGCTCCTACTTCCGAAGGCGACCGCAGCAAACTATCACCTCCATTCGATTCCCGGCAAAGAATCCGCAAAGGCGCTGGTTGAATCCGCACTTTTTGACGAAGTAATCCTGGTGATGGACTGCTGTCGCAATCAGCTGCAGTGGCGTCAAATTCCACCCATGGCGCTGTTCGTCCCCGATCCCATCCCGCGTACCCCCACCAAACACTGCTACGCCTTTGCCGCCGCCTGGGGAGAGAAGGCGAGTGAAGCCGATCTAGACAGCGCTCCGGCATCTAACCAGTTTAGCGGCCTGTTTACCACGGTACTTCTAAGGGGTTTACAGGGAGAGGCCAAAACAGATCAAAACGGCAACATCACGGCCGACACCTTGGGTGATTACATAAAAATGAAGCTGCCCGAGCTGGCCAAAGAACACAAGGTAGAGCCTCAAAGTGCTCAGGTTCACGCTCCGGAAGGGAAACAGATCATCTTTGTTGCCCTCGATGAAACTCAAAAAACGACGGTAGAGGTGACCCTGCCCCCCGGAACGACAAACCGCCAGTGGCTGGCTTCGGGGTCTATCCCGCTCAATGTGCCCGAAGAGATTCTGTCCGAGACCCTCTTCCGCTACCAGCTTGCCCCCAACCAGCTGGTGGAGTTTACTTATCTAACTGCGACGGGAGAGCATATAGAGATTTTGAAAAAAATTCCTCCCATGCTAGAAGGTGAGGTATTACATGTCAGTTAATAACGCCGCAGAGAGCAATATACGGCTGATTCTCGAACCGGATAGCGATTACACCCAGGTCGCGGTTCTCGACAACCAGCTAAAGCTGGTCCCAGGTGGCCAGGGGATTGGTCTCCATGAAGTAGATTTACCACCTGGATTGTATCAAGTTGTTTTTTCGGCCGGCAGCGAGACCGATACGCAAATCGTCAAGCTAATTTCCGATGAGCCAACCAAACGAGTCACACCGACTCAAAAATTGGAGATTGCCTCCGCCGCACCGGTTACTCAGGCGCGTACAAGCCGCGAAAGCCATGGGGATCTGGCCCACACCGACAGCCTGTCCTCACCGCAGATGCTGCCAGACATGACCATCGGTGGCGCACACTTGCTGCTTTTTGTGCGTGAGCTTCGCCAGGAGAAAGGGGGCGAAAATCCGGCGCGGGGGCTAACCCTCCATCAGGTTAACGCAGACGGCCAGGTTCGTCTCGTATTTAATTTTGAAACTGACGGGATATGGCGGGCCTCGGCAGGGACCGTTTCCATCCATCTCAACTTAGAGCCCGGTTCCTATTGGCTGCAGGTTGAGACAGCGGACGGCCGAGAGCTGCGGCAGATGCTCTACCTCAGTGAAGGGTGGCAAACCCAGGTGTTTCTTGTTGCCATGCAGGATCTCCGTCTGAGACGGGTTGATTTTTCTTCAATGGCCGTTTTGATTGTCCGGCCAGGTGTCGGCTTTGACCCAGCCTCCGACGAACTGGGGCAGGCCACTCGTGCCCTGGAGGCGATCTCCCGTGGCGTGGCCATCAGCGAACGCGAGCTGCAGCGGCTGCTCAACGCCGAATTTGAAAATCCGATGTTGGGTTTGTACGGCTTCCACCTTTATTTACACAGCCGGGAGATCCGTCAAGAGTGGTGTATCAATCTGTTTGAAAATCTGACAGGCATGCTTGGACCACATCCGGATGTCCTGGCGGCCGGGTGGGGCGCATTATTGAAGGTCGAGGATGCGGGAAACGATCCTCAGGCGTCCGGCCGTTTGAAAGACGCCCTTTATCAGGCCGGCCCCATCAGCCAACCGCCTATGTTGACCGCCGGGTGGCGCTATCTGACCACCGCCAGCTATGGTGCCCCCTGGCTCGTGCCTTACAACTCATTGCTAGATCGGGTGAGCGACGCGATCATCGGTCTAGACCCTTGGCTGTTTTGGGAAGCGGGAGAAAGGAAGTCGCTGCGTGCCACGCCTGGCACCCTTTCAGGAAGTGACTTACCGTCCGATGCACCATACATGCGCTATGCCAGCGTCAAAATGGATGACCTCGACCGGGTTGAATCATCGAGTGGGCTTGAGTCCCAGGTCACAAACGAAGGAGATGGAGAAGATATTCTATCGGACATTAATGCCACTCTTGAACGATTGAGCCGGCTGATTGAGCGTGACCCCCCGGCCGTTAACCAGCGGGTGATTGACGAAGAGATTGGCGGCCCGGATATTGCTGTTTTATACAGCGCTTTTCCCCACTTGCGCAGTGGGACCCAGGACCCAAAACGCTATAGAAAATCTGCCCCCTGGCGGCCAACCCCTGCCGCTCAGCTGGTTGAGCGGCTTAATTACCCGGCGATTACCGTCTTGTCCATGCTTAACGGGCTCGAACGGTGGTTAGACCAGAATGAGTAAGAACGTTTTTGATAAAGTGACGGCATGATCCATGTAGATCAACTCATCATTTTGCTATTGACGCTGTCGACCTTACCGGTTTTTTTGTCTTGCGGCGGCTACCCTAAAACAGCTTCCGGTAATAATGGCCTCATTTTGCTCTGGCAACTCCTAAGCATCCCCATCCTATTCTGCAACATCTGGAAGCCCTCCCTTCCAAACACATTTCTCTCAATTCCTGCGGAAACATCCTGCACAATCCAACCGGCTTCATTCTATTTTATTTCCCTATCGGCAGTTCCTTATCGGGCCTATCCTCTTTCCTGCTGCCTGCTGAATTAAATCTCCCTCTCCCAATGGTTCAGGGATAGACAGGTAAAAATTCTGCCCTCAAACGGTCCGGTAAGCTCCCTTCACCGCGTTGATTCAGGGGCGGACAGGTGAAAATTCCGTTCTCATTCAGTCCAACAAGCTCCCCTCCCCGCGTCGGGGAGGGGCTGGGGGAGGGGTGAGAGAACGCTGCAAGACCCACCCCCTAACCCCCTCCCGAATCGGGAGGGGGAATATGTCGGACTGAAAAGCGCATTTTCTCCTTGATCAAGCAAATTGTCCGTCCCTGAACCCCCCTCCCCCTGGCTCTCTCTTTCGAAGAAATAATCTGTTGCACGGTTAGCAATAACCAATAACAAATAACTAATAAAGGAAAAATACCGTGTTTACCAAAACCCAAATCAATCCCAACACCATCAAACTGGGGTATTGGTCGGCGCTTCTAGCAACGCTGGCCTGGATTGTTTTCACCGTCTGCTTCATCGCCCTGGTGATGATCAATCCGCTATTTACGTGGACAAATCTGGCCGACTATGTGGTCTACACCAACCAATACCCTTCACTGCTCCCGGATTTGGCACGCCTGATGGTTATCCTCATCGGCGTGTTGTACGTGATTCTCTTTAGCTGTATTCACGATCTGGCCCCGGCCGAACAGAAAGTGTTTACCCGGATCAGCCTGGCCTTTGCCCTGGGGTTCGCCATTTTGACGGGCGCAAACTACTTTATTCAAATTAGTGCGGTGAGACTGGCACTTATAAAAGGAACGCTTGCCGGATTGGAGCAGGTCGTGCAGGCCAATCCCTACTCCGCCATTTCCGCCATGAATATGCTCGGCTGGACGGTATTTTTAGGCGCGGCCTCTCTATTTGCGGCCCCGGTTTTTTCAGGCGGCCGGCTGGAGAAGGTCATCCGCGTTACCTTTTTGCTCAACGGCCTATTTTGTATGCTGTCCGCGGCCGCTTATGTATTCGAGCTGATCGTCCCGCTGTTCCTGCTCATTAATTTGGGCATGGGTAGCGCGGTCATCGTCATTTCGGCCGCGCTGGCCCTGCTGTTTTGGCAAAAAGAATAAACGTTTTACTTCATTCCGGTTGTGGCGATCCCGGTAGTGATGTATTTCTGCAAAAAGGCAAACACAAAAGTGATGGGCAGCATCGTTAACACCGTCATGGCCAATATAAGATGCCACTGAATTGTCAAATCACTTTGAAAAGTCTGCAGCCCCACCTGCAAGGTAAACAGTTCGCTCTGGGTCAAGACGATTTTGGGCCACAAAAAGTCATTCCAGCGCCACATAATTGAAAAAATCATCAGCACCGCCAGCGCCGGCCGGGCCAATGGCAAAATAATCTGCAAATAAATGCGCCATTCGCTGGCCCCGTCAATACGGGCTGAATCGATTAGCTCATCAGGAATCGTAAGCATGTACTGCCGCAGCAGAAAGACCCCGGTTGGCGTGGCTGCCCCTGGCACAATAATGCCGATGAGGGTGTTGTTCCACCCCACCTGAGTAATCACCAGAAAAATCGGCACGAGAATAACCGAAATCGGCACCATTAGGGTGCTGATCATGATGATAAAGATGGTGTTCCGGCCGCGAAATTTATACTTGCTCAGGGCAAAGGCGGCCATGCTGTTGACCAGGAGCGTCAAAATGGTGGCCATCACCGTCACAAACACCGAGTTCCACAAATAGCGGGCAAAATTAAAGCTTTGAATGCCCTCCTGGTAGTTTGCCAGGCTAAAAACCACCTGTTCGACCGGCTCTCGCTGATCGATCGGCACCTTGATAATTTCCTCCGGGTTGGCCGGATCAACCAGCTGAGATTCCAGACCGATCCGGCGCACCTGAGCCAGCTGGCGCACCGACCCATCTTCCAGGGTGGCGTTAAACAGCGGCAGCGGCTCGTCATACCCTTCAATCGTGACCATCTCTTGCTGGTATGGGAGCAGGCGCGGCGGGAATTTAACCACCTCGCCAGAGCTTTTGAACGAGCTGATGATCAGCCACAATACCGGGCCAAACATGATAATTGTGCCCAGCGAGAGATAGAGGTAAGTCAACATGTCGGTCACGTGCAGACTATTTTTTCCACGGGTGCGGGTTAAATAATTAGAAACGGCGGACATGTTAATTTTCCTCCCGGTTGATATAGAGCTGCATTAAGGTAGCCACCACCAGAACCCCAGCCATCAAAATCGAGGCGGCTGAGGCGGTTCCAAACCGGCGGGCCGGGCTGGCAAATCCGATGTCGTAGATATATTGCACCAGGGTCAGCGTAGCGGTACCGGGACCGCCGCGGGTAAAGGCGAAAATGATATCGAAGATTTGGACCGCTCGAATTAATGACAAAATTATCACTACAAGCATCGTGGGGCGCAGGAGCGGCAGGGTAATTTTGCGAAAGGCATCCCAGCCGGTTGCCCCGTCAATTTGAGCGGCTTCATACAAAGTAGTTGGAATCGCCTGCAGCCCAGCCAGCAAAATCAGCGTATAAAACCCCATATAGGCCCACACGCTGATAATAATGACCCAAAATCGGGCCCAGCCAACGTTGGTCAGAAACATAACTTTGTCGTAGCCCAACCCGTCTAAAACACCGTTAAACAGCCCGTTCTCCTGCAAAATCCACTTCCAGATCAAGGCCACCACGATGGGCGACAGCAAAACCGGGTAGAAAAAGACGCTGCGGAAGAAACCCCGTGCTTTGATCTTGCGGTTGAGAATCAAGGCGGTAAACAGCGAGATGATGACCATTAATGAAACTTGGAAAACGACATAGCCGGCCGTGTTAAAAACCGCCCGCCAAAAGAGGTCTTCACGACAGGAGTTGGGGTCAAGAAAGCTGCCGCAGTCAAACAGCTGATCAAAATTTTGCGTTCCAACATACGGCCGATCCGCTAACAAAAACTCTGTCGATCCGGTAAACGCATAGAAAAAATTTAAGATGACTGGAAAAAGAATAAAGATGCCGAAAATCAGCAAATTGGGTAAGACAAACACATAGGCCATATTGGTGATGCCAATCAACCGCTGCAGCGAGCCAAAGATCACATCCAAAATGGCGACTATGATGTCGTAAATGGGGGAAAAAATTCTTGAGGCGGCACGAGTCATAAGTTTTTTCCAAAATTAAGCGTGGGATGGGGAAAGGGCGACGCAAGCGTCGCCCAGTTAAAGGTCTAAAGTCAAAAGTAAAAAGGAAAATCACTTCTTTGAGACGACCCCCCTTTTCACTTTTAACTTTTTTTACTTTTTACTACTTAGCCACCAGCTTCGGTGATAGCGTCGTCGATATCTTCCTGCATACCGGCCAGGGCGTCGTCAATCGTCAGCTCACCGGCCAGATATTGGGCGATCCGGTTGGCGCTGTTGCGATAATACGCAAAGGCGAACGGATGCACGTTTAACTGCACCGCCTGATCCTGCAGCTTCGGAATCTCGGCCGTATAAGCTTCGAGAGCCGCTAACACCTGGGCATCTTCGGTCTCAAATTCGATCCCGCCAGCGGCCGCTTCGGTGTGGGCCGGCAAAATCAGGGTTCCAGCTGAGAATTGAGCGTAATTCTCGGCCTGGGCCAGGAATTCCATAAATGCGGAAACCGCTTCCGGATGTTCGGTGTCGGCAAAAGCCACGATAGCCGCCCCACCGGCCACGCCGGTTGAACCGCCTGGGCCGCTCGGATTGGGTACCACCACCCAGTCAAACGCGTCACCCACATCGGCCGCCAATCCGTTGATCTGCCAGCTGCCGCTCATGCACATCACCAGATCGCCGCTCTTGAAAAAGTCGATACAGCTGTTGACGCTGTCCCCCACCAGCCACACTTCGCTGGGGGTGATCCCCGCTTCGTGCCAGCTGTTGAGCTCTTCAGCAAAGGCCCGATACCCTTCGGTGTCAACGGTGAAGTTGCCGTCGGCATCGATTAAGGTGGCCCCGCTCGACATCGCCGGTCCGGCAAAACGATGACCGGTACGATCGATGGAGATGGCATACTGCACCCCGGTGGCCTCAGCCACTTCGGCCGCGGCGGCCGACCAGTCGGCCCAGCCGGCATCCGCACCCGGCATCTCCACCCCCGCCTGGTCAAACAGGGTCTTGTTGACGTAGGGGCCGGTCACCGTGAAACCGTCCGGGAAACCGTAGATGCCGCCCGGCTCACCCAACGCATCCAGCACCGGTGCCGGGAAGTTGGCCCGCACGTAATCCGGATCCGCCATATAGCCGCTCATATCCAGCAGGTTGCCACTGAACGTGCCAAAATTGGTGATGCGAGCCATGTCCGGACCTTCTCCGGTCTCCACCTGCACCGGCAGCTGCTCGTCAACCGTCGAGTAGGGTACGTTGTCGAGAATGACGGTGATCTGAGGATAAACATCGTTAAATTGATCGATCAGGCCCTGCATGACGTCAGCTTCGTTGCCGTCGGCATAGTAGGTAAAGCGAATCTCAGCCGCTTCAAGCTCCATCATTTCTTCAGCCATTTCTTCTTCGGCGGCCTCTTCTTCAGCCGGAACAGAGGCCATCGCTTCAGCAATTGCATCATCGATATCTTCCTGCAGCCCGGCCAGGGCGTCGTCAATCGTCAGCTCACCAGCCAGATATTGGGCGATCCGGTTGGCGCTGTTGCGATAATACGCAAAGGCGAACGGATGCACGTTTAACTGCACCGCCTGATCCTGCAGCTTCGGAATCTCGGCCGTGTAAGCCGCCAAAGCCGCCAATACCTGAGCATCCTCAGTCGCGTATTCAACGTCGCCAGAAGCCACTTCTGTATGAGCAGGCAAGATCAAGGTTCCGGCTGAAAACTGAGCGTAATTCTCGGCCTGGGCCAGGAATTCCATAAAGCGAGACACTTCTTCCGGATGCTCGGTGTCGGCAAAAGCCACGATGGCTGCTCCACCGGCCACGCCGGTTGAACCGCCTGGGCCGCTCGGATTGGGTACCACCACCCAGTCAAAGGCGTCACCCACATCGGCCGCCAACCCGTTGATCTGCCAGCTGCCGCTCATGCACATCACCAGGTCGCCGCTCTTGAAAAAGTCGATACAGCTGTTGACGCTGTCCCCCACCAGCCACACTTCGCTGGGGGTGATCCCCGCTTCGTGCCAGCTGTTGAGCTCTTCGGCAAACGCCCGATACCCTTCGGTGTCAACGGTGAAGTTGCCGTCGGCATCGATTAAGGTCGCCCCGCTCGACATCGCCGGTCCGGCAAAACGATGACCGGTACGATCGATGGAGATGGCGTACTGTACCCCGGTGGCCTCAGCCACTTCGGCCGCAGCGGCCGACCAGTCGGCCCAACCGGCATCCGCACCCGGCATATCCACCCCCGCCTGGTCAAACAGGGTCTTGTTGACGTAGGGACCGGTCACCGTGAAACCGTCCGGGAAGCCGTAGATGCCGCCCGGCTCACCTAGCGCATCCAGCACCGGGGCCGGGAAGTTGGCCCGCACGTAATCCGGATCGGCCATGTAGCTGCTCATATCCAGCAGGTTGCCACTGAACGTGCCAAAATTGGTGATGCGAGCCATGTCCGGACCTTCTCCGGTCTCCACCTGCACCGGCAACTGCTCGTCAATCGTCGAATAAGGCACGTTATCGAGGATAACCGTCACGTCGGAATTCGCCTCATGAAAGGCATCCACCAACCCCTGCATGACGTCGGCTTCGTTGCCGTCGGCATAGTAGGTAAAGCGAATTTCCACGCCGTCCATCGATTCCTCTTCCATCTCTTCTTCGGCCATCTCTTCCTCTTCCATTTCCTCTGCAGGCTCTTCAGCCTCAGATGAAGTGGATTCGGTTGAGGTTTCCGGCTCTTCAGCCGGCGTTTCGGGGGTTGAACCACCACAGGCAGCCACAATTAGGGCCAACATGAGGCAGAACATGAAAAACAATCGCGATCTCATGGTTTTCTTCTCCTTTTTTCACATTTTTTAGCCGCGGATTATCCGGATTTTCTCAGATTTTTGCCATTTTTTGTGAGAAACAGCGCTTTAGTGAAAATCGGCGTCACTGCGGATAATTAACAGTGTCCATCTTGATATGACTTACAGCGGTCGGCAGGAGTCCCGCTCAATCAAATAACTGCGCAGGGTGATTTTTGAACAAACAATCTCTTTACTTTTTATTTGTTTGAAGAGGATCTCGGCCGCCTGGTAACCAACTTGAAAATGATCGTTGCCGATTGTGGTCAGACCCAAACGACGATCATCATTCGATACGGTATCATCCTGACCAACAATGGAAAAGTCATCCGGCACGCGAAACCCGTGCGCCTCAAAACTATCCAGTAAGCGAAACGCCAGAGAGTCGTGCAGGGCAAAAACAGCGGTGATTGAGGGTGACACGGCCGCAATTTGTTTAACGAGCTGCGCCTCCTCCTCATCGACAAAGATAAACGGTTCGGGGTTTACCCCCAGCTGGGTGCTGATCATTGTCTTAAACTCATCCAACCGCTCTTCAAACCATTCATACCCCTGATCATGGGTGCGCGCCGCAAAGGCGATACGCCGGTGCCCCAGATTAATTAAATAGTCTAGAGCCAGGGCGGCCTGCTCGCGATAGCTCTGGCCGACGGTGTTGATCGGTATATCCGGCCAGCTGCGACACACAACCGAGATTGGAATTTGCTGCTGGAGAGCCCGCTGCACCAGTTTACTGTGGCGATGAACGCCAGGCCCCATCAAGATCAGTCCGTCCAGCGGGTGATTTTTGTCGTTGAGAATTTGCTGACCCAAATAGCTGATTTCGCCGTACCCTTCAAAAAAGGTGAAATTACTTTTTTTCTCTTGCAGGAAGATCCGCATCCCTTTGAGCCACTCTACCGACATGCTGTGCAGCGCGGAATAGTCGTCGGCCGCGCTGGACGATCCATATTGAAATACGGCCGTAATCGACTTGGGGGTCTCAATCTTTTGCACCAGGCGCACATCCGGCTGTTGATACCCTAGCAGCGCCGCGGTTTCAAATATCTTTTGTCGCAAACCATCTGAAATACCCGGCTTGTTGTTGAGCGCCAGGGAAACGGCACTTTTGGACACGCCAACCTCGGCCGCAATATCCTTGATCGTGATGGTTCGGGTTGAAGAATACACTTCTGATTTAAATGACAACGCAACTAAACTTGTTTACTAAAATTAAGTAATCCCAGATAAGAAAATTATATGAATCTGTTCAACTCTGTCAATTAATGACCCCAAAACCCCTTTTTACCTCCCGACAGCGCAGCTGAGGAGGTTATTTCAGAAACGACTAAATTTTGTTTAGCTGTTGAGTTTAATCGATTTTGTTCGTCCCCGGCCGCCACTCCTGCGGCGTGGGCTGCAGCAATCCACGCCCGCTAAATCCATCGCGCAGCATCATGTTGACGGCCGACTGAACTTCAATCTCCCCCTTGGCTGATGGTTCAAGATCGGTTAAATAACGCTTAACGGCGGCCGGCAAGAGATAAATTAAAGAGGCGGCATACGGGCTGGGCGCGCCACCAGGAGGCGGTTTCTCCACAATTTCTTCCAGGACAAAGTTTCCACGGTAGCGTACGGAACTACGGCTGTGCAGTTCTGCTGCCGGAACTCGTTTGAGGCTGACGGCGATATCGCATCCCCACTCTCGTTGAGCCTCCACCAGCGCCGCTAAATAATCTTCGGGCAGCAGATAATCGGTGGCCGCCAGCAAAAATGATTGACCGGCCGGAAAGCAATCGGGATGGGCGCGGATCGCCATTTGCAAGGCATGCCCGGTCCCCAACATCTCTGGCTGATGGGCGAACAGGGCGCGCATCCCCCAGCGAGACCCATCACCAACATATTGATGGATTTGGGTTTCCAAATAATGCGTCACCAAACAAACGTGGGTCACCCCCGCCCGACGAGCGGCCCGGAGAGAAAAATCGAGGGTAGGACGATCCCCAACCGGCAGCAGCGGTTTGGGTCGATGATCGGTATACGGCCGGAGACGCCTGCCCCGACCGGCAGCTAGCAAGACGGCGGTGAACATGTTTGAAGTATAGGGTGAAACCAGACCACAGACGAGAGACCAGAGACAGGAGACACGCTCCCCTCCCCGCGTCGGGGAGGGACGGGCGGGAAACAAATTTACCCCGAAACGGACCGACAAACACCCCTCCCCGCGTCGGGGAGGGGCTGGGGGAGGGGTAATCAAAAGACCCACCCCCTAACTCCATCCCGAATCGGGAGGGGGAATTTGTTGGCTTGAAATACTTCCACCTGAGTCACGGTAATACAGTTTTAATATGAACCTTCTACAATTCTTGGCCCGCCCTCCATCTGAACCTCCCTGGCCGTGGCAATCCCTTCTGTTTCAGGATATTGGGCCAAAAACCGTTCGAGAATCGCCTCTTCAGCTTCTTCCACCTGATTCCTTTCAACCAGGGCCACAACGCAGCCGCCATACCCCCCACCACAAAAGCGGCTGCCCCACACGCCGGGCTGGGCGGAGGTTATCTCGTGTAAATCGATGATCGGCCGGCTGCCGCTTTCATACTGGGTGATGGAGCTGTGACACGATTGATTCATCAGGCGGCCGAACCCCGGCCAATCCCCCGCTCGCCAACGCTCTACTCCTTCAGCCACGCGGGCCACCTCGGTAAAATAATGAGCGGCCCGTCGGCCCAAAACCTCGGGCAGTTCCTGGCGACGAGCAAAAAAATCTGCGGCCGGGATCGAGGACAAAATCTTCGCGGCCGGATCCAGCAGGCGTGCCGCCTCTCTGCATTGAGCCACCCGGTCATTAAACCCGCTGGCGGTTAACTCGCGGTTAAAACCCGAATAGACGACCAGCCACGCCGCCTCATTTAAATTTGATGGGTGTGGGACATACGTCACCTGACGACGGCCGGTATCCTGATAAACCAGGGAATCAGCTCGGGCATAAGTGATCATCGTTTGATCTTGAACCCCATTGTTAAGCCCTAAATACTCGTTTTCTATGACCCGATCGAGTTCAACCAGCTCTTCGTTCGTCAGTAAAATCTCGTTGACGGCCGCCAGGGCCAGCAGATAGGCCAGGCCAACCGAAGCGGATGAACTCAACCCGGCCCCGATCAACCCTCCGGTCACAAATCCGCGGATGCCAATCAAAAGCGGCCGCTGCTGCTGCAAAGCGTAAATGGCCCCTTTGGCATACCGTCCCCAGCCAATTGGAGAGCCAAGGGATTCAAAGTCGGCCGTCACGGCGTGTTCAAACCGGTCCGTTCTCAAAGTCAATCCCTTTTTTGCTTCTGGCTCAAACGCCAAAATCGAGTAATCATCGATTGACGCCCCCAACACAAGACCACCCTGATGATCGACGTGCGCCCCCAGCGGGGCGATGCGATACGGCGCCACGGCCACCCGGCAGTTAGGCACGTTTAGCATGGATTTTGCAAAGTTTAATCGTTCTTGAAGCATATATATTTAGACGACAGACATCAGACAACAGACCACATTTTGCCGCGAGAAATGTAGCTCCATGCGATTAATGTCTACCTTCTGTCGTCTGATGTCTGATGTCTGTGGTCTGATGTCTGATGTCTGTGGTCTGTAGTCTGTACTCCGTCGGAGTTGACCCCGTAATCCGTTTAAAAACCGTGGCAAAATGTTGACTGGAAGAAAATCCCATTTCCAAAGCCACCTCGGTAATTGACAACTCACTTTGCTGCAGTTTAATCTTCGCAAGGTCAATTCTGCTTGACATAATATAAGATATGGGGCTTTGACCGACGTATTGATTAAACAGCTGGAAAATCCGGCTGCGGCTCAGATTGGCAAATTCACACAAATCTTTCACCGTCACCGATGAAGCATCAGTTAGGCAGCTGTCGATGTAGTGCAGCAGCTGCTCAAACCGCGGTGGGTAGGCGTGGGTTTCTTCGGTGCGGGCCGTTTGCCGCAGCAAATGAGATAAAAACAGATGCAGATAAGCTGAAACCAGGCGTGAACTGTCCGGCCGCGGCCGGCGACATTCGTCTAAAATCGCCTGAATATAGCCGATTAACTCCTGCGCCCCGACCCAACGACGCAAATCGAGGGCCTGCAGCTCGGCCGCCATGGAGGCGTCTGCCAGCGCTTCCCCATCAACCTGCAGCCAGGTCAAAGAGCAGGGCTGAACCAAATTTTTATACCCGCCGTGCAGTTCACCCGGTTTAGTGATATAAACCGTCCCCGGTGGCAAAATATAACTTTCGTCTTCTACCCACCAGTTGACCGTTCCGTCCATTATCAGGTGAATCTCGTAGTACGATTCAAAATGAGGCCCCAACCCATTGCGGGCCACTACCTGACGAGATTGACCAACCGCCTTTAAGGCAGGTATTAAACAGTCGGGCCCAAAATATCGTTCAATTTGTGGCTTAGACATCCGGCGTATTGTGCCACACTTTGTTTTTAAAAGTCCACTCAACAATTGTGAACGTTTTTAAGAGTGCAGTTGGCTTATAGTAAGGCCACCCTATTTTGGAGGTCTTTCCATGCCAACCGCTACAAAACCATTTACGTTCGATCAACCAACTCATTTGAAAGAGGATCCCATGCCGATCAATCCCGATCAATATCGCGATACGATGCGTCACTTCCCAGCCGGCGTAACCATCGTCACCGTCAAATCAAGAGGGGAGATTCACGGATTAACCGTTTCCGCATTTGTGTCGATTTCACCCACCCCTCCTCTGATTTCCGTCATCATCGACCATCGCCATCACGGTCATGAAATGATGGAGCACAGCGACGCCGTTTTTGCGGTCAATATTCTCAAAGAGGATCAGCAGGAATTGTCCAACCGCTTCGCCTGGTCTCAGGAAGATCGATTTGCCCTGGGCAAGTGGGGGACAGCTGTCACCGGCGCCCCGGTCCTCGAAGATGCCCTGGCGTGGTTGGATTGCACGATTTACAGTCGCCACACGGCCGGAACCCACACGATCTACATTGGTGAAGTTCAGGCGTGCAACGTGCCCGAACCGGATTTGAAGCCGCTGGTTTACTGGAACCGCGACTATCGCAAAATTTGCGACTGAAAAGTATGAAAACATACAAAATCCCCCACACCGATCTTGAAGTTTCCCGCCTTGTCTACGGCACCATGCACATGGGTGGTACCTGGGACAAAACCCCGCCGACCGATGAAGTAAAAAGTCGGGCGGTTGAGCTGATTAACACGGCCATCGATCTGGGCATTAACCACATCGATCTGGCGGATATCTATACGCTGGGAAAATCGGATATTGTGGTCGGTCACGCGCTGCAGCAAAGTCCAGGATTGCGGGCGAAGCTGGTTTTACAGCAAAAGTGCGGCATCATCGTTGGAGCAGACCCCGATTTTGGACCACCTGGCCGCTATGATTTTAGCTACGATCACATCGTGGGATCGGTGGAAACCAGCCTCAAGCGGCTGCACACCGATCATTTTGACATCCTGGCCCTGCACCGGCCGGATGCTCTGATCGAACACGAAGAAGTTGCCCGAGCCTTTGACGATTTACACCGCAGCGGCAAGGTGCGTTATTTCGGGGTTAGCAATCACTCGGCCGCTCAAATCGAACTGCTCAAAAAGCATGTCGATCAGCCGCTGGTGGTCAACCAGCTGGAGCTTAGCTTACTGCACCACTATCTGATTAGTGACGGCCTCACAGCCAATATGACGGTCACCCCGTATGCCAACGTCAGCGGCTTGCTCGACTACTGCCGCCTGAACGACATCGTCATTCAGGCGTGGTCTTCCGTGGCCGGTGGGCGGTTGTTTAATCCCCCGTCTAACGCCCCGGATCACGTCAAAAAGGCGGCCGCTCTCATTGCCCAACTGGCTGAAAAACATCAAACCACCAAAGAAGCGGTTGCCGTTGGTTGGCTGCTGCGCCACCCGGCCGGTATTCAGCCGATTCTTGGCACCTTAAATTCAGAACGACTAAAACATACCTGCGCTGCAGATGACCTCAACCTCAGCCGCCGCGAATGGTATGAATTGTTAGAAGCAGCCCGCGGGGACTCCGTCCCCTAAAAGACAACAGACCACAGACCTCAGACAACAGAGATCGCTTCTGTTGTCTGAGGTCTATGGTCTGTAGTCTCAAAGGAATCTCATGATCGAAATTCGCTCCTCCCACTTAGACGGTGTTGAAGTTTCCTGGTTTGCTCCCCTGTGCAACGGCGACTTCGAATATCTTGGTGTACCCAATAATCGATACAAATCGACATTTAAAAATACGTCAGAGGTTTTGCTGACCGCTGATCGGCTGGGTTTTCGCAATATTCTCTGCCCGTCCTCTTACCAGGTGGGGCAAGATACGCTGACGTTTGCCTCGGCCGTGGCTCCCATGACCCAAAACATCAATTTGCTGACCGCCATTCGCTGTGGGGAAGTTCACCCTCCGATGCTTGGCCGGGCGATTGCTACCCTGGATCACATTCTCGAGGGTCGCTTAACGGTCAACATCATTTCATCTAACCTGCCGGGAGACAACATGTCCTCTCAAGATCGATACCAGCGTTCGCGAGAGGTGATCGAGATTCTCAAGCAGGGCTGGACGCAAGAGTGTATCGACTTTGAAGGGCAATTTTACAATTTCAAAATAAACAACACGCTGCCTGTCCGCCCATACCAGCAAAACGGGGGGCCGCTCCTTTATTTTGGGGGGTACTCCCCGGACGGGAAAGATTTGTGCGCTGAGCATTGTGATGTGTACCTGATGTGGCCCGACACCGAAGAGAATTTACGCGGCCATATGGAAGATTTAACCGCCCGGGCCAGGAAATACGGCCGAAAAATCGACTACGGACTGCGTATCCACGTGGTCGTACGCGAAACAGAAGATGAAGCCCGCGCGGCCGCCAACAAGCTGGTCTCAAAATTAGATGCGGATGTTGGCGACGAAATTCGCAACCGGGCCCTTGACGCAAAATCGCTTGGGGTAGCGCTGCAGTCGCAGGCTCGGGAAAGATCGGACAGCGAAGGGTATATCGAAGACCATTTGTGGACCGGCATCGGCCGGGCCCGCTCCGGCTGCGGGATGGCTCTGGTGGGCAACCCCGATCAAATCCGCGACAAGATCCAGCGGTATATCGACATGGGGTTGCGCGCCTTTATCTTCTCCGGCTACCCCCATAAAGACGAGTGCGAACTGTTCGGCCGCTATGTGCTGCCTCAGCTAAAAACCGTTTCCATGCCGATCGAACAGGGTCGTCGCCCGGCCGAAACACCGCAAACCCCACTGGGCGCTGCCCAAAGAATTTAGAAAGACCTCAGATAACAGACTTCAGACAACAGAGCGAGCCGCTGTAGTCTGAAGTTTGCTGTCTCCTTCCCTCTTCTTCATTTGCGCCTTCCTCTGCGGCATTTTTGGGTGAGGCCTTTAAAAATTAAACCCGCACCCCGCGAACCCCCACCAATCCTTCAAGCTTCTTTTTGAGTTCCTTGGTATAGCGCGTTGTACAGTTAGGGAAATCGATCTGCACCTTTTGCTCCGGCAGCTCCATCGTGATCGAATCAACCCCCTGATACCGGCTGGCGATTTCCAGCGCCTGGCGTATAGCGGCCTGCCAATGTGATTCTTCTGATATCTCCACCACGATTTGCTTGGGCGGGTGTTGGGTGCTGGGTGGTGGGTGTTGGGTGCTGGGTGGTGGGTGATGGGTGTTGGGTGTTGGGTGTTGGGTATCAGACGACCTAGCTGAAGTCTGAAGTCTGTGGTCTGTTGTCTCCTGTCTCTGGTCTCCAGTCTCTGGTCTCTTATCTGCATGGGCATTCAGCCACTCATCATCAAAGTTTGGTGGTGGAGGTGGGCCATCGGCATCGGGTGCTGGGTGCTGGGTGTTGGGTGTTGGGTGATGGGTGATGGGTGATGGGTGTTGGGTATTAGGTGTTGGGTGATGGGGGTTGGGTGTTTGAGATTGGGTAGAAGATGCCGCCGCAGCCACGCCATTTTTCTCCCGTCTTTGGTCTCTGGTCTCTGGTGTCTGGTCTGTAGCCTGTGGTCTGTGGTCTGTAGTCTGTAGCTTCTCATCTGCCACGATATTTAAAGAAGTTTGACTCACCAACGGTTCGTTGGCCGCCCGGGCAATTTGGGGGTTGATGTCAATTCTGTCTACAATCACCGAAACCCCTTTGTCATCCGCCTGAACCTTGCCGTACACCAGCATCACCTGATCGACATGAGCCTGCGCCCGGTGAGCGGCCCACGTCCGGGGGAAAAAGACCAGATCCACCTTAGCGGTCAAATCTTCAAGGGCCCCAAAAGCCATCGGATCCCCTTTCTTGGTGGTTAACGGCCGCAGCTGGCTCAACATCCCGGCAATTTTAATTTGCCGGCCGTTGTGATTGGCGTCTAAATCTTCCAGTGAAATGGTTACCAGGTTTTTGAGGGAGGCCAGCGGTCGCTCAAGGGGATGCTCAGAAACATAAACACCCAGCGCCTCTTTTTCCCAGGCCAGGACCTCTTTGTAGTCGATGTTGGCAAACTCCGCTTCCGGCCGCAGCAGATCGATACTCAGGGCCACCGGCGCCATTGCCCCACCAAAAAGCATCATTTGCCCGGCCGAGGCGGCCTGATGGTGAGAGCCGCTAAACTGCACCAGCCGCTCCATCGCGTCGACCATTTGCGGCACCGAGCCAAATTCGCGCATCGCCCCCGCTTTAATGACGTATTCCATTGCCCGCTTCCCCACTTTGCGTAAGTCGACGCGCTCAGCCAGATCCTGCAGGCTGGCAAAGGGACCGTTTTCCTGTCGCTCTGCCAAAATCAGGTTGAGGGCTGCCTCCCCGGCATTTTTAACCGCCCCCAATCCAAAACGGATGACCGGCTTCTCACCATCGTCTTCAATTGAGAAGTCGAGATGAGACCGGTTGATGTCGGGGGCACCAACCACAATCCCCAAATTTTTGGCTTCGGCAAAGTAGCGCTGCACCTTTTCCGTTTTGTCCCGCTCCACCGAAAGCATGGCGGTTAAATACTCAACCGGATAATGGGCTTTGAGAAAAGCGGTTTGACAGGTCACTTTGGCGTAATCGGCCGCGTGGGCCTTGTTAAACCCGTAGCGAGCAAAAAACTCAATATCACCCCAGATCGCTTCACACACCTCACGAGTGTACCCACGGGCCATCGCCCCATCGGTGAATTTGATGCGGTGTTCCTCCATCAGCTTCTTTTTCTTTTTGGAGACCGCTTTGCGGATCATGTCCGCCTCGCCGGGTTCATAGCCGGCCAGATCAGAAGCAATGCGAATAATTTGCTCTTGATAAACCAAAATACCGTAGGTGTCGTTCAAAATCGGCTCAAGATCGTCGTGGTGATACTCAACAATGTCCTGATCATCAAATATCGATGCGTGCATCCGCCGAATATATTCGGGAATATTTTCCATTGGCCCCGGCCGATAAAGGGAAATCGCGGCGATAATGTGATCAAACAGCTGCGGCCGCATCTCCATCATCAGCTTGCGCATCCCGGCCCCTTCAACCTGGAACACCCCGGCCACCTGCCCCCTGGCCAGCATGTCAAACAGCTTTTCCGGCTTTTTGGTGGGATCGGGGCCGACGTGCCCGACATCATAGGGAATGTTGTCCATCGTGTACTGGGTGCCATACCGCTCTTCGATGATACGGGCCGCCCGGCGCATGACGGTTAGGGTACTCAAACCGAGAAAATCGACCTTGAGCAAGCCGATTGATTCGACAATTTCCATCGGCCATTGGGTGACCCGGTCAACACCGCCCAGTCCTTCTTCGCCGCTGGTTGGCCGGTTGAGGGGCACATACTTAACCAGCGGTTCATCGGAAATAATGACCCCGGCCGCATGGCTGGAAGCGTGACGTGATAACCCCTCCACCGATTGGGCGTTGTCGACAATCTGCCGCACGACCTGTTCCCGTTTGTATCGCTCTTCGAGCTCTTTTGAGTAAAATTCGTGTTCGGGATCAAGGACGTTTTGAATTTTGACCGGCTTGCCGGGAATGGCTGGGATCAGGCGGGCCAGGCCGTCTACTTCCGGCAGAGACACATCGAGCGCCCGGCCGACGTCGCGAATCGCCGCCCGCGCGCCCATCGTCCCAAAGGTGATGATTTGGGCTACTTTTTCATGGCCGTAGCGTCGCTTGGCGTAAGCGACCATCCAGTGGCGTACGTCATCCGGATAATCGAGATCGATATCCGGCATCGAAACGCGGCCGGGGTTTAAGAACCGTTCAAAAATCAAGCCGTTACGCAGGGGATCAATGCTGGTGATGCCCAGCGAATACGCCACGACCGAACCGGCTCCGGAGCCGCGGACGTTCCACCAGATATCGTTGCGTTTCCATTCTTCATAGCTGCTGTACGGGTAAGGATCTTGATTGGCTGCCCACCACCCATCCGAACGTACCGCCCATTCACACAAATCCCAAACAATCAGGAAATACGTTTCAAACCCCATCCGGCCGATAATCCCCAATTCGTGATTGAGACGGTTGCGCAGCCCCTCATCGCCGGCCGCTCGCCCAGCCCCGTATCGCCAAACCAACCCTTTCTCACACAGATTTCGCAGATAGCTTTTGGCGGTTTCTCCTTCGGGAACCTCAAAAATTGGCAAGTGATACCCTTCAGAGTCGAGATTGACATCGCATTTCTCCGCAATGAGCACGCTGTTCATCAGCGAATTTTTGACGATATCATCCGGGTATTCTTTAAACAGGGTGGCCATCTCTTCATACGACTTGAGATAATACTCCTGATCCGAAAAAGTCATCTTCGGATTTTGTATCGTCGATCCGGTTTGGATACAGAGCAATACCTGATGGGGGTCAGCATCTTCGGCCAGCGTGTAGTGGACGTCGTTGGTAACGACAAAATTATTTTCCAGCCCAAAATGACGCGACATCTCAATCAGCTTCTTGTTGACGTCTGTTAATTCGGGAATCGAGTGTTCCTGCAGCTCGATAAAGAAGCGCTCCTTGCCAAAAATATCGAGGTACTCTCCCATCAGCTGTTTGGCTTGATCGAGTTTGTTGTGCATGAGCGCCTGTGGCACTTCGGCCGCCAGACAGCCGGAAGTGGCGATTAGCCCTTCATTGTATTGGGCTAAAAAGGCGCGGTCGATACGCGGTTTGTAGTAATACCCCTCCAGTTGGGAAGCGGAAGCGATTTCCAGTAAATTCAGGTAGCCGGTTTGGTTTTGGGCCAGCAGGAGCAAATGAAAGCGGTCTTTGTCGAGCCGCGGCTCCTTGTCGTGCATGGTGCGCGCGGCCATGTACGTTTCGACCCCGATAATCGGCTTAACCCCGGCTTTTTTGGCGGCGCGATAAAACGGCATGGTGCCGTACATCGTCCCGTGATCGGTGAGGGCGATGGCCGGCTGTCCCAGTTCGGCCGCTCGCTCGACCAGGTCATCAATACGGCTCAACCCGTCAAGAAGTGAATATTCGCTGTGACAGTGAAGATGGACAAATTTTTGCTGATCTAAACACATGTTAAAGACTGGAGACCAGAGACAGGAGAGAAGGTTGAGAATCGCTCTCTGGTCCCTGGTCTCTACTCTCTGATCTAATAGGTTTTGTTGTAATATCCCGCGGCTCAGATTATAGCACAAGGGCACCCAAAAACGGGAGAAATTTTAAGATTAGGTTGTTAGCACGGGGCTTTGCCCCTTACAGCTCGGTTCTGCGGCCCTTTCAGCTAATAGCTTAAAGCTGACAGGCGCGTCAGCGCCGAGCTATTAGCCACAAGGTGGCGCGCTAATATGCTTTATAAATCTCGATAAAAGGTCAACCCATTCCCATCCGGATCATAAAAAGCGAACTCTCGGGTCCCCCAGGCGGTGTCGCGCAGCGCGGTTTGCTCGTGGAAAACACCTGCTGGCTCAAACTCAGTAAAAAGCGTTTCGATGTTTTCAACAACGATACGCAAATTAATCCGATCGACGTTTTCGGCAAATCCTTCCGGCTCATGCCACTGGACATGCAGTTCGATACCGTCTCGCTGAAGACCAGCGTAGCGTGGTTCTTGCGGATTGTCCTGAAAAAGCGATTCAAAACCTAATTTTTGATAAAATTCGACCGATTTGGAGACATCGCGAACCGGTAAAACCGGGTGTAAAGCGACCAGACGGCCGTGGGAAAATGACATGAAAAACTCCTTGATATAGCCCGCCACTACGTGGCTTTTAGCCCTCAGCTCGGCGCTTACGCGCCTTTTAGCAGCTAGCTGACAGGGGCATAGCCCCGCGCTGATCAGCTAAAATATCGTGGCCACTTCACGCTCTTTGACGCCCAGGAATTTATCGAGCAGGCGCGCGGTTTCGCGCACGGCCGCGTGACGGGCACGGTACCGCTTCCCTTCATCTTCATAGGTAACCATGACCAACCTGGCCAGCCGCAGGGTTTGCAAATGGTGTACGACGGTAGGCGGCCGTAGCCTCAAGCGGGTGGCCAATTCGCTGGGGGTCAAAGGCTCTTCCATCAGGTATTTTAATATTTTGAGACGGGTAGGATCAGCCAGCGCTTTGAGAGATTGATAGAGGGTGTCCGGCACCGGGTCTCCAGGAACAATTGACGCATCGGCCGGCCGGCCGCCAAAGAGGATGATCTGTCGATCTTCACAGGTTGGACCGAGAAGGAGAAGCGGGCTGCCCCAAAATGTGGGAGCCAGCACCAGCTCTTTGGTCTGTGGCGGTTCGTTAAACTGCACCCCCTGGGAGAGCTCCTGCAGCAGGTCGGCGATCGACAAATTTTCAGCCAGATGTTGCGCCCGTTCGAGAGCATCTTCCATTGCCGGCCGAATACGCCGCTCGTCTTCTTGGAAAAATGAATCGTAATACGCTTCAAGAGCGGTCAAAAACTGATCACCAAATCGTTCAAGTTGGGCCCACCACTGCAGCGACAGCTTGACCCCTTTTTTCATCGACTTGATTTTTTTATCCCCATAGCGCTGCCGAATCACATCAAATACTTCCGCTTCAATATCGGCCGTTACTCGACCGGTGTCGGCCACCCGCCACAACATCTGATTTAATGGATCTTCGCTGTCTCGCTTCACCCCGGACAGCTGGGGAAGACGCTCTTCCGGGCGCAAAACGCTCAGGGCCGCAAACACCTCACGGGAACTTTTTGGGGCGGGTAAGCTGTATACCCAGTCAAGCGGCCAGGCGACAAATTCCATCGCCTCCTGTAAAAATTCCCGGCTTTCCTGCGGCAGGCGGGATCTGACCCCGACGGCCCACGACCCCCGTAAGCCAAAATCCCCCGGGTGATGGAGGGTGTGTAAGCTGACAAACAGGTCATATGCGGTGCCGATATCCCAGGAAAGTCGTGGTGAAGTCATGTGGATTTACGAAATACGAATTACGAAAGGTTTGATTTAATGATTTACGGTTCGACTAATATACTAATAACCAATAACTAATATACCATTAAACCAATACACCCCTCTACAGTTTATACAAATCAATATATATTTGAGCTTTGCATGAGGCCATTATAAATGAAAAAAGTGTGTTTGCGATCTACCCCTAGCGCAAACACACCAGTCAATGTTTACGGACCGTCATCACTGCCTGTTCATTCTTGTCCGTAATTGGCTTCTTGCGAAGCCGTTTCTTTAACCGCTCAGATGAATCAGCTTGGATTAACCTTACGCGGGATAAAGCGATTTTGTTGTTTGCGTAGGCCATCTTCAGGTGAGGCTCCGGGCAAGCAAATTCCCGGAAACCTCATCAAAATCTTCGTTCGCCAACTCTAGACCTACACTAATCAGGCGAAAGGCATCGAGCCAGCGGCCCTCGGCCGCATATTGCTCGGCCATCAAAATGACCGCTTCCAACAAGCGTTGGTACGGTTGGTTATCCTGGTGCATCGTTAACTCTCCTTGCCACAATAGCGTTAGACAACCATGTAATTATTAGACTGCCATCTAATGGTTAGATGATAACCTAATGCTACCCTTCTGTCAACCGACAAATCACGCTAAAAGTTACCCATTGACAGCAAACTTATAATATCCTTGTCAGCTCGCCCATGTAGCCCTTTTAGCTGACCAGCACGGTGCTGCGCACCTTTTAGCACGAGGCTGCGCCTCTTTCAGCTATAAGCTAAAATGCTGACAGGCCCCGAGGGCCGTGCTGAGAGGCGCGTCAGCGCCGAGCTAATTCGCTCACAGGGCCACAAGCCCGTGCTTTAAACTCAGGACTTACCACTTTTAACTTCTCATGACCACTCTCCTTTTCCCCGGCCGTCACCTGGTCACGACCGCCTTTCAGGAGCAATATTTGCGCCGCGTGTTGCACGTGCCTCTGGATCAGCTGCCTTTGATCGGCCAGAGTGCTGCGTCAGATCCCATCGACCAAATCATTTTTGCCATCACGTCAAGCAACCAGGCTCACTCGCGCTACAATCCGATCCCCTTTCACGTGCGGGCCATTGGGGTGGATCGCTTCGCCCGGCCGCTAGAAATGACCTTTGCCATTCGCTATCGCATCATCGGTATTCCCCACTATCGGCCGACCCCGCGCTTCGCTCACAACGTGCTCAAGGAAATTGAGGCGCAAACGGAAGGGGAAATTGTGTTGAATCCAGACAACTGCGTGGTGCTCTGCTCGACCCCGGCGGTGATTAAAATGTACCAGGCCCAGGGATTCGCCATCCTGCCGGCCGAGCTGAAGAGCGATGCGGAAACCCCCATTGAATTGATCAAACACATGGTTGATGTTGGAGAAACGTGGTTCTCTGACGGGCGACTGCGACATCGGCTCTCGGCTGCCACCTTTGACTTATGGCAGGATTTCCCCCACGTGCCGCGCCGCATCGTGCGGCTGTGGCGCGACCCGCTCCTCAATGACGCCGGCAGCCTGACCGCAGACCGGGATTACACCACCTACGCTCAGGGGATGAACAACCATTTTATTTTGTCGCTCAAATATGACGATATTAAAGATGGAATTCAGCCGGGCAAAATTGTCGATGAGGGATGTGCGGACGGGGCACTTTTATCGCTGATCGCTCGGGATTTTCCCGATTCGGACCTGATAGGAATTGAAATCACCGGTGAATTTTTGGCTCGCGCTCGCGAACGGCAGCGGGCAGGCACCTTTGGGGGGGCTTTTGTTTATTTTCATCAGCGTAACATCATGCAGCCGGTCTTTGAACCCAACACCATCAATACCACGATCTGCAACTCTACCGTGCATGAACTGTATTCATATGGTGATGGAGAACAATCGGTAGCTGCCTACTTTGCGCTCAAATTTGCCCAGACCGCTCCCGGCGGCCGGCTGATTATTCGCGACGTGGTGGGTCCACACCACAAGGAAAAAATGGTGTGGTTGTGGCTCAACCGCGCGGATGGATTGGAGGAAAAAATTGGGGCTGAATTTGAAACGGCCGACGACCTTGAACCTTATCTACAAACACTCTCTACCTACGGCCGCTTTTTGCGCTTTGCCCGGGATTTTCATCACCCGTTTGAGTACGATATCGTCACCGAAAATGAACACACTTATGCGGTTTGTTCTTTGCAGGCCGCGGCCGAGTTTATGAGCAAAAAAGATTATCTCGATAGCTGGGACAGCGAAATGCATGAGGCATTCGCGTTCTGGAGCTTTGCCGACTGGAAACGGGCGGTTGCGGCGGCCGGATTCCGCATTTTGGAAAATCCAAACGAGCCGGAGGCCCTATCGCGCGTCTACACCAACCCCTGGATCGTAAAAAATCGCTGGGAGGGCTCGGTTGCTCTCTTTACTAAAAATAAAACAGGCGAGTTGATTCCCCATCCATGGCCGCCAACCAATATCGTGCTGGTGGCGGAAAAGAAAAACATAAAGTGAAAAGTACAAAGTCGCAAGGAGTGGTAAAATCTTTTATGGAAATTGCGTAATGCGCACGCTTTAAACTATTAACTTAGAACTTCACACTTGTTTTATGTCAATTTTTAACATGCACACTTCGGACAACCTGACTTTGTTCGGCCGGGATTGGCCGGTCGACTCCCCCAAAGGGCTCGTATGCCTGGTTCATGGCTATGGGGAACATATCGGCCGCTACGATCACGTTGCCACCGCCTTTAACAAAGCCGGTCTGACCGTGACCGCCTACGATCAGCGCGGCCACGGCCGATCAGAAGGGGCGCGCGGATACACCCCCTCTTATCAGCAGTCGCTGGCCGATATCGCCACTTTTTTAAAATTGAGTCGGGAAAAATTTCCCAACCTGCCCACTGTTCTGTACGGCCACAGCATGGGTGGCAATATGTCGCTCAACTTCGTGCTGCGCTCCAAACCCGCACTCAACGGGGCGATTATCTCCAGCCCCTGGCTGGCGCTGACCAATCCCCCTCCTCCAGTGTTGACCTCCATCTCGCGCATAATCGGTGCAGTTTACGACAAGTTCAGCATTACCCAGGCCCCTTATGGCGGGGGGGTCTTAAGCCGCGACCCGAAATTTGACAAAGCCTTTGAACCAGATCCGCTCACCCATGGCGTCATGTCAAACAATCTCTTTGAGGGGGTCAACAAAGCCGGCGCCTGGGCGATTGCCAACGCCAACCAGTTAACGATCCCTACCCTGCTGATGCACGGCACCGGAGATCAGTTGACGCTTTTTGATGCCTCCAAACAGTTTGCCGCTGCCGCCCCAAATTCGCTGCTGACCTTTCGCAGCTGGCCCGACTACTATCATGAAATGCACAATGATCTGGGGAAAGAAGCGGTGATCGAAGCAATGATCAACTGGACCATGCAATTGACGATTGACGATTAACGAATCGTGTCACTCAGAAAGCAATCTCTAATCAAAAATCTAAAATCGTAAATTTCATGTCCAACTTCTCCCTCATCTTTTTCCTCGACGGCGTCGGCCTGGGCGGACCAGATCCGGAAATTAATCCGTTTGTCACCGCCAGTCTGCCCAATTTAAACACCCTCTTCGGCCCCCAGTGGTACCTCAACAATCGCGGACCCATTACAACTGAGCGAGCTACCCTGGTCCAAACCGATGCCGGTTTGGGGGTCCCCGGCCGGCCGCAAAGCGCCACCGGTCAGGCGGTGATTTTGTCCGGCCGCAACGTGCCCCAGGCGATCGGTGAACATTATGGCCCCAAACCCAACCAGGCGGTGCGCGATGAAATTAACAAGGGCACCCTTTTTCAGGACGTCGTCAGCAGCGGCCGGTCAGCGGCCCTCCTCTCTCCCTACCCCCAAGGTTACTTCGATGCGATTAACAGCGGCAAACGGCTCTACTCTTCCGTTCCCTATGCCGCCGTACAGGCCGGCCTGTCGCTGATGACGGCCGCTGATTTGCGCGCCGGTCGAGCGGTCTCTCCGGGATTTACCGGCGAAGGGTGGACCACTTACCTTGGCTACAAAGACATCCCCCATTACACCCCGCGGGCAGCCGGTCAAAAGATAGCTGAAATCGCCCGTCACCATACCTTCAGCTTTTTTGAGCACTGGCCCAGCGATCGGTTGGGTCATCGCGGGACGCTGGTGGAAGCCAGAACCCATCTCGAACTGCTCGATAAGGTCATAGGCGGACTCATCGACGGCTGGCCGCAAAATGAACCGGAAGGTTTATTGATCATCACCAGCGATCACGGTAATATCGAAGACAAAAGTCGTCGAACCCACACTGAAAACCCGGTGCCAACGATTGTGGTAGGGCAAAACCACGACGCCATCGCGGCCGGCATTCACACCCTGCTCGATATCGCCCCGGTGGTCAGAAAGTGGCTTGACCTACGCTAATTGTTTTTTGGGCTTTTTGTGTTTTTGTGGTTATAAATTTAGATTATGAAAGAATCTCCCGACTGGTTTTGGTGGATCGCTGGCTGTTTGGGTATGCTGGTCGCTCTTCTGTGCCTGGCGCTGGCCAGCGGCGTTGCCTATGTTTACTTCACAGGAGAAACCGTTTCACTCCCACAGCCGGCGTTGACGATTCCTACGCCGCCTACGGCCGTTGAGATCGCTCCCCTACCGCCAGATCTTGCTCCCACCGTGACTCTATCGACCGATGTGGCCACTGTTATTGGGGTCACCCCAATTCCCACAGTAAATAATCTGCCGGTTTTAAGCGGCTCGGCCGCTGTTGAAGTCGGGCGGGCGTCCGGAAACATACTAGTTGACGGCCAGCTCAACGAATGGGGTGCAGCCCCGGCGATACCGTTAGAACATCGCGTTTTTGCCCGCAGCAGCTGGGACGGCACCAATGATCTGACGGCCGCTTATCGCCTGCTTTGGGATGATACCTACCTGTATGTGGCCGTTGAAATTCAGGACGATACTCACTTCCAAAATGAATCCGGCCGCACCTCGTATCAGGGGGACAGCCTGGAAATGCAGTTTGATACCGAACGAGCCGCGGATTACGGCCGCAGCCTCAGCCCCGACGATTTCCAGCTGGTGCTCTCTCCCGGAAATTTCAGCACCCTCAGTCCAGAAGCGTATCGCTTTCGCGGCACAACCGGTGGTCAGATGGATGATTTTGTCGGTCATCAAATTGCCGTCGGAGCCGCCCAAACGGCCGATGGCTATACGCTGGAAGCACGCATCCCGTGGCGTGACCTTTCCCTGACCCCTCAGGCCGGTTTGCAAATCGGGGCGTGCCTCAACGCCAACGATAACGATCTAGGCGATTCAGCCGGCCAGGAGATCATGCTATCCAACGTTTCGACCCGCACATTTCGCGATCCAACCACCTGGGGGACAATCGTACTAAAGTAAATAAAATTTATTTTCTATATTTTTACCTTGCAAAGGCACCTGATCTGCAACAATAGAGTACGCGGAGCATCATTCGATTTGCAACAAAGTTAGCAAAATCGATCCGCGAGCCTTATTTTCATTTTTCTATCACAACTGTGCAGGTGTCTTTTGAATCTTCAAGCAGTATTCAAGTATCGATGGTTTCTACTAGGTGGTCTGGTCTACGCAGCCGCGATCGCCTTTACAGCAATTGGCTTTGCCATGGGCTGGCTCCCTTTTAACGGTGAGACCGTCATTGAACGGCCGCCAACGCGGCAAATTACTTTGCCCACTCAGGCCGCAATCGCCGTTGTGCCCACGTCCACCCCCACCGAGGTTCCGCCGACAGCAACCGCCACATTTGTCAGTCCAAGATCCACGGCCACACCAGAGCCCACGGTCACCGAACCGGCGGCTCCTTCTTCTCCTCCGACCATTACACCACAATCGGTTCCCATCGGACCGCCCACCATTACGCCGATTGCCACGTCCGCAGTGGAGCAGGCCTCGCCCACAGCTGAGCCCACCGCAGTGGAAACCGCCACGTCAGCGCCCAGCGCCACACCAGAAGCGACGTCTACACCGGCGGCCACCGCCACATCAGCGGCCACGGCGACGGCAGCAGCAACCGCGACGCAGCAAGCAACCGCAACACCAGCAGCGACGGCCACACAGCTGCCAACTTCAACCCCACTTCCGACGGCCACACCGCTGCCGACAGCCACCGCCGTGCCGCCTGTGGCGGCCGATGTATCGGCTTTCCGCCTAGGCACCCCACCAACCATTGATGGGCAGCTGGCCGATTGGACAAACGCCAGCATCACGGCATCGCAATATCAGGTGTTTTCGCGATCCGGTTGGGATGGCTCAGCTGATATTCAGGCCGACTGGCAGGTTGGTTGGGACGCCAGCTATTTGTATGTGGCGGTCCAGGTGACCGACGACCGGCATTACCAACCGTATACCGGCCGGTTCTCCTTCCGGGGAGACAGCATTGAGCTGCAGCTGGATCTCAATCGCCGCGGAGATTTTGGCCAATATTTGAGCTATGATGATTTCCAAATCATTCTGTCTCCCGGTGATTTTGGCTCCCGTGCCCCGGAAGCGTATCGTTTTCGCGGCAATGACATCGGCCAGATGGTCGACGCCACCGGTCATCAAATTTCTGTTGCGGCCGTGCAGACGGGTGATGGGTATAACCTGGAAGCCCGTATTCCCTGGTCCGATCTGGGCACCACCGCTCAGGCCAACATGATCATTGGGGCGGCGCTAAACGCCAACGACAACGATTTTGGCGCGCTTTCCGGCCAGGAAGTGATGATTTCTAACGTCCAAACCCGAGCATACGCTGATCCCACCACCTGGGGGACGATGGTGTTAGCTCCCTGAGAGTTCAAAAGTCTTTCGGGTCTCGTAAACCAGATAGCTAGACTTTTGAACTCTTTTACAGACTAACGTTGAGTGGCCCCTGAGAGTTCAAAAGTCTTTCGGGTCTCGTAAATTGGATAATACTTGCCAGACTTTTGAACTCTTTTAACAGACTAACGATGAGTGGCCCCTGAGGGTTCAAAGTCTTCAGCTCACCGTCCACGACAATTTCCTCAGACTTTTAAACTCGTATTAACAAAGAGTATGTGTACGATTGACACATACTCTTTTTTGTGCTATAATTAGTGTATGTTTGACACTAATACAATCAATCTCGACCGGGCGCTTATTCGTCTGGCTTTAGAAGAAGATATCGGAGCTGGCGATATAACCAGCACCTCGATCTTTCCGGCCGCCCAACAGGCCAGCGGCCGGCTGGCCGCCAAAGCTGATGGGGTCATCGCCGGTTTGGCCGTGGCTGAAGCGGTTTTCCAAGCGGTTGACCCAACCATTACCTTTGATCCCGCAATTTCTGATGGGCAGCAAGTCAAAGCAGGCACCACAATCGCCCGCTTTGCCGGACCGGTGCGCGGGCTGCTGGCTGGTGAGCGGCTCGCCCTTAATTTTTTGCAGCGCATGTCTGGCATTGCTACCCTTACCCGGCATTACGTCGAAGCGGTGGCCGGAACCGGAGCAGTCATTTTAGACACTCGCAAAACGGTGCCCGGTCTGCGCCATTTTGACAAAACCGCCGTTGTTCTCGGCGGGGGGCAAAACCACCGCATGGGTCTATACGATATGGCCCTCATCAAAGAAAATCACATTCGCGCGGCCGGGGGGATCACCGCCGCGGTGAACCGCGTTCGAGAAAAATCGGCTGTGCCTATCGAAGTGGAAGTAACCACTCTTGAGGAGCTGCGCGAAGCGCTTAATCTCAACCTCGACCGTATTATGCTCGACAACATGAGCCTGCCGATGATGTGCGAGGCGGTGGCCATCACCAACGGCCGCACGCCGCTGGAAGCGTCCGGCAATGTCACCTTACAAACCGTACGAGCCATCGCCAAAACCGGCGTGGACTTTATTTCATCCGGCAGCCTGACCCATTCGGTCAAGGCTCTGGATATATCGATGTTGTTTGATCAATAATAAACCATTATACCAATATACGAAATTTATTAGCCTCATTAGCTAATATAGGAGATACCCATGCAATCGGTAGAGCAAATCTACGACCATTTAAAAGCAAAACTCGGCAACTTTAACGCCGATTTTGAGCTGTGGCACAAAGCACAGCTCGCTTACCAAATCAACGAGCTCAAAGCGGAGCGCAACGCGGTCATTCTGGGCCACAATTACATGGAACCGGCTCTCTTTCACTCCGTGCCCGATTTTGTGGGTGACTCGCTCGAGCTCAGCCGGAAAGCGGCCGAAACCGATAAAGACATCATCGTCTTTTGCGGGGTCGAGTTTATGGCTGAAACCGCCAAAATCTTAAATCCGGATAAAACGGTGCTGATTCCCTCCTCCAAGGCGGGTTGTTCACTGGCAGCCAGCATCACGGCCGCAGACGTGCGCCAGCTCAAGCGCCAGTACCCCGGGGTGCCGGTTGTTGGCTACATCAACACCTATGCCGACGTCAAAGCGGAACTCGACGTGTGCTGCACATCCGGCAATGCCGCGGCCGTGGTGGAATCATTTGGCAGCGACACGATCATCTTTTTGCCCGATGAGTACCTGGCCCGCAATGTGGCCGAAGAAACCGGCAAACACATCGTCTTCCCGACCATGAATCCCCAAAATACCGTTGCCACCGACACAACCCTCGATTACCAGCTAATCGGTTGGCACGGCCGGTGTGAGGTCCACGACAAATTTACCGTGGAAGATATCGAGAACATTCGCACCGAATACCCGGAAGTCGTTATTCTGGCCCACCCGGAATGCAGCCCGGAAGTGGTGTCCGCCTCCGACTTCTCCGGCAGCACTTCAGCCATGATCCGCTACGTGCGCCACATTCAGGCCCCCCACTATCTGCTGCTGACCGAGTGCGCCATGGGTGACAACATCGCCGCCGAAAATCCCAACGCCGAAATGCTGCGCCTGTGCAGCGTGCGCTGCCCCCATATGAATCAAATTCAGCTGGAAGATACGCTGAACGCCCTCAAACACACCCAATATGTGGTGGATGTCCCGGAAGACATTCGGGTAAGAGCCTTGGGCGCAGTTGAGCGGATGCTCGCCATAGGATAAAGACTACAGACCACAGACTACAGACTGCAGAGGAGGTTTCAGAGCAAACCTCTGTGGTCTGATGTCTGAAGTCTGAAATCTCTCAACAACATGGAACACACAACCACCAACGTCTTAATCATCGGCAGCGGCATTGCCGGCGGCACGGCCGCGCTGCAGCTGGCCGACGCCGGCGTGCCGGTCACCCTGGTCACCCGGGCGCGGGAGCCGCAGGATTCCAACACCCTGTGGGCGCAGGGGGGCATCATTTACACCAGCGACGAGGATTCCCCGGAGCTCCTCGTTGAGGATATTTTGCACGCCGGAGCAGGCCACAGCTATCCGCGGGCGGCTAGCATCCTGGCTGAAGAGGGGCCGCGCCTGGTTGAAGAGATACTGCTCCAAAAAGCCAAAGTACCGTTTGATCACAACGCCGCCGGGCAGCTCGAAGCGATCAAAGAGGCGGCCCATTCAGCGCCGCGGATCATTCACGTCAAAGATCGAACCGGCCGGGCGATTGAAATTGCTCTGCTCAATACCATCAAAGCGCACCCCAACATCACGCTGTTGACCGGTCATACGGCCGTCGACTTGATCACCACTTCACACCATGCTCTCAACCGGCTGGCGGTTTATGAGCCGCGCCGCTGCCTGGGAGCGTACCTGTTTGATCAGGAGACAAGCCAGGTCAAACGGATTCTGGCCAGAAAAAC
>JASJCR010000091.1 GCA_030065875.1 Ardenticatenaceae bacterium | reverse complement strand
AGGATTTTCCAGGTCCATCGAAAAGCCGCCGCCACCCAACGCGATGATTTGAGGAGTTGCCATAAATAGAAGTCCTGAGTCCTGAGTCCTGAGTCCTGAGTCCTGAGTCCTGAGTCCTGAGTCCTGAGTCCTGAGTCCTGAGTCCTAATCCAGAATAAACTTCACGCCATCTTTGTCAAGTTCCGATCACGATCATTTTACTTAGGACTTTTAACTCAGCACTCAGCACTACCTATTGTGGCCACGCTTTCCGAACGGCCGCAATGACCGTCTCGATCATTTTATTGGCGTTGGCCAGGACCACCGGCCGGTCCGGGTCACCATCATACCAGGCCATCACTTCCTCCGCGCCGCGAGCGTAGGGAATCGTGGCTTTAAAATCAGGCACGAGGGATTTGACCTTGCTGTTATCAAAGACCATGTTGTTGGCCTTGTCTCCGAGCAGCGTCACCCCCCAATCGGGAAAGTGGGCGTTGATCAGCTCAGACGGAGCGTGGACGATCTCGGCCGTAGTCCCGGCCGCCCGAGCCACGATTTGGGCGATCTGGTTCCAGGTCAACCACTCATCCGAGGTAATATGAAACGCCTCACCGATAGAGGCGGGGTGCCCAAGCAATCCGACAAACCCCTGGGCAAAATCTCGGGCATGGGTCAAGGTCCACAGCGACGTGCCGTCACCGTGAATGACGATCGGTAAACCTCGCCGCATCCGGTCAACCGCCGTGTAATAGCCAAAAAGAGGGATTTTGGTGTGATCATAGGTGTGGGACGGCCGCACGATGGTCATCGGAAACCCTTCATCCCGGTAGGCGCGCATCAAGCGCTCTTCGGCCGCAATCTTTGCCTGAGAATACGGCCAGACCGGGTTGTGCAGCGGGGTCGATTCGGTGATGGGGAGCCGGTTGGGCGGCGTCTGATAGGCTGAGGCGGAACTGATAAAAATAAATTGACCGGTTCGGCCGCGAAACAGCTCCAGATCAACCTCAATGTGTTCCGGGCCAAAAGCGATCCAGTCTACCACGACGTCAAAAAAATGCTCCCCCAGCGCGGCGCTCACTTCAGACGGCCGGCGAATATCACCAGTGATCACCTTGGCCCCAGACGGGATTGGTTTGCCACTTTGCCCCCGATTGAGCAAATAAAGATCGATACCCCGGGCCAACGCCAGCTCACTGCAGGCGGTAGAAATCACGCCGGTGCCGCCGATAAAAAGAACTTTCATAAAACCCCTTGAATTACGATTTACGATTGAACCTACACAAACGATTTTAATAATCAATACACCAATATACTAATACACCCCTAAACCATCAACCCCATCAATTTTCCATTTTTCCTCCATCATTTCTACACAATGTTTGTCTACCATCTAAACATATTAATTTAAAAACACGTCCTCAACTGAGGAAAAAAGGAACAAAAAAAATGAGTGATTTAATTGTCTATACCTACAACACGGAAGAAAAAGCATCCGAGGTTTTGAGCGAAATTTCGGTAATGAAGCAGGAAAATGTGCGAAAAGCCCTGATCGGCATCGAAGATGCGGCCGTGGTCGTCAAAAATGCCAAAGGGCAGGTTAAGGTCAAGCAAACTCTCGAATCAACCATCAAAGGCGGCCGAATCGTCAGCGGTGGATTCTGGGGATTGTTGATCGGATTCCTCTTTGGCGGCCCCCTCTTTGGCTCGCTTCTAGGCATCGGTTTAAGCGCCCTCTTTGGCCGGAAAATCGATATCGGCATTGACAATAACTTCATACAAAACGTCGGCGATGAGCTGTCACCAGGGGATTCAGCCATTTTCCTGCTCATTCACAATACCCCGATTGAAACCGTGGCTGAGGTGATGAAAGAGTATGGCGGTCATCTTTATCACACCTCACTGTCCAAAGAAACCGCTGAGCTATTTACCCAGGCGATGGACATTCAGGATTTGAAAGCAGCTGTGGCCACCCAGTACGGGTAAGAAATTGAGTGCCCACCCCTTCTAAAGGATAACAGTAGCAAAGTTTAAGTAATTCTTCTCCTTCTCCTCCACAACAAAAGGGTCATGGTTCATCCATGATCCTTTTTTATTTTCACTTGTTTCCAGCTTTTAAAAACCAATCAAACCGGCTAGAATACACGTGGAAAAGCTAGAGGGATAAAGGGGCAACCCATCAAAAAAACCAATCAACCGGGGTAATTATCCGTGCCGCAACAACCAACGCAAATCGGGCGTTACGAAATCATTGAAGAGATCGGCCGGGGGGGAATGGCCACCGTCTATCGCGCTCAGGACCCGATGTTGAGGCGCGAAGTGGCTCTCAAAATCATCTCCCCTCAGCTGTCGGTCGACCGCAAATTTGTGCAGCGCTTCCAGCGCGAAGCGCGCATTGTGGCCCGCGTTGAACATCCGCAAATCGTCTCTATTTTTGACAGCGGTGAATTTGAAGGCCGGCCGTATATCGTCATGCGGCTCCTTGATGGCGGCACCCTGCGGCAAAAAATTGACAGCGGCCCGCTGCCAGTCGATGAAGTTTACCGCTTTTTACTCCAAATTTCCGATGCCCTGCATACCGCCCACCAAAATGGGATCATTCACCGGGATATCAAGCCCAGCAATATCATTTTTGACCGCCGAGGGAAGGCGTTCGTGTCCGATTTTGGCATCGCCAAGCTGGTTGATTCCCATACCAATTTAACCGGCACGCGCATGGTTGGCACTCCGTCCTATATGAGCCCTGAACAGTTTCAGGGGGGCGAAATTGACGGCCGAACCGACCAATACAGCCTGGCCGTCGTGGCCTACGAAGCATTGAGCGGTCACCCCCCTTTTGAAGGGGAGATGATGACCCTGGCCTACAAACACGTCAATGAACCGGTGCCACCGCTGCGGGAATCGGCCGCAAACGTCCCCGCTGGTTTGGTCAAAATTCTGGAGCGCGCGCTGAATAAACGGCCGTCCGATCGATTTCCAAACCTCAACCTCATGCATCAAACGATCCTGGCCCTTACTCTGGGGCAGCCAGGGGTTTCGCAATCACCAGCTCCCACTCCTCCACCAAAATTTGATCCATCGGTTACTTCCACTGCGCCAGCCACCCCATCAGCAATGGCGGAGATGTACCGGGAAAGTATAACGGCCATTCAATCTAACCACCTAGGGAAGGCCCAAAAACTGCTTAGCAAAATTTTCAACGAAAACCCGCGCTACAAAGATGTGGGTCAAAAGCTGCATCAAGTCGAGACCGCCCTGGCCACGCAGATACGCTTTCAAGGGGCGGCCGGATCCCCCAAAATACCGGAGACTCAAAATGTTGCTGTTACGCCGCTGCCAGAAGACAAAGAAACAAAAACGCGCTGGCCCCTGTGGGTCGGTTTAGCGGTCCTGCTTGTATTGTTAATTGGCGGCGGGGCATATGGGTTCTCCTCCGGGTTTTTTGGTGGCGGATCAGATACCGCGACCCCGACGTCAGAAATTGCGGCACTCCCCTCACCAACCGACCTTCCATCGCCGTCAAATACCCCCGCTCCTCCAACAGAACCCCCGGCAACCCCTACCGTAGCTGTCGTGGCGACCGAACCGGCCGCCGCGGCAGATCCGAACCGCGAATCAACCGCCACCCCATCCCCTACCGCGGAAGCGGAAATCGAGCAGCCAACCACGATCGCCGCCCCATCAGAAACCCCAACCCTCACCCCTTCTCCAACTTCATCGCAGGCTACCGGCCCAGCCTCCAGCGGGGGTGGACTCCCGCTAACGTTTGATGGCGGGGCATTTGGCATCTGGGTGCGGGGAGACGAGCCAAATGGGGAGATCAGTCAAGCCTCAAACATCTCTCGCAGCGGTCAGGCGGCCCGAATCGACTATCAATTTATTTCCACCGCCAACGATTACGTCGTCTTTTTGCAAAATAATCCGGTCAGTGGAGAACCAAATCAAATTCAGGTGTGGGTGTATGGAGACGGCTCCGGCCATTTCCTCAACGCCTGGATTCGGGACAGCGAGGGGCAAACGTGGCAGGTCCCCTTCGGCCGGGTGACCCACAACGGCTGGCAGCAAATGACCGGGGTCATCGATACCGAGCAGGATTGGCCATGGACCCATATCAGCGGCAACAACGATGAAGAGGTCGATTACCCGATCACCCTGCGCGGCTTTGTCCTGGACGATATCAGCGACAGCTATTCCGGCTCCGGGTCGATTTACCTGGATGACGTGACGGTCGGCAGCGGGGCAATTTCCCCTCCTGGTGGGTCGGGGGAGTCGCCATCACCAACGGCCACGGTCGGCAGCGGCAGCAGCGGGGATATCGGCCAAATCTTATACACTTCCGGAAACATATTGTTAACCACCGATCCATCCTGGAGCTCTCCTGTTGAGGTGGGCACGGCCGTTCAAACGACGTGCAGCGGCACGCCATCCACGGTGGACGGCACCACGTTTTCGGTATCTCGCGGGTTTTATTGCGGTCTGTCTGAGGGGGTCTCGGTTTGCCAGGCACCAAATGGGGCGGTCGAGGTGATCTTCAACGGCAATTATTCTGACGGCTTCTTCTTAACCATTCGAGCGGTCGGCGCTGAAGGCGGAGGCGATTATATTTTTGACAGCAAAGATTTTGATCTGTCAGAAGGTTTGCGCTGGTCGCCAAACAGCGATTCGTTTATGTTTGTGTTGGGAGACACGGTGTATATGGGATACACCAATCGCTTATACCAGCCGCTTTTTTCACCGGCATACAATCCGATATTCTCCCCGGATGGGAGCCAGATCTTATACCGCAAGCCGATTGGGCCAGGGATAAATGACGTTTTTGTCGCTGATGCAACCGGAGAAAATCAGCGCAATGTGACCAACATATCAACAGTCGATAAATCCTGTGCTGTGTGGGTGCGATAGTGACCAAGAAGACGACAACCTGGGTTATGATCCCTATCAAACACCCCACTCGGGGGAAAAGCCGTCTGGCATCGGTCTTATCCGAGAGTGAGCGAAAACAGCTGGTGTGGAAGCTGTTGGATCACGTCGTATCGGCCGTACAGGAAGTCCCCCAGGTTGATGAAATATTCCTTATCAGCGACAGTGACGTTATTGGCCATTGGGCGATATCCAATCAGATTCGATGGCTCAAAACACCGGCTCCCCTCAACGAAGCGATCCAAATCGGCTATTCTCTGGCCCATGAAGCAGGGATTGATCGCGTGTTGGTCCTCCCGGCCGATTTGCCTTTCCTGACCGCCCAGGCGGTTATCGATCTGCTGTCCCATCCACACAAAATCGTCATTGCCCCAGATCGATTTAACGAGGGCACCAACGCCTTACTTTTACAGGGAACCCCTTCATTTGTGTTTCAATTTGGCCTGTACAGTTTTAAACGACATCATCGAGAAGCGCTAAAAATGGGCGGGCACACCGCAATTTTTAACCATCCGGCCGTGGCTTTTGATCTCGACTGGCCGGAAGATTTGGCGCGCTGGCGTCAAAGCGCTCCAGGGATGCCGCCTAGAAGCATCTAGCTAAGTAGTTTACAAAAAGAATTGTTAAAAAAAGCCACGGATTAACACAAATTTTCACAGATTTCTCTCTCTAATCTGCGAAAATCTGCGAACCTCTGGTTCACCCCTACGGGGTCTGCGGATAGTTTATTTTTGAGAAGTTTCTGTAAATCACTTAACCGGCAAACAGATACCAGATTTGAGCCACAAAAAAGGTAACGACAAACCCCAGAGCCAGAGGGAGGAGCGAGGCCACGAGCGTCCATTTTTTGCTGCCGGTTTCCTTGTAGATCGTATAAATCGTGGTGCTGCACGGATTGTGTATAAGGCTAAAAATCATGAGATTGATCGCCGTCAGCGTTGTCCACCCACCGTTTTGCAGCAGGGAGAGAGTCTCAGCACCCGATTCCAGCTCAAACATGACCCCGGTCCCTGCCCCGGCATCCCCCATGCTGGTGCTCAGGACAATCAACATCAAAATGGTGGGAATCACAATTTCATTGGCGGGAATAGCCACGATATAAGCGACTAAAATAATCCCGTTGAGCCCCAAAAACCAGCCAATCGGATCGAGAAAGGCGATCATGTGTTCAGCGATGCTGATCCCACCGATGGTACCATTTGCCGCCAGCCAGATTACCGCCCCGGCCGGTAGGGCAAATACGATCGCCCGCCACAGCACAAAGATGGTCCGGTCAATCAGCGAGGTATAAATCGTTTGCCAGACGCGTGGCGGCCGATACGGCGGCAGCTCCAGGCTAAAGGTTGACACCTCTCCCTGCAGCATCGTGCGCGATAATCCCCATGAAATGGCAAAGGTCAAAAACACGCCCAAAAGAGCCACGCCCACCACGGCCATCGCCGAGGCAAAACCGGCTAAATACGCCGGAACCAGCGTGCCCAGAAACAAACTGGCCACTAAAATTTGGGTTGGCCAGCGGCCGTTACACAGGGCAAAATTATTGGTGATGATGGCGATTAATCGTTCGCGCGGACTGTCGATAATGCGCGTGGCGATAACCCCAGCCGCGTTACACCCAAATCCCATCATCATGCTCAGCGCCTGTTTGCCGTGAGCGCCTGATTTTTTGAAGATGTTGTCCAAGTTAAAGGCCACCCGCGGCAGATACCCAAAATCTTCCAGCAGGGTAAAAAGCGGAAAGAAGATGGCCATCGGTGGCAGCATCACGCTGATGACCCAGGCGGTTGCCAGATACATCCCGTCGATTAAAACCCCATCGAGCCACCACGGCAGACCGATCAGGGCGGACATCTCTTTGAGCCAGGGATGACCCATATCGAGAAAAAGGGTCGCCAGCCAGCCGGATGGAACGTTGGCTCCGGAAATGGTTATCCAAAACACCAGCGTAAACAGCAAAATCATCAGCAGAAAACCCCAGCGAGGGTGGGTCACAATTTGGTCGATCGTGCGATCGAGATCAAAACGCGGTTTTTCATCCGGCCGGGTAACGGATCGATCCGCTAAACGGGCCGCCTCCGCATAAATATCCTCCATCAGCTGATCGTGGAAGTTTTGACCGGCCTGCCAGCGCAATTGTTTGGCGGTTTGCAATAAATCGGCGTGTTTATCGTTATTGATCATGATTGTGCCACCTCTGCTGCTTGAGATACCGTTTCCGCACGGTTCAGATTTCCCAGTTCACCGCTGCGAATCGCCTCCGCAATTTGCACGTCACCATCCAACAATCGCAGCGCCACCCAGCGGGAGTTAGGCAAGTTGGGAAAACGGTCGTGCAGCTCCGCTTCCAGCTGCGTCACCGCCTGCTGCACGGCCGGTGATTCGATTTGAATGCGGCGCGGGCGGCAAACGGTGCGGCCGTTGGCCACGTCGCTAATCGCCTTGAGCAATAAATCGATACCCTCGCCGTGCCGAGCGGCCATCGGCACCACGGGAACCCCCAAATCGCGCGCCAGGCGGTGGTCGTCTACTTCCAGGTGATGCCGTCGCGCCTCATCCATCAAGTTGAGAGCCACAACCGCGCGATCGGTTATCTGGAGCACCTGGAGAACCAGGTTGAGGTTGCGCTCGAGCCGCGTGGCGTCAACGACGATCACGGTCACATCCGGCTGTCCAAAAAGAATAAAGTCGCGGGCAATTTCTTCGTCGTAGCTGGTGGATAATAGGGAGTAAGTACCGGGCAAATCGACAATTTTGTAGCGGTGCGCGTCATAATCAAACCCGCCTTCCGCCCGGCCGACCGTTTTTCCCGGCCAGTTGCCGGTGTGCTGCCGCAGCCCGGTCAACGCATTAAAAACGGTGCTTTTGCCGGTATTGGGATTGCCGGCCAGGGCCACAACAAAATCCCAATCGGTCATATCGACCCCCAGCTTCATCAGGTTTCCGGCGTGATGCACCGGACAGCTTTCACAGGGCAGGGGTGTTTGTTTTTGATCGTCAAGCTTCATCGTCACGCCTCCATCCGCTTAATTTGAATGCGATCCGCCTGCTCCTGCCGCAGGGCGATCAGGGCTCCCCGAATGCGATACGCGGTGGGATCTCCTCCCGGGCTCTGAAATTCCGCCTGCACCAGGGTGCCGGGGGTCAATCCAAGATCAAGTAAACGGCGTCGTTCGCTGCCGCGGCAGGTTGGTGAAAGGGCCACCACTTCGGCCGTGGCTCCGGGCGGTAGAGAACCAAGCCTCTCTTTTTTGTCCAGGTCAACCTCGATCATCTCCGGCAGCAATACAACATGGATATTTTCAGCCATGATCGGAGCCAGGATATGTTCGTTGCCGCCCGCCCAGAAGCGCACTCGTTCCGGAGAGGAACCGATCAGGCGCACGATCTGACCAGGGTAAAGCCCTTCAGCAACCAGCTGAGCGTAAACCGTTTCCGGTTCATCTTCCAAATGGACAATACGCGCGGGTGTGTCTGCGTCAAGCGTGGTCAGCGTTTGGCTATCATAGGCCATCAGCTGACCGGTTCGATCGGGAATCGGGTCACCATGCGGGTCGTGGGTGGGAAATCCCAATTGGGCGGATAGGGCATCGAGCTCGGCCGGCTGCAGCCTGTGCTCCATCTCTTCCGCCTGACCGTGCCATGAGGCTTCTTCCCAGCCGGTTTCTTCGGCCAGATATCGTTCCCACAGGCGGTGAGCCCGAATAATATGCAGGGCGGATTCGCGCCCTTTGGCCGTCAGGGCAATTTCCCCCTCGGCGATACGAAGCAACTCATCCACCTGCATATCGGCCAAAATGGCGGCCGTTTCGTTGAGGCTCAAGTGGATCACCCCGGCAATGCTTTCGAGGGTCGGCCGGCGGCCGCTGATATGTGATTTATGGATGTGTTTTAGGGCATCTTCCCGATAGACGTGTTCTGCCCGGCTGCGGGTCTTGCGCCAGCGGGCCAGCACGCCCCGTTCCGGCCACCAAATAAGGACGGCCATAGCAATAACGACTGTCGCCAGAAGTAAAGTTGTTAGAGGATTCATGGGTTTTCCAAATTTTATTCAGTGATCATTGGGGAGAAGTCCTCATTGATGACCTTCTCCGCGTTCTTTGTGTTCTCTCCGGTGATTTTTTAATCTAATGTCTTCCACTTAAAGGTTAACACAGCCATTGATGCAAAAAAGTCCAATTTGTCATCACCTTTAAATGATTTTTGTCACGTCTATATTTTTATTTAGGTGATCCTAATTCAGTTATTCAGATGGCACTGCAAGCCACTACAAAAGTTTTGAAAACTTTTGTAGTGGCCTGAGCTTCTTGCATAAACCGAATCCGTGGGCAACGGGTCAGCCACCCGTCTGGCAATCACCAAGTAAATTCCGGCCGCAGCCTTTATGATTTTAGAGGTTACTCAACGGTCTATCTATCTTTGCGAGAAAGGTCATGATGAAGCAGCATTCTCATCCATTTAAAATTTTCAGCTCATTTTGGGTCGTTGCCTTCACGGCCGTGATGATCCTGGCCGCCGGTTGTGCTTCTCAATCGATGTTGGTAACCAGCACGGAGACACCGACCGCAGGCGCCGCTGTTACCCAAGCGGCAACCGCGACCGCCGTGCCATCCCCCACCGCCACGAGCACCATACCCATCCCCACAAAAACACCAGCACCAACCCTCACGGCCACACCAACGCAAATTCCTGGGCCGACACCGATCCCGGTGGATATCTCAAGTGACAGCCAAGTCGAGCTGCAAACATGGTTTACTCTCGGGCGAAAATTGGTTCAAGATTTGGCATTATCCCCCGACGGCACGATGGCCGCCCTGGCTGTAACCGGCAGGATATATCTTTATTCGATTCCGGATCTCACCCAAATTGGCTATCTTGTGTCCCCTTCAGAAGAATTTGGCACGATAGCTTTTTCACCAGATGGACAATTCCTGGCCGCCGGATCTGATGACCGAACCGTCCGGGTTTGGGATGTCACCAGCCAAACGTTGATACACGAGCTTTCCGATCACAACGGCAGTACCTGCGACATTCTTTTTTCACCCGATGGGCAAACCGTGGCTGCGGCCACCAGCGGATCCGTCTATTTCTGGAATGTAGCGGATGGCACCCAAAACCAGGTTATCGAAGCCGGGAGCTGGCCAAATAATCCCATCGCCTTTTCCCCCGACGGTCAGCTCCTGGCCCTGACCCGTAATACTTTGGAAGTTGAGCTGTGGGACCGTCAGAAAAAACAGCTGATCCACACGCTGGAAGGGCCAGAAGCCATGATCCTTGAACTGGCCTTTACACCGGACGGCCGGGCGGTTTCGTCATTTTCAACGGATGGCATCGCCCGTTATTGGGCTGTAGATAGCGGAGATCCTTTAAAAGCTATAGAGGGCTTTGTTCCCGCTTTTCTATACGATATCGCGGCTTTTTCGCCAGATGGACAGACAATCACATCCGTCAGCGCCCGTGGCCAAGTCGTTATTCGGGAGACCGCGGCCGGCAAAATTCTCCATGAATCCAATTTTGGCGTTGTTCCAGGTGATCCTCCAATTGAATTCGACTGGCGCCAAATCGCTTATGCTTCGGACGGGCAGACGGTGGCTACCATTGCCGATGGTCCAGCCCTGCACCTGTGGGATATTCAAACGGGTTCACTTATCAATTCAGTTGATGTCGCTCCCCTACTTCTGCGCCTTTCCGCCTCAATACGTGAAGTTGACGTTTCAGCCGATGGCAACATATTGGCCGTGGCGGTCGATGATCAAAGTCTGTGGATGTGGGATCTGGAAAACGGCTCCCTGCTCTACAATCTGGACGGGCTCGAAAGGCAAATTCAGACCATAGCGTTTTCGCCGGATGGTCGCACCCTGGCCACCGGCATGGAAGGTGGCGAAATTCTATTTTGGGACGTGAGCGAAGGAAGGCGGATCGAGGCCATTGACACGAGCCCGAGCCGAGTTTTGGATCTTTCATTTTCACCCGATGGCGAGAAAATCGCTGCTGCCCTAACCGATCGTTCGATACAAATTTGGGATATTTCCTCCGAAACCCCAAACCAGGTTTTTGAAGCTGGAAATTCTCCTTTTAATTATGTAACCTTTTCGGCCGATGGGCGTAGCCTGGCCGCAGCCACCAGCCAAACCATTTATCTTTGGGATATTGCCACCGGCTCACTAATCGACCAATTTAACGGAGGAAGAAGGGGGTATTTTAGCCTGGATTCTTCCTGGAACGGACAGCTTCTGATCGCCGGCACAAACGATGACACCATTCACGTCTGGGAAACAATCACAGAAGAACACCCACTCATCATAAGGGAAGTCGCAGCTTACTCTCGTCCTGAAGGCATTGTAAAAGCTGACCTTTCGCCAGACGGTCAAACGATTGCGGCCGCTTCCAACAGCTCTGTCGGCTTGTGGCATACGGCCAATGGCAATCCAATTGTTACATTAGAAGGCCTACAATGCCGGGGAATGATCCATGTCTCCTTTACCGCTGACGGCCGAACCGTAATCGCCGTTTCCAGAGAAGGGGTCGTTTGCGCGTGGCGCATCTTGCCGGAATAAGCCATTCAGCTTTTAAAACAACTGCAGCCCCAAACCCAACTGCGACCCACCCAGCACGATCCAGGCTGAATTCATTTATTAGCGAGATAAGGTAGCAATTGGGTTAAGTGGTTTACAAAAAGAATTGGTAAAAAAAGCCTCGGATTAACACGGATTTTCACAGATTTCTCTCTCTTGCTCCTGCGGAGCTCTGCGAAAATCTGCGTAATCTGCGGACCTTTGGTTCACCCCTGTGGGGTCTGCAGATTTCTATTAAAAGTACATTTTTGGAAACCACTCAAGGACAGTGGTCTATCTATCTTGCGAGCGAGATCATGATGAAGCAGCATTCTCATCCATTTAAAATTTTTAGCTTATTTTGGATCGTCGCTCTCACGGGGGTAATGATCCTGATAGCCGGTTGTGGCGCTCAATCGATGTTGGTAACCAGCACGGAAACGCCGACCGCAGACGCCATTGTCTCCCAAACAGCAGCAGCGACTGCTGTGCCATCCCCTACCGCCACAGGCACAATACCCATCCCCACAAAAACACCAGCCCCTACCCTTACTCCAACGCCAACGCAAACCCCTGCACCAACACCGATCCCGGTGGACATCTCAAGTGACAGCCAGGTCGAGCTGCAAACATGGTTTACTCTCAGGCGAAAACGGGTTCAAGATTTGGCATTATCCCCCGACAGCACGATGGCCGCCCTGGCTGTAACCGGCAGGATATACCTTTATTCGATTCCGGATCTAACCCAAATCGGCCATCTTGTATCTCCCTCAATAGAATATGGCGCAATAGCTTTTTCACCAGATGGACAATTCCTGGCCGCCGGATCTGAAGACCGGGCCTTACGGGTTTGGGATGTCACCAGCCAAACGTTGATACACGAACTGACCGATCACAACGGCGGTACCCGCGACATTCTTTTTTCACCCGATGGGCAAACCCTGGCTGCGGCCACCAGCGGATCCGTCTATATCTGGAATGTAGCGGATGGCACCCAAAACCAGGTTATCGAAGCCGGGAGCTGGCCCAATAACCCCATCGCCTTTTCCCCTAACAGTCAGCTCTTGGCCGTGACCCGGGATTCCTTGGAAGTTGAGCTGTGGGACCTTCAGAAAAAACAGCTGCTGCATACGCTGGAAGGGCCTGGAGCCATGATCATCGAGCTGGCCTTTACACCGGACGGCCGGGCGGTTTCGTCATTTTCGACGGATGGCATCGCCCGTTATTGGGCCGTGGAAAATGGGGAAATTATAAAACGGATTGAGGGCTTTGTTCCCGCGTTTCTATACGACATCGTGGCTTTTGCGCCAGATGGACAGACCATCACATCCGTCAGCGCTCGTGGCAAGGTCATTGTTAGAGAGGCCGGTGCCGGTGAAATTCTTCATGAATTCAATTTTGTCCCAGAGGATACTCCAATTGATGAGGACTGGCACCATGTCGCTTATGCTCCTGATGGGCAGACGGTCGCTACCATCACTTATGGCCCATCGCTGCACTTATGGGACATCAATCAGGGGTCGTTGATCAATTCAATCCATATAGCCCGGGTTTCAGAAGGACACACCAGGATGATCAATGATGCAGCACTTTCACCAGATGAACAGATACTGGCTACGGCTTCGGATGACTGGACCGTGCGGCTGTGGAAATTTCCAAGTGGCGATTTAATCCATGTCTTTGAGGAACACAGAAACAGCGTCCGGGCGGTAGCCTTTTCACCCGATGGACAAACCGTTGCCTCTGGCTCAGGAAACGGCACAATTTTGATTTGGGAAGCCGCAACCGGTCAGGTAATCCAGACAATAACGGGACACTCAGATTCCATCCATTCTCTGGTTTTTTCTCCGGATGGTTTAACAATTGCCTCGACCTCAAGGGATCAAACCCTCAAACTGTGGGAAGTAGCCAGCACCTCGCTGCTGCAGGAATTTCATGCTAACTATCGACCATTTTCCTCAATCGCTTTCTCTCCTGAAGGCCGGTTATTGGCCGCTGTAGAAGGTCAAAACATTAACCTTTGGGAAGTTTCCAGCGGGCGGTTACTCAAACAGTTTGATGGAGAAAAAATAGATTATCGCAGCATCGTTTTTTCCTGGGACAACAAATCCCTGATTGGTGCAGGCACCGACAATACCATTCACATTTGGGATATCATTACTGGCGAACAACGCCGCAGAATGGTCAAAAGACAAGGTAATCTTTCTCCTTATGAAGCAAACATTTCACCGGATGGGCAAACCGTTGTCGCCAGCGACACATACGACGTGGATTTATGGCATGCAGCTAAGGGGGTATCAATTTTCCCTCTGGATGGCCATCAATGTAGTGGAGATGCTTTCATCACCTTTGCCGCAGACGGCCGGACGGTTATCGCGCTTTCTCGAAGTGGCGTGCTCTGCGCGTGGCGCATTTTACCTGAATAGGCAGATCACCGTTTAAAACAGCTGCAGCCCCAAACCCAACAGCGCCCCGCCCAGCACGATCCAGGCCGAATTTACCTTAAAGCGAAAGACGGCTGCAGCCGCTAGCACGGCAATAACCCACGTCTGCCAGCTGATCAGCGTTTCCCGGCCGAGTTCAAAAGTCACCGCCGCCATCAGGGCCACCGCCGCCACGTTGACCGCATCGAGAAAGGCGGCCGTCCACACCCACTGCCGCAGGCGAGGAATCAGAGGATTGAGTCCCAAAACAAACAAAAACGAGGGCAAAAAGATGCCTACCGTAGCCACAACCGCCCCCGGTACCCCGGCCACAAGAAAGCCGATAAAAGTGGCGGTTGATAATACCGGACCCGGTGTAAACTGACCGATAGCGATGGCGTCGAGCAGCTGTGCCTGAGTCAGCCAACCCAGCTGATTGACCAGGTCCCGCTCCAGAAAGGCGACCAGCACGTAGCCGCTGCCGTACAAAACCGCTCCAATTTTGAGAAAAACTAGCCCCAGCCGCCAAAGGGAGATCGGGACAGCAGCCGCGGCCGCTGTGACCAGCAACCCACCGGTGAGCAGCGGTGGCAGCATGCCGGCGGTTTTATCGTTATCTGGTGGAGCACCATCACTCTCATCCCTGTTGACTATGCGTATAAAAATCGCCCCGATCACCCCACCAGCTAGCAAAATGACGGCCGGGTTGATGGGTAAAAATGACACGACCAAAATCACCAAGCCAATTACGTAGGTGGGCCACCCCTTTAATGCCTTTTTGCCCAGCTTCCACACGGCCGACAAAATAATGGCCATCACCGCCGGCTTAATCCCCAACAGCAGCAGTTCCGCCTGCGGAAGGGTACCGTATTCAACGTACAGCCAGGCCAAAATTCCGGTCAGGATCACGGCCGGGAAGATAAAGGTCGCTCCGGCGATAAACAACCCCCGCCAGCCGCCCCGCTCGAATCCTACGTGCATTGTCATCTCGGTGGAGTTTGGACCGGGAATCAAGCTCGTGGCTCCTACCAGGTCCAAAAAATGCTGGCGGGTCATCCATCCCCGACGCTCAATTACCTCATCCTCCATCATGGCGATATGAGCGGCCGGTCCCCCAAAAGCGGTCAACCCCAGGCGCAAAAAAAGCCGCGCCAGCTCACGCAGCGGGGTTTCTGTCTCTGCCTTTTCACTCATCTCTTCCTTCCTGTATTTGATGGTGTTCTAATTCATTGTAAATTATATCGATACGAAAAATGAAATGGTCAGTATATTTCCAAATTTTTAGCCATGGTAGAATTACCCATCGCAATAAAAGGAGCAGGTATGAATCCCGAATTAACCGCCTGGTACACGCTAAAAAATCCTCACAATGTCCCATCACCGGCGCTGCTGGTCTACCCCCACCGGGTAGAGCAGAATATTCGCCATCTAATCGACATCGCAGGGGGAGCCAGCCGCCTCCGGCCGCACGTCAAAACCCACAAACTGCCGCAAATTATCGCTATGCACCAGGCGCACGGGATCAATAAAATAAAATGCTCGACTATTGCCGAAGCGGAAATGGCGGCCGCTTGCGAGATCAAAGATATCCTGCTGGCATACCAGCCGGTTGGTCCCAATCAAAACCGGCTGCTAAACCTCGCCGAAGCGTATCCCGATACGCAATTTGGCTGCCTGGTTGACAACGCGACAACTGTCGAAAAGCTGGCGGCCGCGCTGCGCGGCACCTCCCTGACTTTAAACGTCTGGATCGACATCGATAACGGCATGGGACGCACCGGGATTCAGCCCGGCGAAGCGGCCGCCAAACTGGCCCATTTGATCGATGGGGCCACCGACCTCAATTTTGCCGGTCTGCACGTATACGATGGGCAGTTTAGCCGCTGGCCAATCGCGGAGCGAACCGCCAGGGCCAATGAAGCGTTTAAAACGGTCTTCAAATTGATCGAGCAGCTAGAGCAAGACGGGTTGGAAGTGACCAACATCGTTGCCGGCGGCTCCCCCACTTTTCCGGTTCACGCCCTGAATCAATCGGTCGATTTAAGCCCGGGCACCTATGTTTTTTGGGATGCCGGCTATGCCAGACGGTGTCCGGAACTGCCGTTTCAACAAGCAGCGCTGATCCTGACGCGGGTCGTGAGCAAACCCACCATCAATCGACTCTGTCTGGATCTTGGCCATAAGGCGATCGCCTCTGAAAATCCTTTAGATCGTCGGATTGTTTTCCCGGCCGCTCCTGAGGCAGCATTTATCAGTCATAGTGAGGAACATCTGGTGATTGAGGTGCCGAAGGTTGAGCGATTTGCCGTAGGCGACGTACTATTCGGTATTCCCCAGCACATTTGCCCCACGGTTGCCCTCCATCAGGAAGCCTTTGTCATTGATGAGGCCGGCCGTCTGGTCGACCGCTGGCCGATTGTGGCCCGTAATCGACGGATAAACTGGTAATTAACAGCCGCGGATAAATTGGATTAGCCCGGATTTTCTATAATCTGCAAAGGAGCAGGAAAAAAATCTAAGTTAATCCGTGTCATCCGCGGCTATTTTTTGTAAATCACTAAAATATCCCCGACTCCAGCACAATCTGTCACCATACCTAATCCCTCTGAATAATACTTTCGGGGGATGACACCAACACCTAAATGCACGCATGCTATAGGTGTAAGGGAGCGACATTAGCCGTTGATATTCGCCCATGGCTTAATTGATACGCTGGACATGATCACTCATTTCCTCGGTGCATAAACGGGTATTTTAAGAGAGGTCAAACTCATGAGATCGTTTATAAAACAATATCAAATCACCCTTTTTATTCTCCTGACACTCCTGCTTAGCTGGTTTCCTTGGTATACCGGGATCGCCCCTGAAGCGATGGCCATGGGGCCCTCGTTGGCGGCCCTCATTCTCGTCTTGATCGTTGGTGGCAAGAGCGGGCTGCTCGACTGGCTGCGTCCGTTCGGCCGCTGGCGAGCCAGCTTGAGCATATGGAGTATCGCCATCTTCGGACCGGCCATCCTGTATCTGTGCGGTTTGGGTCTCTATCTGCTGCTGGGCGGCACGGCGCCACCGTTCACCATGATCAGAGAGGAACTCAATTTGATTCCCCTATACCTGATTTTGGTCGTTCTCATGCCGTGGAATGGGCCAATTGGAGAGGAATTCGGCTGGCGCGGATTTGCTCTGCCTAAATTACAGCACCGATACGGCCCGCTGGCGGCCAGCTTGATAATCGGCACGGTTTGGGGTGTCTGGCACCTGCCATCGTTCTTTGCCCCTCAAGGCGTTATCGGCGCGATAGCCGCCACCTTGGGCATGATCTTCCTTATCCCCTACGTGTTGGGGACGATCGCCAATACCGTCATCATGACCTGGCTGTACAACAAAACCAAAGGCAGCGCCTTGATTGCCGGTATTGTATGGCACGCAGCGATCAACTTCTGGGCCCCCATTTTGCTGAGCGATTCGTCACTGGCGGCCGCCAATGAAGGGACCAATCTACCCACCATCGCGCCCTCACTTTATCTGACCGTGTTGGCCGTCCAGGTACTTGCTGCCGTCGTGTTGGTCCTCGTTACCAGAGGCAAATTAGGCTGGCGAGTAACGGCCGGCCAAACGGGCGCGGCCGAAACATCGGAAGAGCTGCCTCCGGTCTCTAAAGAAGCATTTGGCAGATAAGTCTTGACGATCACGATTCGCTGAGCACCACGGCAACCAGGTCACCAACGAGAAATAAGTCTATGGCAGCAACTTGCCGACCATCAATATCAACCCAATCGCCTTGATTGTCTTGGGAGGTAAATCATGAATGCAAAAACCTACAGCCCCACAATTTTAGAAGAAGGGTTGGGAGCGGTCGCTATCGGCGCTACCCTCTTGACCAGCCCCCTTTCGCGGTTCTGGTATAGCAAATGGGGAGCCGCCCAAGCTGAGATTAAAATGTCACTGCCGGGCGATAATCTAGTGCCCGACCCGACGCTGGCCTCTACCCGAGCAATCACCATTGACGCTTCACCGGCCGCCATTTGGCCCTGGCTGGTGCAGATGGGCCAGGGGCGTGGTGGACTTTACAGCTATCAACGCCTTGAAAACCTGATCGGTTGCGACATCCATAACGCCGATTGCATCCTCCCCGAACATCAGCAGTTACGGGTCGGCGACAAAATCGGCATTAGCCCAGATATGGCCTTCGATGTCGCCGCGATCGAGCCTGAGCGTGCGCTTATTTTGCGTGGAGATATGCCTTCCGACGGGAAGCCAACCACCTGGATATGGGCGTTTGTTTTGCAGCCCATCGATAAAAACAGGACGCGTCTAATCCTCCGTTCGCGGCTGAGTTGTGCCCGCACGTTCACCAATATGCTGATCTGGCGGGTCTTTACCGATCCGATCGCCTTCAACATGGAGCGCAAGATGCTGCAAGGGATTAAAATACGGGCTGAAGAGACGATCTCACGCATTTAGCGGATGGGAAAAGATTTTCTATTTTCTTCACCAATCGGCAATCTGTGTTACGATGACATACAAATCCAAATTAAAACTTTGACTTGATTTTACAACCAAGGAGCAATAACAATGACCCAGGCAAAAGCGGATTATGGTTTTCAAACCCCTGTCAATCTGCCGTACGAACAGGCGATTGAAAAAGCAACGGCCGCTCTAAAAGAAGAAGGATTTGGCGTATTGACCGAAATCGACGTCAAGGCCACCTTTAAAAAGAAGCTCGATGCGGAATTCCGGCGTTACGTGATTCTCGGGGCTTGTAACCCCAACCTGGCTCACAAAGCGCTCAATATCGAGCTGGGGATCGGTCTGCTGCTCCCCTGCAACGTCATCGTCTACGAAGATGAACCGGGCCAAAGCAGCGTTGTTTCCATCGTTGATCCCATCGCCATGCTGGGTGTGGTGACCAACCCGGCCCTGGATGAGGTGGCCGACGATGCCAGGGCGCGGCTGCGCCGGGTGGCCGCGGCATTAGAAAGTTAGGCCCGGTACATCCAGCACCACAAATTCGTGCCCGGTGATGTGAAAAATCTTTTCCATATCGCTGCGCCAAATAGCCAGCGTGCTGGTGTTCACCAGCGGATGGCATTTAAGACGCTCCGCCGCCCACACCTGCTCGTCGATGATGATTTCTACCGCTCCCGCCTCATCATTGACGATACCCAACAAAGTGACCGATCCGGGCTCCACCCCCAAATGGTTCATCAGTCGTTCCGGAGAAGCCATCCCCAGCTTGGAAACCCCGATCATTTTGGCCAGGGCTTTTAAATCAACCTGTTTGTCGTAGCCAACCACAACCAAAAAATGTCGCTTCCCCTTGCGGTCGCGCACCAGCAAATTTTTGGTCTCGGCCGCATCGAGCGGCGGCACGTGCTCCAGCGCTTCGGCGACAGTGTAAACCGGTGGGTGATCAACCCGTTCGTAAGGGATGTTGTGTTTGGAAAGGAATTTGTAGATGGGGGTCATAGCTTATTAGCTCGGGGCTAACGCCCCTTTTAGCTGTCAGCTCGGCCCTCTGGGCCTCTCGGCAAACAGCAAGCCGGTTCAGTTTCATTAGATGTTGTCAACATTTTCAGATTTTGGCGTTTATTAATTATAAATTCCAAACAATTAGGCGCGAAGAAGGAGCTGCACCTTGAGAAACTTTCACAATTTAAGGGTTTGGCAGAGAAGTCATAAATTGACCCTTGAAGTATACTGCATCACCCAGAATTTCTCTGGAGAAGAAAAATTTGGCTTAATTTCCCAAATGAGGCGGTCGTCATCATCTGTTCCAACAAATATTGCAGAAGGCTGTGGCCGGAATGGGGACGCTGAACTAAAAAGATTTATGGTCTTCAGTATGGGTTCATTAAGCGAGCTTGAATATCAACTTCTCTTATCAAATGACCTCAATTACCTCAGCAACCAGGAGTTCACTAATCTCAATCAACAAATTAAAGAATTAAAGAAAATGCTAACCACATTCATTAAACGGCTAACAGGCCCGCAGGGCCGAGCTAATAGCTAGAAGGTGCGTAGCACCGAGCTAATTGCTGACAGGCCCGCAGCACCGCGCTAATTGCTAACAGGCCCGCAGGGCCGAGCTAATGGCTAAAAGGTGCGCAGCACCGCGCTAAACACTAAAACATCCTAAACTGATCCGGCCGGCCCTTCTGATAAATGACAAACAGGATCAGGATCAGCGGAACGAGGAGCAGCAGCACCCCAAACGCAGACAGGGTGAAGAATGGGGTGACCGATTGGGTGATAATCCACAAAATTGCCCCGGCCACAAATAACAAGGCGGCCGCACCACCAAATATGCCTGAAAACAGCCACGCCCGTCGCATGGAAGGGATTTTTTCACCCCAGCCGTGGCCGGTCAAACCGTTGATGTAAATCATCCGCGGCCGGTCGTCGTCATCGAGATACCAGGTTGACCAGATCGGAAAAAGCATCTTGGTCCAATTTTGCTCGCCGAGCTCCGGCGCCCACTGAAAGTGACGCAGATGATCGGCCCGGCAGGCGCTTTTGACTTCATTTTTGGCCATTTCCATCAGCATCGGCACCATGTCGGCCACCGCATCCTGCGGCACCCGAGTAGGCAGACAGAAAGTGGCCTCAGATACCGATTCGGACCGATAAGGCTCGGCTTCCTCGACGGTTTGCAGTCCAATAATCGGCTGCTGCACCAGGCGAGTAAACGAAATATCGCGCTCCAGGGCCTCGGCCGGCACGTTGTCAAAACGCAGCGTCATCGACCCGATCCGCGGCTCCCAATCCTGCTTGGTGCGCTGAACCTTCTGCGTGCGCCAGCTGCCGCCGGCATACGATTCGCGATGGCTTTGCACCTGATAATCAAACCCCACCTCCGCCTGCCATTTGGTGTGGACGGTTGTGTCCATCAGCCACACTGGCGTATAAACCAGCCGCAGCCGGCTGACAAGCGCGGCATGGGCGGCGTCGTTGGGTTGAAGGAAAAACCACTTTCCCCACTCTTTGAGTCGAGTGGCCGCCTGCACTCCACGGAGCCTTTGGCGGACCACCAGCTCTGGTGGCGCAAGATGTGAGGACAAATCGGTCGTGGGATCAATCGTTTCCACCCGTTTGGAGCCGCAGTGATAGCAGCGCTGGGCCACCGCCCCCTGCGGCAGCAGGCTGACAAGTTGACACTGATTGCATCCAGCCAGGGTTAATCCCTCTTCCCAACCAAGATCCCGCAGCACGGTGTTGTGATCACTCATCGGCTCCCTCCGGACCCGCAAACTCATCGGACCACCAATCTTTTTGCAGATAGATCCCCATGGCGATAACAATACCGATAGCGATCAGACCGACGATCAAGAATCCGACTGCCAGATTGATCGAAATCGACACCACTTCCTGATTGCCAATGGCCAACCCAACGAGCAGGATAGCCACGGCGATCAAGGAGGGAACCATGGCCATGAGGCCGGTGCTGCGGATTTTTCCCCAGTCGATCGGCCGCTGGCCAAAAATCGACCCGGTTTGGCCGTTAATAATGATGCGATAAATTTTATTGTTGAAGCGATAGGAGGCCATCAGCACCGGGAGCAGAATATAGCGCCACGATTCATCGGAAAAGTCGAGATTCATGCTAAAGTTGCGAATGCGGGGGCTGCTGGCCTGACGGCGACAATCCTTGCGCACCGCTTCCCGGAAGTGGGTCCGGCCGATTGACCACGCCTGCTCCAGCTCAATTTCATACGCCTGCGCGGCCGATCCAGCTAAAAAGGAGGGGTCATACGGAACCAGTCCCTGTAAATTAAAAGAATCAATTTTGTCGAGCAGCTTCTCGTTCAGACGCTTTGAGCCTGACACCAGATAATCATCAAAGAAGCGGGACACTCGCCCAGACTCCCAGCGCCAGACGGTCTTCGTGCGTCGATTTTTCCCAGAGCCGACCGTTCGGGTGTGGCCAACCTGCGCCTTCCAGGTGGCGTAACTTTGGGCATCAAATGTCCAAAACGGGATAAACACCTGCTGCATATTGACGGCCGCGACCACGTTTTTGAGCTGATTGGGCAGCAGCCAGTGATCGGTAAACCATTCGTTGAGGATCGTTTCGAGATGGGCCTGATCAACCTCGATCGGAATCAGGGCTGACGGCCGCAGCACCGCCGTCGGGATTTCCGCTTCAACGACCCGGTTGGAGCCGCAAAACGGGCAGGTGTGGGTGAGCTCACCGGCCGGAACCGTTTCATGGGTCCCACAGCTTTGACAAACGACCTCGGTGCGCTCCACTCCCCAGCCGCTTTTGACCGCGTCCAGGGTGGCCACGCGAAATTCCTGCTCCTCTGCCGACCGGCCGACCACCTCAACCTCCGGCCGCTCCTGATAGCCGCAGTAGCGGCACTCCAGCACGCCTGATTCAGCGCTAAAGGCGGATTCGCCGGCGCAGCGTGGACATTTAAATTCAACTACTTTTTGCTTCTCATCGTGACCTTCAGGCGCCGGTATCCAGATGTCGATGCCGTCCACGGTCGACTCGGCCGGGACAAAACCGGGTGGTGGAAACGGCTCAAAGCGGTCAGGATTTTGTAAAATCAAATTGGGGGGTTCAATGCCTTTGGGGATTTTGGACATGGATTTGGGTGATGGGTTATTGACAATTGGTTATTGGTTATTGGTTATTGGTTATTGATAATTGGTATATTAGTTTATTGGTATATTAGCTATTGGCAAATAGCAATTAGCTATTAAATCTATTGCGATAATAATCCTTTTCTGAGAAACTTAAACATCCCCATTAATTTTTATAATTTAAATTAACTAGCGATTGTTAAAATTTATCTTTCTGCAGATTTTTCCTGTAAGGGATGTTAAGTATCGGTGGCTTCAATAAGCTCAGCCATCATATCTGTTTAACGCTCGACCAGGAATAGGATAATAAGATGCTAACCATACAAGATCTGTCCGTCAATTTTGGTGAACGGACGTTGTTTAAAGATGTCAACCTCAAATTTCTACCAGGCAACTGTTATGGCCTTATCGGGGCCAACGGGGCCGGTAAGTCAACCCTACTCAGGGTCCTCGCCGGTCAATTTGAGGCGTCCAAAGGCTCGATCACCATCGGCAGCGGAGAGCGACTGGCCATGTTGAGCCAGGACCAGTTCGCCTTTGACGAATTTTCCGTCATGGATACGGTGCTGCAGGGGCACCCTCGCCTGTTCGAAGTGATGCAGGAGCGGGATGCGATTTACAGCAAACCGGATTTTTCTGAAGAAGATGGGCTTCGCGCGGCCGATCTGGAAATGGAGCTGGCCGAACTGAACGGATACGAAGCGGAATCGGAAGCGGCCGTGCTGCTGACCAATCTCGGCATCGCTGAAGATATGCACTTTGAAATGATGCGCGATCTAGAAGCAACCCTCAAAGTGCGCGTACTCCTGGCCCAGGCCCTGTTTGGCAGCCCAGATATTTTGCTGCTCGACGAGCCAACCAACCAGCTCGATCTGGGTACAATACAGTGGCTCGAAGAATTTTTGATTCGCTTTCCCAATATTTTGATTGTGGTTTCTCACGATCGTCACTTTTTAAATAACGTGGCCACCCACATCGTCGACATCGATTTTGGCAAGATCAAGATGTATGTCGGCAATTATGATTTCTGGTACCAGGCCAGCCAGCTCGCGCAGCAGCAGCGCAAAAGTGAAAGTAAACGCGCGGCCGACAAAATCAAGGAGCTGGAACAGTTTATCCGCCGCTTCAGCGCCAACGCCTCCAAATCAAAACAGGCCACCTCGCGCAAGAATCTGATCGATAAGCTCAGAGTAGAAGAGCTGCCGGCCTCCAGCCGCCGCTTTCCATATGTTGACTTCAAGCCGGAACGACCGACCGGCCGTAACGTCATGACCGCCGAAAGGATAACCACTAGAACGGCCGCCGATGGGGAGCTGAAAGAGATATCATTTGTGGTGAACCGGGGAGATAAAATCGCTTTTATCGGCCCAAACGACCTGGTCAAAACCACCCTGTTTGACATCATTTCTGGTGAAACCTTACCGGAAAGCGGCTCGGTGAGCTGGGGGAATACGATCACAACCGCTTATTTCCCCAAAGAAAATGCGGAATTTTTTACGCAGGATATCAACCTGATCGACTGGCTCCGCCAGTATGCGGATGACGACCACGAAAGCGTCATGCGCGGTTTTCTCGGCCGGATGCTGTTCTCGGGCGATGAGGTGTTTAAATCAACGCGCGTCCTTTCCGGAGGTGAAAAGGTGCGCTGCATGCTCTCCCGCATGATGCTGTCGGGGGCGAATGCCCTCATTCTCGATGAGCCAACCAATCATCTCGATCTTGAATCGATTACCGCCCTCAACGACGGGCTAATCAAGTTCCCGGAAGTGGTGCTGTTTTCATCCCACGATTACCAATTCGTCGACACAATTGCCAATCGCATCATTGAAATTACTCCGAGCGGGATGATCGACCGGTCGATGACCCTGCAGGAATACATGGCTGATCCGCGAGTCAAGGAATTGCGGGCGGCTTATTATCATCAGGAGCTGGCGTTAAAGATATAGACGTTGGGTGCAGTGACGTGTAGGGTCATCGTCCAGCAATCCCCGTTAAGCAGATTGCGAATTAAACGGTTTGGGGTACAACTGACTTCAAACATTATCTGCTACATAAAGAGGATTCAATGGACATCAAAATCAAGGCGACGACCCTTTTCATTTTATTTTCCCTACTTTTTCTGGCTGCCTCTCCAATAACCGTTGAAGGGGCAGCCGAGCATGCCGGTCACCATCAGGGCGATCCAGAGGCGGAGAACGAACTGCAGGATGGGCAAATAAGCGCCGCTGTTGGGATTTTGCTATTTGGCGTATTCGCCGGGGTGATCGCGGGGGCAGGGAGCGCCCAATTATTTAAGAATCGCTTTACCAATAGTCAGCTGATTATCATCGGTCTAACCACCATCACGGCCGTGATTCATCTTTTTCTCGGCTTTAGCGGGGATTTGCTGCTCCTCCTAAACGGGTTTGGTTATTTCGCCCTTCTGATCATGATTTTTGCCCCCATTGAGCCTCTCGCCCCGTATCGCAAAATGCTTCTGTGGGGCTTGCTGGTGTACACCGGCATAACGGTCACCGGTTACTTTCTTACCCACTATGGGCAAACGGATGGCTTGGGGCTGGGCACAAAATTGTTTGAGGTGTTACTGGTGCGGATGGTGCTGGTGGAAACCGCTAAGGTGTGAGACCTCAGACTACAGACCTCAGACATCAGACTACAGATTCTAGACTTTTATAAGTGACCAGCTCTATTTTCACGGCTCGCCAACTGTCTGTAGTCTGTGGTCTGTAGTCTGATGTCTACCTTTTAAGGATTCCAAACCACCACAGCAGCGATCCACCCAAAATGACACCCAGGCCGATCAGCAAAATACCGATCAACGATTGAGAGGATGGCTGTTCCGGCGGAATTGAGGAAACCGGAACCGGGGTTGGCTCGACCTGAGCCACCGCCACCGGTGCGGTTGGTTCAATCGTGGGCAGCGAAGTAGCCGTCGGTTCGACGGTGGCCGTGGCTGTGGGTTCAGCTGTCGCCGTCGGTTCCGGGGTGTTGGTCGGCAGAACCGTCGCGGTTGGTGTCGGCGTCTCTGTCGGCGTACTTGAGGCGGTCTCGGTTGGGGCCGGGGTGTTGGTCACCGTTGCCGTGCCGTCGGTCGTTGGGGATGCGGTGGGTTCCTCCGCCCCCTCTTCGGCTGTTGTCAATTCAGCGGTGGGTGTGGGAGATGCTTCGGCCGCAGACTCGGAGGGAATCAGCGCCGGATCAATGGTGGGAGCCGGCTCCACCGTGCGGCCGGTGTCGACCCCAGGGGCAATGGGTTCACCACCGGAGACCGACTGCCGAAGGTAATATGCCGGACCGCCGATCATGCATTCCCCAAACACCACGTGGTTACACGCTGAGCCGGGTAGGCTGACGGCAAAAACCCCGTTCTGGGCCTGGACGACCTGCTCGTTGCCGTATTGATCGGCCAAAATGGCCGTGGGTGCCGTCGCCGTGACGATGGCGGTCTGCGCCCCCTGCAACCGGTTATAGAGGACGTGTGTGGTCTGATCGCCCTGAGCCAGTCGCACGTGGGAAATATTGTCAAACTGCACCCGGCGCGCCCCATCAGTGGCGGCCATCCAGCGCACGGCCACTTTGTAGGTGTCAAACGCCGGCCGGCGGCTGCCGTCCTCTCGCACCAGACCGAACGGTTCCGGATCACCGGCCCGGTCACTGGCTCGATCCCGCATTTTGTAAAGGGCGACCCGCTGCGCCCCGGCCGCCAAACTCAAGGACAGCACCTGGGGAATAAAGGCGGCCTGCTCCTCTTGCGTAATTTGAAAAGCAACCTCGCTAACCGGCCAGGAAGGGTCGTCAATCGGTGGCGCATTGGTTTCCAGCACCCACAGCGGCTTGTAAATACCGCGGCTGTTCATCATGTAGTAAAACGACTGGATGATGTTGTAAATCGTGCTGGGGTGAAAGTAGAGATGGGCCGTAGCCACGTCAAAGTAGTAGTTGTTGTTGGCCGCATCCGGGTCTTGCTTGATGGCGTCAAGAACGAGACCAAAATACTGTTCGCGCCCAAAATTGTTGTCCCAGAAAAAGGTATAGGCGCTCATATGCACCGTGGCGTTGGGATTGGTTTCTTTGATCGTCAGGTAGGAAATCTTGATCAGCTGCGCAAAGTCGGCCGGGGTGCCGGTCCAGCTGTGTGCCGGATGGCTGGTGTCCCAGATATCCGGTTCATTCCAGACAATCCAGCGGTTCACCCGGCCGTTGTAGCGGCTGACCGCCTCTCGTACGTAGCCGGCCCACAAATTATTGGGGTCTGTATGCGGGAGATAGAGCCCGGAGGGCATCCCGGCTTCGTCCTTGGCCCAGTTGGGGATACCGATCAGCAGGCCAACCACTTGCCGGCCGGCCGCCAATTCCCCATCGACCACCGCATCGCCCACATCAGGAGTCCAGGTACCCGGTCCACCTCCCTGAATCGTCGCCCAGTGAAAGACCACTCGGGTCCAGGCCGCTCCTGCATCGGTGGCCGCGCCGGGATCGATAAACGATTCAATGATGCCAAATCGATAATCAACCGGCTGTTCAGCCGGTCGGGTTGCCGGTTCTGCGTGTACGACACCCACAAGGACCAACAGTGGTAAAATAATTAAAAAACGCCAGTATCTCTTCATCGGGCGCAAGTTTAACCACGTTTGCCGGTTTGGGTCAATAATTCCGGTCACAGTTCAGCAAACTCAAGTGGACAAGTAATGTCGAAAAACAGACTGACAAACACTCCTCCCCGGTTCGGTTCAGGGGCAGACAGGTAAATGTTCCGTACTCATATAGTCCAACAAGCTCCCCTCCCCGCGTCGGGCTAAAGGGTACACAAGTAATGTCGAAAAACAGACTGCCAAACACCCCTCCCGGTTCGGTTCAGGGGCGGACAGGTAAATGTTCCGTACTCATGTAGTCCAACAAGCTCCCCTCCCCGCGTCGGGGAGGGGCTGGGGGAGGGGTAAAATAACCGCCAAAACACCCACCCCCTAACCCCCTCCCGAATCGGGAGGGAGAATTTGTTGAGCTAAAAAGGACATTTTGTTTTTAATCTCGGAAATCAAGTAAAATTCTTTAATTTCCAAAACATTATGAAGCTGCTTTTATTCTTCCTGGGCTTATTTCTCAGCTACACCCGAAAGGACGAAACGGAATCAATCCTGGCCGTTTTTAATCGCGGGGTCGAAGCATTAAATCGAGGCGATCTCGATGGGTATCTGAGCACCTACGCCGATGGCGATGACGTGCGCTGGGTATCCGGCGGCCGGGTCATCACGGGCAAGGCGAACATCGTCGCGGCCGTCAAAGAACGATTTTCGACGGCCGAATCACTCGGGGTTTTGACTCTGCACAATCTGCAGGTCGACATTCAAACCAGCACGGATGCCCTGGTGTTCGGGGAATACCGGCAGGTGGTGGACTCGGCCGTGCACAGGGGCGTTTTTACGGTCCACCTGCGGAAATTTGCGGCCGGCTGGTTGATCCTCTCCGATCACGCCTCGGCACTTGATGATTAAAACAGCCGCAGATTTCGCGGATAATCACCGATTTCCCCCTTTAATTCCCAAATCTTTGTAAAAATATCATTTGTGAGATGTCGCACTTAAAATAACCATGAAGACAAATACCCGAATAAAACCTTTTGCGGACCTGCTGGACCGCTACAACCAATGCTTTTACGATCGAGATATCGAATCTCTGCGGGCAATGTACGTCACTGACGGCGTGGTCCCTTTTTTTGACAACCACCTCGGCTGCGACTCCCACAACGTCCAAAATCACCTTGATCTGGTCTCTGATTTTTTTGCCAAGGGGGAAGTTGTCGAGCTGATTAGAGAAAATTTTCAGGTGTTTACCGCCGGGAACGGCGCCTGCCTCACTCTGATCCTGCGCTATGCGACAAATCCAACTCCGGGGGTGAGGACCACGATGTTTTTGGAACGGGAGGACAGCGGCTGGAAAATTCGGCACGTTCACCACTCCAATGATCCCAACGAGACCGATGTCGATCCCAATCTTTAAAACAAAGCGGCTCGTCATTAGCCTGGCAGCCGTAGGGGATGCACCGTTGTTTTATGATTTGTGGACCGACCCTCAAGTCATGGCCAATGTTGGGTTTCCACAAGGGCTGCCCGTCACCCTCGAAGAAATCAAAACAAGGATCGCCGGCCAGAACCAATCACCATTCAACCAGCTTCTGGTGGTCAGGTTAAAGGCCACCGATCAACCGATCGGGGAATGTCACCTGCATCCGCCAGATCAAGAAGGGATTGCCTCGACAGATGTCAAGCTGCTTCCTGAATTCTGGGGACACAAATACGGGGTGGAGATCAAACAGGGGCTTGTGGATTATCTGTTTCGCCATACCAAGTGCACGGCCGTTCAGGCTACACCCAGCATCGCCAATGCCGCCTCCATCAAGATGCAGGAAGCGGCAGGCGGAATACGGATCGGTAAGGGAGTCACCGAATTTCCGGAAACTATGCAAATTTATACGCGGCCGGTGCACTATTACATCTATCGCGTCGATCGCAAAGATTGGCGGGCAGCACAAAATCATTAACCAATAACCCAAGTTGCGACCTATTGACGCGACCGAATAAATCCGGTTAATTTACGCGATTTATCGCGTTTCGGTCTCCTTGGCCTATTCATCGGGAAGGTAAGGTGGCAACTTAGGTTAATCAATTAGGAAAACGCTCATGTCCCAAGTTCAAGTTGACGTATTTTTTTATGGCTCCTACATTAATTTTGATGTGCTGGCTGAAGTGCACATTGACGAACGGCCGTATCAGGTGGCCTGGCTGCCCAACCACAAACTCGTCATTTCGCCGCTGGCGAATCTGGTAAAGGATCTATCGGCCGTTGCTTTTGGCATCGTCACCAAACTCAATCACGATGAACTGACGCGCCTCTATGTCGATCACGCCCAGGACACGCTGGGCGGGGTTTACCTGCCGGAGGCGGTTGTCGTCTACACCGATACCCAGACCATGAGGCCGGCCCTCACCTATATTTCACACGACATGGCCCCGGCAAAACCGGACCCAGCGTATGTCGATCGCATCTACCGGCCGGCCAAAGCATACAGCTTTCCTTCCAGCTACCTGGCGCATATTGCCTCATTTCGTTGATAAACGATAGTTTAAAAACACCAGAAAAGCGCCGACTGAGCTTGTCGAAGCCGAAGCGGCTCTACAAATTTTAGCGTGCGATATAGATCCGACTCAGCCCTCGACAAGCTCGGGCATCGTCTTCAATGCGTTATAAAACACACTTTTAGAAAAAAGTTTACAAAACAATCCGCAGACCCGGTGAACCGTAGGTCCGCAGATTTTCGCAGAACTCCGCAGGAGCAAGAGAGAAATCTGTGAAAATCCGTGTTAATCCGTGGCTTTTTTTAACAATTCTTTTTGTAAACTACTTAGGTACCTTGATTTTGCGCAAAATAGGCCCGATTCTATTTTTAAACGCAAAATAACGGTGTTTCTATTCATAAAATTGTTTCAAAACCTCAAGTAACTCTCGGGCATGAGGTCTGCTCTTTAAT
>JASJCR010000090.1 GCA_030065875.1 Ardenticatenaceae bacterium | reverse complement strand
CTGCTCCAGAGCCGCTTTCAGAGCGGTGTCTAGCTTCTTATTCTGTGCTCTGAGACGCTGATTTTCTTCTTGTAATTGTTGCAGATCCATGCTGACTGAAATGTACCTGATTTTCAGGTACCTGTATAGTTACTTACGATTTACGATTTACGATTTACGATTTACGATTTACGATTTACGATTTACGATTTACGATTCTTAAAAAATCTATATTTTTCTTCACTTTATGTCAAGTCTCCTCATCTCTTGTCTGATGTCTGTGGTCTGTGGTCTTTTCAAAGACAATTTTTAATTGCGAGTATCGCCCCCAAATGAAGCCCTTCGTGGAAATTGTTAAAAACGATCGCCTCTTCCAAAGTGTCCAGCTGAAAGCCGGTTGTGGTTTTATACGGCTGAAAATGCTTAAACACCCCGGCATCGACATCTTCTGCCAGCTGTGTCGCCTGACTTTTTAGCAACCCTTTTAGCTGCTTAATATCCGGCTCCTCCACCCAATCGGCCGGTGAGCTGCCCGGCTTGTACAGGGTTTGAAAATCGTCCGGTAACCCATTCGCCAAACCGCTCAACCGGTAAATCAGGCTGCCGGTCACATAAAGGACATGACCGATATTCCAGGCGATATTGTTGTCAAAGTTTGGGGGGATTTTATACCACTGCTCCGGTGACAGCCGGCCGACAGCCACATAGGTCAGCCTTCTGGTTTGGTGCAACATGCTTACCGCTTCTTTCATGATTTTTGATTTCTCCAGTTATCAGATGATCGGTCGCAACCAAACCATTGTACTGATTCAATGAACAGATCAAAATAAAATGTTAGAATAGATCATCGAATCCACCCAAACAATCCGGAGATCGACATGACTCGTCCTATTATCGGTTGGGAGCGCGCTGATTCAATCCCCGATGGCACAAAATTTACCGATTATTTGCATGTGCAAAACGGAGATTTGTACCTCGACCAGGTTAATTTAGGGGAACTTCTGCGTTCACATCAATACACAAGCCCTTTAGAAATTGTCTATCTACCGTTGATTCGACGCCAAATCACAAAACTTCAGGACCATTTCGCCGAAGCGATAAAAAAAACTGACTATCAGGGTCGATTTATTTTCGCTTACGCCTCAAAAGCCAATGCGGCTGAGGAAGTCGTGCGCACGGTTTTGCAAACGTCGGCCGATTATGAAATGTCCTCCATGGTCGATGTGCAAATCGCCGCCCTGATGAAAAGTAAGGGATTCTTGAACGATGAAAAAATGGTGATCTGCAACGGCTTTAAAGCCCCCGGAACGGGCTACATGCGCGAAATTATATCCTTTCGCCGGCAGCATGAACGAATTATTCCCATCATTGAAGATCCCATCGAAGTGGCCCCGCTGGCGGATTCCGGCCTCACTTTCGACGTCGGCGTTCGGCAAAAAACCTATGGGTCAGCCCGCGATCTGGCCGGTTTAGATACGATTAACTCGCGCTTTGGGATGGATCGGGCCGGATTGGAAAAAGCGGTGCAGCATATCGAAGCCGCCCCCAATTTAACCTTAAAAATTCTCCACGCCATGGTTGGCAGCCAAATCCTCGACGTCGACACCTTTGTGGAGCGATTAACCCCTTCGATCGAGCTGTTCGCCCAGCTGCGAAAGCGGTATCCATCTCTCTCAATTTTTAATTTTGGCGGTGGGATACCGGTTGAAATGACCCTCGATTTTACCTTTGATTACCAGCTGTTTGCCGTCAAGCTCATGCGCGTCTGCCAGGAAGCCTGCGGCCGCCACGGGGTGCCGGTGCCGGACATCATGGGTGAAATGGGGCGCTATACCGTCACCGAACACGGGATGCACCTGTTTAAAATAACCACCGCCAAAGATAATGGCTCCACCTATCCGTGGCTGATTATCGATGGCTCAATTATGTCCTCATTTCCCGACAGCTGGGCGCTGGGGGAGTTGTTTACTGTTCTACCCCTGAACCAGCTCGACCGGCCGTTTCACCAGGTGCAGCTCGGCGGGGTCACCTGTGACAGCGACGACGTGTATCCCAGGAACCCCGCTGAAAACCCGCTCTTTTTACCCATCCCCTCAGATGAAGAACAATTTATCGGCTTCTTCAGCGTCGGTGCTTATCAAGAGATGCTGGGTGGGGCCGGTGGCAGCAAACACTGCGTCATCCCGGAAGCGGATGAATTGATTATTGATCTCGATGAAAATGGAAATCTCGTTTTTGAGCTGCTTCAGGGTCAAAATAGCGCGGAAGTGATTTCCAATCTGGGGTACGGCCGTCATCTTTAGCCAAATGTTCACGCGTTTTAGCAACCGTTAAATATTGCTATACGTAGTGGATGGTAACATTTAAGAAAATTAATTTTTCCTTTCCCCATCCCCCACGCCTCCCGCAAGGGCAGGCGTGTGAGCGACTGGTGATTGAGCAAAACAATTGAACACGGAGGGTTACTGTGAAAAGATCATATATTAGTATTGGTCTGTCGGTTATCTTGTTGATTGCCGTTGGGGTTGCTATCTACTTTTCGGCCCGTGATGCCTTGCAAAGCGATGAATCGGCAGAGGCTCCGGTTGCCGAAACTGACGTGGTGGTGACCCGTTCTTCTCAGTCAGAAGAAGATCTGCAATCACCAGATCCTCTTTTTGGGCCGAATTACGATGCCAGCAGCGAGCTGCCGACCTACATTTGCGGAGCGGATGCATTTGGCAGTTACTTCGTGCTGCAGCAAATGCAAATGTCCGGGTTAGATGTCGAAAACGGCTTTCATCTGGGAATTGTGCCCTTTTTACTCGATGAAGATCCGGCCTACGATGTCTCCGAAGAGCTGCGCACCGGCCTCCTTGATCAGGGAAAGTGGGATTGCCTCCTAACAACCCTCGACTCGGTTGCCCTTTCCAGCCCGGGAGTCATTACTGCTATCGTGGATGAGAGTGCTGGAGCTGATCAGCTGTGGGCCCGCGATATTAGCAACTTGAATGATTTACGCGGAAAACGCATCGCCTTTTCAAGGGGCAGCGTCGGCGAATACTTTGTCTATTACGCCCTCTCAATCGCCCGCCTAAATCCTCGTTTTGACGTCACGCTGGTCCCCACCGACAGCGTCGCCGAGGCGGTCGAGGCCTTCAACGACGGCCGGGCTGATGCGGTTTCCGCCTGGGAACCGGACATCTATGACGCCGAAACTGGTGGCGGTGTGCCGCTGCTCAGCACCGGACAGCTGCGAGTCGTCATGGATGTTGTGGTGACATCACGGCAGTCCATTGACAATCGGGCCGACCTGGTTCAATCGTTCCACGATGCCTGGTTTGCCACCTTAAAAAATCAGCTGGACAATTTTGATGGGGCGGCCAGCGACATCGCCGACTGGGGGCACAACGATTGGAGCTTTGTCTATCCGGAAACCGCCTCTGAAGATTTAACCCTCTGGCTCGAAAGCGTAGCCCAGGCGGATCTGGGGGACAACATTTTTGTCATGCGTGAAACAACCCCCCTGATTAATCGCCTGGAAATCGCCCGTCGCGTGTGGGCCACTTCCGGAGCGCCGGTCAGCAATGTCGGGGTTGAAGAGTTGGTCAATCCAGGGTTTGTCTCCCGCGCGGGGAATCAAGCCAGCTTGCAGTCGAACAGTGCCCCGATCAACGATACTTTTTCGGTGAACGCGGCCGTAACCATTACCGATCTAAACACGGCCGACGCGGCCACCCTGGCCGTTCTACCCTGCCGTCGCTTTACATTTTTGCCGGAATCCACCGAATTGACGCTTGAATCCCGGCGTATTCTGGACGACTGCGTTTTGCCAACCCTCTCTCAAAGTATCGGTCTGTATTTGCAGGTCAAAGGGTCTTCCGCATGGCCCGGCCCGGCGGGGACATTCACCGAAGACGAAATTCTAGAATTTGCTGAAGCTCGGGCCCAATCCGTTGTTGACTATCTGGTCAGTCAGGGCATTGATCCCGCGCGCTTTGTGGTCAACGCCACTTTACCCCCTGAAGCGAACTGGGAAACGGAAGATCCCCTCGTTCAGGCGGAGGACCGCTTCGTGGAAATGACGCTGGTAACGGTTGGTCGTTAAATTCTTTTTCACGGTTCATTGCGGAGATAGTTATGAAAGTAAATAAATCCGGTTTTGCCGCTGTTTGTGTGGCTTTGCTGATTCTGTTGACAATGGGCTGCTCGGGTTCGGGCAGCAGCAGCGGTGCACCAAGAAATTCAGTTGAAGTAGTGGTTTTGGCGAACGGCAGTGCGGCACCGTGGCTCACGGCGGCCGCGCTGGCCGTCAATGAACAGGAGATCGAGCTGGCGGATGGAAAAACGCTCTTTGTCGGCGTCGTTTCTCGCGAATCAGGAGAGGCAATTGACGCCCTCCACGCCGAAACTCCTGTTGACATGTGGGTGCCGGAAAACAATACCTGGCCGGCGCTGCTGGCTGAAAATGGCAATCCAGCCTTTGAAACGAGCTGTCAATCTTTGGCTGAAAGCCCTCTGGTCATCGGCATGTGGCAGCCAATTGCCGAGGCATTGGGGTGGCCCGGCCGTGAATTGGGGTGGCTGGACATCGGCAGCCTGGCGGCCGACCCATCAGCCTGGTCGTATTACAGCGGTGGTCAGTTTGGCAACGAGCTGCGTATCGGTCATACTCATCCCGGGGTCTCCGGATCAGGCGCCAGTACCCTGCTGGCCATTGTCCAGGCGGCTCAATCAACAACCGCTCCGGTACAGGCTGACGAGCTTCAATCGCCGATTGTTCAGGCCTCGGTTGGCTCGTTTGAGTCAGCGGTGACCTGGTTTAGCCCCAGCACGGAGGCCCTGGCCAGCACTATGCGGGAACGAGGGGCCGGTTACCTTGGGGCGGGTATCATGTATGAAAGCGACGTGCTGCGCTATCAAGCCGGAGATCCGGCTCTGGTGCCGGTTTATCCGTTTGAAGGGACGTTTATGGCCACCCATCCCGGCTGTATTAACGGCGCAGCCCCGCCAGAAAAAGTTGCCGCCGCCGAGGCCTTTATCAATTATCTAACTGGTGAAGAAGGGCAGGTGCTGGCTCAATCATACGGTTTGCGGCCGATTAACAGCGCGGTGGCCATTGCCGCTCCTTTAACCGAGGCCAACGGGGTGCAGCTCAACCAGCCGCTGGCGGTATACGACGATGTTCCACCTTCAACTGTTTTTGCCGTGCAGGATTTGTGGCAGTCCAGCCGCAAGCCGATCAACCTGGTGATGCTGATTGATACATCCGGCAGCATGGATGGCAGCAAGATGCGCAACGTGCGCGAAGCGGCCGCTCAATTTGCCGAGCAAATGGGCGAAGAAGATTTTATCACCCTGATCGCCTTCTCAACCTCCCCCCAGGTCATCCACGAACGACTGCTTATCGGTGAAACGCGGTCGGTGGTCGTGCAAAGCATCGATCGGCTGCGCGCAGATGGGGACACGTCGCTGTATGACGCCATTGGCCTGGCCGGAGAGATCATTGAGCGTACGAGTTCACCGGCCGCGGCCAACGCCATGATCGTCTTGACCGACGGGGTGGACACCATCAGCTCCAACTATCGCTTTGACAGTGAGCTCATCAATCGGGCCACCGCCAACGGGACCACCGTTTTTACCGTGGCGTACGGCAACGACGCGGATGAAGATATTTTAGAGAACCTGGCCCTGCAGGCCAACGGCAACTATTTCCAGGGCAATGAAGCCGACATCACCGCCATTTATGAGGAAATTTCTCTGGCGTTCGGCGGGAGTGTTGGTATCGGCCGTTAAAAAAGACAGGAGACCAGAGAAGTAGAATCATCATGATTTCTACTCTTTTCTCTGGTCTCCAGTCTCTCATCTGTGGTCTGTAGTCTTTATCATGCATCAACTTCCTCTAGAAACCGCAACCGTTATTGAAGCGGGTTTTACGACGTATCACACCCAGTTTAAATCGCTAACGCGGCGGGCGAAACGCTATTTTGAACGGGGTCAGTGGGAACGCAATCAAACCAACGCCACCGAGCGGCTTGATTTGTATACCAAATTGGTTAACCGCACGGTGGAAGACGTTTTCCGCCTCCTTGAAGGCGACGTGCGAGAAAAATTTTTATGGCGGGAGATCAAGCGAGATTTCGGCCGCCTGATCGTCCATCGTGGAGACAAAGAGCTAGCAGAATCGTTTTTTAATTCCATTGCTCGCCGCATTTTTGATACCGTGGGGGTTAATCCCGACATCGAATTTATCTATGAAGAGATTTTGCGTCACCCCCAGCCGGCTTTTAACGTCTCCCCCGTGTGTCAGGCGTATCGACTAAGCTCATTTGAATCGGTGGCGGAGTGTATCGAAAATATTTTAGAAAGTCGCGGCTTAAACACCCCCTATCGCTTTATCGATCACAATTCAGCCCAAATCGCCTCCCAGCTCACCTCTCAACTGCCCGGGATGATGCGCATCGATATTGTTGAGGATCTTTTTTACCGCGGCCGCCTCGCTTACCTGATCGGCCGGGTGCTCCATGAAGAGGGCATCAATCCTCTCGTGATCACCCTGACCAACAGCGAGTTGGGGGTTGAAGCGGATGCCGTTCTGCTCACTGAAGACGAAATGAGCATTGCCTTTAGCTTCGCCCACACTTACTTTCACGTTGAAACCAGGCAGCCGGCCGCCCTAATTAGCTTCTTAAAATCAGTTTTGCCCAAAAAGCCGGTTTCAGATCTGTGGAACTCAATCGGCTACAATCGACACGGCAAAACCGTGCTTTTCCGCGAACTCCAGCGCCATTTGCACCAATCAACCGATCGCTTTGAAGTGGCACCCGGTATCCCCGGCATGGTGATGCTCGTCTTTACCATGCCCTCTTATGAAATGGTGTTTAAGGTCATTAAAGACGAGTTTGACTATCCGAAGCAGTCGACCCGAAAAGACGTCATGTCTCGCTATCACCTGGTTTTCCACCACGATCGCGGCGGCCGCCTTCTCGACGCCCAATGGTTTGAACATCTGACCTTCAATCGGGATCGCTTTGATCCCAAACTGCTCGAAAAATTGCTGACGGAGGCCTCAGAAAGCGTGCAGCTGGAAGGAAATAAGGTGATCTTCTCTTATCTCTATATCGAAAGGCGCGTGACCCCGCTCAACCTGTATCTGGGGCAGGCAACCGATGAACAGCAGCAGCAGGCAACCATCGAGTACGGGCAGGCGATTCGGGATTTAGCCGCCACCAATATATTCCCCGGCGATCTCTTTCTCAAGAATTTTGGGGTCACCCGTCACGGCCGCGTGCTTTTTTACGATTATGATGAGCTGTGCTTTGTGACCGACTGCAACTTCCGCAAAATTCCCCCTGCGCCCAGCTGGGAAGATGAACTCAGCGATCAACCGTGGTATACCGTGCACGATGGGGATGTGTTCCCGGAAGAATTTGCCCATTTCCTGGGGTTAAAACCGGCTCTCAAAAAAGTGTTTTTTAAGCATCACCGCCCGCTAATAACGGCCGATTTCTGGTGGGAAATGCAGAAATTACATGAAAGCGAGCTGCAGGCGGATATCCGGCCGTATCCCCCACAGCGACGCCTTGGACACAAAAATTCTTAAACGAAAAAATTAGACAAATGTCATGCCTAAATTGATGACGTCATAATTTGTCAATTACTGCCTCTGAGAACTTGAAAAGAGCAATTTGATCTTCTACACTGTAATTAGTTCCTGGTATTGCTTTTTTCCTACAGCTGAGTTTCTAGACCTTGGAGGTGCTTCCGATGACAATGAAAGCTTTTGCAGTGACCTGCAAAAAATATTTTCCGGACAAGGTCGTTTATTATGCGGCCGAAACGCCCGATGGCGCAATCACGGCGGCCCGCCTTTCCTTAATGAAAATCGGCCGGAATGCCAAACGCGCCGACATCGTCTCGATGAGGGCTCCCGAGTATGATGAAATTGCCAAGAAATTTTCCAGGACCGGATGTATCGATTCTCTGATCGCCGAAATTTCCCCCGCATAAGCAAATTTTTTGCTCAAAAAGGCCGGTGTTTACCGGCCTTTTTGTTTTCTCTAAACTCCCCTCCCCGCGTCGGGGAGGGGCAAATTATTCACCTGTAAATTGCGAAAAATTTAATTGTCCGCAGACCCCATAGGGGTGAACCAAGGGTTCTGCGCTCCGCGCTCTGCGGACAATTTTTCTCATAACATTTTTTGTAAACCACTTAAACAGTTATGCTGGGCCGCGGATGATCGGACGGTATCATCCGCTCAATGTCATCGGCAAATCCGGAAATTGCCGAAAGCCCAAAGAAAAGCAGCCCACCGGCTAAAATCAACCAATCAATGGTTAAAATTTGCTCAGGGTTGTCGAGGCCCGGCACAAGACCGGTAATAGCAATAAACAATCCAATTAAAAATAGAAGTGAGCTGGTCATTAGAAACGGCCGCCACAATCGCCGCAGGACGCTCCTCACTTTTTTGGGCATTACCCGCTCCCACCACACTAGCGGTTTGTTGATCCTCGTCGCCACGGCCCAGGCCAAGGTAAAGAAAATTATTTGGCCGATCCCACCCCCTACCAGGAATAACAAGATAAAGAGGGCGATAAAAATGAACGGGCCGTTTTTTTTGTGTACAAATCCAATCGACCAAACCAGGATAATGGTGCTGACCAAAATGGTCAGGATTCCGGCCCACAAAAAGGTTGGCAAGATGGTAAAAGCCTCTTCCGATCCATACAGCCACATCCTTTGCCCTTCACCAATCGCTTGAATAATGACGCCATTTGTTGGCGTATTCCCCTGCAGGACTTCAAAAAATCCGTGGTTCAGCCCACTAATAGCCAGGAGGACGCCAATGGTTGAAACGATAATTCTTGTTGCACGATTCACGCCAAACTCCTTTCGAAAATATAAAATCACCCAAAGTTGTTCTTAAACAGGTTCACTTTGGGCAATCGTCTTCTCAAGCAAAACATTGGCAATTGATTGAGCCCAAGCCTCGATCGCCTCCCAGTCGCGGAAATCGCCAACCGGTGCCTCAACTTTCTTGATCATCCAGCTCTCAACCCAATTTAATTTGTCGGGTTCAAGATCTCCGTGAAAGACCACCATGCTTTGCGGCTGAATGCGCTCGGTAACAGGCTTTAAATTTTTAGGGAACTGAAACTCAGCACGCGTTTCATCCGGCTCGATATCCCCGGTTGGCCCACTCGCAAACAGCCAGACCTTTTTTTGAGCAAGCGCTTTTTTATTGGCTCTTAAAAATCTGACCGCCTCTCTCCGCCATTGGCCGATGTAAACCGCGCTCCCCAAGACCACGGATGAATAAGGAGATAAATCCCTCACCTGATCTACCGGCATCAGATCGACAGAGCATCCTCTATCGTTTAATATCTGGCCGATCTTTTCGGCAATTTCGGCCGTCGCCCCATGTTTTGTAGCATAAGCAATTAAGGTTTGATTTTTCATTTTTAATCTCCAGTTTTTAACTCAGCATGCCCCAAATCACGTGCCAGACGATATCTACCCAGAAATGAATTCCCACGGCCGCCAAAAAACCGTATTCCTTAAAATAATACGCGGCAAAGAGCGAGAGAACACCGTTGAGTAAAATTATTTCGGTGAGAAGAGCGATCGGCATTTGGTTGAGGGATTCGATGCCCATGGCCATCTGCACGGCCGGGAAGTGCGCAAAAGCGAATGCCAGAGCTGAAAGTATGGCCACGATCCAAAATACTGCGCTTTGCCATTTGCCTTTAAAAATCACATTTGATACCAGCCATACCCAAAATGATATAAAAAACAGGCGGAAGATAACTTCTTCTCCGATTCCGGCCGTGGCCGAGGCGACGATAGAAGTCGGGAAAGGTGGATGCGGCAGCGCCCCGAAACTGTGGAAGCGCTGAAAAAAGACGTCGGCCACGATAAAGAATACGCCGATCCCTCCTCCTATAATGGCGGGTACAGCGAACCGCTGATAATTGGTTACCTCAAGATCCCATAAGCCTGCAAACCCCAGCTTCTGCGACAGGCGCAGGCCGATAAACCCTAATCCACCATAAATAACCAGCATCATGCCGGCCGTTACCAGGGCCATGACAGGTTTTGAGGCCGGCATTTGCTGATCTGGCAAGGAAGCTAAAAAATCACCTTGGGGTAAAAACACGTTGAGTGCTGCCAACACAACCAAAACCAGTATCAAGGCAAAATAAATACCTGTAGATGAAGGCGGCTTTTGTACCGTCACTTTTACCTCTCTTTTTTATTGGATGACAGTTTAAGTGGTTTACAAAAAGAATTGTTAAAAAAGCCACGGATTAACACGGATTTTCACAGATTTCTCTCTCTAATCTGCGAAAATCTGCGAACCCTTGGTTCACCCCTATGGGGTCTGCGGACAAAATATTTTTGAAAGGTTTTTATGTTTCACTAAATTGAGGGGGTTTGTGCAAACTGCGGTTTCGGCCGATAGTTGAAGTGACAAATGCCCGCAAAAAATGCGGGAGTTGGCAAGGCTTTATGTCCCCTCAGGCTGTTTAAGAAGGTTCTGCTTTTCAGTTATGAAGGAGAACTGCGCCCGGCTAAAAACCGCACGCAGTTCGAATAATTAAAATAATGCTGGCTCACTATGACACAACATCTATGCTGTGATTGAATGACGGAGAGTTAATATCGCGCGAGTCTACGTCTTTTTCTGAAGAAAAGTCATGCTCGTTCTCAACCAACTGCTCCTGGAATTCCACAGCCGAGAGAGGGATAACCAGCACTGGACAATACGCATGATGGAGAACCGATTCGGCCACGCTGCCTAGCACCAGACGGCGAATACCGGTGTAGCCATGGGAAGTCATGACGATGATATCGGCATTTTCGACGTCCGCCGTGGTGGCGATCATTTCCGCTACGGATAGCAGTCCGCTCACTACCTTGGTTCGAGTGGGGAGGCCGCGCTGCTCCATTTCCGCTTTTTTCTGAGCCAGATACACTTCCATGCGTTTGCGGGAAACATCGGTCGACATGACCAGATGATAGGTATCAAAGAAACCGGCAGGCGGTGCCAACGCTTGTTCCATGGTAGGAATACTGATCAGCAGCAGCTCTCCCCGTTGCTCCTTAACCAGTTTTTCGGCGATAAACAGCGCTTTTTCAGCCACAGCTGACCCGTCTAATGGAACCATGATGCGCTTAAACATAAGTCACCTCCTAAAACATGAGTTAAGTCATCCTCAAAGGGGGTCACCAACCCGTCAGCGATTCATAACTTGAGGACGCTACTCCGAAGACCAGTTGTTTGTCTGTTGAACTGTCTCCGCAATTCGGTCAATTAATTCCGGGGTGTTGATTTGTTTGAGTAAAATTTGACTGGCCCCGGCTGATAATAAACTGTCTCGCTCGGAAGCATCAACGAAAGAGGTTAAAACGAGGACTTGGATGCCACACGCGGTCCAATGCTCGATAAACTCTTCTAGCACACGTGGATTGGTAACGGACCGCTGCGGTAAGCCTATCAGAACGGCGTGTAAACCCTGGCGACATAAATCGTCGGGCTCGCTCGGCAAGTAAGCTAAACCGGCAACAAGTTCAATGATTGGTGAAGCTTGGAGCCGCTCTACCAAAGCTTGACGGACATAACGATGTTCTTCAATGATGGCAACCCGCAACGGCCGGAAATTGTCCGGCGGCAGATTCATATACAAACTATACTTTGTGGCAGGATTCACCCGCAGTAACAAATGTCACGGGTGGCGCGGACGGATGTCACGCGGTGGGCAGTGTAAGCTGAATGGTGGTTCCCTGACCAGGAGCGGATTGAATGTCAATATGTCCGTTCAACTGCTTGGTGCGGGTATTCATGTTGTGTAAACCATGCCCCACCGTCAAGGCCCGATCTTTCAAGTTAAAACCGATACCGTTATCCACGATGGTCATTTTTACACATGATTTTTCATACCGGATAGAAAGCTTGACGGAGGTCGCACGCGCGTGGCGGGCCACGTTGGCCAGGGCGTTCTGAGCGATCAAAAAGACGGTACGGGCCACTCGCGGAGGCATATTTTCGAGCGTTTTCTCCGGCAAATCAAGATTAATTTCTACCAGCGCATTCGCTTGAAACTCTCGGGCCAGACGGTTGATATTCATGTGCAAATTTCCCGTAAAATGCTGCGGCCGAAGATCGAGAATGTAGTTGCGAATATCCCGAATAGCGTTATTAATGCCCTCGATTGCCCCCTCCAGCAGCTGGCCGGATTCGCGGGGGGTGTCATTGAGGGCCAAACGGGCTGACTCAAGCGTCAAGCCAACCGCATAAATCGATTGAATTATCCCGTCGTGTAGATCCATCCCGATGCGCGTCCGCTCATCCAAAATCGCTAGCCGCTGAACCTCTTGATCGAGACGGGCATTTTGAATGGCCACGGCCGCATGTGCGGCAAACATCACCGCCAATTCTTCATCAACTTCGGTAAACTCATCGCGGCCGATTTTGTTGCACAAATACAAATTGCCCAGGATTTTGCCTTCGCCAACAATGGGAACTCCCAAAAATGTGACCATGAACGGGTGATTTGCCGGAAATCCAATCGAACGGGGATCATCGGCAATATTCTTGGTGCGGATTGGCTTCTTCTCTTCCAGCAGAGCCCCCAACAAACCCAACCCCCGCGGCAAATGATCCATTAACGCCACGTCATCAGCCGAAATGCCGCTATGAATAAATGCATCCAGGTAACCTCCATCGCTGGGCACTCCTAAAGCAGCGTATTCTGCATCCAAAAGAGTCCGCGCCGTATCGACGATATGTTGTAACAAATCGTCAATATCACCACGATCAGCAATCAATAATGTCGCCCGGCTCATTTCACGCAGCAGAGGAGGAACCATATTCATTGACCTTCAGTTTAAGTCAGTCACACTTCATTTTTAAAATCAGGATGACGCGAATTAAAAGGATTTTCTCTTTAAAGTCGGAAAATTCGTGTTATTCGTGAAATCTTGTTTTTAAATTTTGTACTTTGACCCACTTCATTAAATTCGGGGGGGTTAGTCGAGGTAATCTCGCAAGCGGTGTTTAATGGCATATGCGGCCGCTTCAGCCCGATTAGATACATTTAATTTGGAGAGCACATTGCTAACGTAATTGCGGGCGGTACCCGGACTCAAATATAGATCGCTGGCAATTTCTTTGTTGGTTTTCCCTTCCATGATCAGGGCCAATACCTGCATCTCCTGCTGGGTTAAGCCTTCAAAAGCTGACTTTTCCTGCTGGCGCATGCTTTCCCGCATGGCCGAAAACAGTTTTTGGGTAAGGGACGGGTCGAGCGTTGACTCCCCTCGAGAAACCGCTTCAATCGTGCGCACCAAATCGTTGGTTCCTACCTGCTTGAGAACATAGCCGGATGCCCCAGCCCGTATCGCGTCAAACAGAAGTTCTTCTTCAGCATAAGACGTCAGCATAATAACCTTCGTCTCCGGAACCGTTTGGGTAATTTGCCGACATGCTTCAATGCCGCTGCCATTATTGAGGCGAATATCCATTAGAACGATATCCGGTTTTATTTCAGCAGCCGTTCTGATTGCCTCAGCTTCACTTCCCGCCTCGGCAATGATGCTTAAATTATCGTATCGTTGGATAAGGCTCTTGAGCCCTAAACGGACCACTTCATGATCGTCCACCAACATGATTTTTAGTTGACCCATATGTTAATTATACCAGCAGTTTAATTCCAGACGACCATTGACATTTTGCGGTTCAGTGGATGACATTTGACACTACCTTCTGGGGGGTCGCTCAACTAACATAAAGCTATCTTAAATTTGACAAATCTTGATAGAGTTAACACATCATGAAGAATAATCTTGTACGCGATTGGATGACCGCACCTCCGATCACCATTGAACCCAAAACGAAATTGCCGGATGCTCATCGGTTGATGAAAACCCGCAACATTCGTCGTTTACCGGTCATCAAAGGGTCCAAGATCGTAGGGATGGTGACCCTTGGTGATGTCCGCGGTGCGGAACCATCAAACGCCACCTCCTTAAGCATTTGGGAAATGAATTACCTGGTCGCCAAATTGGAGGTCCGGGAGTTTATGACCAAAGATATTATCACCATCTTTGATGATCAAACGATTGAGGAAGCTGCCCAATTAATGATGGAGAATAGAATCAGTGGTCTACCGGTTGTTAATCGCCAAAACAAACTGGTAGGCATGATCACCGAATCAGATATTTTCCGGCTGGTTGTAAATCACGGTTGGGAAACAATGGTTCCAGTGTAATGCCCTCATTCATTGATTGGTAAGCCCAGGTGGGGGGTGCCTATCTTATATTCGGGAGCAGCTACAGCCGGCCGGATTTTTAATTCGGCCGGCTTTTTTTATTTTAATAGCAAAGCTCAGCAATCATCTGCTGATAAATCTCTACCGCCTGCTCTAACTCCGCGACCGGTATTGACTCCCCCACCGTATGCGCCACCGCAATATCTCCCGGTCCCAAAATAATCAATTCATCGATACAGTCTTGCAAAAAGACCCCGTCTGTGCCGTAGGCCACGAGCTCCGGTTGATCGATTCCGGTGGCCTTAGCGGCCGCCTTGATCAAGGCGGTGTCTGTTGATGTGTAAAGTGCGTCGGTAAACTCGATGTGACATTCTAATCCATACGCGTGCGCCTTGTCTTGAATGATCGTCGCCAACTCCTCCGCACGCGCATCCGGCATGACCCGATAGGTCAGGGTAACGACGGTTTTAGGGGCGGTGACGTTGGGGCGCGTATTGCCGTCGTTCACAATCATATTAAATCCATTGGTCGGTGGAGAAAACGCTTCATTAGCAAACGAGGGATCGCGAATTAACTGTTTGGCCAGTTTAGCCATGTCGGCCATAAACGGGGCAATCAAAAAATTGGCTGATTGACCCAGGCCGGTGCTGGTGTGCGCCGCCCGGCCGCGCGCGGTAACCGCAATGTGGGCAAACCCCTTGTGTCCATAAACCGGGATCAGCCTGGTTGGTTCGGCGATAACCCCGTATTGGGGCCGGAAATTGCGCAGCATTTCCGAGTGCTCAGCAACAAATTTGGCTCCCTCCAGCCCCACCTCTTCATCCGCGGTGACCACGATGTAAAGGGGGGCCTTTAATCGATCTCGATCAATCGTCGCCGCAGCGATCATGGTGGCCGCCAGAGGGCCCTTCATATCGCAGCTGCCGCGGCCAACCAGCCGGCCGTTCTTGATGACCGGGTCAAACGGATCCCAATCAGCTTCCTGACCGGGAACCGTATCTGAGTGGGAACAAAATGCCAGACCGGCCGGGCCATCACCCAATTTGGCAATCAGATTGACCTTGCGTTCCCCATTCAAATCAACATATTCCAGCCGTTCCACTTCAAAGCCCTGCTCGATTAACCAATCATCAATAATCTGTGACACGGCCGCGTTGCTAAAGCGGCTAACCGAGCTTGTTTTAATCAGAGTTTGAGAGAGGGAAATGAGGTCCATTGTTTACTCCAAAGTTAAGGGCATGGGAAAAAGCCAATCATAGCAGTTAGGCATAAAAAAAGCCGCTCAGCTTGAGCGGCTTGGATTTTTACTCTTTTTGACTCTTATTCAACGATGAAATCGCCCCACATACCGGCGGCGGCATGACCTTCAACGGTACACACAAATAGATAGTCGCCGGCTGGAGGTGCCACAAAGGTTATCGAAGCTGATTCACCACCGGCAATATCCCCGGTTGTTGCTCCGGCCAAAGCATCGGCTTCGGTGGCCAATAAAGGATCGACGCTGCCATCAACCAAGACCCAGCTGTGCTCCAGAGTGCCCACATTATTTAAAACGATGGTCACTTCCTGACCAGACTGCACGGTTACTTCATCCTTATCAAAGAAGATATCACCCCCCTCAAACTCAATGGTTACAGGTCCGGTTGCTTCTTCCCCAGATGTGGGGGTATCCCCACCGCCACCGCAGGCTACCATTACCATTACCCCAAATAAAAATATGGCCACGTAGGTTATATATTTCACAACAATTCTTCTCCTCATGTAAAGCAAAGATATTAGGCGACATTGATAGAAATGCACTGGTCGCCATTATGATGGATGAGTTATATTTCTTACAGTGTCAAACCACACCGTTCTTTAGTGAAATTTGTCACTAAGGAATTATAGCCAAACAGGCCCCCATTTCACCAAATCCTTACACTTATCATATTGTTTCACAATAGCTGAACAAAATATTAACGACCAACACATGATGACGAATGTCACTACTTTTTGTGACATTTGTCACTTCAGCGGTTGAGGTTCTCCAAGTAAAGTCCGAACAGCATGTTACCGGTCAGAAATAGTTCTTTGGTTGGGTCGGTTGAGAAAACACCTTCTCTCGACTGGCGCAGGATATTAACCATAAGCTTGTACACTTTTCTGACCCTCGCCACCGTGGGCATCGTTTCATTTGCCGTTTTCCGGCCGATCCTCGTTTTACCACGCATTCGCCTTTCACCAGGCTTTGTCATGAGCGATCAAACCGGATCCCCAATCACCAGTGAAACATTTCGCGGTCAGCTGACTTTTTACACCTTCTCCTATTCAGGTTGTGATGAAGCCAGCATTTGCCCGCAAACCACGGCCGATATTCAACGCCTAACAACTCATTTGGAGACCCTGGAAACCGGGTCGCTTGATATAGGCGTGGCGACAATCCTGCTTAATCCGAATCCCGTAGATCCTGCTGATTTATCGCTGACGATTGAAAGCGATCAGGTGAAGTGGCAGGCGCTGCAAGGAGATTCGTTAAGAAATAAATATGTGGTCGGACAAGGGTTTCAGGTCTATTACAGTGAGGAGGTCATTGGGCTAAGTGAATCCGATCGGATTCCTTTTGCCCCCCGCATTGTCCTGGTCGACGGACTGGGCATCATTCGTGCGGAGTACCGGAGCTCACAACCTGACCTTGCCGTGATTACACGTGATGTGGAACTGCTTGTGAAAGAGGCGGAAAGCAGCGGCCGATTGTCCAAAATTGGTTACGAAGCGGCTCACCTTTTTGTCTGCTATCCATAAACTAAGAAGTTAGGTAGCAGACGATCGTTCTACCCCTCAAAAACACAGCGGCCGGACCTCACTGAGGTAAAATTATTGACGCAAAATCTCGCGATTTTTGTCAAAATTTTCATGTGTTACCTCTATAAAACGACCACGAATAGGAGAAAAAATGAGCGACGTTACCACACCATCTGAGGTCGAAACCACCTCAAACCCGACTCGTAAGCGAATACTACAGCTGATCGTCGGCGCGCTGGCGCTGGCGCTTGGACTTTATGTAGGCTGGTTGGGTATGCGGCTGTTTGCCGCCCCCCCCGAATTTAACGGCATGGTGATCCAATCACCCGAACAACTTAGCGATTTTACGCTGACCGCACACACCGGTGAAACGGTCAATCTCTACGATTATCGCGGCCAGGTGGTGCTGCTGTATTACGGTTACACCTTCTGCCCTGATATTTGTCCGGCCACGATGGCCGAGCTCAAAACAGCACGTGCTTCGCTGGGCAACCAAGCTGATGACGTGCAGGTCATTATGGTCACGGTTGACCCAGAAAGGGATACTGCCGAGAAGCTGGCCGAGTATATGGCCTTTTTCGACCCCACATTTTTAGGGTTGACCGGCACCGACGAAGAGATCATGGCCGCCACCGCTCCCTACGGCATCTTCTATCAAAAACAGGAGGTTGAAGGATCTTCCGGATATTTGATGGACCATACGGCAGCGGTGCTGGTTATCGATCGCGAAGGGTACTTGCGCATGCTTTATCCCTTTGGTGTGACCGGTGAGGACATCGGTTCGGATTTAGAGATCCTCGTTCGCGAGGGGCAAGGATTGTTCAATTAAGACCAGAGACTAAAGACACGAGACCAGGGAAGAATTCACATAAGTGTAACCCTCTCTGGTCTCCAGTCTCCTGTCTCTGGTCTTCTAAAAAATTTTCGTGGAGGTAACGCATGAACAAAGACAATTATAAACCACCTGCAGGAACGATCGCGATTATGGTCATCTTTATCTTGTTGATCATACTCCTATGGGGCAGTGCCTATCTGACCATGCTGTCAAGAGGGGGGGTCGGCTAATGCATATCGATCAAACAGAACGGCGGTATATCATATTTGCCCTGCTTCTGGTAGGCGCATTTGGGATCGCCATTGCCATTAGCAGCAGCGCTTACAGCATAAACGTCGTGCGGCCGGAATCCCAAATCGACCCCAAATTATTAACCACCCCAGGGGCGACCGCTTATGATGGGTTCGCTGAGCCGCCAGAAAACCGTCTGCGGGAGCTCTCTCCTGGCAGGTATGAGGCATATATTATCGGATATGCTACAAAAGGTTGGATTTGGGAGCCAGAGGAACTGCGCGTCCCGGCCGGTTCTGAAGTTACCTTCTATGTGACAAGCGCGGATGTGACCCACGGATTTATTATCCAAAACACCAATGTCAACATGATGGTTCTTCCTGGTCAGGTCTCAAAATTAACAACGACCTTCGATACACCAGGGACATACAACTTTATTTGCCATGAATACTGTGGCATCTTGCACCACAACATGTATGGGCAGTTGATTGTCGAATAGCTACAGCTACCTAACCAAAGGAACCCCTTTTATGGCCTTAACGGATTCACAACAGGCACCGGCCGGCACCCTGCGGGCGCCAGGGCAGGTTCGCTCTCTCTTAAAATTAATTGTCGTGCTCTTCAAACTGCGCGTGGTTTCACTGCTGCTGTTATCCGCTTTTGGCGGGGCCGCTTTGGGAATCGCGGCCGGTGGGCACGCCTCTCTTGAAAATTTTCTTTTACTGACAATCACTGGGACGATGGCTGCGGCCGGTGCATCGGCGATCAATCAATATCTTGAAATTGATCGCGACTCCAAAATGCGGCGCACGGCCAAACGGCCGTTGGCTACCGGGCAAATTCGCAACCCCCATATCGTTTTATTGCTGGGGGGCGGATTGGTCGCCGGGGCTTCAACCCTGGCCCTGCTGGCCCAAAATCAACCGCTGGCTTTCTGGCTCTTGATGGGCGCAATTATATATGTCGGCGTTTATACGATCTGGCTCAAACCACGAACGACCCTCAACATCGTAATTGGGGGCGCGGCCGGCAGCTGCGCCGTCATTAGCGGTGGCGCAGCGGTTGGGGTTCCCCTGGATTTAGGGGTGTGGATATTAGCCGCCCTCATCTTTGTGTGGACCCCGGTTCATTTCTGGGCCCTGGCCCTGGCCTATCGCGATGATTACGTCGAAGCTGGTTATCCGATGTTACCGGCTAGAGTATCGGCTAAGGTTGCGGCCGGATGGACCGCCCTACACACGGTTTTGACCATTGCGGCCGCCCTGGGATTGGCTTTTGCACCACAATTTGACTGGATATTGGTGACAATCATATCTTTGAGCAGCTTGCCCTTGATCAAGAAAACCGTGGCCATGTTGGTGAAGCCGGAACGTTCAACCGCCTTCCCCTTGTTCACTTACAGCAATATTTTCCTCACGATCGTTTTATTGGCCGTGATGGGATCACTCCTCTGGAGATAATTAAGATGTACAAAACAGCAAATCGTTTGACTTTATGGAATTTGGCCCTGGGCATGGTTGCGCTCTTTATCGGCGGGTCGATGGGGCCGCTGCAAAAGCTCGAACATGTCGGCATTAATTTATATTCAAGCTTACGAGAAATCGGAATTGCCTCGTATTATCAGGGGTTGACGATTCATGGGGTGCTCAATGCCCTGGTCTGGACCACCTTCTTTATCTGTGGCTTCCTGACTTACGCCACGGTTAACAGCTTAAAACGCGAATTATCGATGCCCCGGCTGAACATTGCCGCCTTTATCGTCATGGTCGTTGGGTTAGTCACCGCAGCAGTCCCTCTGCTGGGGAATTTGGCAACGGTTCTGTACACCTTTTACCCACCGATGAGAGCCAGTGGCTTCTTTTACGTGGGGCTAACCCTCTTTGTCGTTGGGTCATGGATGGTTGGATGGGGACTCCTTTTCACCTATCGCGACTGGCGGCGTGAAAACAAAGGGGAAAAAACACCGTTTGTCGCCCTGGCCAGCTTGATCACCATGGTCATGTGGCAATTTGCCACCCTTGGGGTCGCTGCTGAAATACTGTTTATCCTCATCCCCTTCGCCTTTGGCCTGACCGATGCGGTTGATCCTCAGGTGGCCCGGACCTTCTTCTGGTTTTTTGGACACCCGCTGGTCTACTTCTGGCTTTTGCCCGCGTATTTGTCGTGGTATGCAATGCTGCCCAAACAGGCCAACGGCAAGATGTTTAGCGAATCGATGGCCCGCCTGGTTTTCTGGCTCTTTTTAATCTTATCGATTCCGGTTGGCATCCATCATCAATACACCGATCCCGGTGTTCCTACCGGGTGGAAGGCAATGCACGCCACGCTGACTTTGCTGCTGTTTGTGCCCAGTATGATTACCGCCTTCTCGGTGGTGGCCTCTTTAGAAATTGGCGGCCGAAACAACGGCGGCACAGGCTTGCTGGGGTGGATTCGCAAGCTGCCCTGGAAGGATCCTTCTTATGCCGCTCAAAACCTGGCCATGATCCTCTTCGTTTTTGGCGGAATTGGGGGATTGACCAACGCGTCTTATAACCTCAACGTAACCGTTCACAACACAATGTGGGTTCCCGGCCATTTCCATTTGACCGTGGGTTCGGCCGTAACTTTATCCTTTATGGGTATCTCCTACTGGCTGTTTCCCGCTCTGGTCGGCAAGCCTTTGTGGAGTAAAACGCTGGGCCTCTGGCAATCCTGGACCTGGTTCATCGGCATGATTCTCATGTCAAACGGGCTGCACATCCTGGGATTAAACTTCGGCGTCCCCCGCCGCTCCTCCCTGGGTGTGGCTGAATATCTCCAGTCTGATTGGCAGCCGCTAATGATTGAAGCGATGATCGGCGGAATAATTCTTGGGGTGAGCGGTTTGCTCTACTACATCAATATCATCGGCACCGCAGCTCAGAAAAAGAAGCTGGAGGAGCCGATTGTGATGCCGGTCGCCGAGCCATATCATCCGGAAGAAATTGCCGTTCAACCTGCCTGGTTGGATCGATGGCGGCCGTGGATTGTGACCATGATCGCCCTAATCGTGATTTCTTACGGTCCGGTACTCTTTGATTTGATTTCTAGGTACAACCCTGTTGCAGGCTTCAAGGTGTGGTAACCTTTTGCCCTGGGTGGGTCGGGGGACGCTCCGGCCCACCACATAAATTAGAGAATAGAGAAGAGAGAAAAGAGAAACTCTCTTCTTTTTGCTGTAGCAATGACCAAATTTTTCGTGATCGTTTTTTGTTTTTTGATTCCATTAACCGCCTGCCAGAGCAATCCGGACCCGGAGCCCATTAACCCCCTGACGTTAGAAGGTGATCCTGATCTCGGGCGAGAGCTCGTTCAAATGCCTCTTTTGGGTGAAACCCCGGCCCCCGGCTGCCGAAACTGCCATTCAATCGAGGAAGATGCGGTTTTAGTTGGACCATCTTTTTTGTCGATGGCTTCGTCGTCAGAGACGTATCTACTTGAAGGAATTGTCGATCCGGACAAAACGATTGCTGAAGGGTTTGTCAGCGGGGCGATGTATCCAAATTATCAAGAAGATCTAACCGCACAAGAAATCGCTCACATCATTGCCTTTATCCAGAGCTTGGAGCCGCAAAATTAAACCACTTCAACCATCACCCGCTGCCAAGCAAATCAGATGAGCAAAAAATCCGTTACCAAAGATCAGCTGCAAACACCAGGCGATCCGCTAAAGGAAGGAGCGGCCTGGATTCCACAGAAAAAATGGTGGGCTCGCCAGCTTGAGCAAATCGCCCTGTGGATCGAACGGCCGATTAACCGCTTTAGCGGCACGTCGCAGCTTAATCCCTTTTATCACACGGGCACCATCGCCGTATTTCTGCTGGCCATCGTGGCCGTAACCGGCTTTTATCTGTTTATCTTTTTTCAGTATGGGTATAACAATTCTTATGCTGCGGTTGGCAGGCTGGAAGGACAGCCAATCGGCCGGCTGATGCGGGCCCTACATCGTTATGCATCGGGAGCCCTGGTGATTACCACCTTTTTTCACGCCATACGGATCTTGTTCATGGAGCGGTTTCGCGGACCGCGCTGGCTGGCGTGGGTAACCGGTCACGTGATGATGGCGTTTCTTTGGGGGGCCGGGGTAACCGGCTACTGGATGATCTGGGACAGCCGGGCCCAGCTTATTACCGATCGCTTTTTGGCCTTTCTGGAAATATTTACCCCCTGGTCAAGCTCATTTGCCAACTGGCTGATTGCCATCGAACCTGGTCGACAAAGCTGGGTTTTTATTTTTTTGCTTCTGGCCGTACACGTTATCCTGTTTCTGATTACGGCCGGATTCTTTTATTTGCACATCATACGTCTTAAGCGCGCCAAATGGATTCCAGAACTGCCGTCGATTATTGGCATGGGCGTCGTGCTGCTCGCCGGTTCACTCCTTTTTCCGTCCGGCATGCTTGCTCCGGCCAATACCGCTCAAACGCCCCAGCTTATTTCGTATGATCCGATTTTTCTCTTCTTTTTTCCGGCCTCGGGAGCAACCGGGTGGGTGGTGTGGTCGGTTCTGCTAGGGGTTGGACTGTGGTTGACATTTATGCCCTGGCTTTCCCGGCCAACCCGGCAGATACCGGCCGTCGAAGTAATCGATGAGCTGTGTACCGGCTGTACTCGCTGCGCCCTGGACTGCCCTTATGGGGCAATCGAAATGATTGAGCTGCCGGAACCCGCGGCTCACAAATACCTGGCGGAGGTGGATCCGAACTTGTGTGTCTCATGCGGCATTTGTCTGGGTTCTTGCGTAGATGATGCCCTGCGTCTTAATGGCGTTGACGCCCCTGCGCTGGATCAAGAAATGCAGCGGCGCATCGCCTCTGCCCAACAAAAAAACAGCGGCCCAGACGACATTGAAATTGTCTTTGCCTGCGCGCGGTTTGCCGGTATTCAGGAAACCACATCTGAGTTCAAAGCCACCCATGAAACGGTGGAGATCATCCCCGTGCCCTGCGCCGGAGCGGTTCCGCCTGACTTATTGATTGATGCCCTGGAATCAGGGGCAGCGGAGGTTCGGCTCATGGGGTGCCCTCCAGATGATTGCCTCAATCGCGAAGGAAATTTATGGGCAGAGCAGCGTCTAACCCGCGAGCGGCCGCCTCGCCTGCGCCGAAAATATGCAGATGTACCGATTTCCGCAGTTTGGCTTCCCCCTGATCAGTTTAGTGAGGGGCTGAAAGCAGATGTCCACGCTGAAGAAACCGGCTGGCTGGAAACGCGCCGCCTCCTACAATCGTTAACTTGGAAAAACTTCGTGCCGGCTTTTGTCCTGTTGGGGCTCGTCCTCCTGATCCAAATTTTAACCAATGATTTACCGTTTATCCCCCCTTATGCCGATCAGGTAACCCTCGAAATTACGCTGCCGGACGTAGCCGATCCTCTAGGCTGGTCTTCACTGGGATCAACCCCATTTCAGGGGGGCATCCATGAAATTTGGCTTTCCCTAAATAATCGGGATATTCATTTGGCTACCTTTGCTTCACAAGATTTGTTTGCCAATCAGAAATTCGCCTACCACGAACGCTGGCCGGTTTCACCCGGACGCTATCAAATCCAGCTTAAGCTTATCAACCCGAAAACAGGGGCCACATTTTTACTCACCAACATCGAAGAAGAGCTGGCCGAAGGAGAAATTTTACGCCTGAGCGATCAGACTGAGCCCATACTGGTCCCTCGAAGTGGGGCTTACGCCCGTTAAGCGTAAAATTGATAAAAAGTTAATTCTTCTGTAACCATTTCCTCTGGTTTTCGCCAACGTTTTTGTATAATATTGACATATTAATCGATTTTTAAGTTGGTTTAGCAAGCGTTTTAGGCATAAACACCACAAAGCTATCTTTCTCGTTGTCAATAAAAAACCTATGCCGTGCCTTTACACCTTTGCGGGTAACTACAATTTCTCTTTTTCTGAGGGGCAATGTCTAAATTAGGACACATATTACTGATAGAGCCCGATCCTATTCATGCTCGCCACATTATTGGCCAGCTGAATAACATTGGCTGCCCACCCGCTGAACTGTCCCATCATTCAACCACCGCCGCAGCCCTTGATTTTTTGGCTGTAAGAACTCCAAATGTCATCCTGCTTGATGAGCAGCTTTCAGATCATGAATTGGTGATCAACTGGGCCAGGAAAAATTTAATCCCCCTCGTTTTTTTATTTGAAGAAAATGGTCATTCTTTGGAAGCGGAAAGGCAAAACAAAACGCTAAATAAGGTCGCCAACAAACGGGTAACCGGCCACCAACTGCAGCAAATTCTAAATGAAGCCATTGGCGAAAGGAAGCTGTATCAGTGGTTGGCTGATAGCGAACAGCGATACCAGAGTATCTTTAATGAAATCCCCACCGCCATTCGGGTTTTTAATCAGCATAAGCAGCTTATCGATGCCAATCAGGCGGCTTGTGATCTTTTTGGTTACAGCCGGGAAGAACAGATAAATACGCCAACCGAACAGCTGATTCACCCGGACACGCGGGATACATTTCAACAATTTTTTGAGACGCTCGATCGAGAAGAGCCTTTTCACAAAAGGGTTTTGGCCCTTCACAAAGACGGCCGGACCTTGCGGGTTAGGGTCAACGGCCTGCGGCTGAGCATCAATGGCGAATATCACTATCTATCGATGATGCAGGATGAAACTGACCGGTTTGTAACCGAGGAACAAAACCAGCAGTTGATAAGTGCCGTGCAAAATACAGACAGCATGGTCATGATCACGGATACCCAGGCGCTCATTACCTATGTCAATCCCAGCGTCATGCGTCAAACCGGGTACTCTGAGGCGGAATTAATTGGGCAGCCGGCATCGATATTTCAATCCGGTAGGACATCTGCTCATGTATACGAGGACATGTGGGATACGATTCGCCGTGGTCACCAATGGATCGGTGAGTTTTATAACCGCCGAAAATCAGGGGATTATTACTGGGTTGGTACAACGATTAATCCCGTCCAAGATTCAAACGGAAACATCACCCATTTTGTGGCGATTCAGCAGGATATTACCGCTCAAAAATCGCTGCAGGCGGAACTACAGGCCAGCAACGAACAGCTGACCCTGCTGAACAAAATTATTTCTCTGGCCCATTCATCCCTCAATATCCAAAAAATATTAGAAATCACCTGCCGCGAGCTGGCTCATCACTTTAATGTCCCCCAATCCTCAGCCGGGCTAATCAATGAAGAACACACCGTACTTGAAATTGTGGCTGAATACATTGTTCCCGGCCGCCCCCCCTCCCTGGGAATGAAATTTCCGGTGCGAGGGAACAAGACTTTGCAGCGTCTGGCAAATACCTTAACGTCGTTCGCCATTCATAACGTCAAAGAAAGCGAAGAATTAAATTTCGGCCGTGAAAATATTCTCATTCGGGAAACGGAAAGCCTGCTTCTGGTGCCTATCGTGGTGAACAACGAGCTCGTGGGATCAATTGGTGTTGATTCGTTAAATCCCAGGATTTTTACGCCGTCTGAAATTACCTTCGCCCAGCTAATCGGGCAAACGCTATCCGGATCGATCTACAACAGCTGGCTGCATCGACAGGTTCTCCAACACAATGAACAGCTTGAAGAATTGATCCAGGAACGAACCGGTCAGCTGCAGCAGACGATGGACCAAACGTTGGCCATCCTTAACAATAACAGCGACACCATTGTCTTAACCTCTCTCGATGGTCGGATTATCCAAACCAACGAAGCGTTTCAAACCCTGTTTGATCCGGTATTTGAAAATGTCATCGGCCGCTCAATCTATCAATTTTTAATCGAAGATTCAGCCAATCAAATTAAACAATTTATTGAGGGATCACAAAAAACATTGACCCGCCACTTTGACTTAACCGCCATCGGCCGTTCTGGGTCTTTTCTGCCTGTCCATGTAGCCGTGACGGTCGTGCGCACCCTCAACTTAAATGGGGTTGTATGCAGTTTTCGAGACGGCAGCGAGAAAAAAGCGGCCGAAGAAGCGCTGCGTCAGGCGCTAAAAAAAGAGAAAGAAGTCAACGAAATGAAAAGTCGCTTTATTTCCATCGCTTCACATGAATTCCGCAACCCACTGGCCACAATACAAATGTCGGTCTCTATGTTAGAAACCGTTGGTGAAAAATTATCTTCCGCACAAAAAAATCAAAAATTCCAGATCATCAATGACCAAATCAGGCGTTTAACTAAATTGATGGAGGAAATTGTGCTGGCATCCAGATCTGAAGCCGGGCAGCTTTCGTTTATGCCGGTTTCAATTGCCATTGAAGAAATGGTCAAACACACCGTCTATAATTTCCAGGAAACCACCGGTCTGGATCACCGGTTGCGTTTAGAATCATCTGTGGCTGATTTATTAATCGAAGCGGATGAACTGCTTCTGTCGCAAATCCTCAACAATTTAATTTCAAACGCCATTAAATACAATTCTCCAGATGGGTTAGTTACCGTCAAATTAAGCCACCTGGGAGATCATCTGCGTCTCGAGGTTATCGATGAAGGGATCGGCATCCCGGAAGAAGATCAGCCGGGATTATTTGAGGCTTTCTATCGCGCGGGAAATGTCGGCCAAATTCAGGGCACCGGATTGGGGTTAATGGTTACCCGCAGTGCGGTCATGCAGCACGGTGGCTCAATTTCGTTTACCAGCCGTGAAGGGCAAGGCTCTTCGTTTGTGGTCTTGATGCCCATTAGCCAATCCTAAATTTAAACCGAAGTTCCTAACCTCAGACGAATATCCCCAAGGCCCTCGCGCGGGCAACCGCCTGAGTGCGGCTGTTGACGCCGAGCTTGCTGTAAATATTTCGGGTGTGAACTTTGACGGTATTAAGCGACAGGTATAGCCTGGAAGCAACTTCCTGATTGGATAGCCCCTGGGCAATAAGCCGCAAAACCTCAACCTCTCGTTCGCTAAGCTGGTCAACCCCGTCCGTGAGCCTGGCCTTTGATGGCCCTGAATCTTCAGAATCAACCTCAGGAAATGCGGCCAACAGTCGCTGAATATATTCTGCAGCTGCTCCCCTGGCCAGGGCCACATTAAGCAGGCTCGCCATCGGCCGACCTTCATCGACAAAAATGCGGACAAAACCACCGGGTTCGGCCAGGCGGACCGCCTGTTCCAAGCTTTTCAGCGCCTGGAACGTCTCTCCCTCAACCTGAAAAGCCAGTGCCTGAAGCAGCCGAATTTCTATTAAGATCGTTGTGCGTCCCCCACGGTCAGCCCCCTCACCCAGGCGCTGCAGCAAGTCAATTGCCAGCTCAAATTGCTTCTGAACAATCAAATATCGAGCCACCACAAGATACTCCGCTTCTAGCAGATATTCAAGATCATGATCAACGCCTAAATCTCGTTGCGTCATCCAGCTGGATACCGCCGTTAAATCTCTCTGTGCCAACCATAAACGAGCGCGCCAGGCCGCCATCCGGTTCTCCATCCAGGGGGGCACATCCACATCCCTCATCAACGTCTCTGCCTTTTGAAGCATTGCGTCAACACCGGAAATATCTCCCTGGGTGAACAGAATTCGGACCAGACACACATAGCTCCATCCGCGCATGGCTGAATCGCCTTCTCGGCTGATAATGGCGGCCGCTTTTTGCAATAGACGATTGGCCCCTTGCAGATCGTTTAATTCAGCCAGCGTCTCACCCCAGACCGACAATAACAATCCGGCCACGGCCGTTTCTCCCATACCGCTTTCCCCAGCAATCTTCAGCTGCTGCTCGCAAATTTCCGTAACCTGCAGCAGCCGGCCTTGACGCCTCAGCGTTATAGCTAATTTCACGTTAGCGATGACGATCTGCAGGCTGTTGCCCGAGGCCTTGCTCGCTTCGACCGCCTCCAGACGAACGGGATAGGCTGATCCCATTTGGCCGCTAAAATCATAGGCATCCCCCAGGATGTGAATCGCTCGGCTGCGCCAGGCTAAATCCTGCTGCGGGAGATATTGAAGCGCACGATGCGCATGGTGCATAATTTCTGGTATATCTCCTCGATAAAAAGCCGCAAATGCGAGCGTTGTGGCGATCCGGCCGCGCAGCATTGAAACGCTGGCATCCCGGTGCTCTGCCTTCTTGTGGGCAACAGCATCCTCCACACCCAAATCAGCGATCCGCAGAATTTGCTCCGCCCTGTCCTGACGGCCGGCGGACAGGAAAAACCACGCCTGAAAGATGCACAGCTGTGGCTTTTTGTGAAGCAAAGCTGTGGGTAATGCCGCCAGCCAGCGACGCAATTTATCATCTACCCCACTTTCCCAAACGAACTCGGCACTTTTTTCGATGAGCATTGCCGCGCGGTCAAACTCCTCAGCCTGCAAAGCATGGTCGATCGCCTCATCCATGAAATCATTCTTCTCGTACCATGTGCTGGCACGCAGATGAAGGATCTTTTTGCGTTGGGCTGGGCCCAGGCGCTGCCGGAGTAAATCAGCAAAGAGATGATGATAGCGATACCAGCGCCGCCGGCCATCCAAAGGGACGACAAACAGATTGGCCCGGTCTAACATCTCAAGGGTGGCCCGGCCGTTGTTCTGCCCGGTTAGGAAATCGCACAGAGGGCCGCTTAGCCTGTCGAGGACGGCCGTCTCCTCCAGGAAGCGCTGTACGCTTTCCGTCTGCACTCTCAAGACTTCTTCAAGTAGATAATCCAGCACATAACGGTGGCTGCCGGTAAAAGATTTTATAAAGCTTGATGCGTCGCGGCTGCCCCGCATGGATATTGCCGCCAGCTGTAGACCGGCAATCCAACCTTCGGTACGGTTTTCCAGGGCGTCAACATCCTCAGCTGAAAGATCCAGACCCATCACCTGATTGAGAAATTCCGCCGCTTCGATAGAGGTAAACCGCAGATCGGCCGCCCGCAGTTCGGTCATTTCTCCCCTGGCGCGCAGCCGGGCCAGAGGGAGGTTTGGATCAACCCGGGTGGCTACAACCAGATGCATGTGCGGCGGTTGATGATCGAGCAAAAACGCCAGGGCATCGTCAACCTGTGGCGATTCGATCACGTGATAATCGTCGAGAACCAGCATAATTCTCTCGGGGAGGGTCATGATATCGTTGATTAGGGAGGAGAGGGCATGCTCGGCCGGTGGTGGCTGCGAGGATTGGATCATCCGCAGTGCGGTTGCTCCGACGGTGGAGCCCCGGCCATGATTCAGGGCGGCGATGACATAGGTTAAAAAGCGAGTTAGGTCGCTATCCCCCGGATCTAGAGATAACCAGGCCAACCGAAAGACGAAAGACGAAGGACGATCTACAATTGGATTCCTTTTATTCGTTTTTCCTTTTTCGTATTTCGTATCCCGTAATTCGTATTTCGAATTTCGTATTTCGAATCTCGTCTCCCGTATTTCGTCTCTCGTATTTCGTCTCTCGTCAATCGTCAATTGATTCACCCACTCACTCACCACCGTGGTTTTGCCAAACCCGGCCGGAGCGGATACGAGAGTCAGTTTATGTGCCAGCTCCAATCCCCGATTAAACCGTTTAATGAGTTGGGTTCGGGGAACAAAATTCGGCCGCAGTGATGGGACAAAGAGCTTGGTGCGCAGCAGGGTTTCAGACATTCCCCAATTATAGAGGAAAGACAGCAGGCATGGTTAAAATTAGTCAGGCGAATACCATCGACGATAGGCCAATAATATTTGGAGAATGAAAAACTGCAGCACGGTTGCCATGATAGCTGAAAATTGAGAGATATGGAAGTAATGCAGCTGCAAAGCAACCAGGGAAACCAGAAAACCATGAGAAACTAACCTTCGGAACACCGATTTGAGTATAATGATTAAATGATAAGACGCGCTCTTTACCTAATTTTCCTGCGCTTAGTGAAAGTGTATATGGATTTACGCCAGAAGCTGTTTATGCGGCTCTATTTTAATCGGCGCAAAGCAAATCTGGTCGGGGCGGATTTAAGTTTTCTAGATCTGCGCGGAGCCGACCTGAGCGGCGC
>JASJCR010000018.1 GCA_030065875.1 Ardenticatenaceae bacterium | reverse complement strand
GAGATGGGAGATGGGAGATGGGAGATGGGAGATGGGAGATGGGAGATGGGAGATGGGAGATGGGAGATGGGAGATGGGAGATGGGAGATGGGAGATGGGAGATGGGAGATGGGAGACTTACTTCTTAAAATCTAAATAATTTTGACTTTATGTCAAGTCTTTCTCAGCACTTTCTACTCAGGACTCAGCACTTTCTACTCAGGACTCAGCACTTTTTCCTTAGGACTTCTCTCTGGTCTCTTGTCTTTATTTGAGGTGACGATTAAAAAAATCAATCGCTGGGGTAGGGTGATTAATCAGGTATGTAAACCCATCATAGCGGTGATCACCGGCCGTGGTTATGACCAAATCAACCGTGCCAGGGGTAGAAGCAGCCAGGGTCTCCACATAATCGATATCGCTCCAGGAATCACCAGATTCCTGCATGAACAGTAAGGGGACATCATCGATACCGGCCGCCGCAAACAGGGGATTGATGGCGGCCGGTGGGGCAACGCCAAACAAGGCCGCGCCGGCATTGACCACAGGCACAATGGCCTGGCTCAACGGACCCACGACATCTCGGGTTAATCCTTTCATATAATTTTGCGGATTAAACGGCTGAACAACAACGGCCGCCTGAACCGATATCGCTTCTGAAGCACGGGCCAGGGCGTAAAGAATTGCATTTGCCCCCACGGCAAAACCGATGACGCCAATAGAAGAGACATCCTCTCGGTCAGCCAGGTAATCAAAAGCCCCAAGCAAATCAAGTGATTCCTGATACCCGAAAGACATACCGCTTCCGGCAGCACTCTCTCCATGACTGCGCAAATCAAACATGAGCACGTGATAACCGGCCTCGGTCAGGGCATGCGCCAGCCGCAGCAAATCAACCGGAGCGGTTCGTAAAAGATCAGCCAGCGGTCCCTCGGCGGCCGTTCCCAGGCGATTCCACCCCCAATCGTGCACAAGTACGATCGTTGGCCGCTGCCCTTCGGCCCCCCTTTCCTTTACCAGCCAACCGGATAAACGCACGCCATCATCCCGAGCCGGGAAGTGAATCTCGGAAAATTTGAGGCCTGCGTCTTTGGGTGACGCCCAGATCGGTGACCGAGGGGGATTGAGCATGTAGCGCATCACGAGTGAAGCGGCCGCAATGATGACTGCGGAAACCAGTGCGAACACCCACAAAAATATCCGTATTGCGCGATTGAATAATCTCATCCACCCTCCTTATCATTACCTCATCGATCGTGAATTGAGGCAAATTATAACCCAAGACGCAGCTATTTAAGAAAACAAATCGCTTTCACGATACCCATCAACGGCGATCGGTTGGGCACGCATAAAGGTCTCCTGCCCAAACAGCCGCTTGTTTACCCAGTTGGGCAAAAACCGAAAAAATGCGCCTCCTCCCCCCTGCGTTTTATGCTCGGCACTGGCCTGTCGCTTAATCTCCCACGTCGGCCGGATATTGATGTGGGCATGAATCCGTTCATCGGGGATGCCCAACTTGGTCAGGTCTATATCCTGATTGCGGCCGAGCTTCTGCGGATCCCGCCCCAGCAGACGCTGAATTTTGACAAACCAGTCGATACGGCTTTTCGGAATGGCCGTGTAGTAAAGTTTATGTGGCTGAAAGGGGGGCAGTTCCAGCTCGGTAAATTGATCCGGGTCGCCGGCCGCATGAAAAGCGGCCGTTGTGATATCCCAACACCGAATGTGATCGGGGTGAAAATATCCACCGGTCTCATCATGGGTCAATACAACCTGGGTCTGATTTTGCCGGATCAGCTTGACGACTTTTCGAACGGCCTCGCGCTTTTCGCCGTTGATAAAGGCGTCCGGGTGTTGGTTGGATTGATCGCCCTTCATGCCCGAATCTCGATAACCCAGGCGATGCAGCTGACCACCCAAGATTTTTACGGCCGCCTGTAGCTCACCATCGCGAACGTAAGCCAATTCTTCGCGAGCGACATCATGCCCTTCGGCAATTGACCCGGCCGCGCCATCTGTGGCGATGGCGATATGAACATTGACCCCGCTTTGGGCATATTTGGCCAGCGTCCCTCCCGGACCAAATGATTCATCATCTGGATGGGCCAGGACGGCCAGCATTGCTTTTTTCTCCATGTCAATCACACTCTCTCTAACTTTCTCTTCTATATCTATATTGATGCGACCCGGTTATTTCTATGCAAGACGGAAGACGATCAAAGCGGTGCGCTGGCGTGAGCAAAACCGCTTACTTACGAATGATGAAGTCTCTGCATCATGGGCAGCAACGGAATTAACTCGACAGTCGGCAGCGGCCGTCGAGTTTGCGGCAGAACAAGCAGCCCTGCGTTGGGCAAACGAAAAACCAGACGAGCCGCATCCGGGATTGAAACCACTTCATCTCGATCTCCAACGCTTACCAAAACCGGTATTTTTACTTGCCCCAGATATTGGTCGGGCAGTCGATTTTCGCTGATATAGGCGATTAAATCGAAGGACTCGCGCGCCAAAGCACGCCAGCGGCTGGCGCCATGCTCCTGAGCGAGATGGGTTGCATAATTGGGGGCGTTGCGGCTTAACAAATCCGGATCAAGCTGGGGGCGAACACGATCTAAAGAATCTTGGCTCCATGTTGGTTTGGTGCTGTGCATGTGAAGGGTTTTAATCCGCCGAGGAAATTGCATGGCTGTTTGCAGGGCAATATATCCACCAATGCTGTATCCGCTTACAAAAACCGACTCAAGGCGCAGATGATCCAGCAATCCGACAAAATCATTAACCAAATCTTCCAAGACCAAACGAGAACCGCTGTGTTCTGACCGGCCGTGCCCCCGGTAGTCAAAGGTCAGGACGGTATAATCCGCGGTCAGAGGGTCAACAAACTGTCGCCAATGACTCTGCATGGAACCCATAATGCCGTTCATTAAAACCAAAACCTTGTGGTTTATTTGCTCACCATATAATTCGTAGTGGATTTCAATCCCATCCGGCGTTTTCCATACTGGCATTTGTTTATCTCCCGTTTTGCAATGGGGTTTTATTGTGGTGAATTTTCAGAATTTATCATAAATAGTGAAAGTAAGGGGTTAGAATTGGGATTATCCATTTTAATAAAGAAAAGTAAAAAACAAAATAGCTGGTTGACAATTAAGCTTAACATTTCTTCATTGATCATTTTTCCTCCTTGATCTATGATTACTCGAACAGCCTTTTCTCTCTACTTTTCACCGTTATCACTGTTTTTAATTTTTTGACCATTATGAGTGTTCCACTACGCAGCAAAACCTCTACAATCGACATCTATATTAAGCTAGCTCAATACCCGATTTTGGCGGAAAAAATTCGGTCCATCATGCGAGAAATGTTGTTCTCCAAGGGGATTGTCAGCGAGAGTGACTTTGAGCAAGAGGTTCATGAAAAGGCGATTGAATCCCAGAAGAGGGAGGGACTTTACGATCCTTTTAATAAGGAACCAGCCGGTATCTGGCAAAAGCGCAAAAATCGCATTCGCGATTTCCACACCGATTTCTACTTCGGTTTTAACTTTCCAACGGAAGAGTTTGAAGCCCTTGTTGAGAACACCTTAAGGGATGTGTCCAACCGGCCGGAGCGCGTGGAGCTGGGATTTAATCCGGAGTTGGCCCCCTGGGAGCTCCTTTTCCGTCAGGGTGAAATTTTTGAGTCGCTGCCGGATGATGATCGAAGTAGAGCGCGTCATCATCTGGAAGAAGTTAAAGTGGTTTTAATCAAAGGGATGATCAGCGACCATCTGCGCTTTGTCGGTGTGGCCAAAAAAATCCTGTCAATCGCCGATTTGCGCAAGATTTTCAACCGGCGGATCGGTGAAGGGAAAATTGGAGGGAAAGCGGCCGGGATGGTTCTGGCATGGCGCATTTTGCAAGAAACAGCCCAGCTCGACACCCAGGTTGAAATCCCCGAGTCGTATTTTATTGGCAGTGAAGTCATTTATGAATTCAGGCGAAAAAACGGCCTGGATTACATCATGAATCAGAAGTATCGGCCGCTGGAGGAAATTCGCCGGGATTACCCCAACGTTCTGGCTGAACATTTAAATGGAGAGTTCCCCGAAGATGTTGTCCAGCAGCTGCACGAAGTATTAGAGATGATGGGCACCCGGCCGCTCATCGTGCGCTCCTCAAGTTTACTGGAGGACAACTTTGGCTTCTCTTTTGCCGGAAAGTACGACAGTATTTTTTGCCCCAATCAAGGAACGCGCGAGGAAAATTTAACCGCCCTTCTCAACGCCATTCGCCGCACGTATGCCAGTACGCTCAACCCGAACGCCATCTTGTACCGACAAAAACACGGTTTGATCGATTATGATGAGCGCATGGCCGTCCTGATTCAGGCGGTTCAGGGAGAACGCTTTAACAATTTCTACTTTCCAACTTTGGCCGGTGTGGGGTTCAGCCAAAATGCCTACCGCTGGAATGAAAAAATCCGTCGTGAAGATGGATTTTTGCGCCTGGTTTGGGGGATGGGTACCCGGGCGGTCGATCGTGTCAGCACAGATTATGCTCGCCTCATTAGTTTGAGTCATCCCACACTGCGTCCGGAAACCACCTCATCCGCCATTCGTCTTTACTCTCAACATTATATTGATGCAATCGACTTGGCAGACAACACCTTCAAAACCTTTCCTGTGTATGAGGTTTTGAGCAAACGCTACCTCCCTCTTCAGCAAATCGCCTCCATTGATCGAGGAGATTATATCGAGCCAATTCTTTCACGCACCACCCTAAAAGGAGACGATCGCCTGGTGCTGACTTTTGATCGCCTAACCAAAGATGACACATTTACCCATACGATGCGCACCATTCTCCAAACGTTGGAGAAGGCGTACAATCAACCGGTCGATATCGAATTTACAATCTCGTTGAGCCGGCAGGGGCCTGAAACCGAATATAAAATCTTTTTGTTACAGTGTCGTCCCCTATCAGAACGGCCGGAAGCCAAACCGGCCAAAATCCCCGCCCACGTCCCAAAAGATCGCCTCATTTTTCGATCTCGACGGTTGGTTCCTGACGGCACCATTTTAGGAATACGCTACATCGTTTTTATTGACCCTCGAATTTATAGAACAATATCTGATCCAACGGTTAAGCTGGAGCTCGGTCGCGTTGTAAGCCGCATCAACCACGCATTGGATGGGGAATCGTTTGTCTTAATCGGTCCTGGCCGCTGGGGAAGTAACAACCTCGATTTGGGAGTCAGGGTCACCTATGCCGACATTCACAATACCAAAGCCCTTATTGAGTTAAGCGTTCCGGAAGGCGATCAAGCTCCCGAATTATCATACGGCACGCATTTCTTTCAAGATTTGGTCGAAGCCGGAATCTTCTCGCTGCCGGTACATCTCGACGAGGATGGTGAATTTAACTGGTCCTTCTTTGCGGCCGCCCCCAATCAACTGCCTACGTTACTTCCAGAGGACGAGCCGTTTGCTCAATTTGTTCAAGTAATTGATCTTCTACAAAGCAAAAATCAACAGCTCAATATCTTGATGAACGGCGTCGAAGATAAAACCGTCGCCCTCCTGAGTGGTCCTATAGGCCAAGGGTCTCACTGACAGACTATTTCGGATATGCTATATTAACAAGGCTATCCGGTTCTCATTTTTAGTAATATTGAGCCACCGGATCAGCTATGGTGGATTTCAAACTGTGTTTTTGAATTTATGGAAAAATGAGTCAGGCCGTGACCAACAATAAATCAAGGGTACATCAATTACCCAACAGCGCCTATATTGTGGAAACACGAGCTGGTTCGGTCCTCGTTAACTGTCCTCCCGAAACACTCAAAAACGTGTTGGCGTTTGGGTTCGACCCTCCTCAGATCATTCTTCTACCTCCGGATATTCCGCCGGTAACGGAACTGGGGTCAAGCGGATTTGTGAGGCATGGCATCAATTATGCCAGTGTTGAGTTCATGCTGTATGCTAACTTCTTCGCTCAAAGTCGGACCGCTCACATCATCACCCCTACCGATCATCAAGCCAATCGCCTCCATCTAATTTTGCAGGAAACGTTTGAAGGTCCCGTGAATCTGGACGATTACGGCGAATACACCTGGCTCAATCAAGAATGTCGGGCGGTCAGCTTTTACCCATCTCTTGGCCGAGCACCCAATCATTATGATCTTTGCTCGATTGAGTCGCTGGAAAGCGGCTTGGGGGGCAATTTGGGGAAAGGGGTGACCCTCGAAATTTCAGATGACGGGCGCGACTTCATCTTTCTTGAAGATGGGTATCCGGTGGCGGCCGTCCCCACGGCCGTACAGGGTATTGCCCGACCAATGACCCTGGCTCCTGCCCGGCCGGTTTTACGTCGTCAGCTGACGCTTCAATTTATTGGCGGGAGTGATGGATTTGATCCTACCGGCATTACCACCTGTTTTCTGGCTTATTTGAGCAACGATGTTCAAACCCAGGCTACCCTTTTTGACACGGCCGCCTATCTGCGACTCAGGCTCAGCAATTTGGGGCTGTCCGCGTCGCAAATCTCAGAAGTCGTCATTTCTCACCTCCATGAAGATCATTTAGCCGGTTTGCCCGAGCTGCTGCTAATGGGAGATCACCGCATTCGCGTGATCACATCTGACTTAATTTACAAAAGCCTTCTGCGGGTCTTAGGGGCCTTGTTTGATATGCCTCCCGTTGAGGTTGCCGCCCTTTTTGATTATTTGCCGCTCAATCCAGGTCAGCCGTTAACCATAGGTGACCGCACCTATGAGGCGATCTATGCCGTTCATTCAATCCCCACGATTGCCGTGCGGGTCAACGGCCTCTACTACTCGGGCGACATGCGCTACGACGAGGCGTTTTTTGACGAGCTCGTTGTTGAGGGTATTTTGTCCAAAGAGCGACGGGATGACTTAATCCATTTTGCCGAAGGGGCGGAGATTTTGGTTCAGGATGCTGGTGGGGGGGCGATCCACACCACCATTACCCCCCAACTGCTCAAATCTCTGGCGGAAAAAGGGCAGCGAATCATTTTGGCTCACACCAATCAAGATAAGCTCCCGGTGGATATGGATAGATTAGGGCACCAGATTGAAATCGCCAGCAGCGGTTTTATTACCTCGTGGGGTGAAATGCGCGAGGAAGCCCAGGATGTTGAGGTAATCGAAACCATTGAAGCGTGTCCGCTGTTTGTCCGTTTGCCATTTGAAGATCGGGTTAAATTGAGCGAAAAGGCCATTATTCGATCCCTTGAGGATGGCGAAATGATTATCGATCATGGCTCACCGGTCAACGGATCGATCTACCTTGTTCACTCGGGGATTATAGAAATTCGCAACAGCAAGACCGGGGAAGTGCTCCAGGTTGCCGGCCGCGGCAGTTCGGTCGGTGAACGCTGGGCGCTCATGTCTGAGGACACCACGAAGGGCACCTATTCAGTGGTAGCCAAGGGTGACGTGCAGCTTCTGGAAATCGAACGGCCGCTATTTTTAAAGTACGCGGGCCGGCTCAAATTAAAGGAAGCCTTTGATCGGGCCGACTGGCTGTGGCAGCAGTCGCTGTTTAAAGATTTATTGTGGGGCACCCTTCTCGACATGGCCCTCGACTTTGAGCCCCGTCTGCTCGAATCAGGGGAAACGCTTTTCTCTTTTGGCGAACCAGGCTATGAATGTTACCTTCTCGTTGAGGGGCAAATTTCCGTACACGATGCCAATCACACCCAGATTGACGTGATGGATGAGCCAGCGATCTTTTTTGGGAGCCGTACCACGCTATACAATCAGCTGCGCAACGCCACGGCCAAGGCCGACACCGACAGCCTGGTATGGGCACTACCGGCCCCATCCCTCCAGCGTCTGCTGATGGTATACCCACATCTGGCGCTGCACATGCGCGCCCTGGAAATGAACCGCACCGGTGAAGCGCATTAAATCATCCGCTTGAGCAGCACCGCTTCTTCTGCGGCCGTTGACACTTTCCCGTCAAGCCACGCAGCGCGCAAATCCCGCAATATTTCACCATAACGAGGTCCAGGGGGCACGCCCAGCTCTCGCAGCGTGCGGCCTGTTGTCACCGGCTGGATCGCTAACCACTGCCCAAAATACTGCTCAAGCCAGGTAATCCACTGCGCATATTCGGGATCAGCCAGCGTCATGGCCACCAGCGGCAGGGCGGCCGGCGGGGCCGCAAAAGGATGCAGCCAGCGATCAACTTCACTTACAGCCGGTTCTTTGCCTGCAAAGGGGTTTGCCAATATTCCCCGGCGCAGGGCCAAGGCGGACCGCATATTGTCCTGATGTTTGATTGTCAAGCGCAGCTTTGCGGCCGTTTGGGCAGCCACGTCAGCCGCTTGAGCCAGGAGCAGCAGCTGCATCCGCCACAGCCATCGAGGCCAGTCCGCGGCAACATGCTGCAAAAACGGTGTGCCAATGCGCTGATTTAAGTTATCCCACCATTGAGCCACATCCTCCTTCCAGGAAAAATGTGGATGAATCATGCGCAAAACACCCAACTCGTCCAGCCGCCTCATAGCCGGCTCCGGATGGGACTCCAGGAGGGTTAATTGAAGCTCATGCCGCACGCGATCACCGGAAACATCAGCCAGATGGGGCATACCTTGGTGCATTAGGGCGGCGGTTTGCGGATCAAAGGCAAATTCAAAACGCTGTTCAAACCGAATTCCGCGCCAGATGCGGGTCGGATCATCCATAAAGCTTTGGTCGTGTAAAATCCGCAGTGTCCCGGCCGCCAAATCACTTTGCCCTCCATAAATATCCAGCAACGTTCCCCAGTGCGTTCCATCTAGCCGGATAGCCAGGGTGTTGATCGTAAAATCTCGGCGAAACAGATCAGCCGCCAAATCGGCCGGCGTCGTTTGCGGCAGAGCGGCCGGTTTGGAATATGATTCTGAACGAGCGGTGACCAAATCGATATCGAGAGCGGATATATCAGCCGGTCGCCAATTGGCGGTGCCAAACCGGCTATGTGTTTTAAGCGTCCCACCAAACCGCCGCTGGACTTTGGCGGCAAAAGATATCGCATCCCCTTCTATGACAAAATCAAAATCGATGGATCCATATCCCAGCAGCAAATCGCGGATAATCCCGCCAACCAGGTAAAGGGGCACCCCTTCCTCGTGAGCCAAATTCGCTAAACGACGACATACGCCTTGAAATTGGGGGTCGAGACGGTCAAGGATGGTGGTGCCAGAGGATAAATCCATCCGCACATTATAGCCCAGGACCAATGAATCTATCCAAAATACCTTAACCAACTCAAAGTACCATTTGCCTTTTTCAGCTTCATACTTACAATGACAATTGTGAACTTAACGCAGTTACAACAAGGCAACATAGAAGCTTGGTCTTATTTAGTGCGGCAAAATCCCCGACTGGCCCACGCGTCGGCGATTCGCGTCGAGCTTTCGCCAGCGGCTTTTGGGGCAAAACGGGCCACCGTTTTTCTGAACACCCAGCAAGACCCGCTGTCGTTTGTTGTTTATGGTGCGGATACAAGCGAAGCTCAATTTCTGGCCAATTATGCTGATAAAATTTCTTTTTTGCTTCCCCAAATTTGGCTCATCAACAATCAAGAATCCATCGCCGGTGAAACGGGCATTGTATTTGAGGATGTCGAACCAGCAATCCCTGTGGAGAAGTGGTCACTCAGCGACATTGATCAGGTGATTTCCCTGCTGGCAAAACAGCACGCGATTTTCTGGCAGCCAAAGAGTGATGAATTTGATTGGCTTCCGTTTTCTTTAGCGCGTCAGGATGTCAACTCAGATTTCTCTGACAAGGTCAATTATTTATACCCGAAGCCGGGTCAACTGGAAATCGATGATCAATTGTTCCCTGTATTCGATCTGGATATTTTACAGAAGACGCGCAAATTGTGGCCGGAGCTGCTAACAAAGCGCCATTATCAAGCTTTAAAGCGTTTAACGCGTGAGCCACGCATCTTGCTGCGGCCGCTGCTTGCTCTACCTTTAACCGTTCTTCACGGTCAGCCAACCATCGACCGCTGGCGGGTTACGCTATTTGAAAACAGCTATTTACTGGATTGGTCCGGCGTCAAGATCGGGCCGGCCGTCCTCGACCTCGACAACCTGATTACCAGTATCCCCGATGAGCCTCGCCCCGACCGGGCCGGCCGCCTTGCCCCGTGGGACAGCGCGGTCGAGTCGATTCTCGACAGCTATTTTGTTGCTCTTTCAGAGAGTTTGCACGAGTATCACGGATACGGGGTTGTCTACTCATCGCGCTACATGCGCCGGTTTGCTTTACCGGCTGCGCGCTGCTGGCTCATCCTCAACCATCACCTGCCCGAGCTTCTGGCCAAGCCTGATGCGGCGTCCGGCCATCGAGCCGCCGAGCTGTGGACCCAATTTCTCGATGCTTTCCGCCTTTTGACCACGTATGTCAAAGGGGTATCAGAAATTACAATTCGCTAAATCCCCTCAATATTTTCAACGATTTCCTTGCGCTCTTGCCGGCAATCCCAATCGATCTCCAGAGCTACCAGACCGTGCGCCCGCTCATATCCGGCCGCTTCAACGAAAAAACGATACGCTTTGTCGTGATAATCATGAGCGACATTTAGCTTTCCATCGTGGATCGCTACAGTTATCTGATAGCGATCCGGGAGGAACGGAACGGCCGCAAGTTTAACCCGCACCTGGCCAGGACCGTCAACCAGGGCAATCGGCTGCCCATCAATACGATTATTGGGGCCGGTCATCAAAGTGCCGTCCGACTGGCGGAAGAAAGCCAGGCCAAACTCCGGGTCTTCAATGGGCCGATGGGCCATAAAGTTGATTTCGACAATCAGCGGCTGATGCATCCGCACTTGAGTCGTTTCCTGCCCTTCTTCGTTGAGTAAACGCACCCGGGTGATCTCAATTTCACCGGTCCCCCACCGCTCAAATGCGGTTTCAGCTAAGTTTCCATCAGGCAGTTGATAAGTTTCTACCAGATATTGTTGCAAAATCGATTCCGTTTCCCCGCTTTTACGCACCATGCCTTTATCCATCCACAAAATGCGCGTGCATAAATTTTGCAACATTTCCAACTGATGGGACACCATCACAATTGTTGTGCCTTCCTGTTTAAGCTGATGGATCCGCTGTAAACATTTAGCCTGAAAGGCAGCGTCCCCCACGGCTAAAATCTCATCGACGATGAGAATATCGGGATCCATATGGATAGCGACGCTAAAACCAAGACGCATATACATCCCGGAGGAGTAATTTTTGACCGGTACATCAATAAACTCGCCCAGCTCGGAAAAGGCCACCACTTCATCAAAAACGGCATCAACCATCTGTTGATCAAGCCCCAAAATTGAGGCGTTGAGGTAGACATTTTCGCGGCCGGTCAAATCGGGGTGAAAACCGGTGCCCAATTCAAGGAGGGCGCTGACCCGGCCGGTGACCGTCACCTGCCCTTCTGAAGGGCGTAAAATGCGGGTACTCAGCTTGAGCAGCGTACTCTTACCGCTGCCGTTTCGGCCGACAATGCCGACGCATTCTCCACGCTTGATGTCAAGCGAGACGTCACGCAAGGCCCACATTTGCTGCGATGGCTGATTGCGTCTGAAACGTCGGAAGAATGAAATAATGGTTTCCAAGATCGTTTGCGGCCGCTCGCTGGAAAACCGAAATCGTTTGTTGACCTGCTGGAATGAAATAACCGTATCCGTTGAATTAATTTGGGTCTGGGTTTGATCCAATTTTTCTTCTCTTTTACTCATTATCTATTACTGATTCGCATCAAATCTATTTGATCCTAATGACTCAATCGCCTTTTGATAACGATGGATTGTCCACCCTAAAACGATAAACCAGGTTGGCAAAGATGCAAGGCGTAAAAGCACATTGCCCCGGTAACGATTGGTTGACCCAGCCAGGGGGCCGTGTGAAGACCAAATAATTGGATTACGAAATAATTACACCTGCTAGACTATACCAGCGTAGCCATTTTTTTTCATGTGCCAATAATGCAAACGGCACCCGCTTGAATAACCGCTTATCGGGAGAGCGAACACCCGGTGAAGCGTTTAAATTTGACAATCAATCACGGGCAAATATGAGTGGGTAACGCTTCTGCAATATCATGTATCGGTGAATTTATACGATATATGTTTGGTTCTGCCCGGACCAACTCTAGCTCAAAATGATTTTTGATCAGGTTTAATGAATCACCGTAAGGTGGGTCACCATCTTCCACAAAATAAACCGGCCGATTTAAATCTTGCACATTCACGATGTATTGTGCCATGCAGGTTTCTAAATATTCCCACTCATACGATTGGGTTTCGCGATTCGGCCGAGGGAGGCGTCGATAATTAAAAACAGATCGCTCACCATAAAGGGAAAAATGATCGTTCATGGCATAAGATAAAAACACCGCATCCGGTTCACTCCAATCAACGAGCGACACAATATGCTGCATGCCTGTCTTCTGGGCCTGGTTGCGCTGATCGATAGTATTTAAAGAGTCTACCGTGTTCCAAATAACGACGCCCAGAAGCAAAACAACGACACTCCATTGCCCGGCACGACTGCTTATTTGGTCAATCACCCAAAAAATTCCAACCGCCATTAAAATAGCGACAAACGGAATTGAGGTAAAAATAAAGCGGCTGTTTATACCGGTCGCCGCGAACGCATAAATAGCATAAGGAGCTAACATCAATAGGGGTGCGGTAAATAGAAGCAGCGCCTTCTCCCAAGGAAGCTTAATTAACCCTAGCGGCAGAAAGACAAGAAAAATGTGCAGATTGTTCCATAAAACACGACCCATTTCGATGAGGCTAAATCCTCCCACAAACGATGGGCCAAGGGCATACTCCCAGGCAAAAGCGGGCAACGGATACCAGCCGTTTTCCGGACTGTAGCTGGTTAGGTTATAACCTCCATAATAAAATTCATTAAATAAGAGAATTGACACGGCTCCAATGAAGAGCGTTAAACCAAATATCCAAATTTTGATCCGTCGCAAAAAATCAAATTTATTGGTAGCAACTTCGAACACCAGAAGAGCCGGCAAAACGGTTATGTTTGTATAGCGAATGTACCAGCTAAAAATGAAGGAAAATGCGGCCAGCAGGAGAAACACGGTTTCTTGAGTGTTTTGACGTTGGCGACCTTTCAGATAGAGCCAGAAGCCCAGAAGAATAAAAACGGCAGATGGGACTTCAGACCAGGCGGCCGTGCTAAACTCCCAGAATACAGAGGTCATGGCCACAATCAAGGTTGCCCCGGCCGCAATTCTTTCATCTTGAGTCAACTCAAACCCCAGGGCAAAAACTAAAAGCAAACAACATGCGGCCAAAACCGGAACAACATAGTGAACACCTGCGGCCGAAATCAGGCCACCGATACTCATTAAAATTGGCAGCCCGGGGGGGAAACCCAAAAACATTCGGCTATCTTCAGAGCGGCTTATTTGAAAAGCATAGGGCGAGAAAAATGGGGCGACCAGTTCATTTAAAGGGTCCTCGTAGGTTACCCCCTTACCCTGGGCCAACCGTTGACTGGCATAAACATATCCCATCGTGTCGGCTGTCCCCGGGGTGGTTTCCGCAAAATAAACCAGCCCGGCAAACAACGATATAAAGGTGATGACGCCTGCAATCACAGCAAAAGTCGGCAGTGTTTGTTTTCTCTTCATGGCACAATCGTAGACGAAAAAAAACCCCTGACAACTAAACGCCGTCAAAGGCTTTTATTAACGAACTGTCGTTTTTGATATTTATGGAATTGTTACATTCTCTAACAATTCATCATTTGAAAGATCCGCATCAAAATTTCCATTTACCCGAACAATCACCGTGTAAGAGCCCGGTGAAACACCATCCCATTCGGCTGAAATTTGCTGATTTGAGCCGCAGCCTGGCAAAGAAACGAGTTCTGTTTCACCAATTTGAATTTCATCCACCCCATCATCAATAAATACGGTTGCATATCCTGAGATGGCGTCAAGCCGATTGCCGCTGTTTGCAATTGTTGCCGTCACTGTATAAGTATCAGCATCAACAGCCGTTAATGAAATGGATGAAGGATAAAAATCGACCTCTCGCGTGATGGCGGATGTGTAGTTTTTATAATTATCCCCATAAGGTGTGGTGGTATTAGTCGCCCCATCAAACAACCATCCATTAAACGAAGTATCCGTTGTGCTATACCACGCCCAGCGCTGCACCAGTCGATATTCATCATTAGGATCACCGAGTTGTGGGTCCACGGCGGTTGACATGTAATCAAACGAAGCACTCATAAAAGCGTTCACCCTGGCAAAATCAAAACCAAAATCCTGAGGCATCAACACCCCATATTCCGTTAGGTAAAGGGGATCACCGCCATACCCGTTATCCTTCATCCACTGCCGGAAGCGGACAATACGCTCTTCAAACAGCTCAATGCTGTCGTTTTGCTGGATGGTCAATACTTCCCCAAAATCGTCATCTATACCGGGGGGGATACCGGCTCCCCAACAGTTGCCAGGATCATATTCACAGCTTACTTCATTCAAGATAAAATTGTGAATACTCCAGCCATCAACCGGCATGGCCTGACTGTAATTTTGCTGGTAGCTGCTGAGCACCAAATCGAGATATTTGAGCCGCACGGGTGTGGGCTGCACAATAGTTCCGGCAATGATCTGGGCTTCGGGATCGTTAGCCTTAATCAGGTTATACAGCTCGTGATAAGCTTCGGCATACAGCTGCGGTTCGATATCATCTTGAAAACCACGACGGTCCGGCTCGTTGCCAATCAGCCAATGCGCCTTGGGATTACCGGCAATAGCATCCAATAATGATTGCCCTTTGGGCGAATAATCATAGGTAGTTGGGCTGGTTTGAACCAGGCGAATGACGGGAAAATATTCGGTCCCTTGAGGCCTCACGGGAGTGTCGGAGGCGGTGTAATCGATATACCAACCTATCCCAAGTGATGGGAAATCTACTCCGGTGCCGCCGTTAACCCCGTAACGGCACAACAAATCGGTTTGATACGATATCACCGGCAAATATACCGGTGAAGCGGCATGTAAATTGGCTTCTACAGTTGAGGTGGCGGGTTTGAATGAGACAATCCCCCTCACGATTGCAAATGAAATCACCACCGCAAACGAAATTATAAAAAATCGATTTCGGTGCGTCATTTTGGAACCTCAATGTACCTCGGTTGTTCTTCAGCAACAATAGATACTTTTCCATCCAAAACACCGTCACTCCCATCCTGTACGGTCTGTAATTTTTGACCATAAATATTATAAACCGTTGCCTGTGATCCATTGATCTGGATCAAGTATTCTTGACCGGTAACGACCGGATTTACCCAGGCCACATACACCTTGCGGTTTAATGTTTTATCGTCAAACTGATAAGCCACAACATCTGTTGCCGGGGTTCCAAGTGCCGGTCCTTTCAAAACAGCCTCAAAACGAGAGGTGCTCAAAAAATCGACCCCCACCTGAAAAGCGGTAAAAGACGCCTTTGTGGTAATTGTTGAGTCGGCGTTGGTGACAAGGCCATTATCAAAGGGATAACCTCCACCTGGATCAAACAACATCCACCAGATCATGACATCCAGATCGGCCGCCATCGCCTGCGTAAACAGCTCTGTTACATAACGGGCTTGAATCTCCTGGCTTCCTGGAACCGTTGGGTGATCACTGCTGTGCCATCCAGCTTCAGTCACCACAATTGGCTTGTTAAAACCATAGGATTGCAGCTTACTGCGAATAGCCAACGTTTTTTCGTAAAGTCCTGGACCATCACCTTCAGTGGGCACCCAATTCAAGTTAAATGCCGGGTAGGCGTGAAAATTCATCACGTCAAAATAGTTTCCGCCTCCGGCAGCAAGGACATCATCCATAAATGAGCGCACAAAACTCCCGCCCTGATCTTCAAAGGCATCGTAAGCAATCCCACCCATTACGACTTGAGCATTCGGATTTGCAGCCTTAACAGCCGGATACACGACCTGCAGCATGGCCGCGTATTTATCGCCATCATCTCCCCAGGCGGGAGACGCGGTATCACCGGCACGATCCGGCTCATTATAGATCTCCCAATATTCAACAACCGGATTCCCCGGAGCATCATCCAAACCATCACCATCATAACGTTCGACAAGGGCCCCCACAAATTGAGCTAACTCGCTGTAGCTAACTTTGTCAATGACACCTTCTTTATGAGTAGCCGCCCAAGCTGGATTTCCGGCAACGGTGGCGATCATATTTAATCCACCCGTATCAATACGTGCAGCTGATAGAGAGCGGTCAGCTGAGGCCCAATTGTAATTATCCGGAGTCGTATTGGCCGGCTCGGCTAAATCCCAAATCACATTAGAGCGCAGCCATGTAGCCCTGGTTTGCAACAAGTATGGATGATAAGGGCTGCTTGTTGACGTATCGTTATACATCTGTACCCCGAAGACAGGCGGCGGAAGGGTTGGGTCATACCGATAAATAGTGAGCGGCAAAAACACTTGTGAGGGAGCAGATTGACTCGCCTCTACACGATCACCCGACCGATATCCCAAATATGAGACAAACAGCAGCAAAAAAGCCCCAAATAAGAAAATGAAAAACTTGGTGTGTTGGATCTTTGAAAAAAACGACATTTTATTCCTCAATTCGCTCATCTCAACGAAAAGTCGATCACTCGATGGGAGATGGCTCAAAAAAATTGCGTGACTCCATTACTCTTTGATAATGGTTGGTAGAAAAACGGAGTTGTAGTATGGAGGTCTCCATTCAATAATTTGATTTGTGCCGGGTGCAGTAATCCATATGTGTTGCGCACTGTCAGCGGTGATTCCGGTGGGAGAAGCATTTGCATCCAGTAGAAATTCCGTCAGAAAGAGTTTTGATCCCCCACTCGTGGTGGTCAGCTGGCCAACCTTGCCGGCCGCGGTTTTGACATACCAAACCACCCGATTCCCCCCTGAAGTTGTATAAACCAGCGCCGTCGGGTCATCTGTTGCCGGGCCGGGCAAAGCGTACCAGAACCAGTTGCTTAAGGTGCCAGGAGAAAGAAATCCAACAAAATTTTTGGTCGGTGCGGCCACCCATGGTTGATCGGCCGAGCCCATATCGATATTTTGCGGCGGCCATGAAGGCTGTAAAATATCGTTGACCGGAGCAATCGTAAATTGGCTAATTGTGGGGCGCAGCTTGACCAGGCGGTCTAGAGCTGGAGAACTGGCCCAAATGCTGTCATTTCCTGAGACGGCCACGTCTTCAAATTCAGCACCGGCCGTTGTGTACAAAAATTCGTTAAAGGTCGTCGAACCCGGCACAAATTGACTGATTTGATTACCGGCAAAGGTCACATACCAGATCGTGCCGTCGGGGGCGATGTCTATGCCGGTGGGTTCGCTGGCAGAGGTAGGGATGGTATAGGTCGTCACATTTTTGGTGGCGATGTCCAACCGGCCGATCGTGTTAGCTGATTTCTCGGTAAACCAAATCGCCCCTAAGCCGGCGTCATAAACCAAATCAAATGGATCTCCATTCGGGGTTGCGGAGATAATCTCAAAATTAAAGTCAGTGGTGCTGGTAACCACAAGCGAGCCTACGGCCGAAATATCCGGCAAAGTAAACCACACCTGCCCTGCTCCTGAGGCCACAATATTTTGCGGATTTCCTCCGGATACCGGAATATCATATGCGGTGAAAAAATCGCCCGTTACCGCCTCAGACGCGGCCCGCCCCGGCGAGGTAAAAACGGAAACCCAGGTTGTCAATAAAAGAGCCGAAAAAAGAATTACCGCGAATAATTTTTTCATGTTTCGTTTCCTCCACAAGCGCCCTCGCACGCAAAATTTTGAATGCGGGGGCGAAACTGGCATAATTACCGTATGAACACCCAAAAGTTAACCCCTTTCGCCACCAATTAGCTCTACCCCTTTATTTCGTGTACATGATCTTAATGGCATCGTGTGGTTGTGAAAGGCTCAACCGTCAAAGGTTTGGCATCAATACCACGACAGCGCAGTGCTGCCTAAATTTTTTGAGGGTAGCAACTGTCAAAAAAACCTGGTGTGCTGGCTGGTGACCTGGCCAAAATTGAACATTTTTGCCGTCGTTGATGCCTATTGATGGCGGGTCGTTAAGGTGAATACCCCAAATTTTATTAAGCAAAACGGTATGGGGTTTTAAAAAGCATCGTAAATTATACTGCCTTCGCACTTTATTTGTAGTAACTGTTTTCCTATTCTGCCGTTTTCGTTAGACCCTTCTAATGAAAGCGGCCTAAACATCATGGATTTAAAATCTAGCCAAATTCTCGAATTTGATAAAGTCAAGAAGCGGCTGGCCGAATACACAAACTTTAGCGCCAGTGAAGCGCTGGCCCTACACTTAATGCCCACAACCGATGAGCGGGAAGCGATCCGCTGGCAGGCGGAGGTCACCGAAGCGGTCTTACTATTTGAAAGCAGCAGTGACATCACCATCGGTGGGGCGCGGGATGTTCGGCCGGCGGCCGACCGGGCAACGCGAGGCATCACTCTGCTGCCGGAAGATTTGCTGCAGGTGCGCGATACCATCGTGGCCGCCCGCGAACTGCGGCGTAAGCTGGAGCGAGCCAAAGAACGCGTTCCTCACCTGCAGGCGATTGCCGAATTAATCGAAGAGTGTCCCGGTGTGGTGGCCGCCGTCGGCCGGACGCTCGACGAGCGCGGTGAAGTGCTTGACAGCGCCAGTACGAAGCTGGCCGATATTCGCCGTCAGCTCAGGGTGACCCACGGCCGCATTCAAGACAAACTGCGCGGCGTGCTCAACAGCCACGGGGTTTATTTACAAGAGGCGATTATCAGCCAGCGCAACGGCCGTTACGTTGTCCCCGTACGGGCAGAATCAAAGGGAAATGTGCGCGGCATCGTTCACGATACCAGCGGCAGTGGGGCCACCTTTTGGGTCGAGCCGATGGCCACCGTTGAGTTAAACAACACCTATCGCGAGCTGCAAATCGATGAGGATCGAGAAATTCAGCGGCTGCTGCAGGAGCTTTCTCAAATGGTTGCCGACCTGTCGGATGAGATCATCCGGGTTGTAGATCGGCTGGCTGAAATCGATCTAATCCTGGCCAAAGCAAAATACGCGGGCGTGATCCGGGGGATCGCCCCGGTATTTATTGATTGGAAATCGATGCCGGTTGGAAATCCGCACCCGGGGTCTACCCTGTGGTTCAAAGGGGCCCGTCATCCGCTGCTGGAGCCGGAAACGGTCATCCCCACCGATCTGACCGTGCCTGAAGATGTGTTCCTCGTCCTGATAACCGGACCCAATACCGGCGGGAAGACGGTCAGTCTCAAGACGCTGGGGCTAATGGTGATGATGGCTCAATCCGGTCTTCGGTTACCGTGCCGTGAAGCCCGCCTCTCTTTTTTTGACAACGTTTTGGCCGACATTGGGGATGAACAGTCGATTGAGCAAAATTTGTCAACCTTTTCGGCCCACATGTCCAACATTATCCATATCCTGGAGCGAGCTGACGATCGATCGCTGGTGCTCCTTGATGAGTTGGGGTCCGGCACCGACCCGGCCGAAGGGGCAGCCCTGGCGATGTCGATTATCGACTACCTGCGGGATTTAGGAGCGACCGTCTTTACGGCAACCCACTATCCGGAACTCAAAGCGTACGCCACCCATACCGCCGGGGCTACCAATGCCTCGCTGCTCTTCGACCTGGATACGCTTTCTCCAACTTTCGAGATGACCATCGGAATTCCCGGAAAATCAAACGCCCTGGCGATCGCCCGGCGGCTGGGGTTAGAAGAGACGATCATCGATGGGGCGATGGGCAAACTCGGCCACGGCAACAGTGAAACGGAAGAACTGCTTGAGTCGATTTACGACATGCGTGAAAAAATCGCCAGCGAAGAGGCGGCCGCACGGCTGGCCCGCCGTCGCTCAGAACGCGAGCGGGAAAAGCTGGGCAAACGACTGTTAGACATTGAAGACGAGCGTGAAAAGATCTTGCAGGAGGCCCGCGGCCAGGTCGAAGAAGAGCTGTCGGCGATTCGGCGCGAGATCCGCCAGGTGCGCCAGCAGCTCAAAGGGGCTGAGTCTCGCAGTCTGCTCAAGCGGTTAAATAAAGAAGTAGACATCATCGAAGAACGGCCGCTCTCGTCGGTCACCGACACCCCGCTTATTGATTCCGTCATGCCCAAAGAAAGCAGGGCCCAAAAACGGCGCAAGCTGCGGGTTGGGGATGAGGTGTTTATTAAGACCATTAACGCCAAGGGTGAGATCTTAACGTTGAACAAAGGTGATGCGGAAATTGCCGTTGGCCGGCTGCACATGCGCGCCAGTCTGGATGAGCTTGAGTTTCGCGGTCGGCCGGTTCAGCAGGAAGAGTCTATTTCCGTCCCCAAAGCCGGTGGGAAAACCGACATGGAGCTGGACTTGCGCGGCGAACGGGTCGAATCAGGGCTCGAAAAACTCGATAAATACCTCGATGGGGCGGCGCTCTCCCGGCTGCCTTGGGTGCGCATCATTCACGGCAAGGGAACCGGCCGGCTGCGCGACGCGGTGCGAAAAGCGCTCACCAAACACAAAGCCGTTACCTCCTGGGAAGAAGGGAAAGATGGGGAAGGTGGGGCTGGGGTGACGGTGGCGAGGTTGGAAGAAGAAAGCTGACCAAATACGAAATATGAAATACGAGATAGGATCTGGTAAACGTATCTCGTATTTCGTATCTCCAATTTCGTATTTCTCATCTCGTATCTCGAATTTCTCATGTTTTCCCTCAGAACCCACCTCCTACTCACCATAACCCTGGGTGTCGCTGTGCGTCTCTGGCGTCTGGGCAGCAAAAGCCTGTGGCTGGATGAAGCGCTTCTACTGGTGCGGCTGCAAAAAACCCTCGGGCAATTTGCGATTGGGGAGGGTGAACCCTATCATCCCCCTCTTTATTATGAGTTTATGCGCTGGTGGGTCCTGAGGCTGGGTGAGAGTGAAATTGGCCTCCGTTTGCCAAGCGTTTTTTTTAGCATCCTGGTTATTCCCCTTATTTTTGTTCTGGGTAAAAAATTGAATTTTTCGGCCGGGCAAATTGTTTCAGCGACCTGGCTGACCTCCCTTTCCCCGCTGCTGGTTTGGTATGCGCAGGAAGCGCGGTCCTATGCCTTTTTATCCTTTTTACACGTGTTAGGAGCTGTTTTACTGGTTTTTTGGGTGACCCAGAGGGAAAAAAGGCCGGCTTTTGCGGCCGGTCTATGGGTATCATTTGTCGTAACGACAGCGCTTTCGCTTTATTTACACTACGCCGCCGTGCTGATCATTCCCATTCAAATTATGGTATTGATCGCTCTTTACCTACAGGGAAGAAGTGGATGGCAGGTTTTGATCGGGTGGATCGCGGGTTGGCTGGCGGCCGTGGTTCTCTTTATACCCTGGCTGCAAACCCCGGTCATGCAGCAATTTATGCGGATAATCGTCTCTGATCGGTTTTACCTGGCCGGGCCGATCTCCGAAGCGTTTGGCCTCCCTTATTCACAGGTGCGCAATATCGGGCTGGTTGTATTTATGATCGCCAGCTCGGCCGCGGTGATCCTGCTGTATTATTTTTTGCGGCGCTATGGAAAACAGCTGTATGGCTTTTTGACCCAACCCAATGTCGTCATGATATTGGCGTTTGGATTCATTTTGAGCTTGATCGCCATCCTCTTTCCCCGAGCTTATTCGCTAAAACGACAGCTGTCGGCCGTTTGGCCGTTTTTTCTGCTCGTGACCGGATGGCTGATTCCCTGGTCATTTGATCGAGTAAAGGGGCAGCGGCCGTGGGCTTTAGCGTTAATATTGCTTTCATTTTTGGCCACCGTCATCAATGTGACCATGATTCCCAAAACAGAGTGGCGAGACGCGGCCGCTTTTTTAGAGGAGCACATGGACCCAGCCGATACGCTTATTCTCATGCCCGGATATAATGACATCGTCTTTAGATATTACAACGATGAGGGGCTCCGCATCACAGACGTGGGCAACCCAATTGATGAAGCGCTGCAAGAAGCGGCCGCAGCTCACGAAACCATCTGGTATCTCGAAGATCAGCGCGATCTGACTGGACCGCGTGTTGAAACCAGAAGCTGGCTGGAGGGAAATATGAATCCTGTGGCCACGGAGCGGTTTTATTTGCTTACGATAACGAGGTTTGAATAAAATGGAGCATTCACGATTTATGATTAAAGATTGTAACTATACAGGTGCTCTGGCCGGTCTCTGACCGTGCCGGCTGGTGGCTCGGTGAGGACACCGGCCACAGCCTTTGAAGTAGGTTGACGATCTGAATAGTTACTAAAGATTTTCGATTTACGATGGTTAGCTTTGATGGGAACTTTCTTCTCACACAAACCAGGCGCTCATCAAAAATCGTAAATCATAAATCGTAAATCAGATTAATTGATTATTTATCTGAACGCTCAATAATTACAGAATGAACGAAATTGCCTTACAACGCGCGATGGTCATCTTTGAACAGGCGTATCGCGCTCAACAAAAAGGGGAAATCGCTGAGGCGGTTCGCCTCTATCAAAAATCAATCGAGATTCACGCCACGCCGGAAGCGCATACCTTTTTAGGTTGGGCGTACAGCATGCTGGAACTATACGATCAGGCGATTGCCGAATGTGAAGCGGCCATCGAACTCGATCCGGAATATGGAAACCCGTATAACGACATTGGCTCGTATTTGATATCTCTCGGTCGGCCGGAGGAGGCTCTGGAATGGCTCGATCAGGCGGCGCAGGCCGGTCGTTACGACGCTCCTCAATATCCTCATATTAACAAGGCCCAGGCGTATGAAATGATGGGTCGCTATCGCTCAGCGCTAAAAGCATATGACGCAGCCTTGGCCATCGATCCTTTTGACGTGACGACTCACCTGGCGAAGTATGCGCTGATTGGGGAAATGAATTAGGGTTACTGAGTCCTGAGTCCTGAGTCCTGAGTCCTGAGTCCTGAGTCCTGAGTCCTGAGTCCTGAAACAGAATAAGCTTCACCCCATCTTTGTCAAGCCTCAATCGCAGCCATTTTACTCAGCACTTTTCAACTCAGAACTCAGGACTTCTTGAGTCAAGTTCCAATTTAAATCATCCTACTTAGGACTTTCAACTTAGGACTCAGGACTCCTGCCGCTCAGTTTATGTAAAGTAACGATTAGGGCCAGGAGAATCCACCACAAGAAGCCCGGCTTTGCCCCCAAGGCGACGGTGTCCGTTAAGCCGTACAGCCAATAAGCGGTGAGGGAGCCACAGAAACCAATGACGAGCAATCTGATCAATCGATTGTGATCGCTGGTGCGCCACGTTTCGCGCAGAAGCCACACTGCTCCCAACCACAGGGCCAGATAAGCAACCAAACCAGGTATCCCCAAATCAAGCCCGGTTTGCAGCAGGTGATTGTGGGCGTGGGCGATATCAATTGTGGGAGAAATCAGAAACATCGGGTACAAAACGTGCACAACCTCGCGGAAGGTGTTCATCCCCATCCCGGTAAAGGGAAAATCCTGCAGGCCATAAACAGCGCGAGACCAAATTTCCATACGGCCGTTGAGGGTGCCGATGGCCTCTTCCTGTACCAGCGCATCGGAGCGCAACCCCAAGGCACGCATCACCTGTTCTTGACCGGTGCCGCCTGGATCGACGGCAAAAAACAGGGTGATGCCGATCACGACGAGCAGCACGCCCATGGCGGACATCCGCCTGAGCCAGCCGCCCGCCAGCCATCCCATAACCGGCACGGCCAGCCCAAACGCCAGCCAGCCGCTCCGGGATTGGGTCAGCACCAGGGTTAAGAGAAACACGGCCGCGCCTGAGCCGATCAAAAAATAAAAACGAGAAAAACGCACCCATTCAGGTGGATGGGCGGCCGGTTTGCGGCGCGCCTCGATCATCGCCCAAGTCACGATGATAAACAGCGGCGTGACCCACATCAATACTCCGGCTACCTGGTTGGCGTTGATTTGCGGTAGGGGAATACCGGCCGCCAGCGCATTGAGGCGATTAAGCAGGGCAACCGGTGCACCCAGACCGGGAATTTTAGCGGTCCAGGTTGTTTTGAGGAGCGCGACCCCCACAATTCCCAGCGATAATCCCCAAAAAATGACCAAACCGGCTAAGAAGTGGGGTTGAGAACGCCCAAACACGGCTACAGCCACCCAAAACAAAAGGATGCTAAAGGTCAAGCCGACCACTTTTTCCAAACTCAACAATAGATCGGGGGTGGCCCAGACGCTTACCCCGATCATCAGGAGCATCACGTAAAGCGACCCATTAAGCGGCGTACGCGGCCAGGGGCGGCCGGTAAACCACCAGTTGCCCAACCATAAAATCGGGATAATTCCAAACAGGGGCAGGAGCGATGGCGGGGCCAGCATCGCCAGAGGTAGTAGTAGACAATAGATTAACCCTTCCAGATAGGGAAGAAGCCGGGCAAGTAAAGCAGGTGAGCGAGACAAGGGCTATAATTCTCGGGTGGTGATGACCCGCCACAGGCGCTGGAAGCGATTGTCCACCCCAGGGGGCAGTTCACTGGCTTTTGGCCAAAGAGCGGTTTTGATTAAACGGCGGCGGGCGGCACCCTGCTCAACCAGGGCCAGCAGCAGCACATATCGGCCGCCGGCGTCGGAATGGTTGTGTTCCGCCAGGAGTGATTTTGTGGTTACAAGCGTCGTTAAAATTTGTCGCTGGAGCGGTTTTGGCGCCAGAGCATTTACGACTTCCAGGGGAACCTCAACCAACCAAATTTCCTGCAGGGCAAGAAGCGTACGCCAGAGAACCGGCTGCAGGTGCCATCGTGCCGCTCGTACGCACAATCTATCCCAGTCCGGCGGTCTTTTTTCGATCAGGAGCGCCAAATCGACAAGGGAGCGCAGCGGGTGGAGGCTAAACTGATGATTAACGGCCAGATGAGTGGCCACGTGAATCAGCATATCGGTGGCATCCATTTGCCTGTAGCCCGGCCGCCCCTCAAGCGGTTCACACCGCTCCCAAATCGCCCCTTCATCAACCGCAATGGGAGTTGTCTGATCGAGCCACCAGCCGGGAAAAGCGGTGTCGTGGAGCTCGATCAAAATATGCCAGTCTCGATAGATGAGCTGGTATTCGCCGCTCTGCTGGGCGGTAATTTGGTGATCGGCGAGCTGTTTTTTTGCCAATTTAAAACCGGCTTCTTCTAATCGAGCGATCAGCGGAGGGATAACCGGCTGAGGCAGCCAGATATCGATATCACCCATCGGCCGGGTAGCCGGATGGGGGTAAACGGTTTGACCCAATGCCGCACCTTTGAGTAAAACCGGCTGGATATTCAGCGTTCCGGCCACCGCCTGAAAGCGATCAAACACTTCATTTTGGATCATTGTGTGAGCGGCGCTGTTCAGAAATCCGGTTTTTAATTTTTGGCCCATCGGAGTGGCTTTTTTTTGTGGATCAAGGAGCTTATAGGTCAGGCCGGCCAGCCGAGCGTTTAGCAGCCAATCGACCAGCTCGTCCTTAGAGAGGTTGAGAGTTCGCCGCCAGTGCGCAATTTGGGTCAAGAAACGCTCTTCAAAGGGGGCTTCTGCATTATGCTGAGAGATGGCGCTCATAGGTTTATTATGAATCACAAAAACACAAAAAGCACAAAACCGTCCTTGCCGCGTTCAAGCTGTGGACAGGAGGCCAGGATGAAACCGGTGTAGGGGCTTGGCTAGCCAAGCCCTTACTAACCCAGCCCCTACCATTGTGGATGGGTTAAATTGCCCTCGGACCATCTTTCTCTTTAACATACAAGAATCCCGCCAACGTACATTAAAATGAACCTTTGCTATGCCATTTTACGGTCTAAGTTCAACCTGCCGAGATTCCTCGCTGACGCTGCGCATTCTGTCATTGTGCAGGATGCCCGCGACCGATGATGTAAGATCAATCGTTCTACTACCGTATCATTCTTGAAATCTATTTAGGCGCTCCGGCCGGTCTCTGACCGCGCCGGCTGGTGGCTCGGTGAGGACCCCGGCCACAGCCTGTCGGGATGATTGAAGACCTAAACAGTTACACAAATTTTACTGTTTTCCGTGATTTTGCGGTGAAACCTATCTCCTCTGAGGAACCGAGCCATTGTGGCTAAACTCGGGCACCAGCTCATGCAGTTCTTCCATAAGTAAGTTGAGGTGATTTTCTTCAGCTGCCTCAATCAGCCGGCCGATCCGGGTCTCCAGAGCGGCCGGGATTAAATTGCTGGCATTGGCCGCCAGGAAGATCTTTTCATGGCGGGTACGCTGGTAATCTTCCCCTTTGACAAACAGCTCCTCGTACAGCTTTTCACCAGGGCGCAAGCCCACAAATTCAATCTTTATATCCCGATCAACCTCTAACCCGGACAGAGTAATAAGATCTTTGGCTAAATCGAGAATTTTGACCGGTTGGCCCATATCAAGGACAAAGACTTCGCCGCCGTTGCCGAGAACGGCCGCCTGCAGGACGAGCTGCACCGCTTCGGGGATGGTCATAAAAAAGCGGGTCATCTCCGGATGGGTCACCGTCACCGGTCCACCTCGCTTGATTTGATCCTGAAAGGTCAGGACCACGCTGCCGCGGCTGCCTAGAACGTTACCAAAACGAACGGCCACGTACGCTTTTCCTGATCGTTCGGCGGCATGATGTACGAGCAGTTCGGCGGACCGCTTGCTGGCCCCCATCACGTTGGTGGGGTTCACCGCCTTATCGGTGGAGATCATGACAAAGTGATCGACATCCTGTTCCAGCGCTGCGGTCAGCAAATTGCGGGTTCCCAGGACGTTGTTGGTAATCGCCTCAACCGGATTGGCTTCCATGAGGGGCACGTGCTTGTGAGCGGCCGCGTGAAAAACCACTTCCGGCTGAAATTGAGCAAAAACCTGTTTGATCCGCTTCTCGAAGCGGATATCAGCGATTACCGCCGTTATTTTTGTCTCTATTTTTAGGCGTTTCAATTCATGGAATATGCCAAAAATCGAATTTTCTCCGTGACCCAGGAGCACCAGTTCGGACGGCTGACAGCGAATGATTTGACGACACAGTTCACTGCCGATCGAGCCGCCACCGCCGGTGATCAGCACGCGCCGTCCTTGGAGCAGGTTTTGAACGGCCGAGAAATCGGTCTTGATCGGCTGACGGCGCAGCAAATCTTCGATGGCGACGCTGCGCAGCTGGCCAAAGAGGTTTTCGCCTTCGAGAAGCTCCTGTAGACCGGGGATAATTTTTGCTTTGAGACCGGCTTTTTCGCTCAGCTGGACGATCTCGCGCACCATGCGGCCGTCGATGCTGGGCATGGCGATAATGAGTTCCGAGACCCCCAACTCAGTCTGAAGATGGGGGATTTTCTGACGGCCGCCAATCACCCGGATGCCGTGGATGCGCACCCCGTGTTTGCGGGGGTTGTCGTCCAGAAAGGCCACAATTTCGTGCTGGATACGGGTGTTTTGCTTGAGTTCCCGGACCAGAATTTCTCCGGCATCTCCCGCGCCCATGATGGCGATGCGGCGGCCCGGCTGCCGCTGGCGGGTGCCGTTAACCCGGCCGCGCATGAGGTGAAAAACCCGCACAAAGAGGCGGGGTAGGAATACCGCCCCCAGGGCGATCATGAAAAACAGAAACGGGATTGAGCGGGGAAAAACGGCCGACAGCTTGCCTAACCAAATAACACCAATCGTCATAAGTGAAGCAGCGGCAGTAGCCACAACCACGCTCAAACAAATCAAAATAAAATCGTTTAGCGAGGCGTACTTCCAATAGCGAGAATAGACACCCACCGAGTGAAATATTAACGGAACCGCTAACACCGCACAAATCGAAAAAATGATCAGGCTTTGTTGATGAAAAGTGGGGAATTGCCATGTCTCAAAACGCAACACATAGCTCAAATACGAAGCAAAAACGATGGCTATGGCGTCAAAAACAAAGAAGTGTCGATTACGAAGGTGGTCTAGGGGAACTGGTTTATAAATCATGTGCAAACTATCGATCGAATCAAATAGACAATTCTATTTAAATCACTTTTAGTCAAGCTTGACCCGGACGGCAGGCAAAGGCCACGCTCAAAAAGATGTTCTGAAACATGGCCGCCAAAAACTTCATATTGAGCATAAATTGGTTGGAGGTGCATCGGTTTCCACACCGGGCGCGATTCAATATTTTCTTCTTCGAGAGCAAGGCGAATTTGTTCACGATCAGAGCCCGAGAGCTCCGGATTAACTTGCATGACGGTGAGCCAGCGATTTGATCGCCCCCAGGGGGCCTCCGGCATAAAAGAGATACCGGGCAGATGACCTAGATTGTTGCAGTAAAAGTCAAAATTTTGCCGCCGGGTTTGTACGCGATCTGATAAAACGCGCAGTTGTCCTCTCCCAACACCGGCCAGAATGTTGCTCAACCGGTAATTATAGCCAATTTGTGAATGTTGGTAATGAGGCGCTGGATCACGGGCTTGGGTTGCTAGTTTGCGCGCCTGATCGATCAAGGCCTTGTCATCAGAGACAAGCATGCCGCCCCCAGAAGTGGTGATGATTTTATTGCCGTTGAACGAATAGATGCCCATTCGCCCCAGCGTGCCGGGTGCCCGACCATGGTGAGTGGCACCCAGGGCTTCGGCCGCATCTTCAATGATCGGCACCCCATATTGCTCACTCAGGGCACAAATCGCTTCCATATCGGCCGCTTGCCCATAAAGGTGGACGATAATCATCGCCTTGGGCAGGTTGCCGGCCGCGGCCTTCTTTTTCAACGCATCTTCTAACAAATTGGGGTCAAGGTTCCAGGAAGCGGTTTCGCTGTCGATAAAAACAGGCTTGCCTCCGCAGTAAATAATCGGATTAACGCTGGCGCTGAAAGTTAGGTCGGAAACCAGCACCTCATCACCCGGTTCGATCCCCTGCAGGATCATGGCCAGGTGCAGGGCGGCCGTGCCGCTGCTCAGGGCGGCAGCGTGAGCCGACCCCACAACCTCACAAAATTCTTCCTCAAACGCGTTAACGTGTGGACCAAGCGGGGCGATCCAGTTGGTGTCAAAAGCATCTTGAACAAACTGCTGCTCCCAACCGGACATGTGCGGTGGAGAAAGATAAATTCTCTTTGCGACCAAATCAACCTCATTTGTGGCGTTTTTCCCATTCTTCTAGCGCCACAGATCTATTGCATATCGATTCTAAATAAATTAATCAAGACCAAACAAGCCAAACAAATTTGCTGCATGATCGACAATGATGTCTGCATCGTGCTGTGGTGTAGGTGGACGATCTTCAAAGTACTCTCCCCGAGCATGCTTGAGCCAAATTGTATTGATACCGGTCTGGCGAGCCCCAATAAAATCCTTACGAGGATTATCACCGATATAGACCGTCTCAGGGCCGTTGGTTGTGAGTTTCTCTAAAACCGCCTGGAAAGGAACAGGGCTGGGTTTCCAATTTTCCCGGCCAAACTGATCAGAAAACAGAACTGTATGAAAGAAAGGAGCAAGGTTTAAAGCGTCAAATTTTCGTCGTTGAACTTCCAAGTAGCCATCGCTGAGCAACGCGACCGGCACGTGCAGAGACAATTGTTCGACCAGGGCTTTCATTTCAGCAAAAGGAGCAATGTTGGGAGAATGTGTTCTGTAAACATTTATGAGGTTAGGAACAAGTGTGTCATCTGCAATGTTAAAATGGGCAAGCCATAGGTTGAATGTATTGCCTCGAATATCCTGCTCAAATAACCTCTTCAGGCAATCATACCCTGAATTTTGAGGAATCCCAAGGTGACGCTGGGCCCATACGGCCACAGCGCGAAAGCCACTCAGCACAAATTCGCGTTCAGGATAAAGGGTATCATCCATATCAAATACAACCGCTTTAAGCGGTGTATTTGTTTTGGGCCATACGATTGCAGTCATCAGTTGTTAAAAAGCGTGAATCATCAAATCGGGACAGGAAAAGATCGGTTTGATAATCGCCAAGCGTTTGCGGGTCCACTTCAACACCGGCCGCCAGCTGCAGCAAGAGCAGGGGCGAATTAACCCCGGCCGCGATGCCGAGGGGAATTCCACCACCCAAGCGGGCATTAATTTCCGTAAACAGCGGTTGATCGTCTCGCATCATGCACTGCACAGTAATCGGCCCTACGGCCGGCAGTTCCCGAGCGATGGTGCGGCAAGCATCACCAATAGCCTGATCAAAAAGGGTCACCCCCTTGTTTACTTCTCCAGAACGAACCTCAACCCGTTTTCGGGATACAAAACCCAGCAAGCGACCGTGAAAATCACAAATGACGTCATTCGTGATCTCCGGTCCAGGTACATATTCCTGGACAATCGGATCCGGTACATATTCTACAAAAAAAGCCAGTTCCCGAGCGTCGCCAATTTTATAGGTGTGCTGGCTCGCGCTGCCGTGTCTTGGTTTGACAAAGAGCGGGTACTTCATTGTTGAGTAATCAAGCATTTCCGGCAGCCACGATTGAGGTGTGGGGACACCAATGTGCTGAAAAAAGCGAAAGGTTTCCCATTTATCATTTACGATGCTGGTTTTAGCGGCTGGGATTACTCCTACGCGGGCTCCAGTTGCTTCGATAGCAGCTTGGTGGGCGGCCAGGACGGGGATATCGTAATCGATCAAGGGTAACACAAGATCAATTTTTTCACGTTGACAGATATTCAGCAGAGTGGGTATGTAATGGGGATCATTCAATCGCGGTACGATATACGGCCGATCAACCTCCCACAGTGCAGGGGCCAATGGATTGATGTCTAGCCCAACAATCTGTCCGGCCCAACCACTGCTTTGGTACGCTTGTTTAAAGGCTTTTACCAATTCAACTCGTCGGCCGACGCTGCACAACAATATATTAACAGAAGGGGCTTTACTGGGTTCCAAAAAACTCTTCCATGGTATCGTGACCAGCCTGGCTAATGCCGTCACGACGCAGGGTGCGCCAAATTGTCAGAACGAGAATTTTACAGTCAAGCCACAAAGAGTGGTGGTCAACATACCATACGTCCAGCCTGAATTTCTCATTCCAGGCGATGCCATTCCGGCCGTTGATCTGTGCCCATCCGGTGATGCCGGGCTTGACGTCATGACGGCGCATCTGTTCTGACGTGTAGCGGGGCAGGTAGCGCATGAGCAGCGGTCGCGGACCAACAAGGCTCATCTCTCCCTTACATACATTCCACAATTCCGGTAGTTCATCAAGGCTGGTGCTGCGTAAGAAGCGGCCAAAGGAGGTGAGTCTCTCCCCATCAGGCAGAAGGTCTCCATTCGGGTCACGGGCATCGGTCATCGTGCGAAATTTGAGCAGCATAAACGGCCGGCCGAACTGTCCGGCCCGCTGCTGGCGAAAAAGGACCGGGCGGCCGAGTTTGAGGGCCACAATTAAAGCGATAACGGCCAAAAATGGGGCAAAGGTGATTAACAGTAAGGCCGCTACCAACCGGTCAAAAATCGATTTATGGTTCCACTGATGTCGCTGAAGAATTTGGGTCATCATGTTGCCAATCTTCTAAATAAAAGTGATGAAAGTCGCACGAGATGATAATAGGGTAAAAGCCATCTGTTTTGAAACTGATACCGCTCCTGCATCCAGTTGGGATCGGGGAATATACCCCGCCACAAGCCAGACAGGCTATCATAAAGTAGTGCGTTAAAGCAAATATATTCTACACGATTAAACTTCTTTTGATGGGGGTACAAAAGTCCCGCGCGGTTCAACATATATATGAGAAATTTCTCCTGTATGCGACCGGGGCGCAGGTCAATTAACACTTGAGGTGGGATTGGGGTCTCAAACAGCTCGGCCGGAATTAGAAGCGAGAAGTAAACTGCGGTTTTAACTTTTAACTGTTTGACCCGTTTTACGAAGAGCTCCCAATCAATCGTCTGGTAACGCACGATGCGCTCGACATCGAGATGGAGCCGAAAACCAGGGGCGCGGACGTAGGAATGTTTGGCGGTGTGCAGGGCCACCTGCAGCAAATTATCTTCTGGAGAGAGGAGCCGAACCTCACTCCCATCGATCGGTATGGAGCGGGCCATCAGTTCGGCCGCCGAAGGTTCCTGATCCGGCCGGATCCAGCGGCCGGCGACCGGCCGCCACTGCAGTTCAAACCACAGTTTTTCCCCGTTGGGCAGCATTTTCCAATATTCTGCGCCGCCGCCGGCTTCAGCCTCTTCCAGATCTTCTTCTTCCAGATCGCTGCGGAATTCAAAGGTGTAGCCCATGCCGAGCAGCAGTTCGTGAGCGCGGCGAAAGTGTCGTTTTTCAACCAGGACATCGATATCCCCCATGGGTACCGCGCCGGGGTGAGGGTAAATGCCGCGAGCGATGCCTGAATTTTTGAGGGCCACCAGGGGGATATCATGCTCAGCCAACTTTGCTGCGACCCGATCAAGTTCATCGAGGTAGCTCTGGATGCGGTCATTTTCCTTGTCATGAATCAATCTCCATGAAGAGTCAATTGAGATCGAATCTGCGGCTGCCGAGGTTACTACTTGGTGAGTTACAATCGAAGCAACCTCATTTTTTGAAGCGATATCAAATAAATTTGCCTCAAAGTTAATTTTTTCAAACGAATTATATTCACCCCGAAGAATACCTAACAGAGTTTTTTCTAATCGCGAGAATTTTGATGAAAACTGGTTATACAACATCATAAAAAATTAATACTAACCCCAAGTCTTGAACATTAGGCGTTCTCGATTGCTGCATGATATTCAGCGGCCGCTTGATCCCAGGTAAATTTTGTGTATTGGTGATTGCCTTTCTTTATAAGGTCCTCCCGTAATCTTTCGTTAAAAACAAGCTGGTGAATCGCCTCTTCAATTTGATCAAGGTCACCTGGATCAAAATAGAGGGCGGCATCTCCGCATATCTCCGGGAGGCTGGTTTGATTTGAAACGGCGCAGGGCACCCCATAAGACATCGCTTCGAGAGGGGTAAAACCAAATGTCTCAAATTTTGAGGGGAAAATATAACCCGTAGCTGCGGAAAAAATTTTTGCTAAGCGCTGTCTTGGAATATAGTCAAAAATATGGACTCGATCTTTAATATCGAATTGGGCAATGATCTCCCTAATTTCTTTTTCAACAGCGGCCGATTTGGCTGCGCCGATCAGTACTAAATCAATATCTGTGTCATTTTTGCGCAAAAAATTTCCATACGCTCTGATTAAATTAGCATAATTTTTAAATGGGTAGCGGTTGGAAATTGATAACATATAGCGGTGGGGAAAGTCTAGCGGGAAAGCGGAGTCAGAGCCATTAGCATTTTTTTTCATAGCCAGGCCATGATGAATCACTTTGAGTTTCCCTTTTAGAACAGGGTATATTTCAACCAGTTGCGTTGCCGTGAAATGAGAAACAGTTACCGGTATCGTGACCCCGTAAGCCGTTAATCTTCTCATGATCTTGTTGTAAATTAACCGGATACCGCGTTCTCCAGTTTCTTTAGGGATGATTAAATGTTGGGTTGCATGAAACACGGACAGTGTTTTTTTGCGAGATAGCCAAACAAAAGGCGACATCATGTCGCCTGATTCGATATAAAAATCGTACTTACCAAAAAGAAACCTGTAAGGGATGACAAGGTGTTCAAATATCAATCGCCGAAAAGTGGAGTTGACGTTGACATCAGCAACACCGATCAAACGAACGTTTTTTGGCAGATTTTCATAATTTTTGCGGCGACTTTCCACTACAAATAAATCGAATGTTATTGACGATTTCTGTTTGGCAAGGCGAGGTAGTAGCTCCACAAGGAATGTTTCAGATCCACCCAAACGAGCGGCCAACCCATTTATAAGTATTTTCATTAATTTAGCTCAGGAATCGGTTTGATGTAAGGAGAATTTAATCTGCGCCTAAACGAAGCCAATCTTGGCCTATTAATAATAGAGATAGAATAACTTGTTAGAATGAGCAACATTATATTAATGACATTGCCAAATGAAGGGATAACTGAAATGCCGGTACCTTGCAATAAGACCCCAATCCAAACTCCCAAAACAATTGTGACTAACTTCTTGTCAAGTTGATTGTGTGTTGTAGCCACAAACTTAATTAAATTCGTTATTATGACTATTATTGGCATCAGGAAGAAAATTAATCCCAAAAAACCAAACTTCAATAAAATATCAATATAAAGATTGTCTGCGGATGCTTTCTGAATTTCAAAACCTAATCGTTCTCTTGTTAAATGATAAAAACCTCTAACTGTATATTCTTCAACACCAAAAAATATTGCTAGGGGATTTGAATTTTCAAATAAATTAAAATTGATGGTATTAGTCCAAATTTGAATTCGTCCAGATAACAAACTGTTTAATTCATCTGCTGAATAATCAATACCCATCAAAACAAGAAAGATAAAGCCGATGGAGAAACATGCAATTCCAAGTTTTACCCGCAAATCAACCTTAACAATAACAAAAATGTAGATCACGATAATTGCCAGGCTCGCAATTAATGTACTTCTTGCAATAGCCGCATAAATAAAAAGAACAGAGAGAACAATTAGCAAACTAAACAGGACTTTTTGAAATTTACTTCTCGTGATTGCGAGTAATACTAGAGCCGATGCAACAACGATTTGCCATGAATAAGCATAAAAATTGGGATTAAAAAAATCAAAATCAAGCCTAATTGCAGGATTCTGTAGTTTCCCTAAAAACTCATAAGGATTAAAATAAATTCCTATGAAAATCGCTGACAGATTCGCAATTAAAATAACCCATATTAGTTTTTTTTGTCTTGCTACTGTGTCAAAAATAAGCGGGAAAAGAAAAACTAAAGCGTAAAACCATAAGAAATATAGTGCTGTTTCTTGAGCTGAGTTTTCATCTAAGCTTCTAAATACCATCAAAAATAGTACATAAACCGGAAACAAAAATGATGTAATAGTCAACGGCAAATTGATGTAAATTTTCTCTCTTCTAAAAACTTTGAATCCAAGCAAAATAGTGCAATAAATTACTAAAGCAACACCTAATACATTTTTCCAATAGAAAAAATTACTTCTTTGAGTTTCGCCTATCGAGTTAATAGTTGAATATGGCTGTAAAAAAGTCCAAGCTCCAACTATCAACAAAATTCCCAAAAAAAATACCTTGCTTATTTCTAGTTGTTCTTTTAAGTCAATTTTCACGACAAGTATCCTTATGCAGATTATTTTCCTCTAGCAGATTGCAAAGTGAAATAATAATTTCTTGGTTTCTCGAAAATTGACTAAGAATATTTTCGGAAAGCTCAACTGCTTGATCATGTTCTCCATTTCTAATAAGAATCGAGGTATAAGTTATTTGAAAAAATCCGTTATTGGGATCTTTTTCTATACCAATCTTAATTGCGGATTCCGCTTCTTCTAACAAGTTTTCTTCCAATTTCAGCTTTGCAATTAAATGGTAAGCTTCAGGAATATTTTCATCAATAATTAACGCCTCTTCAACAAGGGTTTTTGCTCCTTCAAAATCGGATGTTAGCATTTTCGCTCTTCCCAATAACAGCAATCCATATGGGCCATTTGATACCTGATTCAACAAATTACACCAGTAACTTGCTTCTTCTTGCTGACTCTGATCTAAATAGTAAACACACAGCTTGACATAATACCGACCTTTTTTTTCATCTGGCCGATTGTCAAGAGCCTCAGCATAATCGCTATAAGTTAAACCAAGGCTTTTATCAGAATCAAAGTATCGTAAGGTTTCATTCGCGAATTTTTGACTTATTAGTAGTCGCGATTTCTCCCAACTTTCAATCGCTAGTTGGGGCTGATTATTCTGAAAATATTGACACCCTAACAAATAATTCACTATATCGACCCGATTAGCTGAATAAGATGTATTTAGAATTAATTGCGAATCGATCAATTCTTTATCTTGGCTTCCTTCTCCTAAGCAATTTAAGCCATTATTTTTTAGATTACTATTTAAAATCAAATAATTATTTAGGTTGTAAAAACTTTTGTAAATTTGATCTGGATTTCGAAAAATCAGCAAAGAAAAACAAAAAAATAATAAGTAGATATACTTCGCAACCTTTTTTGGTTCTTTGTCAGGAATCATTTTATTATGAAACTTCTCGATTCAAACCTTTAATCTATTTCGGGAATTCATATTAATCACGACCACATAAAGCATCAAATTAAGAAGATATCCAAAAAGGATTGTAAAGGTAATAAACTGAATCTGATATCGATGGGCCCAAAACCACAAAATACCAAATTTTATAATAAACACAACAGCAGAGATAAGCATGTCGACCAGAGTCTGTTTACGCGCAATTAGAACCTGCCTGAATATGGACATCAACACATAAGGCAAAAAGCCTAGACTTAAAATCCTGACCAGGACAGCCGTGGTGGCTGCCGCTTCGGCCGTAAAATTACCCCTTTGAAAAAGAAGACGCACCAAGAAATCGCTAGCCACCCAATAAACCGCTGTCACCATGAGACACGCCGCCCCAATCAGGAGATAGTTTTTGAAGGGTAATCCAAATTCCTGACGCGATGCAGAATATTCCTTTCTAGACAGGTAAGGTAGCATCACCGAGGTCATGGCTGGTACCAGCAGCGTGGCCGGCACCGCCACAATCGATATAGCTAAGCTAAGCGCGGTCACCGATCCCGGACCGTAAGAAGTTGAAAAAGCCCGCTCGATTAACCCCTGGCCCTGAATAGCAAAGCCGCCCAGCAGCAGGAAAATAATCGGGGAATAATTTATCTTTTGATCCTGCCGGAGGAAACCTTTTCTAAGGGCCAAAATATCCAGCTGAATCTTCTCTTTGAGCAGTCGAATTAAGCGAAAAATCTGAAATCCGTAAGCGAGGCAAGTTCCTACCACCAGTCCAACGGCCACGCCAAAAATCGTTCTAAACACGAGCAGCCCAATGATAGTCCCTAAGGTCATCATCCCCAATAAAACGGGATGTATCTCAAAGGAAGCTAGCGAATCACCCAACGCTTTGTTAATTCCGGCCAGCCCCAAAATGACAAGTATCGGCGTCAAGATCAACAAAATTGCAGCCAGATCTTCTTGCGCAGCGGTTGATAATCCAGGACCCAGTAAACGGCTAATTTCCTGGTTAAAAACGGCCGTAAAAACAGCCAGAATAACCAATACCACAAATAATTGAATATTTGCCTTCCAAATATAGGTGCCCAGGTTCCGGTTCTTTTTTTGGTCAAGCAGCACAGCAAAAGTAGGTATCATTCCACCAGAAACGGCCATCACAATAAATAGACTGGCCGTGCGAATTAAATTGATCCCTAAAAGCAAGGCATCTAGCTGCTCTGAGGCGCCAAATCTGGCCGACAAAAAAGCATCTCGCAAGATCGCCAGAACAATATTAACCGCATAGAGAACAGACACCCAACCAATGGTGTGGATTATTTTTGCCCTGAAAAATTTTTCGCCAATCCCCTTTAGGGAACTCATCACAGGCGTCAAGATGCCCCCTCTTTTTTCCGTTCAAAGCGAAGCAGGCTTTCGATCTGATTAATATTTTTAGCTCGCTCAAAAAGACGCCTGGCAATTCGTCGCGAATTGTGTTTTTGAGCGATCCTCTTGTCGTGGGCGATATCCTCAATTTGATCGACCAGTTTCTGATCATCTCCAGAGCTTATCGGTTTGACGTCAGGCCATTCACTCAGCTCACATGGGGCATTTACAATGGCGATGATTTCAGATCCGGCCGACATGCTGTATATCAGCTTGCTCGGGACCATTAACCCGATCATCTCTTCTTCCATCGATACCAGCGCCACATCGGCCGTCGCCAGCGAATACGGCAGCACCGCTTCATCTTGCCAGGGCAAGAGGGTCACGTTTGGCAAATGTCGCCGGGCCAGCGCCTCCTCGACCAGCTGCCACTTCGGTCCGCCACCAATAAACATAAAGTGGATATCGTCTCGGCCATTCAACCGTTCAGCCGCGTCAATCATCGTTTCGATGTCGTGTCCCAGCCCCATATTGCCGGAATACATGACCGTTAATTTCCCTACCTGACCGTGTTCCCTGGCAAACCAGTTATCTTCTTTGGGGATCGGCTTGATCCGTTCGGTATCGACCCAGGGATAAATCACTTCTATTCGACCGGCCGGAGTTTGTAGCGGATCAAACTGCTTTCCCAGCGTGGCCGCCATGTACTCCCCCAGAGTCATGACCGCCTCAGCTTCCTGATACGCACGGCGATTCAACCACAGCCACACTCGAATCAGGGGGTGATTGGGTGAAAAACCTGCCAGACGCACCAGTACATCGGGATAAATGTCGTGCACCATGACTGTAAAACGCTGGCCGCGCAGCTTCTTAAGCACATATCCCAGCCAGATCAGCAGTGGGGGGTTCGAAAAAAGCAGGAGGGGTGTTTGCGCCGGATACCGCCAGCACCAGAAAAATGCCGCTACCCAGTACCGCACCCAGGAAAAGGCCCGTACCGGAAACGAGCCGCGTTGATAAACAGGCGCGGCAGTTAACTCGACGTTCGGGTCCACTTTTTGCAGCGTATCCGGATGGCCGGTAAGCAAGGCTACCTGCCCAACAGCGTGGCCTAAATCTTCGGCTAGTTCCCAAGTAATTGGGCCAGCCATCTGATTTAATATAATCAATTTTTTTTCCTGGCAGTAATCAGGTTCCATTTTCTTAAAAATGTCAATTCAATAACTAAAAATATCTGGTGATTATTTAGCTAAGATGAAAAACAAATTAGCTCGTGATCAAAACCGGGCAATGGTGAAACCCGATAATTGTGCTTGATAAAAAAGTCTCGGCATTCTTCATATAAATTTTGACTGTGAGTTGAAACAAGACAGTTGGGCCGAAAGTGGGAAATTGTTTCATTTGCCCCACATAAAACCTTGGCTTCAGCTCCCTCAACATCAATTTTGACTAGATCTGGTTTAATATTTCTTGTATTTACATACTCATCTAAGGTGAGGGTTTTAACTGAAATTTGAGCCTTTTCCCTCCCATTTGTATGCGGTGTATCCACTTCAACGAGATGTGAATTTGCGTTGTTATTCGCAACTGAAAAAAGAGAGGTCTCATTTTTATCAGATAAGGCTATTTGTTCTACAACGCCGTTTTCAAAATTATTGATTTCTAGTTGCTTTTTGATTGTTTTTGCGTTGAGAGGCACGGGTTCAAAAGATATTATTTGGCCCGCTTTAATCTGTCGGCAGCCCAGCAAAGTAAAATAACCAGCATTGGCTCCAATGTCAAAAAAGACTGAAGATGTGTCCATTTGGTTTTTAAGCCAGTTTGCAGTTTCTACTTCGTACATTCCTAAAGGCATCCAGAATTGATGATGTGAATGGCATACCCATTTCAAACCGGCCAATGGACCGCGCTTAATGGTGATTATCTTGCCATCGCGATAAATTAACCCAAAAGCTTTCTTTGTTGCCTGCCGGGCAAATTTGTTTCTACCTAATTTCCTAAAAGACCAGAGCATAATTGCCTTAAATATCCTGTTGATGTTTATTACATATATAGTGAATCCAGTGATCAAGTTCGGAGAAAAGCTGACTTAAGCTACTTCCCACTGAGAAGAAAAGAGGATTGTTATTTTCTTTCAAATGCAACAGCAATTCTTCAAGGAAAAACAAATTGGCATAAAAAATTTTAGTTTCAATTGTCTGTTCTAAATTAAAAAAATCCTGAAAAACTCTTAATTCTGAAAACAAACCGAGATCGTTATTCACGTACTGGTGTAGCCGATCTGCGAGCCCCTTTGGAAAACGGGATTGCAACAAATAAACCAATATGTCATAAATCCAAATTCGGCGTTCTGCGTACTCCCAATCTATTAAAATCACCATTGGATTAACTAAAAGGATATTGGCTGGCTGAAAATCACCATGAGATAATGCTGTTTGGATGGTTTGTTCAGATGATTTCCTTCTAGCCAAAATTTCAATTTGAGCGTGTAATTTTTGCCGGGCTACCGGAGAAAGAAAATTGTTTTGATCTATTAATCGAAGCACCTCATTTTTTCGTTGAAAAAGATATTTTTCCTCGCTAACTATTTCTTCAGTTTCCTCTACTAGAATTTTTAATGCAGAAACAGCCTGTTGCAATCCGTTTATTTTATCTTCGCTTTTAGATAAGCGATTCAAGGGAGTTCCTATGATAAATTCCTCAATAAACCAGGGCGCTTTTTTAGAAGCGTGGATGACTGGGACTACCGGCAAACCCAAGGCTTCCGCCCGGTGACGAATCTCTACTTCACGTGTCAGTCGCCGCCGATCAAACCCTTTTTTGCAGATCACATAAACAGCATTTTCAGCCGGGTGCAAAATCCGGATTTTATGATTGCCACCCACAATTAAAAATTGCTCACCATCCGGCACGGCCGGGGTGATGTCGAGGTAAAAATCAGCCAGCGGCTGTGAGAACGGCCGGCGGGTCGCCAGCTCGACATACAAACGCTGCAAAGGGGTCTTCCAGGGGGTTACGCTGCGCCCAAATTCGCTGATGATGGGTTCGAGCGCGGTTCGGGTGACACCCGGCAAAAAAATCGCGTTGAGGCGGCTGTTGACTAACCACGTTTGCTCTCCGCCGCCTGGTTGGGTGCCCCACTGAACCTTAAAAGGTTGTTGAAAATGTGAGCTTAGAAATTCGGTTAGGGTTTCAGCTAATATTGAGCCAAACGGCTCTCGCTCGAGCAGCAGGCTAATTTTCATAAGCTACCCCAATGCCAGCCATAATTTTTCTCCGGACCGCTTCAATCGATGCCCGGCAGTCAATTTCGAGCCAGCCTTCAAATTCCGGCCGGCTCCTATAGGCGGCCAGTCTTTGAGCAAGAACCTCAGGAGAATCTGGAAACGGTTCATCTTTAAGCTGTGAACGACGCTGCGATTCCTCTACCGGAATTAGCAGCAAAAATGCAGCCGCCGGACGAGGGGTAACCCAGGCTAAAAACCGCCACATCCACCACTCCCCAACCGCTTCAGATGAAAAATTAAGCGCAAAGTCAATAGCCGTATCGCCCAAATAACGATCGCAAATAACCGTACGGCCGGTCCACAACAGCCAGCGGACCTGTACCCCGTAAACAAGTATCAAGTCAAAAATCGCCAGCGACAGCCACAATCGCCTCTTCCAGCCCGAACCCATGGCTTGTGTCCTAGCGGCACTGCGGCCGCTAGGAGGTATCAACCGCTGACCAGAAAGACGGCGCAGCCCAGCTTTAAGGGCATTAAAAAGCGGCGTATATCCGCCGCGTGCCCAAATGATTACCGGTATTTCACCCATCTGGCGATAAAAATCGACCAAATGCTGAATCTGGGTCGACTTCCCGGCCCCATCCAGTCCACTAAGAGCCAGAAATTTGGGTATGTTGGTCATCATAATCGCTTAGGAAAGCTGTAAACCTGAACACCAGGGACAGATCATCTCACGGCGACGGGGTTAGATGCCAAATACCATTCAACCGTGCGCCGCAATCCGTCTTCAAACCCGACCTGTGATTCAAATCCAAAGAACTCTTTCGCCCGGCTGACGTCGAGCTTGCGCCGGGGTTGGCCGTTCGGCCGGCTGGTATCCCAACGAATTTCCCCTTCAAATCCGGTTACCTTAGCGACCGTCTCCATTAAATCTTTGATGCTGATCTCAAAGCTGCTGCCCAGGTTGACCGGCAGGCTGTCGTTATAACGCTCGGCCGCCAGCAAAATACCGCGGGCTGCATCCTCAACATATAAAAATTCGCGGGTGGGGGAACCATCTCCCCAGGCGGTGACAAAGGCATCACCCCGCTCTTTGGCCTCCAGGCATTTCCGAATCAGAGCCGGGATGACGTGTGAGGTTTCCAAATCAAAGTTGTCGCGCGGGCCGTAAAGATTGACCGGCAGCAAATAAATCGAGTTGTACCCATACTGTGACCGGTAAACATCAGACTGCACCAGCATCATTTTCTTGGCCAGTCCATACGGAGCGTTTGTTTCCTCTGGATATCCATTCCACAAATCGTTTTCATTAAAAGGAACCGGCGCAAATTTTGGATAGGCACAAATTGTCCCAATGGCCACAAATTTGGGCACGCCAACCTTGTAAGATTCGTGAATCAGCTGCACCCCCATCATGAGGTTATCGTAAAAATAATCGGCTTGATGAACCAAATTAGCCCCAATTCCACCAACCCGAGCCGCAAGGTGAATAATTAAATCAACCGGCCGGTTATTCGATCGAGAATCAGCCAAAAGCTGACGAATGGCTCCAACCTCCCTTAAATCGTACTCCGCACTACGTGGAATAATGATTTCCTCCACGTTGTGTTCATTCAATTGATCCACCACAAAGGAGCCTAAAAATCCAGCCCCACCTGTGATGATAACTCGTTTACCACGCCAGAACTCTTTCCGGTTTGGCCAATTTGAATTGTTGATATTTTCCATCACGACACTTCCTTGCAAACATCTGTTTGCACATCATATTTACCAAAAAGATCGGATAATGATAGCACCCTTTATACAGTTAGTACTATAACTGTTTAGTACTATAAAAAAGGCTGATTGAACTTTATTTGTTTAATCCTTTGTTAAAACCAGATGACAGAATGTTATGAACGGCATGAAGTACCCATCGGAGAAGCCTTGATAGGCGAAAAAGCTCATGTCATAGAAAGTAGGGTTTGCTTAAGTCCCTCTTTAATGGTTACTTGCGGATCAAACTTTAAAACTTTGCGAGCCGCACTTATGTCAGCAACTGAATGGCGAATGTCCCCGTGACGCTCTTCCATGTAAATCACATTGATCGCTTTTCCTGTAAGCTCTCCTAATACCCTTAATATATGATTAAGAGAGGTTTGTTCACCGCGACCAATATTAAAAATATAGTTATCTCCAAGCTGATTCGCAGGAGCAAAAGCGGCCTTTAGATTTGCCTGCACGACATCTTCGACATAAATAAAATCACGCGTTTGTTCTCCATCCCCGAACACCTTACAAACGCCATCATTTAAAGCTGCTTGGCAAAAAATCGACAAAACTCCGGAATAAGGAGAAGATGGATCCTGGCGAGGTCCAAAGACATTCATATAGCGTAGTCCAACACTCTCTAATCCATAGGCATTTAAATACGTTTGACCCAATATCTCACTAAATAATTTTCCTGCAGAGTATGGCGTCAAAGATTCAGTGGAATCATTCTCTTTTTTGGGTAAACCAGGTCGATTTCCATAAACAGCGGCCGAAGAAGCATAAACAACCCTACCGACACCCGCCTGCCTCGCAGCCTCAAACAAATTGGAGTTTCCGATAATATTGCTTCGATGATTCAAATCAGGATGGGCTAAAGATTGGGGAACACTGACCATCGCGGCCTGGTGAAATATCAAATCGCAGCCTGCAGCAGCTCTTTTCAAGATATCAAAATCAGCAATATCTCCCTCAAAGAATTGATAATTCAACCCGGCCAAATTATCCAAGGATCCTGTCGATAAATTATCTAGGACGAGAACTTCAACTCCGTCAGCGTCTAACCGCGCAACCAGATGGGAGCCGATAAAACCGGCTCCACCTGTAACGAGAACTCGCGTCATAAATTATCCTCTAATAATGCTCAATTCTTGTGGCCGTTTCCTAAATCGAAATGATATTTTCTCTAAGCGGCATCCCTTTTAAGGCATTACGCGTGTCTACAATGACGGCACCTGAATTGCCAATCCGACGCCAATCATAATGATCATGATCGGTGACGATGACCGTGCAATCAGCATTCAAGATCGCTTCGTATGGATCTTCAACAGCGGTCAGATCCAAATCTTCATGAACAAAATTGGGAACATATGGATCATGGTATGAGACATTGGCGCCTTTCTCAATTAGCCTTTCAATGATCTCCAGGGCTGGGCTCTCGCGCAAATCCCCAATATTCGGTTTGTAAGCAACACCCAAAATTAATATGTGGCTCCCACGAACCGCTTTGGCCAGTTGATTCAACGCATCGGCCGTTTTCATCACCACATAATCGGGCATAGATCGATTCACCTCATCAGCCAGCTGTACAAAACGAGCCGTGTAGTTTAAAACGCGAAGCTTCCAGCTTAAATAATGTGGATCTACCGGAATACAGTGACCACCCAAACCGGGTCCTGGGGTAAACTTCATAAAGCCGTAAGGCTTCGTGGCGGCCGCTTCCACAACTTCCCAAATATTCAACCCCAGCTTGTCGCACATCAAAGCCATTTCATTCACCAGGCCGATATTCACGGCGCGGAAAGTGTTCTCCAATAATTTGACCATTTCAGCTGTGGCCGGATTTGATACAGGGACCGGCTGATCAACAAAGGTTTCATAAAGGGAGATGGCAACATCAAGGCAGTCGGGGGTGACGCCGCCAATGACTTTGGGCGTGTTGGCAAAAACATAATCGGTCCGGCCGGGGTCAATTCGCTCGGGTGAAAAGGCCAGGAAAAAATCACTCCCCGCCATGATTTCTTTGCTTTGAAACTCAGGCAAGACAATTTCCTCGGTGGTTCCCGGATAAGTTGTGCTCTCCAAAACCACCAATTTACCCTGAACCCCAATCCGCGCAATTTCCTCTACCGCGGCAATGATAAAAGAAACATCCGGGTCCTTTGTTTTTCGCAGAGGTGTAGGAACACAAATGATGATGGCATCGGCTTTCTGCAGCTCGTTATAATCGGTTGTCGCCCAAAATTGATTGGTGGCCACAAGAGGGGCGATACGCACATCCGGAATGTCTTCAACATGGCTGATGCCGTTGTTTAAGCCAAATACAACTTCAGAGGCGATATCTACGCCAATAATATTAAACCCAGCTTCGGCAATGGCCACGGCCAGCGGCAAACCAACATAGCCTAAACCAATAATGCCAACCGTACCTCTTCTTTCTTCAAATTTTTGTGTTAATTCATCTTTAAATGACATGATAACCGCCTAAAAATTAATTCTAAATTCAACTGAATCCATAGGGTAACAGATTATTCTTTAAGCGGATAAAAATTGGGAAGATGGTACCTAAACTGAGGCCCCAAACATGAGGAGATAGCTTTTTGGGAAGGCAAAACCGCGCCCGGTGCAAAAACCTCTGTCGTCTGAAGTCTGAAGTCTGAAGTCTGAGGTCTGAAGTCTACCGTGCCCGGTTGAACCATCGCACCAGCAGCTCCGATATCCTACCGGCCGGCTGGCGAATCGTGGTGCTCTCCGGCAGCGAATCGATAAACGCCTGCCCATACCGCTTGGAAATGACCCGCTTGTCGAGCACCAGGACCACCCCTTCATCATCCTTGCGGCGAATAAGACGGCCAAATCCCTGCCGCCAGCGCAAAATCGCCTCCGGGACAGAGTATTGAAAAAAGGAATTTTCAAAGGTCTCAGATCGGGCGGCAAAAACCGGATCTGAAGGCACATCAAAGGGGATCTTGACCAACACCACGGCCGAAAGCTCCATGCCCGGCACGTCTACCCCCTCCCAAAAGGAGCGGGTACCCAGCAGAACGGTCTTGGTACCGGCATCGCGAAAGAGCTCGGTGAGCTGCTGCCGCGACCCACCCTGGGTCTGAGCCAGGAGCGTGATACCCTCTTTGGCCAAAGGGCCTTTTAGGGCGTCTGCGGTCTGCTTGAGCTGCCGGTAGGAGGTAAACAGGGCCATCGTTCGCCCTTCCAGGGTGACGGCCGTGTCTAAGATCGCCTGCTCCACATACCGCTGATACCCCGGCTGGTTGGGCTCCGGCATATCGGAAACGAGATACAGGAGCGAGTTGGCCGGGTAGTCAAATGGCGATCCCACCGCCAGTTCATCGGTCTCCTGGGCGTGCAGGCGAGCCTTCATGTACTCAAAATTCGGTTCCTCATCACCCATCAGCGGCGCGGTGCGCATGGTGGCCGACGTCAAGACCACGGTCTCTTTCTCGTGAAAGATGTACTCTTCCACCAGCGGCCCGACGTGCAGCGGCGCGGCGTGCAGTGAAATGCGGTCGCGCATGAGCTCGACCCAGTAAATATACCCTTCATCCGGGTTGGAGACGATGTTGTCGATGTTGGTCCGGGTTTCATCCACCCCTTTATAAGAAGAGGCGATAAGTTGAACCAGCAAATCAGAATCTTCGATCTCAAAATGTTCCGCCAGATCGGCCACCCCTTCCTCTACTTTTTTGAGATTTTTGGTCACCTGGTGAAGCGGTTTGTTGAGATCATCCCAGGCGATCTCTACCTCATCCCACGCCGGTTGATAGCGGACATCGGAGGTCAGCCGAATTTGCTCGGCAAATCGCTGATTTCCATTTTGTCGATCGCTCAAAAAGAAGGAGAGGGTGGTGAAAAATTCTTCGATTCGGGTCCTGGCCAGCTCCGCGTTCCGCCGAATGGCCTCAACCGCCTTATCCAGAGCGGCCCGCTGACCAGGGGGAATGATGTTGGTTTTGCCGGTCAGCTCGGTCAGCAAGCCCCCCCGGCCGCGAATAATATCTTCAACAACGCGCTCCAAAAAGCGGCGGTCCGCTTCAAAACTCAAACCGTCGGTGACGGCCGGCTCCAGATGATGGGCCTCGTCTATAATTAAATCTTTGAAGGGGGGCAAGATGTGATTCTCGTTGGCCAAATCGGAGAGCAGCAGGGCGTGATTGACGATGACGATATGGGCGTGCTCAGCTCGTTTCTGAGCAATATAGCGGGGACAGCGGTTTTCGACACAGTTGTCCTGCTTGCAAACGTCGTTGTCGGCGCTGAGACGCGACCACATCATGCGCTCATCAAAGCTGCGCAGCGAGATTTCAGCCACATCCCCACTGTCGGTCTGCGGCAGCCACACCAGCAAACGGGCGTAAAGGGGCATTTCGCTGACGCCGGTCACGCCGCGATGGCGCAGCTGCTGGAAAAGTCGGGTACACACATAGTTGCTGCGCCCTTTGCGAATCGCCGTCCTAAATTCAAACGGGAGCACCTGCTTGAGCGCCGGAATATCTTTTTCGACCAGCTGATCCTGCAGGTTGATGGTGTTGGTTGAAACCACCACCCGCCGGCCGTTTTGCACCGCCCAAAAGGCGGCCGGCAGCAAATACCCCACACTTTTACCGGTCCCGGTGCCCGCTTCAACCATCAGATGGCGGCCGGTGTTAAAGGCGTCGACAAGGGCGGCCACCATGTCAATCTGCTGATCGCGATATTCAAAGTTTGGAAATGTGCGGCTAAAGTTTCCCTCCGGGCCAAACATATCAAAAATGAGCTCCCCGGGAATGAGCTCAATATCCTCTTGTTCGACCGGCGGCCGGCCATCCGGCACGCCTGGCTTAAACAATTCGTTGAGCCGTTTTCCTCTCCGGGGGGCGCGGCCGCCATTCCCGGAGAAGGCGGTTTTGGCCTTGAGCTTGAGCGCCTCCTCAAAAAAGATCGCCTCCGGCCAGCTGACCCGCGTCCCGGCCTCTACAATTTCGCTCAGCACTGCCATATCGAGCTGTAAGGCCCGCTCGCGCAAAATCATGAGCAGCTCGGCCGTGAGCAGCGCGTCTGACATCGCGCGATGATCTTGCCCGCCCTCGGGCAGCGGCAGGTTCAGGTGGATGGCTAAAAATTCCAGATTGTAGCGCGGCAGCCCGGGGAGCAAAATGGTGGCCAGAGTCAAGGTGTCGATGGGCGGGTTGGTCAGGCCAATGTTGTCCTGATGGAGGAACCCGGCGTCAAAACCGACGTTGTGTCCCACCAGCGGATAATCGCTCAGCAGGCGACGAATGCGGGCCCGCACCGCAAAAAGGCTGGGTGCGTCTTCAACCATCTCCGGGGTGATGCCGGTAATTTCGGTAATTTCAGCGGAGATTTTGTCCTGCGGCCGGAGCAGGGTCTCAAATTCATCGATGACTTCACCGTCTTCAAGCACCAGCCCGGCAAACTCCAAAATACTGTTGCGCCGGGCGTCTAAACCGGTGGTTTCGAGATCAACGATTACATAGGTAGTCATGGTTCAGATTGTAGCACGTATGTTCCCTTCAGACATCAGACTCCAGACCACAGACTTCAGCGCTTGGTCAGGTTGCGCGGTTTCATGAGGCCGCCCAGCATGGCGGCGATTTGGTTCGATTCATCATAATATATTTTAAACTCCTCTTCTGGAATCAATTGTAGTCGATGCATAATCGTGAGAATCGTGGCTACTTCGTGGATCGACCCTTTGGCTATACGATAGAAATTCGCCTGATCTTTTACGAGTCCCCGACCCGATCCCTCGGCGATGTTGGTTGGTACAGATAAAGCCGCCCGCCTTAATTGATCTCCAATCGAAAATCGATAAATCTTTGGTATGGCGTGCGACAACTGAATGAGTTTCTCGGCATGGGCAACACTTCGCTGCCAAACGTGCAGTTTCTCAAACTTGAATGTCATGCATGCTCCTTATTAAAATTCAGGCGGCAAATCCCCATAGAAGTTGAAAGAAATTGACCGCAAATGCCACCGATTTGGGCAGAGTATCACAAAGAGTCACACCAGCTTTCATCCATGCAGATTTTTGTCAGCAAGATTCTAAAATGTCTTGGCTAAGGATTCATAAGTGCAACTCGACGGGATTCCTCGCTGACGCTCGGAATGACATATGATTCGTCACAAATAGCTCACCTCAGCTTTGGAGGCTGCGTAATAAGCCCGCAGCCTGCGTTAAACGTAATCGCAAATCGTTTGTGCCTTCGACAGGCTCAGCCACCACCAAAACTTGGAGCCAGAGCCTGTCGAAAGTCGTACCGCTTAATTGATGAATCCTGCCCTAACACTTTATATAACGTCAAAATTATAAATTTTGCCCACCCAACCACCAATCTGTGGTCTGAAGTCTGTCGTCTGTAGTCTGTGGTCTCTTACCTTAAAACTGTTTCCGTCCAAGCCTCAATCCACTTCTCCCGATTTTCCGCGATGGCGGCCGGGTCAAGCACGGCCGGCTGCTCGGCCAGCTGACCGAAGGTCACAAACTCCTCCGGCAAAGTGGCTTCGGTGCTGGCCGGATAAACAAACATGTTGAGGGGGATATCATCCTGGAACGTTTTACTTAACATAAAGTCAATCAGCTGACCGGCCGCTTCGCTATGCTCCGTCCCGTTCAAAATACCGGCAAATTCGATCTGCCGAAAACATGAACCCGGTGCGGTCACCGAGGCGGTGGGGGCCTCCTCAGGGCGCGGGTCGGCAAACAACACTTCGGCCGGTGGGCTGCTGGCGTAGCTGACCACAATCGGCCGGTCCCCGTCGGAAGCGCCGGTAAACTGGCCAAAATACGCGTCTTCCCAACCGCTGGTGACCAGCACGTCGTTTTCGACCAGCGCCGCCCAGTAATCGAGATACCCGCCTTCACTGTAAGTGTCGATCGTCGCCAACAAAAACGCCAGACCCGGGCTCGAGGTGGCCGGATTCTGCACCACGGTCAACCCCGCATAAACCGGATCAATTAAATCTTCCAGGTCAGCTGGCGGAGCGATACCGGCATCGGCAAACCACCCCCTGTCATAATTGAGGCAAACATCGCTGTAGTCGATGGGAATCGCCCGGTTTTGCTCGTCAAGCCGCAGTTCAGGTGAAATCACGGCCAGCGCCTCCGATTCATGAGGCAGGAAAATATCATTATCCAACGCCCGGCTCAAAAAGGTATTGTCCACCCCAAACAAGACGTCCGCCAGGGGAGCATCCTTGGCCAATACCGCCTTGTTGACCATTTCACCGGCATCCCCCGCCTTAAAAATTTCAACGGTTATGCCGGTTTCTTCGCTAAACTGGGCCAGCGTTTCCGCGCCGATTTCAAAACTGTCGTGGGTCATCAACACCAGATTTACCGGCTCGGCCGTCTGTGACGTGCCGCAGCCCGCTATTGCCCACAGTATCGCCACCAGTAAAAAAAGTCCCTTCTTCATTTTCTCTCCTCAATTTCAAGTGAATCGTGTTTAAAAACTCATTGAAGACGATGCCTGAGCCTGTCGAAGGCTGAGTCGGATCAAAACGGAAAGTTTTATTTGTTGATCCGCTTCGGCTTCGACAGGCTCAGCCAGCGCTTTTCTGGCGTTTTTAATCACTTTCTTTTCAGTCAGCCGCGGCTGGTTTTTAATATGATCCAATTAACTGCTGTGAAACCTTAGCAGGCATAAAAAAAGCCCCCTGATCCTGTTTAATCGGTAGGAGGCTGAGCGTTCTCAAAATTGCCTACGCCAGTATTATCTGGATCAGGTCATCGGTTCACGCTGTCACACACCGTATCTCAGCCGGGTTTTACCCAGCACCCGCGGATATTTAATTGTGAAATCTATTATACCCCATTTCGAAGACTTCAGACCACAGGCAGACCACAGACCTCAGACTACAGACTTCAGAGGATTGTACACGAGGCGCGGATTTGCTTTCGTCAATAAATATATCCTGAGGTCTGTGGTCTGTAGTCTGAGGTCTATGATCTATGGTCTTTTTTCCCATTTCCTCCCCCACCCACATCATTTATAATCATCCTCATGATTAATTTATTATTTGCCATTATCGGTTTTCTTGTTGGTGGCGTCATCAATGCTCTGGCGGATGATTTGCCAAAACGACGGGCCGTGCAAATGCCCCACTGTCCAAACTGCGGTTACAAGCACGCGCCGAGCGGCTGGCTGGGCTTGACGCGCGCTATTTTGCATCGGGGACAGTGCCCCAACTGTGGTGAGGCGGAAAGACGACGGACCCTTCTTGTCGAAATCGGTACCGCCGTGGTGTTTGCCGTTCTACCCTTTTTCTTCTCGACCTGGCCGGGTCTTTTGATAACCGCCTTCTACTTCGCCATATTGATTTTGGTCATCGTCATTGATATGGAGCACCGCCTCATTTTGCACATCGTGACGTTCCCCACGACGCTGCTGGCCATCGCCCTGAGCCCTTTAATGGAAAATGGAAACACCTGGCTGTCCGCCCTCGTTGGTGCGGCCGTGGGCTTTGTATTCTTCTACGTTCTTTACTGGATCGGAAACCTCACCTTTGGACCCGGGGCCCTTGGATTTGGCGATGTAACCCTCTCCATGACGATGGGGGCCATGCTCGGCTTTGAATTTATTTTGTTTGCCTTAATTTTGGGGATTTTATTGGGTGGCATCATCAGCTTTATTCTCATCCTCGCCCGCGTTCTCCACCGGCGCAGTCGCATCCCATACGGTGAATTTCTAGCCACGGCCGGTATGGTTATGCTACTATGGGGTCCACAAATTGTTGACTGGTACTTTGGCTGACAGCAATTTGCCTTACACTGGGCACAGTTAAAAAACCACGATTTCAAATTGTTAAAATTTAACTCAGGTTGCGTAACATGGTCGCAACCTGAGTTAAGTGGTTTACAGAAACTTTTCTAAAATATTTTGTCCGCAGATTGCGCAGATTTTCGCAGATTACAGAGAAAAATCTGCGGCCATCTGCGTAATCTGCGGATAATTTATTTTTGAATAGTTTTTGCTTTTCTTGTCGATCCGTGCGGCTTCAAAATGTGATGCGGCCGTGCGCTATTTGTTGGCCCTGAACCAATCCTATGCTCGCAGTAAACAATCAGGATTCAGCAGTATCTATGGATTCGATTATCATTCGCGATCTATCCGGCACAGAAGAGTTTCGGCAGATAGAGCGAGTTCAAACGGTAGCCTGGAGCCGAGATCAGCGCTCCCTCGTTCCGTGGGAATTTATGAAAACCGCTCGATACAGCGGAGGAATTGCCGTCGGGGCGTTTGATCGGGATCAGCTAATAGGCTATGCGTTTGGCATCTTGGGGGCGATCCCCTATCAGGATGAGCGGGCAAACCTCCCGCCCGCGGAGCGGCTGCAGCTTTATTCCCATCAGCTGGGAGTCCTCCCCGACTATCAAAGCATGGGTATCGGCCGGCGGCTCAAGTTGGCCCAGCGCGAGCGGTGCCGCCAGCGCGGCATCAACCTCATGACCTGGACCTTCGATCCACTGATGGGGCGCAACGGCTGGCTTAACTTGGGTCACCTCGGCGGGATTACCGGTACTTTTTTGCCCGACTGGTACGGTCCGCTGCGCCATCGCTGCCTGCTTGAGTGGTGGATCGATTCACAATATGTCGAGAAGCGGCTCAATCAAACAAGACCGATCGTCCTGCTCGATGGCTATCTCTCCCGAGAAGTCCCCATTGCCAACCCCACAACAACGGCCGAGAGTGGCCTCGTCGTCCCTCCAAGGCGATTTAACGTGGTGGATCATGAACAAATTCTGCTGGAAATTCCGGGTAATATAAAAAAAATGGGGCAGCAAAACCCCGAACTTGAAAAATCATGGCGGATCCACGCCAAAGCGATTTTTTCAGCTTATTTCTCACGTGGATACATTTTTTCAGACGTCACTCGCACAACCAACGAGTTCGGCCACCGCGTCTTCTACGTGCTAACCAAGCAAAGCAAAACACAGCGATTTGAGCCTCCTCAATTAATAGTTACTGGTTAATTGTTGTTGGTTATTGGGTATTAGTTATTGATTATTGGTATATTTGTGTATTGGTATAATGGCATATTACAACCAACCCCAATATACCAATAAACTAATAAACCAATAACTAATAACCGGTAACTGTTAACCTAACATGTCTCTTAAAAATCAGACCATCTCATTTATCGGCAGCGGAAATATGGCGGAAGCGATTTTTGCCGGGCTGCTGCGCAAAGAAGTTGTGCAACCCTCACAAATTTTGGCGGCCGATATCAATCACGACCGACTGGTTCATCTGGCAGAAAAATACGGGGTTCGCACGACCACCAGCAACTGGGAGGCCGCCTTGGACGCCGATGTGGTGATCCTGGCGGTTAAACCGCAATATTTTGCTACGGCGGCGGCCGGGGTGCGCGGTCATTTTAAAAACCACACCCTGGTGCTGTCCATTATGGCCGGTATCACGATCGAGACAATCGAACACAGCCTCGAGCACCCGGCCATCGTGCGCTCCATCCCCAATACCCCGGCTATGGTGGGGGAAGGCATGACCATCTGGACAGCGGCCGAGCAGGTGACCGATGCTCAAGCTCAGGCGGCCGAAGCGATTTTAACCGGTTGTGGCCAGGCGGCTTATGTGGCCGAAGAGAAATATCTCGACATGGCCACGGCGATTAACGGTTCTGGACCGGGGTATGTCTTTTTAATATTGGAAGCGATGATCGATGCCGGCGTGCAAATGGGATTTACCCGGCCGGTGGCCGAACAAATCGTCATCCAAACCGTCGTGGGCTCCGCCCTCTACGCCCGGGAAAGCGGCATTCACATCGCCCAACTGCGCAACCAGGTGACGTCCCCCGGGGGCACCACCGCGGCCGGGCTCTTCGCCCTCGAACAGGGCAACCTGCGGGCGACGTTGGCCCAGGGCATCATGGCCGCTTACAAACGATCGGCCGAATTAGGGAAGTAGACTACAGACCACAGACCTCAGACCACAGTTCTGAAGTCTGTAGTCTGAGGTCTGAAGTCTAACATGCGTCTCCTACTCTCATTCTTCCTCCGCGATTATCACATCCAAACCAGCTATCGCCTCTCATTCTTTTTGAGTTTTTTCGGCATCTTTTTTCGGGCGTTTACCTTTTTCTTTATTTCGCGTCTGGTAGGCGATTCGGCTTCTCCGTATCTCGAGGGGTTTGACGGGGATTATTTCGCTTTTGTCCTGATCGGTATCGCCTTTAACAATTATTTTGGCACCGGGCTCAGCTCCTTTTCCACGGCCCTGCGTCAATCACAAACAACCGGGACGTTAGAGGCGGTTCTCATGACCCCAACACCGGTTTCGACGATGATTGTGGGCTCAGCCGGGTGGAATTATTTTTTTACCACGGTTCAGGTTCTGACCTATTTTGTGCTGGGGCTTTTTCTTGGATTGGATCTGTCGGCCGCCAACTGGCCGCTGGCCGCCTTTAGTCTCCTGTTGTCAATTCTCGTCTTTGCCAGTATCGGCATTTTATCGGCCGGCGTGATCATGATCATCAAGCGCGGTAACCCGATTACCGCCCTCCTTTCCAGCCTGTTCGCCCTGCTCGGTGGCATTTACTACCCGATTTCTCTCCTGCCGGACTGGCTCCAGTTTATCGCCAATCTTCTGCCAATCACCTATGCCCTTAACGTCATGCGCCTGGCGTTAATCAACGGAGCCTCCTGGTTTGAGGCTCGCTGGGACCTTTCGATTTTGGCCCTGTTCTGCCTCCTGCTTTTTCCCTTTTCGCTGTGGTTTTTTGGCCAGGCGGTTGATTATGCCCGACGTGAAGGGACACTCGCCCACTATTAAAGACCACAGACCTCAGACTTCAGACGACAGAAACCTTCTGATGTCTGAAGTCTGAGGTCTGTAGTCTGTTGTCTATTTTCCGGCTACAATAGACCCCAATCATCACAGAGCTATTAAGCTAATGAGCTGGCAGGCCCGCAGGGCCGTGCTGATTCGCTCTAGAAGGAGTATTTTTACCATGGCAAAACGTTCATTCCGTGGAAAATCAAAGGCAAAAAAGACCCCCAACAATCCCAACGCGATGCTGGCCCAGGTGCAGAAAATGCAGGAAGATATGGCGGCCGCGCAGCAGGCGTTAGAAGATGAATTTATGACCGTCTCCGCCGGTGGCGGGGCGATCACCATTGAAATTTCCGGTCATCAGCGGGTCAAAGCGATAGAAATCGATGAAGAGCTGCTTGATCCGGAAGAAAAAGAGATGGTCCAGGATATGCTTGTAGCGGCCGTTAACCAGGCGATCGAACAATCACAGGCAATGGCGGCCGAACGGATGGAATCAATTTCGTCCGGCGTCAGCGGCCTGAACGATATGCTGGGTGGGTTGGGGCTCAATTTATAATTGTCAATGGCTAATTATCAACAGCTAATAGCTAAAATTTAGCAATTGACAATTAGCAAATAGCAATTAGCAATTAACCATGTCCGTCCTCCCCCGTTCAATCCAACAGCTCATCAACGAGTTTTCCCGCCTGCCGGGAATTGGCCCCAAGTCCGCCTCGCGCCTGGCTTTCTTTTTGCTGCGCGGTGCCGACCCGAATCAGGCGGTTGACCTGGCCAATGCCCTGGTGGCCTTAAAAGAAAATACCCGCTTTTGCTCGATCTGTCACAACATCACCGAGGATGACCCGTGTGTGATCTGTACCAACGAAGAGCGAGACAGCACGCTGATGTGCGTGGTCGAAGAACCGCTCGACCTGGTGGCTATTGAGCGGTCGCGCGCTTTTAAGGGCCGCTATCACGTTTTACACGGTTCAATCTCCCCCGTTGAGGGGATCGGTCCCGATGACCTGACCATTGAATCATTGGTTAAGCGGATTGACGCCGGTGAATACAGCGAAGTCATTATCGCCACCAACGCCACCCTCGAAGGAGATACAACCGCCCGCTACCTCGAGCGGCGTCTGGCTTCTTTTGGCTTAAAACTCTCCTCCCTTGCTCGCGGTCTGGCCGTCGGATCCGATCTCGAATACACCGATGAAGTGACCCTGAGCCGGGCCCTGCAAGGACGACAGGAATTATAATTGTCAATGGCCAATAGTTAATACTCAATTGTCAATTAAGACCAGTTGATTATTGATTATTGACCATTAACCATTGATTATTTATGAATGTTCTCATCACCGGGGGGGAGGGTCAGCTCGGCCGGGCCCTGCAGCAGTCGCTTGCCCATCACCAGGTCACGGCCGTTGACCTGCCCCATTACGACATCGCCAATCAAAAACAGATCTTTGAGCTGATCGACACGCTACGGCCGCAGGTGGTCATCAATGCCGCCGCCTATACGAATGTCGACGGGTGCGTCTCAAATTATGCGCTGGCCTTCAAAAGCAACGCCCTCGGTCCGCAAAACCTGGCCCTGGCCTGTCTGCAAACCGGAGCCGCCCTGCTGCAGGTCAGCACCAACGAGGTTTTTCCCGGTGACCGGCCGGGTGGCTATGAAGAATGGATGCCCCTCCGGCCGCTCAACCCGTATGGCAAAAGCAAAGCGGCCGGTGAGTTTAATATTCGGGGGATTTTGCCCCAACATTACATCGTGCGCACCGCCTGGCTCTTCTCGGTCGGGGGGAAAAATTTTATCCACGCCATCCTGCGCCGCGCCCGCGAAACCGGCCGACTGCGCGTGGTAACCGATGAAATTGGCAATCCAACCTACGCCCCAGACCTGGCCCAAGCGATCGCCCAGCTAATCGAGACCGGTCAATTCGGCACCTATCATTTTGTCAACAAAGGCGCCTGCTCCCGCTGGGAATTTGCCAATGAAATCCTGCGTCAGGCAGGATTAACTGATGTGACCAATGAACCGATTTTGTCCACTGAATTTGACCGCCTATCAACCCCACCTCATTACGGTGAACTGCTCAATCTCAATGGAGCAGCAATCGGGATCACCCTGCGGCCGTGGGAAGAAGCGGTGGCAGAATTTCTTAATGGCTAATGACTAAGGCCAATAGCTAATAGCTAAAGGTTTTAGCTATTGACAAATAGCCATTAGCAATTAGCATTTATCCCCTTGATCTCCATCATCATCCCCCACTGGAACGGCAAACATCATCTCGATGTGTGTCTACATAGCCTGCGGCGGCAAACGCTCAAATCATTCGAGATTATTCTGGTTGACAACGGGTCGAACGACGGCTCCCAAGATTATGTCAAGCAAAACTTCCCCGAAGTGCGCCTCATCGAACTGGGCCAAAATCAGGGATTTACCGGAGCATGTATCGCCGGTTATGAAGTGGCACAGGGTGATTTTATCGTGCTGCTCAATAATGATACCGAAGCAGATTCCCATTGGCTGGAGAAAACCATGGAAAGCTTCGCTCGTCAGCCGCTGGCCGGGGCGGTTGTCGGCAAAATCCTGCTGTTTGATCAGCGCGATACCCTGCACACGGCCGGAGATTTTTATCGCCTCAACGGTTTGCCCGGGAACCGCGGCGTCTGGCAAAAAGATACTGGACAGTACGATAAAGAAGAGGTGGTTTTTAGCGGCTGTGGTGCGGCCGTAGCCTATCGCCGCACCGCTCTCGATGAGGTTGGTTTCCTCGACCGCGATCTCTACTTCTCCTGTGAAGATGTCGACCTGGGCTGGCGGCTCAACCTGGCCGGATGGCAAACGATTTATAACCCGTCCGCCATCGTCTATCACAAGGTCAAGGCCTCCGGGGGGAGCGGCGCCATCGCCAGCTATCACGACGGGCGAAATTTCCTGTGGATCATCTGGAAAAATTATCCAACCACGCTGCTGCGCCGCAACTGGCTGCCTATCGCCCGCGCACAGTGGCAAATCACCCGTGAAGCACTCAGCCACTGGCGTGGAGAAGCGGCTCGGGCCCGCTTGCGTGGCCAGCTGGCCGGCATGCTGGGATTGTTCAAAATGTGGCCCAAACGGCGGCGTATCCAGGCCACCCGACGCCTCTCCGACGCAGACCTAACGGAACGGTTATCCGCGGTTGACGAGCCATAGGGTGACGGGTAACATTAATCGGTTGGATCAATTTGCTTATGGAACACCAAGAAAAAGCGTCACATCCGTATTTATCTGTCATCATCCCAGCTTATACGGAAGAAAATCGGATCGGGGATACCCTCAACATCACCTATGCCTATTTGAGCAGCCAGCCCTATACGTGGGAAATTGTTATCGTTCTTGACGGCCCGGACGACGGGACTCCGGACATCGTGAAGCGGTTTGCGGCCGACAAGAAACAGGTTCGCTGGATCAATCGGCCGCAAAATCGCGGCAAGGGATTTACCGTGCGCCAGGGGATGCTCGCTGCCAGTGGGCAAATCCGTCTCTTCACCGATGCCGACAACTCAACCGACCTCTCTCACTTTGAACAGATGCAGCCGCTTTTTGCTAGTGGAGCGCAGGTCGTTATCGCCTCCCGCGATCACAAAGACGCCCCGACCGCCCAACAGTCGATCCCCCAACCTTTTTTGAAGCGGTTTTTAGGCAACGCCGGCAATCTTTTTATCCAGATGATGGTCGTGCCCGGCATCTGGGATACCCGCTGCGGTTTCAAGGCCTTTTCCGCAGATGCCGCCCAAAAAATATTTACAACCGCCCGTATGGATGGGTGGAGTTTTGATGATGAAGCCCTGGCCCTGGCCCGACGCTTTGGTTACAAAATCCACGCCATTGGGGCTAACTGGACCGATGCCGAGGGCACCCACGTCACTCGCCTCGACTATCTGCGCAATATTTGGGAAGCCATCCGCATCCGCTGGAATCTCATGACCGGCGTCTACAATCGCCAACCGGCCGAACAAATCGACATCATAACCATTAACAATTGACCACCAGGCAACCCCATGAATGGATGAATAATCATTCACTCACTCGTGGTGTGTGACGGGTCACAATCGCGGCGTTGTCGAACGGAATAATTTTTCGCAATCTGAGCTTAAGCGCAGCTCAACGAGATTCCTCGCTGACGCTCGGAATGACAAGTGGTTTGCTCAACAATTTAATCCAAGTTGCCACCTGCAGACACCCCAATTAACTATTGACCATTGATTAATGACAATTGATCATTTCTTTCTTCTCACAACGCCTTCTTTCCAGGCCAACACGGCCGCCTGGGTCCGATCCCCCACGTGCAGCTTGCCTAAGATATTGCTGACGTGATTTTTGACCGTACGTTCGCTAATCACCAATTTTTCGGCAATCTGACCGTTCGACAACCCGTCCGCAATCCATTTTAAAACCTCAAGCTCCCGATCGCTGAGTTCGGTAAACGGATTGATGGTCGCATGGCGGGCGCCGTGCACTTCTTCAACCAGTCGGGCTGCAACCCTCGGATGTAATACCGCCTCTCCATGCGCCGCCAAACGAACGGCGTCCGCTAAATCAGCCGGATCGACGTCTTTTAAAATGTACGATAGGGCACCGGCCCGAATCGCCGGGAAAATATGCTCGTCCTGATGATACGAAGTTAAGACGATAATTTGGGTGCGCGGGCTGACCTGCTTGACCGCTCGGGTACTTTCCACGCCGTCCATGCCGGGCATAACGAGGTCCATTAACATCACGTCCGGGGCCAAAGATGAAGCCAGGTCAACCGCCTCTCGCCCGGATTCCGCCTCTCCCACAACGTCAATATCGGGCAGCATGTCGAGATACCCCTTTACCCCCTGACGCACAATTTTGTGATCGTCCACCAGGACAACGGTGGTTGCCTCCGCAGTTGGATCGTTCATGTTACTAAATATCCTTCTTTGTCCTACTTTAGCGGCACGCTGACCTCAATCGAAGTCCCGCGGCCGGGCGCGCTGAAAATCTCAACCTCCCCGCCAATATGCGCCACCCGTTCCTGCATGCTGGCCAGTCCAATACCGGAAGCGGTTCCTTCATCCACCACAAAACCAACCCCATCATCCTGCAGGCGCATCTTGATTTGCCCATCTGCCCATTTTAAATAAACGGTGGCCCGCGAAGCCTGGCTGTGCCGGCCGATATTTGACAACCCCTCCTGGGCAATGCGAAACAGCGTTTGCTCGAGCTGCAGCGGGGTCGGCCGTTCTCCCTGCACGGCGACTTCAACCGGAAGATCGTGCTGTCTCGACCACTTCTCCGCGTAATCGCGCACGGCCTCCACTAACCCCTTATCTTCTAGCGCGGCCGGCCGCAGCTCCTGAATCAAACCGGTCAACTCCTGCTTCATATCGGCGATCAGCATTTTGGCCTCTTGTAAATGACGGGCAATCAGTTCCTCATCTCCCTGCTCCAGGGCCAGCTGAGCGGAAGCCAGCTGCATGCTGGTGGCAAACACCTGCTGTTTGACCGCATCATGTAGCTCACGAGCCAGCCGATTGCGCTCTTCAAGATGAGCCAGCTGCTGTCGCGTTTGCAGCAGCGCATCCAAATCGCGCGCCATGCGGTTGAGCTGACGTGACAAATCCCCCAATTCATCTGCTCCCTGTTCGGAGATCATGGTGGTCAATTCACCCTCCCCCCAGCGTTCGGCCGTATTAACCAGATGCTGGATGCGCCGGGTCAACCCCCGGGTGCTGATGATCCCAAAAACGATGCCGATCAAAATGATCCACACGGCCGAGCGGCCGGTTGACATCAGGGTTCCCAGCATCCGATCCCCTAATTCACACCAGAAACACGGGTTTGGCGAGCTTACATCTACAAAAAGGACCCCTAATCGTTCTCCCTGGGGAGAAAAGATCGGCACGGCGGCAAAAATACTCTCCCCTAAAAATTGATCTGCAGCCTGGGGCTCAGTCATGGCGGCTCGCCAAACCCGTTCGGCCGGATCAGAAAATGAGTAGTCGGGTGGCAGCTGAGAAATCACCGCTCCGCTGGCGTCAAATACCGCAACCCCAAATGTTTTATTATAAAAGGTGAGAGATTCTCCCTCCGGCTGCGGTTGTTCAATTGCCAGCGTCAAATTTGTCATTTCATCGCTGCTGCGGGTAATGGTCATTAACCACGCTTCAATCGCCTTTTGATCGGGAAGCTCGGCAGCCAAATAAGAAGCAACCTGTGGCGTGATATGATGGAGTTGATCAACCGTTGTTTGCGGTAACCCTTCGATATTAATTTCACGAGCCTGGTCCGCCAAAAACAAAACCTGCTCAATTAAGAGCAGGGTGAAAATAACAACAATTGTCACAACCGCATAAGACAAAGCGAGCTGCCAGCGCAGGCGACCAACCCACCGGGGAAAAGAAAACATGGTTCTATTATACTTGTCTGCGTTGAAGAAAGTATTTATAAACCGGCCTCAATCACCCGACATTGTGCTTCGCGATCGATTGACCTTGATCGCTTTCCCACGTCCAATTGCCGGCAGGGCCTTCCACAGCAGCAAAATATAAGCCAACAGCTGCAGCCCGGCGAACAAATGTACCCCATACTGCAGCTGCAAAAAAGCCAGCCGGCTAATGCCTGCCGCAGCGGTTACTATCGCCAGCCAGTGAAAACGACGGCCGTGCTCCAACAGAGATCCGGCCGCGACAACCCCCAAAACCCCTAACAAAAGAGTGCCTAGATCATACTCAGCACCGCGATTTACCTGGCTTAACACCTGTAAAATCCCCAGCCAGAACAATGTAAACGATAATATCACTCTATTTTTCACTTGAATCAAACCTCCTGTCCCTGCAGTTGAAAATTCTTTAAGTAGTTAGCAAAAAGAATTGTTAAAAGAAGCCACGGATTAACACGGATTTTCACAGATTTCTCTTTCTAATCTGCGAACCTACGGTTCTGCGCTGCGCGCTCTGCGAACAATTAAATATTGAAAAATTCTTGCAATTTACTTAATAATAAACGCTCAAAATCATTGATTTTCAGAGCAGTATGCTTAACCTGCCTATTTGTAATCATTCAGACGGCTTGCAGCTTCGATAACGATGATTAAGCCCTTCACCCAGCCACAAGTCTCTGGTCTCTAGTCTATTCCCCACACTCCTTCTTCACATCGTCCTAAAGAACCATTTCTCGTGGTTCTAGGGTCACGCTTACCCCAAATAAACTCGTTTTTTTCCCTAATTGCGATCCAAGATGGGTTTGGTTGCCTTGCGTCCACGCTGGTTCCGTCGAGTCGGGCGCAGTCGAGTGGCGATGACCCATTCAGCAACGAGGATGTTGATCAGCCAGCCTGCACCCATCGCCAGGGCCCGATTGGTTAGGGTGAACTCCTGCTGTAATACAAAGATGGGGATATGACTGAACACCTGCGTTCCGGCACCCATCGCCAGGGCGTATGCCCGAATCATCCACGCGCCGTGCTGCCGAAATTTACGCCGGCGAATCGTGTCCGTCGCCAATACCAGGGCGATAATCATGCCGCCACCGACAAGCAGCCGCATGATGTAGAGCGCAATCCCATCGTAGGCGGGCCACGGGTAAAAATGTGACATCCACAGGCCGGAAATGGCGGTTACAAACCCGGCGGGAATCAGGATTCGGCCGATTCTCCGATGCAGCTTCAAATGCCGCCGCCGAAAGCGAGGGGCAAACTGCAGCGCGCCCAGCAGCGAATACAAAATCACGCTGATAATATGGGCGACGACCGGAAACGGTTGGGCAAAAAACCGAGCGGTTTCTGGTGTAATTCCTGTACCCGTCGCCAGTTGGAACAGGCGGAAAGTGCCGCCGACAGACGGGACAAGACTGAGCAGGATCAAGCCGGTGGGGATAAGGATTTCGGCCGAAACCCACCCCTTTCCTATCGGTTTTCGATCGGCAAATCGGTTTAGTTGGTGGTGTAAATTGGTGTTCATACTATTTCCTCACTGTGTTGGAGACAGCGTGAATCACAGCCGGGCTGCTACCTGACATGCGATACGCTATCGGTTGTCTATAAAATTGATGTGTTACTCGGTATCTTCTGACTGGTCGTAAGAGAAAACGGCGGTCAGCGGCTCATCAAATACCAGCGCAATCCGAAAGGCTAATTCCAGAGAGGGTGAGTATTTGTTTTTCTCGAGCGAGATAATCGTTTGGCGGGTGACGCCAACCTGTTTGGCCAGCGCCTGCTGCGTCATTTCGTTATTGAGAAATCGCAGTTTGCGGATGTTGTTGTTGATTTTGAACTTACTCACGATCTCATTCCTGTTGATAGCGTCTCAGGCGCAGCACGTCGCCGGCAATTTGTCCCGCCAGGCCAAAGAAAATCAGTAGTGAAAACATCACGAGCGGCGGCTGACCAAGCGCAAATGTCAACATCGCCACAAAGGTCCCGATCGACGTAATTCTGTAGGTGAGCTTGAAGCCTTCCAGGTCTATGCGCTGATCCCGTTCATCGACAAGGTCATCAATTTCGGGTTCAGGATCGCCTGTGCGCGCAAATTTGACAGCAGCAGGGATGCCGTGAGTGAGCATGATCCCCACCACGGTCACGACAACCGCTAGTACAGCCACGATAATCCAAAGACGAACCACAGTAGGTTCATTAAAGTTTTGATTGCGAACGAGCTGGGCAATCCGCAGTAAAAAGAAAATCAATAGCAGCGAGAAACTTGCTAAGGATACGGTATTGTTCTTCTGCTGAAATGTCATCAATTCTGTCCTCTCTTGCCAGGCAATGTCTTACTCACACGACATATAGTACAAAATATATTACATGATGTCAAATATTTGTTACATCTAGTGCTGCATCTGCTGCATTTGTTGTTTTTCAGCGGTCGTTTTTTTGGAGTATTTTGACAATATTCGATCATCTGCTATAGTTCTGAGCGTTATGCTTATTTCAGCACCAGCTGCCCGTCGTATCCGACGTCGCCGCCAGACACACAGTCTGGTGCTTGGTGCTACCTAACGACGAAACTTTTTTCTATTTAATCTGTCACCAAACGCTAGACTATCAGACCGGTCTGGCGTTTTTTATTTCCCAGGCTGGTCGGGAGAAGAGAAATGATCAAGGCAGGAATTTTTGGTGCAACCGGCTATGCAGGGATCGAGCTGGTTGAGCTGCTGCAAAAACATCCGCACGTCGACGTTGTTTTTGTAACCTCCGAATCCTCGGCCGGGCAGCCGCTCAACGCCATTCATCCTCAGGGGCCGGCCTGGACGCTGATCAAAAGCGAAGACGCCCCGCTTGATGAGGTAGACATCGTTTTTTTGTGTTTGCCGCATGCCGCCAGCGCGGCAACGGCCGTGCGCGCCCGCGAACACGGCTGCCGAGTCATCGATTTGAGCGCTGATTTTCGCCTCAATAACCTCGAAAAATATGAAGAATGGTACAAAGTAGATCATCCAAAACCGGAGTGGCTTGCCGATGCGGTGTACGGGTTAAGTGAACACGCCCGCACCGACATGCGCGAGGCGGATATTGTGGCCTGCCCCGGCTGTTACCCGACCAGCATTCTCCTGCCGCTGCAGCCACTGGTCGCGGCCGGGGCCGTTGCTCCTGGAGCAACGGTGATTGCCGATGCCAAAAGCGGCGTCTCCGGCGGCGGCCGCAAAGCGAAACTGATGTATCATTTTGTCGAAGTGGCGGATAATATGACCCCCTACGGTCTGGGGCAAAACCACCGCCACTGGGTCGAAATGCAGGAGAAATTGACGCTGTGGGGAAATGGCTCAACCCCAAATCTGATTTTCTCCCCCCATTTGATCGCCATTCCCCGCGGAATTTTAAGCACCATTTACGTGCCCATGGCCGATGGTTGGGACCTGGAACAAGTGCAAGCTGTTTTTACGGCCGCGTATGAAAAGGAACCGTTTATTCATCTCCTGCCGCCGGGGCAGCACGCCACCATCGCTCACGTGGTGCGCACCAACCGCTGCGCCATCGGCCTGACCATATCCGCCGGCAGCACGCTGATCGTCACCTCTGCCATCGACAACATCACCAAGGGATCGTCAGGGCAGGCGGTGCAAAATTTTAATATTATGTACGGGTTTGAGGAAACGACAGCCCTGGTTTAGAGACCACAGACCACAGACTTCAGACAACAGAGATCCTTCTGAGGTCTGAAGTCTGTGGTCTGTCATCTGAGCATTTATGAGAGTCATTAAAATCTCCGGTCACGATCTCGATAACCCCGCCTTTCTGAGCGATTTTGCGGCCGCAGTGGCCAAAATCGCCGCGGCCGAGCCGGTGGTCATCATCAACGGTGGTGGGAAATCGATCAAGCAGCTGCAGGATGTGTTTGGCATCCCCGAAGAAAAAATCGACGGGCTGCGGGTGACCAACGCCCAATCGCTGTGGATCACCGAAATGGTCATGTCGGCCGCGGTCAACAAACTGCTGGTGCGGGCGCTGCGTAAGGCCGGGCTCGACGCGCTGGGGGTCAGCGGGGTGGATGGACAGCTCCTTAAAGCCCGCAAAAAAGTCGCCATCCAGGGTGATCTGGGGTTTGTCGGTGAAATCATCGGCGTGAGGGTTGAGCTGCTGCGTCAGATGCTTGACTGGGGATTGACCCCGGTTATTTCGCCGGTCTCGGCCGACGAAAAGCAGCAGCAGTACAACGTCAACGCCGATGAAGCGGCTACGGCCGTCGCGGCGGCCGCGGCGGCCGAGCAGCTCGATTTTGTCTCCAACGTCCCCGGCGTGCTGCGCGATCTGAACGACAATCAGGTTATTCCCGCGCTGACCCCGGCCGAAGTAGACGCCCTGCTGGCTGACGGCACCATCAACGGCGGCATGGTGCCTAAAGTCAAGGCGGCCGTGGGCGCGGTCACGGCCGGCGTTCAGCAGGCGCGGATTGTAAATTTGGAAGGCATTCAAAACGGCGGCACTCTTTTTAAGGGATCATGATGTTATCGGTTAGGCAGAAGCTGACGCAACATATTGAGAAATCAATTCGCCAGCTCCAAGAGCAGGGGGAGCTGCCCGCGTTCTCGCTGCCAGAAATTGACCTGGAACGGCCGCAGCGGGAGGAACACGGTGATCTGGCCGCCAATATCGCCTTAAAGCTGGCCAAACCGGCGCAGAAAGCCCCGCTGGAAATCGCCTGGCTCATCACCCAAAACATTGAACTTCCCGGTGAGATTGCGAGCGTATCGGCAGCCCCCCCGGGCTTTCTCAATTTTCAGCTGGCAGATGGTTACCTTCAGAAATCGATCTTATCCATTCTGGAAGAGGGGGAGCGCTTTGGCTGCTTGGCCGGCGAAAACCCGCAAAAGATTCAGGTTGAATTTGTCAGTGCCAATCCAACCGGTCCAATCACCATCGGGCGATCCAGGGGGGCGGTTGTCGGGGACACGGTCGCCCGCGTGCTTGAGGCCGCCGGTCACCAGGTTAGCCGCGAGTATTATTTTAACGATGCCGGCCGGCAAATCGTCTTGCTTGGCGAATCGGTTAAACTTCGCTACCAGCAGCTTCATGGGCACGAGGCGAAGTTGTCTGCTGAACATTACCAGGGCGACTATATTGTCGACCTGGCCCAGGAAATCAAAAACGAATTTAAAGCGGGGTGGCTCGATGCTCCGGCCGCCCAATTTGGTAATTATGCCAAAAATAGAATCGCTCAAAACCAAAAAATATCCCTAAAACGAATTGGCATTGTGCACGATGTGTATTTCAATGAAGCGAGTTTATTCACCACGGGCAAGCTGGATGAGACCCTAAACCGGCTGCGGGAAAATGGCTTTACTTATCAAACGGCAGATGGCGCTGAATGGCTAAAAACGTCTGCTTTGGGTGATGAAAAAGATCGGGTTATTATCCGTTCCGAAGATCAAATGCCCACTTACCGGCTGCCGGATATCGCCTATCATTTTGATAAAGCACAACGCGGTTTTGACCTCGTGATCGATGTCTTTGGACCGGATCATCAGGCGGTTTCAGAACAGGTCAAAATGGGTTTGAAAATGCTCAATATCAATCCTGAATTTGTTACCGTTCTGATTCACCACGTTGTAACCTTGGTTCAAGACGGGCGGCCGGTCAAAATGAGCACCCGGGCCGGACAGTTTGTCACCCTGGACGAGCTCGTCAATCAAGTCGGTGCCGATGCGGTACGCTATTTCATGCTGTCTCGATCAGCGAACTCCCCCATTGAATTTAACCTAAATCTGGCGGTTGAAAAAAGCAGCAGCAACCCGGTTTTCTACATTCAAAATGCTCACGTGCGCGGCGCCAGTATTTTGCGGAAAGCACGGGCGGCCAATCTCATGTTGACCCATACAGGAAAGGCCGATTTGTCGCTGATTAATCACCCGTTGGAATTGCTTTTTCTTAAAAAAGCGCTGGAGCTGCCCGTTCTCATCCAGCGTCTGGGGCAAACTTATGAGGTTCATCAGCTGACGACATACGCCAAAGAATTGAGCACCGCGTTTCACGCCGCTTATGAAAATTGCCGGGCCTTGGGGGATGATATCCCAACTGCTGTGCAGCAGGCCCGGTTGATCTTCTACGCAGCAGCGCAGCAAGTCCTGGCCAATACCCTAAAATTATTGGGCATGACTCCCATGGAAACGATGTAACATGAACCAGCTATTTCCGCTACTCAAGCCACAAAAATGCTACTGTGACGTGATTCTCTACGACAAGAATCTCTTTAACCTCAAGCTGCGCGCCTATACCGAACCGGATCACGTGATGCAGCATCACTATCAATATTACCTGCTCGATTTTTTCTTCACGATCTATTTTCAGGGACCGACATTTTGGCAGGGAATGAGCAATCGCCGGGGCAGCGATGAAGAGATGCAGCGGCTGGCCAGCTTTGCCCTCGATCGCCGGCGCGAAATGCGGCCGCGCGGCGAGCCCCACTTTCCCAAGCTTTACTGCATTTTTCCGGACGCGGTGGATCCGGTTTATATCATGGCCGGCGTCGTGCGTATATACGAACACACCAGCACCATCCCCCTGGCGTTTAACGTCGGGGATGGAGATTGGTTCGCCAGCTGGCCGATTATTTTTGAGGAAGGGTTTCCAGGGATGGAAATAGCTAATTCCTAATTTCTAATAGCTAATTTGCTAGAAGACCATATTAGCTAATAACAAATAGCAATTAGCAATTAAGTGAGGTTTTTCATGCACAAAGAACAAGTCATCGCCAACGAAAACATGTACGTGCTGCAAACTTATGTGCGGCCGGATATCGTCTTTACCCACGGGAAAGGGCCTTATTTATACGATACAGATGGGAATGAGTATCTCGATTTTAATGCCGGGATTGCCGTGACCGCCCTCGGCCATGCCGATCCCGACTGGGCCGAGGCGGTGGCGCAGCAGGCGCAAAAATATGGCCACGTCAGCAACCTCTATCACAGCGAGCCACAGGCCACTCTGGCGCGCAAGCTGATCGAAAACTCTTTTGCCGATCGGGTTTACTTCTGCAACTCTGGGGCGGAGGCGAACGAGGCGGCCATCAAATTTGCCCGCAAATACGCGTACGAGCGCGACGGACAAAGCGGCCGTCACAAAATTATCTCCCTCACCAAAGGGTTCCACGGCCGCACGATGGGCGCCCTGGCCACCACCTACAAAAAAGCGTACAAAACCCCCTTCCAGCCGCTGATGAGCGGGGTGGTTTTTGCCGAGTTTAACAATCTGGCCTCGGTCAGAGAGGCGATTGACGAAGAAACGTGCGCCATCATCGTCGAACCGATCCAGGGAGAGGGAGGGATTAATCCTTCAACCAAAGAGTTTTTGCTGGGGCTGCGGCGCCTGTGCGATGAATGCGGCCTGCTGCTCATCTTTGACGAGGTGCAGTGCGGTCTCGGCCGGACCGGTTACCTGTGGGCCCATGAAATGTATGGGGTTAACCCGGATATCATGTCGCTGGCCAAACCGCTGGCCGGCGGATTGCCGATCGGGGCCACCCTGGTCACTCAGAAAATTGCCGACGCCATCAAGCCTGGTGACCACGGCAGCACCTTCGGGGCCAACCCGCTGGCCTGTGCGGCCGCCAACGTCGTCTTTGACAAGGTCAGCAAACCGGATTTCCTGGCTCAGATTCGGGCCAACAGCGAGCACATGAACCAGCGGCTGCAGGAAGCACTCCCTCAGGAAAAAGTCGTCGAAATTCGCGGGGCAGGGTATATGATCGGCATCGAGCTGACCATGCCGGTCAGCAATATCGTCAAGCGGTGTGTCGACAGCGGGGTACTGCTCATCAGCGCCGGTGAAAAAACCGTCCGGCTGATCCCCCCCCTGATCGTTTCCACCGATGATATCGACCGGGCGGTTGACGTCCTGGCCTCGGCCGTGAAAACCGCCTGAAAAATTATGATCAGCGAAATTGAAATCGTCGTTCCCTCATCGGAGGATCTGCCGGAGCTGGTAGATCTGGTCAACACTTACGCCCGCCGTGGCGATCTGCTGCCGCGGACGCCGGAATCAATCGCCGCGACCCTCTCGGATTGGGTAATCGCCAAGCGACACAACCTGCATGGTGATCGTTTCACCATCCTCGGCTGTGGCTCTCTGCTCAGCTACGGGCCGCATCTGGCCGAGGTGCGGTCGCTGGCGGTAGCCGACGAGGCGCAAGGGTTGGGGGTCGGCCGCAAAATTGTGGAGGCCCTGATCGCCAAAGGTGAAGCGAAGCAGATCCCCACCCTATTCGCCCTGACCCGGGCCGTGCCGTTTTTTCTGAAGCTAGGTTTTCACCTGACCGACAAAGCGCTTTTTCCACAAAAAGTCTGGACCGACTGCGCCATCTGCCCGCTCAAGGACAACTGTGATGAGACGGCGGTGGCTTATAGCACGGGGCTGACGCCCCTTTCGGCACGGGCTTCGCCCTTTTAGCTTTTTAGCACGCCGCTTCGCGGCTGTCAGCTCGGTGCTCCGCACCTCTTAGCTTTATAGCTGATAGCTAAGCGCTGAAAGGAGCGCCAGCGACGTGCTAACAGGGGCGTCAGCCCCGTGCTAATAGAGGCGCAGCCTCGTGCTAACAAGCCCTTTAGCGCCGAGCCAAACAGCAAAATTTAGGAGAAGATATGTCAAACGTAAAAGAATCTATCAACAAAGTCGTTCTGGCCTACTCGGGCGGGCTCGACACCTCGGTGATTGTGCCGTGGCTGAAAGAAAATTATGGCTGTGAAGTCATCTGTTTTTGCGCCAACCTGGGACAGGAAGAGCACGAGCTTGACGGGCTGCGCGAAAAGGCGCTGGCCAGCGGCGCCAGCAAAGTGTACATCGAAGATTTGCGTCATGAATTTGCCAAGGATTTCCTCTTTCCCATGCTGCGGTCTGGCGCAATTTATGAGCGGCAGTATTTGCTCGGGACCTCAGTCGCCCGGCCGCTCATCGCCAAGTGGCAGGTTGCGGTAGCTGAGGCTGAAGGCGCAGAGGCGGTTGCTCACGGAGCGACCGGCAAGGGAAATGACCAGGTGCGCTTTGAATTGACCTACAAAGCCCTCGATCCGACGCTCAAGGTGATCGGGCCGTGGCGGGAGTGGGATATCCGTTCTCGCGAAGATGCCCTGGCTTACGCCCGCAAGTTCAACGTACCGGTTCCCAATACTGAAAAAGATATCTACAGCCGGGACAGCAATTTGTGGCACATGTCTCACGAAGGGGGCATCCTCGAAAACCCAGCCGACGAACCTGAAGAAAGCATGTTCCGCCTGAGCAACTCCCCCTTTGACGCCCCCGACGAGCCGGAAGTGGTCAAAATCGACTTCGAAAAAGGGAATCCGGTGGCCGTTAACGACGTGCAGATGGCCCCCGCGGCCGTGATCATGGCCCTTAATACCCTCGGCGCCCGTCACGCCATCGGCCGGACCGATATTGTCGAGAACCGGCTGATCGGGATGAAATCGCACGGGGTCTATGAAACACCCGGCGGATCGCTGCTTTACGCTGCCCATCGCGAGCTCGAATCCCTGTGTCTCGATCGGGACACGATGCATTACAAAGAGCGAATCGCCCTGCGTTATGCGGAGCTGGTTTACTTTGGCAAATGGTACACCACCCTGCGGGAAGCGCTGCAGCAGTTTGTCGACTTTACCCAGGAGCCGGTCACCGGCTGGGTCAAGCTCAAGCTGTATAAGGGGAACATCATCATCATCGGCCGAGAAAGTGAAAACAGCCTTTACCGGGAGGATTTTGCTACTTTTGGACAGGAAGACGTCTACGATCAGACTGAAGCGGTCGGCTTTATTAATCTGTTTGGGCTGCAAATGAAGGTCAAGGCCCTCCGTGAAATGACCGACGACGGCAAAACCAAATATGCCGCCCCGGATTATTCGAAGTTCAAACGAGATTAAATAGGTGTTGGGTGTTGGGTTATGGGTAATGGGTGGTGGGTAATAGGGGTCATAGCTGAGGCTTTTAATCTTTAGAAGTCGGTACGCTATCAAATTTTATCTAGCACCCATCACCTAACACCCAACACCCATCACCTAACACCCAACACCCAACACCCAACACCCATCACCTATAAACTAAAATCATGAACATTCTCAAAAACGGCACCATCACCTCCCCCCAGGGATTTGTTGCTGGGGCGGCCGCCAGCGGCATCAAAGCCAGTGGCAAAGCGGATATTTCTCTTGTGTTTTCCGAACACGACTGCACCGCGGCCGGTGTTTTTACCAAAAACCAGGTTGTGGCCGCCCCGGTTTTGCTCGATCAGGAAACGCTGCAGGTCAACAGCGCCCTGGTTCGGGGGGTGATCACCAACTCCGGTAACGCCAACGCCTGTACCGGTGAAGTTGGCCTGCAAAATGCAAGGCAGATGCAGAAAATTTCGGCTGAGGCGGTCGGCTGTTCAACCCCGCAAATGCTCGTCCTTTCAACAGGAGTCATCGGGGTCCAGCTGCCCATGGACAAGATTGCAGCCGGTGTTCACGCCGCGGCGGCCGAGTTGAGCCGCGATCAGGGGCATCAGGCGGCCGAAGGAATATGCACCACCGACACCTTTGTCAAAGAAATCGCGGTCGAAGTCCCCTTATCCAGCGGCACGGTGACCATCGGCGGCATGGCCAAAGGGGCGGGGATGATTCATCCCGATATGGCTACCATGCTGGGGGTGATCACCACCGACGCCCAAATTGACGTGGATGTTTTGCGCGGCATGCTGAATGCGGCCGTGGACGTCAGCTTTAACTGCATTTCGGTGGATGGGGACACCAGCACCAACGACACCGTGCTTCTGCTGGCCAACGGAGGCAGCGGGGTATACATCGATCGTCGCGACTGGTCGGTGGGCAGTGACTACGCCATTTTTAGCGAAGCCCTGATCCACGTGTGTAAGGAACTGTCCAAGCTCATTGTCCGAGATGGGGAAGGGGCCAGTAAATTTATCGAGCTGACCGTCACCGGTGCCCGCAACAAAACCGAAGCCCATCAAATCGCCAACACCATCGCCATGTCTCCTCTCGTCAAAACCGCATTTGCCGGCAGCGACGCCAACTGGGGGCGTATGATGATGGCGGCCGGCAAAGCGGGAGTAAAGTTTAACCAGCACCACACCTCGTTAATGGTTAGCCCCGACGGTGAAGAATGGCTGGTGCTGCTCGACGGTGGTTTGCCCACAGGGTACAGGGAAGAGGCGGCGGCCGCCATATTTGCCCAAAGTGATATTTATGTCAACCTAATCCTTCGTGAGGGACTGGCGGAAGCCACCGTCTGGACGTGCGATCTGACCCATGAGTACGTGACGATCAATGCCGACTATCGCACCTAATTTATGACCCCTTTACACCTTGAAGAAAAATCACTCAACGCCTGGCCGGGTCTGCAAACCTTCCTTTATGATGGGTGGATCGTGCGGCTCGCCCAGGGGTATACCAAGCGGGCCAATTCCGTCACCCCCCTCTATGATGGACAGCTGCCCCTAATCGAAAAAATTGCGGCCGCAGAAACGATTTATCACGCTCAACCGCAGCCGACAATTTTTCGCCTGCTGAGTTTTCATCCAACCACCGCTCAGCTCGATCCTCTGCTCGCGAAGCGCGGATATACTCAGCTGGATAAAACCCTGGTGCAGACGCTGGATTTGTCGGCAGCGCCGCCCCAAAAACCGGCCGACCAAACCACGGCCGTATCTCCGGCAGAATTTCTAGCCGCCTATCACGACCTGCAGCAGACCGCACCAAATCCGATCCACCAGCGCATTTTGCAGCAGGCGGCCGGCCGCTCGCGCTTCCTTATAATAATGAAGGACGGTCAGCTCATCGGGGTCGGCATGGGTGTTCTAGATGGGCAAACAATCGGCATTTTCGACATGTTTACCCATCCGGAATATCGGCGGCGCGGCTTCGGCCGGTCGATGATGTTGGCGCTCTTGCGGTGGGGTAAGCAAAATGGGGCAAACACCGCCTATCTGCAGGTTGTGGCCAAAAATCAACCGGCTCAAAACCTCTATGCCTCGCTGGGCTTCTCCAATCTTTACCATTACTGGTACCGCAAAGAGATAAATAGCTAAACAAAATCAGCTTCGATCGCCGGAAAAATATCTACCAGCTCAAAATAAGGGACCGTAAACACTTTTGAATCGCGGATGGCGTCCATCAGCTGGTAGTATTCCGGGATTGACTCGCTTTCAAAAACAACGATGTCGCTGCACCGCGCGGTGAACGCTTCCGCATCAAAAAAGCGAATGGTTACCCCGGGATATTTTGCCAAAATCGGCGCAAACGATTGATCGACAAAATATACTCGCTCATCATGAGATAAGCTCAGCCACGATTTGGTGGCGTTTAAATGGACAAAAAAGGTGAGATTCATTTTTATACTCCTCTACGCATGATTTTTTCAGCCAGAAAAGCTCCCCTCCCCGCGTCGGGGAGGGGCTGGGGGAGGGGTATAATGACCCTCAAAAGACCCACCCCCTAACCCCCTCCCGAATCGGGAGGGGGAATTTGTCAAAGTGAAAAGCGCACTTTCTCATTCATCAGAGGATGCCTGCCTCCCCTCCCAATGGGAGGGGAATGAGGGGAGGGTTAACTTCTCTCTCACTTTAATCGGGGCGGCTCCCTGATTCATTATCCTATGTTAATTTTTTTGTTTGAGCTGGGTGCGTATACGGCTCAGCGTCACGGGCGTGATGCCTAAATAAGAAGCGATATGGTATTTTTTTATACGTGGCTCCAGACCGGGAAATTCCTTTTGAAAATTTAAATAGCGGGTCGTGGCGTCATCCAGCAGCAGTTCACTTTCGCGCCTTTCCTTTTTAATAAAGAGGGTCTCCGCCATATAGCGATTAACGGCCTGCCAGCAGGGATGCCCGGCCGTTAGCCGCTGAAACGCCTCATATTCGGCAACCAAAATGGTGGAATCTTCCAGCGCTTCGATAAACAGACGCGAGGGCTCTTTTAAAAGAAGAGCGCTGTAAGCGGCCACAAAGCCGGATTCGGCGCAAAATGATTTGGTAAAATCATTGCCTTCTCGATCGATGTAAAATAAGCGGAGCAGCCCGGAAATCACAAATCCCAAATTATTCGGGACCTCCCCCGCCCGCATAAAAAACCCCCCTTTGGGCACTTCCAGCGGCCGAAAAATTGCCGCCGCCTTTTCCCGCTCGCGGGCCGGAATAGGCGTTATTTTTTGCAGGAGTCGGATCAGCTGGTCAACCATTCCAATTTCGTCTTTCGTAACTCGTATTTCTAATCTCTCACCTACACGCTTCCACCGGCACCACCCAAGCATTTTCCGGCTGCGCCTCTCCCCATTGATCTACGGCCGGGAAGCGCACCCCACTGGTGAAATCATATGCGCCAACCAGAACGGCCGCCGGAACCTGATCGCCAACATCCAAGAGGCGAAGATCCCGCAAGCGGCGATTCCCTTCAATCCGGCCGGGGGGCAAATCCAGCGGTGGCCCGTCAGCCTGGTCAATCACCCCGTTGTCACCGACCGCCTGGACAAAAAGGGATAGCGTCGAGGGAATCTCTGCTTCGGGTTGAAGAGTCAGGTTGACTTCCAGACGGCCGTCACACAGCTGTGCCTGACCGGACAAAAAGGTATAGGGGCCAATTGATCCAGCGGCAGAATCGGCCGCGTCATCCGCAGCAGACAAAATAAAACCGGTCGCGATTGTCTGGATCCCATCTTCATCGTATTTTGAGACAAAAACTCGCCCCCCAGCATCGATGGGAACGGCTTCTTCGGCCAAAAGCGTATATAAACCAAGGTTATAAGGGGTTTCAGATCTAAGATCCGGCACGTTTAAAATCGTGACTTCAGTTGAGATATCCATTGAAGCGGCAAGCGGAAACGGGATCCCGTTTGCCTGCAGCAGTTCGGCCGCAAAGAGATGATCACCCATAAAAGGGGCAAATTCGGTACCGATCGCGTAGGTGTTACGCGGTGGAGAAACCCACTGCGGCAAATTAACCAAAATGGCGTCTTCATAAGATGGGTCGCTAAACCGACCACCCAGCTCCTGTTTAAGCGTTTTCACCGGCTCGCTGACCATCTGATAATAGCCAATCATCTGCCGAATAAAGCGCCCGCCGCTCAGCAGGACAAACGCCAAACCGCCCAGCAGCACCCAGCGCACCGGGTCTGGCCGCTTCACCGATTTGGGAGAGAGCAGCACCCCCCAAAAAATCGCCAGACCGGCCGCTCCCGGATAAAGCAAGCGCGCCCCGTCCGCGATATAATAGGTAGGCAGGGTGATCCCTACCAACAGGGAAGCCGCCACCCACCAGCCAAACCCCCACAGCAGCAGCGACCGCATCTCCGGCAGCCGCCACCAGGCCCATAAGGCCAGACCAACGGTCAGGATCACGCTGAACAAAATAACAAACTGGGCCGACAGGTTGGGAAATATGTGGGCAAACCAGGCAAACGGATAGCCCAGAGTTTGCAGGAAGAGCAGCAACTTAGGCCACAACGCATTTCCCCCGTAATCAAGGAGTGGTCCACCACCCCGCGGCAGCGCCATATAAAAGAGAAGGTAGCCAACCCAGACCATTGCCACAGGCCAAAAAGACTTCAGAGTAGAGACCACAGACTTCAGAAAACCTCTTTGTGGTCTGTGGTCTGTGGTCTGCAGTCTCAGGCCAATCCAAATAACCACCAACCCTAACATTAAACCCGCCGTTTCATGCACCAGAAAGCCGGCCAGCTGCACGGCGGCGGCCGCCCAGATCAGTCGCCTGCGCGGAAGATCGGTTAAGGTCAGAAGTAAACCCAGCAAAATCGCCCCGGTGACGGTTAGATAGGCGTTGTTGCCGTAGATGGCCAGCGCCTGATAACCAAAGGGAAAGAGGGCGAACAGCAGGCCGGCGATCAGGGCGGGTTCCCGGCGGCCGCCTAACCGTCGAACCAAAATAGTCAGCAGCCAGACGTTGAGGGCGTGCTGCCCCAAATTGAGCAGCTGCAGAAACCCGGCCGGGTAGCCAACGAGATTTTGCAGCAGAACCAGGGGCAAAAAAACCAGCGGCCGGTAAAATCCAAAATCTTCATTGGGGAGCCACAACGTCCCCAGGGTCAGATCATCAGCCAGCTGGGTGTGCAGTAGGGTATCGTATATGTTGGGCAGAGAGAGAATCGGCCAGTAAGCAACAACCGCCACCAGGACAGGCAGCATATAGGGAAGCGCTGCCCAAAGTTCGAATCGTTTGGATTTAGGTGTTGGGTGATGGGTGATGGGTGGGTGGCTCACGCCCGGCCGAACTCCCGCTCAAGCTGAGCCACCGATAGATAAATCAGGGTGGGCCGGCCGTGAGGGCAGGTGTGAGGATTGCGGCAGCGCTCAAGCTGCTGCACCAGGGCGTCCATTTCCTGTTTGGAGAGGGTTTGGCCTGCTTTGACCGATGCGGTTTTGCAGACGCGGCGAATAATTTTTTCCTCGATTTTTTCCTGCAGCGGGGCGTTACCTACTTCTAGATCGGCAATGATATCGTTGATCACGCGCGTGGGATCTTGACGGGCGACAACGGCCGGGACCGCCCGAATCATAAAGGCGTTGGGGCCAAACGGCTCAATTTCAAACCCCAACTTTTCTAAAACCGCCATCTGATCGGTCAAACGAGTGGCCTGATCGGGTGGCAAGTGGACGGCCGTGCCGGCAACCAAACGCTGTGAGGGAATTTCCTGCCGCTCAAACGCATCCATAAACTTTTCAAACTGAATGCGTTCATGGGCCGCATGCTGATCAATTAAATACATGCCGTCCGGGCCTTCACCAATAATGTAGCTGGACCCAACTTGACCGATCACTCGCATCATCGGCAGCCGATCCCCCTCGGTTTCGATATATTCTGGTGAGAAATCCTCTGCCTGCGCCCCCAAACCGGGTTCAAGATCGATAATGGGGCTGCTCAAATCAAGTTGCCCCTGCCCGCTCCAGCTTGAAGGATCGCTCAACTGGTCCCAGCTTAAATCGGAAGAACGGCCAAACGCCTGCTCCTGGTGACCCTGCCACCCCTGCGGCCGGGTCAGCGACTCAAATTGACCGGCCCGAAAATGACGAATCGGCGAGTCAGCCACAATCGTTTCTCGTACCGCTCGCTGTACCGCTGAAAAAATGTGGCCCGAGTGGCGAAAACGCACTTCCGTCTTGGTGGGGTGCACGTTGACGTCAACCTGTTCCAGGGGCATGCGCACAAAAACGATCGCGATCGGGTAGCGGCCGACCGGCAGCAGCGTGTGGTACGCTTGAATAATGGCGTAGGTAATATTTTTGTCTTTAACCCAGCGGCCGTTTACAAAAAGAACGATTTGATTTCGATTGGCTCGATGGAGGCTGGGTGGGGCTACAAAACCGGCGACCTGCACATCCCCCCGCTCATACTCCCCGATTTCCAACATTTCGCGGGCGATATCTGCGCCGTAGACCGCCACCAGCACGTCGCGCACTTCACCACTGCCGGTGGTTTGAAAGGAGATACGGCCGTCGTGGGTCAGGCGAAAGCGCACGTGCGGGTACGCCAGGGCATACTTGGTTACAAATTCATCAATGAGGCGCTTTTCAGTGCCAACCGTTTTGAGAAATTTTAAGCGCGCCGGAACGTTATAAAACAGCTGTTCAATAGAAATGACCGTCCCCTGCGGCGCCCCAACCGTCTCTCGGCTTTTGACATTCCCCCCATCGAGCATGAGCCGTATGCCGGCTTGGGCATCGCGGGCCCGGGTAACCAGGGTCACCTGGCTGACGGCCGAGATGGCGGCCAACGCCTCGCCGCGAAATCCCAGGGTGTGAATCGCCTCTAATTCTGCGGCCGTTTCGATTTTTGAGGTGGCGTGACGCAAAAATGCGGTTTCAACTTCCTCGGCAAAAATACCGGAACCGTTGTCAGCGATTTGAATTTTTTTGCGGCCGCCTGCAGAAATATCGATGTTGATGGTTGTCGCCCCCGCATCAAGGGCATTTTCAACCAGCTCTTTTACCACCGAGGCCGGCCGTTCAACCACTTCTCCCGCCGCTATTTGCGACGCCAGCTGTTCTGATAAAAGGCGAATGGGCATAGAACAATTGTATCAAATCTGGCTGATGGGGGGTAGGTTCGATTGGTTCGATTGGTTCGATTGGTTCGATTGGTTCGATTGGTTCGATTGGTTCGATTGGTTCGGCTTACTTTAAAAAGTTTAAATTTTTCCCGTTGTCGAAGTCAAGTCCAATCGTATAATCGAACGAATCGAATAAATCTCCTGGAGAGCAATATGGATTTTCTTACAGAATTTGGGATTACCCAAACCGATTTAATTAATATCACGGCAATTGTGGTGGTTTTGTTAATTATCCTGGGCGCTTTAAGGGCCGTTTTTCGCCTGACCCGGACCTTGATGCGCACCGGCTGCGTGATCATTTTTTTGATCGCCGGATTTCTTCTTTTGCTAAGTTATTTAAACCCGGTTTAGCGGCAGTGTCCTACCCCACTCGTTGCACCCCGATAACCACATGCTATAATGCACAATCTTTGTCAAAAGGTGTCCTTTTGATCAACAGGCGTGAACGACACCAGCAAACGGTCAAAATTTGGCCGTTTGTTTTGACTTACAGACGCTATGGATAAATCAAGGAGTCGACAACGCGGCCGCCCATGGGCTCGTTTACCGTTGTGGGCCGCTATATCTTTAACGGTTTTAGGTGTGGGTTTGGTTGTTGCCCTCCTCGCTTTTACCGGATGGCAGCTATTTGGTTTTGTACGGCAAATGGCCGCAGAAGCCCCCATTGTGGCTCAACCGGAGTTTGAAGCGGGATCAGGCGACCAGCTAAACCCGCAGGCGGTTGATTCAGCCCCGGTTGCCCTTACCCCCGCTTCTCCCTCGCAAGATGCTCCGGTTACCCTGGAGGAACTCCCGGTTTGGGAAGGGAGTGAGCGAATCACGATTCTGCTGCTAGGCATCGATCGCCGCTGCGAAGAAGAAGGGCCGGTACGAACCGACAGCATGATCGTTTTAACCATCGATCCGGTCGGAAAAACCGCTGGTCTTCTATCATTACCGCGTGACCTGTGGGTTGAGATCCCTGACTTCGGGGTCGACCGCATCAATCAGGCCCATTACCTGGGTGAAGGGTTTGAACTCCCCGGCGGCGGCCCGGCCCTGGCCGTCGATACGGTAGAATCAACTCTGGGTATTGATATCCAACATTATGCAACGGTAAACTTTGCGGCATTTATCGAATTTGTCGATCTTATTGGCGGAATTCCCCTCGAGGTTCCGGAAAAAATTGAAGATTTAAATTATCCGGATGAATGTTACGGATTTGATCCTTTTATCATCGATACCGGCCCCAAAATTTTAGATGGCGCCACAGCGCTCAAATACGCTCGAACGCGAGCAACTGAAGGGGGCGATGTTGATCGGGCTCGAAGACAGCAGCAGGTCATTTTGGCAGCTCGCGATCAGGCAATTGCTCAAATTCCCGACCTGCTCCTTCAAGCTCCTCAGCTGTGGGAAACATTTGAAAACAATATTCGCACAACGCTAACCTTTGATGAAGCTTTGCAGCTGGCCCTCCTGGTGAGGGATATACCGGCCGAAAACATACAGCAGGCTGTCATCGGTTATAACGATGTATACGTTTCACAAACCCCGAATGGACAAAATGTCCTCGTCCCTATCCGCGAAAATATCCGGGCCATTCGCGATGAGCTTTTTACCAGCCCGGCCGCGCCGGCCATCTCGCTTGAATCAATTAGCGAGCAGGTTCAAACTGAAAATGCGCGGGTCGCCCTCTTAAACGGCACCACAATCTTTGGGCTGGCGAGCGCCACCGAAGCATATTTGCTCGAACAGGATGTCAACGTCGTGGAAATTGGCAACGCTGATTCGGCCGCTTATCAGACTTCTCAGCTCATCGACTTTGGCAATCATCCCTACTCAGTCCAATATCTTGTTGAACTGCTAGGGATTCCCCCCCTAAATGCCAGCCAGGGGCAGCAACCTGACGGCGATTACGATATTTTGGTAATTTTAGGAGACGATTGGCGGGTTCCAGAGGACACGGAATAAAACAGAACAACACACCGGCCGGCGGCCGGTGATAAGTAAGGTTAGCATGGCAGGCAACAACGGGTACCATGACCATCAACACACTTTCATCCAACACCCTGTCGTGCTTTTCCTTTACAAGTTCACCCCCCCCGAAAGGAGGAACTGCCCATGACGTGGCCTCTTGTTGTGCGAACCGCTTTTTTTAGTTCGCTCTTGATTGTTATTGTTGCCTGCCAGCCGGGCGTCACAGAAGAAGGGACGCTCCCACCACCGTCTCCCACGGCTTTGGCCGGTGAAGCTGCTGAGGACCCAGCCCTACCAACCCCAACCTTTGTCCTTCCTCCCACCCTGGTAAAACCCGCGACCCCCACCCCTTTAGCGACGACCGCTGCTCGTCGTCCAACCCCAGAAAATTGGCAAATTGTAGTCAACCCCATGGTCGGTCTCTCAATTTCAGCTCCCTCAAATTGGGTAAACGGTGATTCGCAGCTGCCTACCGCGGCCCTGGCGACCGCCCTGGGTCAAGAAGAGATTTTGCTGCTGGCCGATTCATTGGAAACCGGATCTAATTTACTCACCGGCCGGCCGATCATCGATGGCGCGTTCGCCATCCTTTTTTGGGGCAGCGAAAATCGGCCGTCCGCTCTCAAATTCCCCCCCACTTCTTCGGCTGAAAGCGCTCTGGCTTTTATATTAAATCAAAATGAACTCTCGCCGCTTGATGGGTTCCATACCGTCAGCGGCGAGAGAATTTTAGGGGTTTCAACCCTGCTTTCGGATGACCCAAGCGGGGTTATTCTCAGCCCTGAACAAAAGATCCTCACCCGCATTACTTTGTTTTTCGACAGCACCGACAACACCCCAAACCCGATTTTTCTCATCACCGGATCATCGATCGAAAATCAGGAAGATTATCTGCCGATCCTGGAAATTATGAGCGAGACGGTGCGCATCGAACGTCAGCCCGATGAAATTGCCGAAGGCATTCGCTTTCTCGACACCACCGAACTAACCGGCGGGATTGATGCTTCGATCGGAAATTTGCAAAAGAATTCCATCGACTTTTGGGCTTTTGAAGGGGTTGCCAACCGCTTCGCCACCATCACGCTGGTGCCCGGCGAACAAACCCGCGATTTGATCTTGACCCTCATCTCTCCTTCCGGCCGTCTGCTGGTTGAACTCGACAGCGGATTTGGTGGCGATACTGAAATTTTGGCTGATTATCTTCTCGGTGAAACCGGCGTATATACCATTCAGGTGCGTGAATTTTTTAACGAACCGGATCGCTACACTTTGACGGTAGCCCTCAACGACGAGCCAACTTACAGCGGGGGTGGCACAATCAACTTTAATCAGGAGCTGCGCGGTCAGCTGCTGCCCAAGGCAGAAGATGTATGGACGTTTAACGGGCAAGCCAATCAAAATATCAGCATTATTTTGCAGCCTCTGGGCGAATTTGATCCCCTGTTTACCCTGTTGGGGCCGGATGGGGATGAATTGGCCACTTTTGATGAAGGATACAGCGGGGATGCTGAAATTTTGGGCAATTTACCCCTGCCGGTCACCGGCGAATACCGCATCGTCGTTCGCAGCTTCAGTGAAAACGGGGGGCAATATACGCTCACCCTCGATGAAGGAAATGAAGATGTAGCCAATTTTTATGAGGCGGGAGATTTAATCTATGGGGATGCCCGGCGGGAAGTGCTGCGCGAAAGTGAAATTCACGTCTGGTATCTGACCGGCCGCGCCGGAGATCAAATCAACCTCAACGTCACCCCCATGTCCGAAACGGTTGATCTGGACGTTTGGCTTCTCGATCCCGAACGTCGTCGCCAGGCGGTTCAGGACAGCGGGCTGGCCGGTGAAGCGGAAACCATCAACTTTACGCTGCCGCGCGACGGGCAGTATATCGTCCTGGTTCAAGAATTTTTTGGCATGTCCGGGGAATATGAAATCCAGCTCACCGTTAGCGGTGAAAATTACCTCATCTCTTCCGGGACTATCAATTATGGAGACGTTCGTCAAAGCGCCTTACCAAATGACCGCGGCACAATCTGGCAGTTTGGCGGGGAAGAGGGGGATATCGTTACCGTTCGGCTTTCTCCGATTAATCCGGAAAGCGATTTTCTCATCTCCCTGCGCGACCCGGACGATCAGCCGATTTTGCAAATGGATAACAATCTGGCCGGCCAGGATGAGGTTATCGCTGATTTTGAACTCACGGCCGACGGCCTGTGGGCGATTGTCGTTCAAGAGTTCTCAGAAGACGGAGGATTGTATACGCTGTCAGTTGAAAAGGCGGTGGAGGACATTGAGGAGTAAAAACTGATACGCTAGATCACTGCTGTGGCCGGTGTCCGCACCGAGCCACAAAGCGGCACGGTCAAAGACCGGCCGCAGCATCCGTATAGGTAATGGTGTATGGAATCATTTTCACAGCGCCCCTAGAACAGCAAAAACACCAGGACGGCCAGGATCGCTCCAAAGCCGCTGGCCAAAAAATTGACCCAATCGTTATTGAGCCAGCGCCACCCCCTTAAAAATTGCGTTGGCTCTCCTTTGTCGATTAACTTTTCGGTTTCTTGACCGGTGATCGGTGATAAATAAATGGCCTGAACGGTGGCCCCCAGCAGGCTGTCAAACAGGGCCCCACCAGCTCCCCCAATAAGGCCAACTAGCAATCCTTGCCAGGGAAGCAGCGCTGGATCAAGCAGCCCGCCCAGCAAGCCGGTCAGCAATCCACCACAGGCAGCCACGCCGGTACCGAGAAGTGTGATCCCCCCTGATGTGCCGGGGGGCACCACTTTGCCGGAGGTAATCAGACGCGGGAGCTGTTTAGACAATGTGCCCAATTCGGTTGCCCACGTATCGGCCGTGACCGCACCAATCGCTCCAATATAAGCCGCAAACCAAACCGCTTCTCCGTTCCACAGCAGCCCCAGGGACAAAATGGCCCCCAAACCGCCGTTGGCCATCGCTTGCCCAAAATCACGTTCGTGCCCTTTATCAAACTTTTCTGCCGTGACCCGCTTCTGTTCCGCTTTATATTTGGAAAGCAAGGTCGAACTGACAAAAAACCACACCAGCAGTACCCCCCAACTCCACCCGCCTATCCCCATAATAGCCGTACCCAGCACGATCGCACCCAGCACGCCGGAACGGCTAAGGGACGCGCGCTGATACCCTACCCCGCCGATAACCGCACTGATAAAAAGCCCAATTAGTAATTTCGACAACGATGAATCCCTTTAATTTCGAGCAATTCTATAAATAGTGCCAAATAGCTCTTGACATTATTTGTGCATCTTGTACAATACCTACGTATCTCTCTTCCTAAACCTGTACAAGCTACCCAGCTGACTGATCATACTTCACTACTTCCTATGCGTGATTGGTTAGCTGGGTAGCATTGTGTTTGCTTAGGTTGTGCAAGCTCAATAACATGGCCACAGATCCGGCGTAAATGCCCACCAGCAGAAACGCATGCGAACTGTGGTCTTTTTTTTTGCTTAAATTTAGTAAATCATACGCGAACTTTGATTCACCGCCAACCGTTTCCATTTAGCCGGAAACGCACCGCTACCTTTTTTTTGGAGGATTTGTCAAATGACCCATATCGATCTTTCCGTGCATGAAGTTCAGGAAAATTTAAATCCCTTTGCAATTTCTCAGGCTCAACTCGATGAAGCGGCCGAAGTACTCGGACTTGATCCGGATATGCACGCCTTTTTGCGCCAGCCAATGCGCGAACTTCATTTTACTATTCCGGTTCGCATGGATAACGGCCGCACCAAGACGTTCCCGGCCTTTCGCGTCCAATACAACGATGCACGCGGACCCGCCAAAGGGGGATTGCGCTTTCATCCAGATGAAACGATCGATACCGTGCGGGCCTTAGCGGCCTGGATGACCTGGAAAACCGCCGTGGCTGATATCCCTCTTGGTGGGGGGAAGGGGGGGGTGATTTGCAACCCTCGTCAAATGTCGCAGGGGGAGCTGGAACGGGTGAGCCGTGGCTATATGCGCGGTATCGCCCACTTTGTCAGCATCCATCGCGATGTGCCGGCCCCCGACGTCAACACCAATCCGAAAATAATGGCCTGGATGCTAGATGAATACGAGCGCATTCACGGCCGCCATGAACCCGGGGTAATCACCGGAAAACCGCCTGAACTGGGTGGCTCGGCCGGCCGGGGACCGGCTACCGCGCTGGGGAGCATTGTGGCCATTCGTGAAGCCACGCACGCCCTGGGGCTGCATACCCATGGCTCAACCTGTGCCATTCAAGGGTATGGCAATGTGGGGTCGGCCGCTCACAAGCTGGGCAGTGAGATCCTGGGCTTAGAAGTGGTGGCCATCAGCGATGAATTTGGCGCGCTCTATAACGAAAAAGGGCTCGATTACGAGCAGGTGTCCGCATACGTGCGTCGCCACGGCCGCCTGGAGGGCTTTCCCGAAGCCGAAGATATCTCCAACAGCGAACTGCTCGAGCTGGATGTCGATGTCCTGACCCCGGCCGCCATTGAAAACCAAATCACCCGTCGCAACGCCCATAAAATTAAGGCGAAAATTGTAGCCGAATTGGCCAATGGACCAACCACCCCTGAAGCCAATGACATTTTGGTCGAAAACGGCACCTTTATTATTCCTGACTTCCTGTGCAATGCAGGAGGCGTTATCGTTTCCTACTTTGAAATGGTGCAAAACTCATCCAATTTTTACTGGAATGAAAGTGAAGTTAACCGCCAGCTCGACCAAAAAATGACCCGCGCCTTTCTGGCCGTTCATCAAATGGCCGAAGAAGCAGGGGTTGATCATCGCGTCGCGGCCTACCTGGTGGCCGTCAACCGGGTCGCTCAGGCTGTCCGTTTGCGCGGCTGGGTGTAATGGCTCACAATTGAGGGATGATTACCGTAGAGACAACCCCGTATCTTGGGTGGGCAGAATGTTTAAAGCTAACCAATGGTCACCTTGAACTCATTGTCACCCTGGAAGTTGGCCCCCGGATTATTCACTGCGGATTAACCGGCCAAAAGAATTTATTTTGTAAATTTCCCGAAGTGGGTCAAACCGGCGGCGAGGAATTTGCCATTTATGGGGGCCACCGGTTTTGGCTGGCTCCCGAACATCCGGTCCGGACCTACCAGCCGGATAATCAGCCGGTGACGTGGCAGCCGCGGGCGGAGGGCGCTGTGATTCTCGGCCCGGTTGATGCTTACACCGGCATGCAAAAAGAAATAACTTTGGCGCTGGCTGTGGACCGGCCGGTTGTCCAAGTATCTCATCGGTTAATCAATCGCCTGCCCTGGGGAGTTCAAGTAGCTCCCTGGGCGCTATCGGTGATGGCTCCGGGCGGAATCGGCATTTTGCCGCTGCCTCCGCGCGGCAGTCACGAAGAAAATTTACTCCCCACGACTTCGTTAGCCCTCTGGTCTTATACCGATTTTAGCGACCCCCGCTGGCAATTTGGCAGCGAATATATCCTTCTCAAGCAGGATTCCTCCCGCTCAACACCGCAAAAAGTAGGGCTTCACGGGCAGGTTGAATGGGCCGCTTACTGGCTCGACGATCATTTGTTTATCAAGCAGATAGAATTTGAACCTCACGCCTCCTATCCGGATTTGAATTCCCACATCGAGTTATTCACAAACCACGAGATGCTTGAGGTTGAAACACTTGGCCCCCTGCGGGAGATCGCGGCCGGTGAGTCGATCACCCACACAGAAACATGGTCTGTTTTTGACGGCATCCCCCGGCCGGATAACGACCAGATTATCAACCGCACCGTTCGCCCTCTTTTACAGCAATAATCGTTTTACAAAAATTTTACACCCCCATTGCAATTCGAAAGCATCTGTCTCTTATGATGGATTTATTCCATTAAAAATTACAGCAATGCGGCTGCACGCAGCTGCAAGGAGTTTTAAGATGTTTTCAATTTCGACAATTTCTACTTATGCCATGATTGGCATTGTGTCTTTAACTAGCCTCGGCGGGCTGCTCATCCCGGATGCGGTAGCGGAGCCTACCGCTATCATTGTGGCCCAGGATCAACCGGTTGATCAACCTACCCCGGAAGAACGAGAGGCGCTGCGCGAAATTTTGCGCGCCGAACGGCTTGAAGCGGCCGCCAATCTTCTCGGCATGTCGGTGGAAGAATTGGAAGCAGCCCTGGCCGATGGTCAAAAATTGGGGGAAATGTTGAGGGAAGCCGATGTTGCCCTGGAAGATGTTTTGGCCGCCAACAGCGAGGCCATTGCCGACGCTCTTGATGAAGCGCTGGCTCAAGGATTGATATCTGAGTCTGAGGCGGACCGTATTCAACAGCATCTGGAGCGAAAAGCACAGCGGCGTATCATCCAGAAGGGATGGCGGAGCGAAGCCAAAGCGGTCGTAGTCGACATCCTCGGTCTGACCGAAGAAGAGTTTGATGCCGCCCGTGACGCCGGCACCACAATTTCGGAACTGGCCGAAGCGCAAGGGTATACCGTCGAAGAATTTAGAAGCGAAGTCAAAGCCGAGCTCAAAGAGATGCGCGAAGCCCTCATCGAAGATGCCGTTGAGCGAGGAATCATCACCGAAGAAGAAGCTGAAAAGATTCGAGAAGTAGGCCCGCGCCCAAGACCTGGGCAAAATCGGTAAAAATATCAATTTGTGTCGCGCCATGCGGCCGCCGATTTTAACCTTTCATCAAAGCGATACCTTACAATAGGTATCGCTTTTTGTTGGTATATTTGTCCTATTTTGGGATAGTTCATTTGGGGATTGCCTGAAATTGTTTACAATACGGTCAGGTTACAATCAAGCGGGGGCTTTTCATGACAATAAAAATAGCCAATCAATCATGATAATTTCATGATGATAGATTAAATGGGCAACAACCATGAGCGATATTCCAACAAATATTGATATCCTAATTGTAGATGATGTGCCGGATAATCTACGCCTGCTTTCACGGATGCTTCAAAGACGAGGATATGAAATTAGGACCGCAAAATCGGGGCCGGAAGCGCTCGAATTTTTTGAAGAGGCAATGGCTGAGCTTGTTTTACTCGATGTCAACATGCCCGGTATGGATGGCTATGATGTTTGCCGCCGTTTAAAAGCCAACGATCGGCTAAAAGAGATTCCCGTCATTTTTCTCAGCGCTTTGAGCGAACCCAGCGACAAACTGCGTGGTTTTGAATCGGGTGGGGTTGATTATGTGACGAAGCCCTTTCACTTTCATGAGGTAATCGCCCGAGTGGAAACCCATCTTGAATTGTACCGGCAGAAGCAAGAAAATCGCCGCTTGCGCGAGCAGGAACGAGAAAAATTTGAGCAAATTACCCACTTAAAAGACCAGGTGCTCAACACCGCAACCCATGATTTAAAAAATCCGCTCACCAGCATTAAACTTTCCGTGACCCTTCTTCATAAAATGCTCGAAGATGCCAATGAGAAAGTGATCCATTATCTCAACAAAATCGAATTTGATACCTCGCGCATGCTTCGCCTGATCAACGATCTGGTAGATTTGGCTACTGTAGATATGAGCAGTGAGATTGAGCTGAAGACGGTTGATCTCGATCATTTTGTACGGCGAGCCATCAATGAGGTCTCGGCGCGTCTGCAGCAAACCGGGGTGCAGGTTGAAATCGAGGCCCCGGATCCGAAACTGCGGGCGGTCTTTGACGGAGTGCAAATCAGCCACGTCATCGAAAATCTCTTGGCCAATCTGATTAAATTTATTCCCCAAAATGGGGTAGTGGTCATCAGCTACAAGCGAGAAGGAAAAGATCTGATCATTCGGGGAGAATTGGCTGATGGCTACACTGAAGTGACCCCCGAGAGCAAAGAGCTCAATCACATCAAGCTGGGGTTTGCACTGTTAACCGTGATTGTGGAGCAACATGGGGGCAAAATTAAGCGCCTCTATGAAGATCAGGCGGCGTTTGAACTCCATTTGCCATATCGCTCACCCGAGCAGAATGACTCGCAAAAAAAAACGATTGAGAAACAGCCAGCCGCAGCCTAATCCCCATGTGGGGTGACCTTTTGCTGCAGCCCTACAAATCTACCGTTCATAATTGCCTGATAGAGGCACCGGTCAATCTGGAAATCCATAAACATAGAACAGCGGGGTCGCATAACGGCCGTCAACGGCCGTGAGCGTTCCACCTGGGTACCGATTTTCTAACTCCGCCAAAACCCCCTCATTCTCCGGCAAAACAATCCAAACCGATCTTTCAGCCTGCAAATTTTCTGGCAAATCTGCCGGTGAGCCAACATCGATAATGGACTGGCGCGGGATAAATTGGCCGGCCAGATAAGTGATATTGGGAAAATCAGTAAACATGCGCGGGGCACCGAACAGATAAATGGTGGTACCAACCGGCAGAGGGGCTAACGTTTCCCCAATCAGCTGCCCCACTTCGGTATTCGGATCGGCAAAACGGCCGTTTTGTCGATATTCGACAAAATAAAAGGTCAAATCCGGCAGGATAGCGGCGGTGGCCAACCCCAAAACGAGCACCAGGTGCACCAGAGGAAAATATCGCTGCTCTCCCGCCGGAAGGATTTTGCGAATCTGGGAGATTAACATGCTCAACGGCAGCGCTGCCAGCAAGGCCACGGCCGGGGTGGCAATTAAGTAGCGATGGCTGGCCGGAGATTGAATCATCAAAATCCCGGCCACGTAAATGGTGACCCCCACCCACACAATCAGAAGCAAATACCGCAGCTGACCGCCATAACCGGCAGCTAAAATTATCCCGACCGCAAATAAAAGACCGATGGCGAATCCGGTTAATCCTCTCTCCGGGTTGTAGTAAAGTGAGGTGTCAACCGCCCCGTTAAACGCGGTTAGCGATTGGGTCAGATGATCCACCCACACCGCATTGGTGGTGCGGTTGGTTTGCAGCGCCTGCTGCTCGATCCAATTGACCGGCTGCACGCCATACTGGTTGTAGCGCTCCCAGAATACCCCTTCAACCGTACGGTAATGCTGCACGAGCGGCAGGGCGATCACCAGGGCCAAAAATCCGGCGCTGAGTAGATAACGGCCGTTTTTCCGCCAGCCCGACCGATCAAAAAAAAGCAGAAATCCCAGCGAAAGCCCGATCACCAGCGGCAAAAAGCGGCTGACGGTAAACAGGTAGGCGCTAAACCCCCAAATAAACCCGGCCAATATCCATTCTAGACGACGGCCGCGTCCCCAGGCCAGGGCAAACAGACCCACACCAACAACCATAAAAAGGGGGTCCCAAATGTTGGTTAACCCCAAGCGGCTGTAGTGAATATGGGTGTGCATACCCAGCAAAATCACGGCCGCTCCCAAACCGATTGTTTCAGAGTAAAGGCGTCGGCCGATGAGATAAGTCGCCAAAACCGTTGTAGCCCCCGCCACGGCAGATAACGCCCGTATCCCCAGCACCGTTTTGCCAAAAACAATCAGGCTTACACCCAGGGGATAAAGGGGTAAGGAGGGGTTTGACAGCGTGATCGTTCCAAATGGATTTTTCCAGAAGCCGCTTATTAAGCGCCAGGCATCGTTTCCTAGCGCTGCTTCCGTGCCGCTCAAGATAAAAGGATGTGATGTTAGGGCGAACGTCCGGATCAGCAGGGCAACGACAAAGAGGCTGCTGCCCACCAGCCAGGTGCGGCGATTCCCAGGAAGCTTCAAGGTAAGGCGGCTCGGCCAGGATTCAACCTGCAGCACCTGTGGCGCAATCGCCACAAAGGCAGCGACAATGCCCAACACCCACGTTCCGACTGCCAACCACGGCCGTTCCTGACCGGGCGTGCGAACGAGGGTGTACGCCAGAGACGAAAGCAGTAGAGCCATGAGGCCGATCCCCACCTGGCGCAGGGAGGGCAGAGAGAGTGTGGGCAGCGAGCGAGAGGGGCTGGGGAGTGCATCTGGATGTTGGGGTGTAGATGACGGCGGCTGCGTGGCGGGTATGACCGGCTGCTGGACTGGTGTGGGAAGCGTGGGCAGGGGAACGTCGGAGATGAGATTGCCGTGCGGATCAACTTCAAAAGGTTGGGGCGCGGGAATTTCCGCAGCAATCGGATGATCGGCCGCCTTGCGGGCCAAAATCATGACCATCGTGCCGTCCGGGCCGGCCTGCTCGTGATAATACGGCCGCACCCACCGCTCCGTCAGCGCCAAATTTTCACGGGTGGGGGCCAAAATCCATTGACCGGTTAACGCATGGGTAATCCATGACGGCAGCCCCTGGGCGTGACCGATCTCCAGCACGTGCAGCGCGGTGGGTGAAAAATAATATTGCCATCGTTCAACAGCCAGTCCGGCTTCAGCCAGGCGCGCGGCCCACCATTCAATCCCTTCCGTATGGGCATGACGAGCGATAAAGTTGAATCCCTTTCGATATCGACCGGCCAATCGATCCAGCCCCCATTTTTCGAGAAGCTGAGCGCCACCAAGACATTCAGTATACTGATGATTGGGCATGGTGATCAGGAAGCGGCCGCCGGTTTGCAGGACCCGGCTTGTCTCGTTGAGCACCGGCTGAATGTCCGGGATGTGCTCTAAAACTGAATTACTCATGGCGCTGGCAAAATGCTTATCGGGAAACGGCATATGATCACCCAGCGCCTGAACCACACCACGGCCGTAAATTCCGGCCACTTGAGATTTTTTGAGCGGATTCCACCACGGGTCAAGCCCGGTACCCAGCTGCCGGCCGTACTCATTAAAAGTGTGTTTGGCAAAATCCCCGTCACCACACCCGAGATCGAGGAGCGGTTCGGGCAGTTCAACCGCATGATAAAAGCGAGATTCCACCGCCCGCAGCAGCGCCCGAAAGGCGGGCAATGTTTTGAGATGCTGCCACAGCAAATCGTCGGTTAACTTAACCTGACTCATGGGTCGAATTATACCGCTCCTGCATCGCGCGGAGACGCTGATACGCCGGCGGCTCCGGGGTTGAGGTGTCTGGCGTGTTGTTTTGCAGCGCGTTAAAAAGGGTGATGTATTCAGCGGCCGTTTGGGTGGGGCTAAAACTGTCGCTGATGAGCTGTGCATCGCGTATGTACGCCGCCTTCTTATCCAAAACCCGATTTACCGCCGCCGCCAAGGCTGCATGATCCCCAATGGGAACCACTTCCCCCATACCGGTCATCGTCACCGATTGGCGCACGCCGGGCAAATTGCTGGCCACAACCGGCACCCCGTTGCGCATCGCTTCGATTTGCACCAGCCCAAAGCTTTCGGTGCTGTTGAGGCTGCAAATAACCAGGCAGTCGAGATTTTTGTAGAAGGCGGTCAATTCCGCTCCGTGAAGCGTTCCCAGGCGCCTGTAAGAAGCAGCGTACTTCTGAAAAATCGGCTCAAGTTTGGCGGCGTACGCTTCTTCACCCAAAACATTTTGATATGGGCCGGCGTGAAGCACCAGCGCATCCGGATGAGCCTCCAAAATTTGAGGTAAGGCTTTGAGCAGCACTTCCACCCCTTTTTCGGTGGCCAGGCGGGCCGAAATGCCGATGACTTTGCGGCCGGACAGCTCGTGCCGGGCGTAAAAGGCGGCTTCACAGTCAGGGGAACAGGCGTCCAGCTCCACCGGTGGGGGGATAATATGGAGCTTTTGTTCCAAGTATTGATGCAAAAACGGGGTATTTGTCCCGTAATCGCGGGTGTAGGTCACCACCGCATTGGCCAGTGAACCGGCCAATTGATTCATCATTTTGACGACCCCATCCACCAGCCGATTAAATTTGCCGACCGGCAGCTGCAGGTCACAGTGGTAAGTGAGAACCACCGGTTTGCCAAACAGCCGGCCGCGCAGAGCAAACCCTGGGGCGTCAAATTGAGGAAGGTGCAAATGAATCACATCCGCCCAGCGGGCCCATTTGGTGGCGTGGTGCCCGATCGTGGGCATGATCACCCCTTTGCTGATGCGAAAAGCCACCGGCACGCGCTTGATTTGCACCCCGCTGATCGTTTCCTCTCGGGGAAGATCGTTTTCATACTGGGAGGTCAAAACGACCACTTCGTGACCCTGTTCAACCAGGGCTTTACTCAGTCGTTCGACATAAATGGTGAGGCCGCTGACATGCGGCCGATAATAGGTCAAAACTTCAAGAATTTTCATATCGTTTATACACGGTATTTGGCCGCACAAGCGTAGCGAGAGAGAAGATTTGCGTCAAGTCTTTGGTCCCGGTCGGCCGTTAGAGATAAAAATGCGATTATTTCGACAAATTCTTTTCCGCCAGCGTTATCACCCCACGCCACGATTGACCGGTCTGACTCAACCCCCACAACCCCAAAGCGGTAAACACGACATATTGAACCGCATGAAAAATCAGGGCAAAACCGATTGCTGGCCCCTCCGGATAACCCAATATCGTGTGTAGGGCGAAAAAGACGGCCGCATGAAAGACACCTAGCTGTCCAGGTGAAGAGGGAATGGCCACCGCAAAGGCGGCACAACAAAGTACAAAAGCGACTTCCCAAATGCTTGGCTGCAGCCCCACCGCTCGCATCGCCCAATTGTAGGCAAAAGCGGTGGGCAGCCAGGTCAACACGCTCCACAACAAAATCAGCAGGAAATCAGGCAGGCTGTTAAAGACGGTCAGCCCATCGAGACTCTGACGAATGGAGTTCCCCAGCCGAACCGGGAGACGGTCCACCAGCAGTTGCTCAACCAGCGGCCGGTTGCGAGCCATAATTAAAAATATGCTTATCCCGACCAGCGCTACCACCCCTGAGAAAAGGGCCGCATTTTGTAGTGATGCGGGCAGCTGGTCGAGATTGGCCACGGCAAAGGGGAACAGGGCCACAAAAATAAGCAAATCAAGCAGGCGTTCGACGACCATTGTGCTGGCCCCCTGCCAGAAGGTGACCGGTGGAAATCGGCCGATTAACACCGTACGGGCAATATCCCCTAATCTCAGGGGCAGGAATAAACCCAGCAGATAGCCGACATTCTGCACGTGCAGGATCGGTTGATAATCGAGAACCCGATCGAGCAGTATGCGCCAGCGTACCGCGCGAGCCAGTAAAAACGTGGTGATCCCCCCGGCCACAAGCGGAAGCCAACCCCATTCTGAATTGCGCAGCGCTTCGAGCACCTGAGCCAAATCAATCGACCATATCAAAGCGATAATGGCGATCACGCTGACGGCAAGCCCCAGCCAGACCTGGGGTTTTCGAAGGGTGGATTTGAGCATAAGAGGGGATTATAGCATGGGGGGTAGAGTGTGGGGATAGGGAATAAGGCCCTGGGTGATAATGTCGAATGAGCCACTTCAGTGCGTCACGGTTAAATTTTTAAAAACAGGATGGCACGAATTAAAAGGATTTTCTCATTAAGGTGGGAAAATTCGTGAAATTCGTGAAATCTTGTTTAGAAAATTGAGCTTTGACATACTTAAAAATCAAAATGGCCATTTTTAAATGGAATGAGCGCCAGCATAACCGCATGGGCATACAGACCGGTGCGATCGATCAGGCCGGCGGTTAACAGCCCCACTGCACCTTGCTTCTGTTTGGAATTACGGCCGCCAAACACGATATCATCCGCTTCACCCAGCTCTTTGCCCCCTCGCACCAGCTCAGCCACCTGTTGAGGGAGCACAAATGTCCCGGTGCGCGCCTGACCAACCCGGCCGTTAGCCCCAGTGATGACGACCCAGGCCATGGCCAGCATCGCTTGCCCATCATCTTCAACCCCGCCTTCAATACCCACCCAAAAATCGGCCGTGGGGCTTTGGCGACGGGCGTTACTCACCCGATTATGCGCCCCCTGACGGGTCTCTTCGTTGCTGAATGGTTGATCTCTGACGCCGGACGGCACGGAAAGTGGGGAAATCTGCCACCCTTTTTCACCAAAAAACGCTGAAAAACCGCTTTGAACGGCGTTAATCTTGACTGGGTTGTGTGAAGCAACAATAATTTTTTGTTTTTCAGCCATAAGTGAGAATTATGCGCGGAAATCAGCGGAAATCAACCGTTTTGTTTTGTCCGTCGTATCCTCCCGGCATATCCCCCTCCCCAACACGGGTTAAACAGCAGCTCGTAGATTGGACCAATCTTGGAGATTGGTCCAATCTGAAATCGGGCCATGAATGGGCCGCGGGGGCCTGACTTTCAGAGCGAAGGGCAGCCAGGTGGAGAATCTAGTCACTCTCGCCTAAACGACGCCGCCTTTCCGCGAGGGGGCTGTCTGTTTGGCTTGAATGGCCTCCATGCGAGTTGGGAGATCCTTCGCTGCGTTTAGGATGACAGGCTATTTACGGGTGATAAAAGTGAGAGAATCATGACATGCCAACCGGCCCTAGTATAATAAGGAAGTTGGTGATTCACCAACCAGGCGACGTCCGGGCACAGAAGATGTTTCACCTTCTAAATTTCGAACAAATGTGCTATAATTTGGCCGTCGTTCTCACTCACAAAATAGGGTGCATATGTTGCTGGAACAAATTTTAACCCTTTCCAATGGAGCCCGCTTTTACCGGGCAGATTTGCACAACCACACCCCGGCCGATCCGGGTTTTCACTGCCTTGATTTTAATTTGACCACTGAGGACGAGAGGAGGGCCCTGGCAGAAGCTTATGTCCGCTATGCACGCGAGGAACAGGAGCTCGACATCATCGGGATTACCGATCACAATGATGTCTCCTGGATTCGCTATGTCCAGGAAGCGGCCGCCGGAACCGGCCTCGTCGTGATTCCCGGTGTCGAGTTGGGAGCCAACGAGGGCAAACGACAGGTTCATTTCCTGGCCCTTTTTGATCCCGATACCGATCCTGAAAAGATCGATCACTTCATTTCCTCTCTTGGTTTACTGCCTCACACCCGCTTTGACCCCCAAACACGTACTCCCCGACTCACCCAAATGAGCTGTCGAGAATTAACCGCCCGCATTGCGACCGGCGACGATGGGCTGCCCGGTCTGCCGATCGCTGCTCACGCCACCCGCAAAAACGGCCTGCTCCACGAGCTGGAAGGAGAAGGGCGGGTGTTGGCGTATGAGGATCAACATCTACTGGCGCTGGAAATTCCGGCCACTCGCGGAGAGCTTTCTCGCTTTGTCAACCGCCTGGTCACCGGCCAGGCTGATCATTACGGCAATAAATCAATCGCCTGCCTCAACAGCTCCGACGGCCGAGGGTTGGGCCAAACCAACGAAAAGGGGCGGCTCTCGGTCGGTGAGCGGTACACGCGGATCAAACTGAGTCACTTTAGCGTCAATGCCCTCCGCCAGGCGTTTATCGATTTTGATTCCCGCATCCGCCTGAACGGGGAACACGTCCAGGAAAAATACCCCCGACTGCTGGGGTTGGCGATCGAACGCGGGTTTTTGAGCGGCCGCATCGATGGGCAAAGTGAGGACGCACCCAAAGACCCGCTCCTAATTCACTTTAATCCCAACCTGAACACGATCATTGGCGGCCGGGGAACCGGCAAATCAAGCTTACTCGAAGCAGTGCGTTTTGTGTTTGACGTGCCGGCCCGCACCCAGGCTACCATCAAGCAGCATAGCAGCGTGGTTGATGTCACGCTTCCCAAAGGGGCGGCTGTCACCGCCTATTATGAGTTGGCCGATGGCACCCGCTACGAAATTCGTCGAGTGCGTAATGAAACACCCCAGGTCATTGATGTGGCCACCGGCGCCGTCACCAATGTCCATCCCACCACGCTGCTGCCCCACGGCCTGCCGCTTGAAGTGTATGGGCAAAAAGAAGTTTATGAAATTGCCAACGACGTCAACTTTCAGCTCAATCTCCTCGACACCTACATCAGCGATCAGCTGCGAGATGTTCGTCGAGCAGAAGCGGATCTGGTGCGCTGGCTGGAAGCCAACGCTCAGGCGATTTTGCACCTAAAAGATGAATTGGCGGCCGGTGAACAGGAGCTGGCCGCCCTGCCCGGTTTGCGGCTGGAAATCGAGCGGTTAGAAAAATTAGATGCGATCGCCCAGCTATCTCAAATGCGAGAGCTTGAGGAGGCGCGCCTGGCCCTGCAGCATCTGGAAGAGTTAGCCGACGAACGCATCACTCAGGTTGAACGATGGTTTGGCAACCAAACCCGCCTGCCGCTTGATGACCCACATTTTCCGGAATTAACGGCCGCCCTGAACGAGATGGACCAGCATATCACCCAGGTGCTGCACCAGCTGCGGGCTGATTTAACCGCGTCCTGGACCGCCACCACGGCGGCACGGGAAACGTGGCGGGCCAAATATGCGGAGGGAGAAGCGGCCTATCGGCAGCTCGTCGCCGAATTTGGCGATGGACTTGATCTCGATCGCTACTTCTCTATCAAGGAAAAAGAGGCCGGGCTGGTCGCCATGGCCCGCATACAGGATCAGAAAATCGCTCAGCTCGAGCAAACGGTCGAAGAACGACGGGAGAAACTGGCCGCACTGCACACCTTACGCAGCGAAAAAGAATTTGGCCTGCGCCTCGCCAAAACCTCTGAATTAAATGAAGCATTGCGCGGTACGGTTCTGGTTAAGCTGACGCCTATGGGCAATCGCGAAGCATATGCTGAATATTTAGCCGATCTGTTTAAGCGGACAAAAAGCGGCATTACCCGCAAAACGGTGGAGTTGATTACCGCGGCCGGTCATGATGCCGCTCATCTCGCCCAGGCGGTGCGTCAGGAACAGGAACAAGACGGTGAATCGCTGTTAGAAACGGTTTATGGAATTTCCCCTTCTTATCGCAAACGGTTAGCCGCTCTGGATGAAGAGTGTTTATTTGAGCTTGAAATTTTCCGCATTCCCGATCTGCCAGATATCCGCCTCAAAGTAGGGGATGCCTATCGTTCGCTCACTCCTCCTCCTGGCGAGCCGGGGTTGTCAACCGGTCAAAAATGTACGGCGATCCTCTCTTTGATTTTGGTCGAGCGCAATACCCCCCTGATCATCGATCAGCCGGAAGACGATCTCGACAACGCCTTTATTTTTAGCGAAATTGTACAAACCCTGCGCCGTGAAAAAGAGCGGCGGCAGTTTGTGATTGCCACTCATAACGCCAATATTCCGGTTTCCGGCGATGCTGAGTTGATATTACTGATGAAGGCCAATGAACAGTGTGGATGGGTTGAGCATGCCGGCTCCATTGATGATCCGGTCATTCGGGAACCGGTAGAAAATATATTGGAAGGCGGCCGGGAAGCGTTTCTGCTGCGGCAGGTAAAGTACAATATTTAATTAAAGAAAGTGTTTTAAAATGCCAAAAAAGCGCTGGCTGAGCTTGCCGAAGCCGAAGCGCCTCTACAAATTTAGCCACTGATTAACCTGGATTTTCACAGAGCTCCTACTGAGCAAGAGAGAAATTGGCGTTAATCTGTGAAAATCTGTGGCTATTTGGTTATTTAGGAATTAGGAAATGGACCACTAAGACATCATGCACCTAGGTCTGGTAATTTATGGCTCGCTTGATACCGTCTCCGGTGGTTATCTTTATGACCGGCAGCTGGTCAACTTTCTCCGCACGGCCGGGCATGAAGTTGAAATCATCTCCATTCCCTGGAGAAATTATCCCCGCCATCTAAGCGACAATTTCTCGCGTGATTTTTTAGAGGCGCTGGCCGCCAAACCCTTTGATTTGCTTCTGCAAGACGAATTAAATCACCCATCACTGTTCTGGCTGAACACCCAGCTAAAAAAGCGCGTATCTTATCCCATTGTAGCGATCGTCCATCATTTGCGATCCTCGGAATTTCATCCAGGCGGGGTCAAGTGGGCCTATCGGATGATAGAAAAGCGATATTTAAATACGGTTGACGGGTTTATCTACAACAGTAAGACCACCCGTGACGCCGTTGAATCGGTGATTGGTCAACGCACCCCTCATCTAGTCGCCTTTCCGGCCGGAAACCGCTTTGATCCGGTTCGCTGCGCGCTGCAGTCGCTGCGCCATTCAAATCTAAAAAAACTGAATATCGTGTTTGTGGGCAATCTCATCCCGCGTAAAGGGCTCCATACGCTTTTGCAGGCGGCCGCTCATCTACCTTTTCAAGCGTGGCAGGTGGATGTTGTCGGTGATTTAAACGTCGACCCTTTTTATGCGCTTGACATGATGAAATTTGTGGAAGATAAACATCTCGAAGAGCACATTCATTTTTGGGGGCGTTTAGATGACGAAGCACTGGCCCATCGCTTAACGATGAACGACGTGCTGGTTGTCCCCTCACAATATGAAGGATTTGGCATCGTTTACCTGGAGGCGATGGGATTTGGTTTGGCGGCCATTGGCACGACGGGTGGAGCGGCCGGGGAAATTATTGAAAACGGCCGCACCGGTTTTTTGATCCGGCCGGGGGATATTGTGGCTCTGGCCCGACACCTCACCGAGCTTCATAAAAACCGGCCGCTGCTCTCCCAAATGAGCGCCGCCGCCATGGAGCGCTTTGCCAACCATCCAACCTGGGAAGACAGCTGCGCCCAAATTGAGCGATTTTTACGAAAGTTGGTTTATTAGTTTATTGGTGTATTAGTTATTGGTATATTGGTAATTGATTATTGGCAATTGATAATTGACCATTAATTTTCGCGGCTGATTCAACAGCCTAGTAATTTAATTACCTTTAGCCAATATACCAGCAACGTAAAATGTTAATAAACTAATACACGAATAAACCAATATACCAATAACCAATAAACCAATAACTCTCATGGTCTCCGAAAGCTACTTCCTACCCCGCTATCTCGAAGCAAAAAAAACCGTTGATGACCGAGCGCTGAACCCTCACGTTTGGAACAAATTTTGGGAGCTGTGTCCACCAACCTCGCGCTATCAACCGCTGGAACTGCTGGAATTGGGGGCTGGAAGCGGGACGATGATCGAGCGTATTCTGGCCAGCCATCGTCTGTCGATAGCCGACTACACCGCGCTCGACAGCGATCCGGCTCATATTGAGATTATAAAAAAGCGTACGATCAACTGGTCAGCAAAATTCCCCTACTTCACCGTTCACGCGGTGCAGGGAACCGTGCAGGATTGGATCAAGCACCATGCGGGCGAGCGCTTGTGGGCCGTACTGCTTGGCCATGCGTTTCTCGACCTGTTTCACCTGCCTTCCCTCATTCCACAGCTTTTTTCCCTGCTGCCGGCCGAGGGTGTCTTTTATTTCACCCTCAACTTTGATGGGGGCACCATTTTTGAACCGGTAATTGACCGTCAACTGGATGATCTGATCGAGCATTTGTATCATCAATCGATGGGAGCGGTATTAGAAGATGGGCCGCGCAGCGGCAGCCGAACCGGCCGGCAGCTGTTTCACGTCATCGAGGAAGCGGGAGGAGAAATCGCCGCCGCCGGCAGTTCAGATTGGATCGTCTACCCCCAAAAAGGGGGTTATCCGGCCGATGAATCGTATTTTTTGCACCACATTCTGCACTTTTTTGAGCTGACCTTAACCGGTCATCCGGAATTGGACCCGGCGCGCTTTGCGGCCTGGCTCAGCCAGCGCCATCAGCAGGTTGAAGAGGGGAAGCTGGTCTATATCGCTCACCAGCTTGACATAACAGGAATTATTTCCGATAAATAATGATATAATAATAGCTAATTGCTATTTGCCAATAGCTAATTCCTAACGCGCTGTTTTTAGCAATTAGCCACTAGCCCTAGCAATTAGCTATTAACCCTTTTCCAAGCCGGCCGGGTGATCGCGGCGGGAATACCCGCTGAGGAAAGTCCGCACTCCACAGAGCGCGGTGCCGGCTAACGGCCGGGCGGGGTGACCCGCCGGCAAGTGCAACAGAGAGGTAAATTGCCTGAAAAGGCGAGGGTGAAACGGTGGTGTAAGAGACCACCGGCAGGGGCAGTAATGTTCCTGGCCAGGCAAACCCCATCGGGAGCAAGGCCAAGCAGAATGCCGCACCACGGTGCTCGGGGCTGCTCGTTCCGATTGGCATTCGGGTAGGCTGCAAGAGGCGGTCGGCAACGGCCGTCCCAGATAGATGATCATCCCCTCAACAGAGGGACAGAATGCGGCTTATAGGTCGGCTTGGAATAAAATTAATGGTTAATTGCTAGGGCTAATGGCTAATTGCTAAAAACAGCGCGTTAGGAATTAGCTATTGGCAAATAGCAATTAGCCATTAAACCCTGTTCTTGTGCTCGACCAACATACACCTATCCATCACCACCCCCAAACCGGCTTCTTCTGCCGTTTCCGCCGCCTGCTCATGAATGATCCCCAACTGCATCCATACCCACTTGGCATTAACCTCAACAGCTTTCTCAACCACCTCTTCTACTTCTTCACTGCGGCGGAAAATCAATACCAAATCAATAGGCTCTGGAATCTCTTCCAGAGAAGCGTACGCCTCTTCTCCCAGTCCCTCCTTCTCAAACGGATTAACGGGGATAATTTGATAGCCTTGCTCTTGCAGATACGCGGGCACATAATGACCGGCGCGATACGCTTTATTTGAGTAACCAACGACAGCGATTTTTTCAGCGTTGGTTAATATTTCTTCAATTGTTTCACTTTGATCAGCGTAAATCATATTTTGTCCATTCATAATTTTTTTGTCCGCCCTTGACAGCGGCGGTAAGCCGATGGTATTCTACCTCCGCTTGTGATAAAAATCACAATATCAAACTTATGAATTATATTGACGAAATGATCGAGGAAGCCCAAAAACGGGGTGATTTTAGTAATCTTTCCGGCGAGGGCAAACCGTTAAAACTCGAAGATAACCCCTATAATAAGGAAACCCGCCTGGCCCACAGCATCGTCAAGCAGGCTGGTTATACCCTCAGCTTCATCGCCGAGCGGAAAACGCTTGAAGAGCTGATCGATACATCTCGGCGCAAGCTGCAGCGCGCCGCGCGCCGGAATCAGCGCGGTCCCTTCGCGGCCCTGCGCTGGCGCAAAGCGGTGGAAACATTTCGAGCCGATGCGGCCGCCCTCAACCGCAAAATACGCAACTACAACCTCAAAGCACCCCGCCAGCAATTTCACCTGCTTCCCCTCGATATCGAAGGGGAAATCGAACAGGCGCAGATGAAATAACCGCTTAAAGTCAATGCCCTCCCCCGGCAATTGTGTTACAGTTCGCCCATGAAAAGATTTGGCCCTCTGCTGGCGCTTTGGCCACTCCTGTTTGCCTTTCTGTTAGGCTGTGGGGCGGACCGTTTATCAGAGGTAGAAACACAAGATTCACCACCCGACGCCACACCAACCACACAGCCGACAGCCACCCCTGATCTATCGGCCGACTTTGTAGCCTACTTAAATCCCAACTTGGGATTTGCCCTGCAGCACCCGCCATCCTGGGTAATTGCAGAGGGGGACCCATGGCAAATCGCGACCGATCCGGATTTACTCGAAAATACGGACGGGGCGACAACGGGTGCCATTTTAGCCATTACCCCCATTGCGGTTTTTTTTGAGGATTTGGCTGAAGGGTTAGAAGAGTTTGTGGGCGAGCGGGAAGGGATGCGCGTTATCGAACCGGCCGAAGCGGTGACCATTAATGGCCAGGAAGCAGCGGCCATGACCCTGATCAGTATTGACAGCAGCGGTATTGAATACACCCTCCTCTTTCGCTTAATCCGCCATCAGGGTGCCATCATGCTGGTATCGGCCGTCACCCCGGATCATGAGAGGTACCAACCGATTTTGGAAGCGGTTATCGATACGGTCATCATCAGCGCCCCACCCCCAACTTCGGCCCCGCCTACGCTCACACCGGTCCCCATCCCCACCGCTCCCCCAGCTGATCCACCCTCGGAATCGGGTGAAGACGCCGCAAATGAAACCGCTGAGATCAACGAAGATGAAGTTACCCGTTTAGAAGCAGCGGTGCCGCCCGATTTTGTCCAGCTGGTAGATGCCAACGGCCGCTACTCAGTTGGTTATCCGCCAGAGTGGCTTCTCAATGCGGAAGAACCGGAGGCCGTGCTGTTGGCCAGCAGCGAACTCCTGCTCAACGACAATGTGTTTACCGATGGAGGGGCGGCGGTCTGGCTGTTTCCGGCCGAGATTGCCGTCGGTTCTGATCCCGATCCGGTCCTGATCCTGGAGCAATTTATCGCCAACTTTCCCATTTATGATTCTTTTGATCCGCTCATTTTGCCTCGGCCGCTGCTGATCAACGGGCAAGCCGGTGCCGCCAGTCGCTACGACACCACCATTCAGGGCGCGCCGGTCATTGCCGATTATTATGTGGCGGTTAATGGCTCTCGCTTTGTCGTTTTAGTTGGCCTGGCTGCCGCTGATTCGCTGGCAGAAATGACTCCTTTAATTGATGGAATGGCCGCCAGCCTAACCGTGCAATAATCCCTATTTCGCATCTCGTATTTCGAATTTCGTACCTCGTATTTCGAATTTCGTACCTCGTATTTCGTATCTCCTATTTCCCATTTCCCATTGCTCTCCTATACTTAAACCACTTATGAACACCATCAAAACTGATCTAGCTGTTGTCATTCTTGCGGCCGGTAAAGGCACCCGAATGTTGTCAAAAAAACAAAAAATTCTGCATGAGGTTGGCGGCCGGCCGATGGTCATGCACGTTGTAGAGGCCTCCCGAAGCGTGGCGCAACACCCCCCAACGCTCGTTATCGGGGAGATGGGCGGTGAAGCGTTAAAAGCGCTGGTGGGGCCAGAGGCTGTCTTTGTCGTTCAGGCAGAACAGCTGGGCACCGGTCACGCCGCCATGATGGCCGCCAAAGCTCTTCGCGGCCGTTCGGCCCAGGTGTTGGTGACGTATGGGGATATGCCCCTTCTTAAAGCGGAAACCATGGCCGCCCTGGCCCAACAGCAGGCTCAAAGCGGTGCCGCCATCGTCATGGTTACGATCATGGGTGAGCCGTCGTCGCCGTTTGGCCGGATCGTGCGCGATGAAAACGGCCGGGTTTTGGAAATCGTCGAAGTAGCCGAAGCGCGCCAGCGCCCAAATACCGAAGAACTTCTCAATATTTCAGAATTAAACGTCGGCGTTTACTGTTTTGATGGTCCATGGTTGTGGGAGCAGCTGCCCCACCTTCCCCTGCGCCAGGCTCGCAACGGCGTCGAATATTATCTAACCGATCTGGTGGCCGCGGCCGTCGATCAGGGGCGAGCGGTTGAAGCAATTGTCACCGATGACCAGGACGAGTGTGTAGGAGCGGGAACGCGCAGCGAACTGGTTGAAGTTGAGCGGGCGTTTCGGCGGCGGGCCAACCAGCGCTGGCTGACGGCCGGGGTAACCCTCGTTGATCCCGATCAAACGTTTATCGACCAGTCGGTTATCATCGGGCAGGATACAATCATCTGGCCGGGCTCTTACCTGCAGGGAAACACGGTCATTGGCGAAGATTGCGTGATCGGCCCTCACGCCACCATTCGCAACAGCCGACTCGGCCATCGGGTCCGTGTTGAACATGCGGTTGTCGAAGATCAAGTTTTAGAGGATGATGTGATGGTCCGGCCGTTTTCCCACCTGACCAATGAGAAGTAAATATTATTGAGATTCCCATGCAAATTGACCCCACAACCCAAGCAAAATTGATTGAAGCCGCCCGATCGATCCGCCAGCGAGCATACGCGCCCTACTCCAATTTTTTGGTTGGCGCGGCGATATTATCCAAATCCGGAAAAATTTATACAGGGGTCAACGTCGAAAACGCCTCATACGGCCTGACGATTTGCGCCGAACGCAGCGCCGTGGGAACCATGATCGGTGCGGGTGAAACCGGTATCGCGGCCGTGGCCGTGGCCACCGTCAGTGGGGTTACTCCGTGCGGGGCGTGTCGCCAGGTTTTACGAGAATTTGGCCGCGATTTTCCGGTATGGATTATCGATGAAAGCGCCGACGAGGTTCGAGAGACCACGATGGCGGACCTTTTGCCCGATTCTTTTGACAGCACCCAGCTACCTTAGAAAAATTATGGCTCGCGCACATACGTATCGAACGGAAGGGATTGTTTTGCGACGCTCAGATTTTGGCGAGGCGGATCGGCTGCTGACGATTTTGACCCGCGAAAAAGGAAAGATTCGGGCGATTGCCAAAGGAGCGCGTAAGCCCCAAACACGCAAAACCGGCCACGTAGAGTTATTCACCCGCAGCAATTTTTTGCTGGCCACCGGCCGCAATTTTGATATCGTCACCCAGGCGGAGGCGGTCGAATATTACAACGGCCTGCGGGCAGACCTGGTGCGGACGACCTACGCGGCTTACATGGTTGAACTGCTCGATCAGTTTACGGCCGATGAGGATCAGCAAATTCAAATTTATGAGCTGCTCTCTCAATTTTTGGCGGTTCTTGGCAGCACAGACAACCTGCTTTTAGCCGGCCGGTTTTATGAGCTGCGTCTCCTGAGTTTAACCGGGTATCAACCTCAGCTTTTTTACTGTGTGGTTAGCCAGGAATCGATTTTGGAAGAGGATCAATATTTTAGCAGCGAATTGGGGGGCTTGATCAAGCCGGAATATATCAGTCGGGAGGTGCGGGCCCGGCCGATTTCCGCCCGAGCCGTGAAAGTAATGCGCTATCTACAAACCCGGCCGTGGACCACAGTTCAAGAATTACAGCTTCGACGTGAACTGCACAGTGAAATCGAGTCGGTCCTGTATGAATATTTAACCTTTCTCCTGGAGCGCAGCTTAAAATCACTCGAATTCCTGCACCGTCTTCGCCACGATGCCCTCCGACTCTCCGAAACGCCACCTTCCGATTAGCAATTAGTAATTAGCAATTAGTAATTAGTAATTGTTAACTGTTGTTATCTTGCTCTAAGCTAAATTTGGGTCGGTTGATCATCCTCGCTATACTTCAAAATTGCATATCATGCTGAGGAATGGAGAAAGGATTTTGCATCAGCGATTCCATATATTAAACAAAAGTATATTTTTCTTTTTGCTCGTCCCGCTCCTGGGAATAGTCGCCGGCTGTCAAGCGGCCCCAGATCCTACACCACAGCCGGAGGCGGATATTGCCCCGGCACCTACAGCTGAGGCCACGCCAGAAGCCACCCGAGTGACCTTTCCCCAGGACCCATCACAAATTGAGTATTTGACGGTGGTCGTCGATGCCCCATCCCGGACCAGAACCTTTACCGATATAAATGAATATGGAGAGGTCCAGGGGTTTGATGCCGGAATCATTTCGGCCATCGCCGCCACAGCGGGGTTCGACATCGAATTTATCGTCACCGATTTCCAAACGGTTCCTGAACTGATCTCCAACGGAGAATTTGATGCCTTGATGGCCAGCGGTAACCCGGCCGGCAGCGAACCACCGGCCGGGCTGGCATACACCCAGCCCTATCTTGAGATCGGCCAGGTTTTGATGGTGCGGGCCAATGAAACAGACATCAACAGCTATCAAGATTTACCCTCGACCGCCGTGGTGGGGGTAGAAAACAGCAGCTTCGGGGAGCAAACTGCTCGTGAAATCATGGGTTGGCCCTCGGAGCAGATCAATCTTTATGCTGAGGTTTGGGAAGCACTGCAAGCCCTAATTGATGAAGAAATCGATGGCGTTGTTCTGGATTCACCCGATGCCGCCAGCTACAGCGAGTCCTATTATCAGCAGCTCAAAATTGCCGGAATCGCCGATCGAAGCATCTGGATCAACGAGCAGGCATACCGTATCGGGGTAGCAGCAGAAAACCAGGTTCTGCTTAACCTGCTCAACGATGGAATAGAAGCGCAGGTAACCAATGGCACCGTTGATACCTTGACCGATCAATGGCTGGTCAGCCAGGAAAGATTGATCGCCGGTGAATCCCTGATTGGTACGTTGGATCGCGAATTTGTGGTAGGGATGGTCGCCACAGAGCTCAACCTCGATCCAGCCGCTCCACCGGACACGATTTCCTGGGAAATCAAAAACAACATCATGTCCGGTCTGGTCGGATTCAATGTTGACAATCAGCTTGTACCGCTCCTGGCCAGCGAACTGCCGCTCATCTCCCCTGATGGGCTGGAATACACCTTTCGGCTGCGCAATGGTTTGACCTTTCCCGACGGTTCCGCTTTAACGGCCGAAGACGTTGTTTTTTCTTTACGGCGGTCGGTTTCAGCGGGCAATTTTCTGGTCAATGCGGTGCTAAAAGACGCCAACATCGATGGCTTTGCGGATGATGATGCCGTGCAGGCCATAGATGATTTAACGGTGCGCTTGATTTTGGATGAGCCTACCTCGTATTTTTTGAGCATTCTCGCCTCTCCCCCTTACTTTGTTGTCAGTGATGAATGTTTTTCGCTGGAAATTTCCCCCAACAGCCGCTGTGGAGGTATCGGTCCTTATGAAATTGCCGATTGGGAACCGCGACAGCAAATGCGCCTGACCGCCAACCCCAACTGGCCGGGCACGCCCCAGGCAATTGACAATATACAGCTGCGTTTTTACGATGATGCCGGACGCATGCGGCGGGCAATCGAAAATGAGGCGATTGATTTGGCCTGGCTGGGACTTCCGCTTGATGATTTGCGCGCGTTGCAGGATAGTGGACAGTATACGCTGTGGGAAGGTCCGGCCGCCTTCAAAAGTTATCTAGTCTTTCAGCAGGAAGCACCACCCTGGAACAATCCAGCAGTGCGGCGAGCCGCCGGGTTTGCCCTTGACCGCGAGGCGTTAAGCGCCATTTTTGAAGGCAGCCGGCTCCCGCTTTATAGTCCGGTCCCCGATCAGGTTCCCGGCCACACCCCTACTGAGTCGGAACGAGATTTGGAACGCGCAATCGAGCTGCTTGAGGCGGCCGGTTATTCGGCCGAAAATCGCCTGAGCATTACCATAGATTATGTCAATGACGGTCGCTACTCCGCTCTGGAATCTGAGTATGCGGCCGAAATCGAAAGACAGCTTGAAGAAACCGGGATCTTTCAAGTCACCGTCACCGGAGACAATTACGATGCGTTTCGCCAGCGCTCTGTCGCCTGCGAATCGGAGGCGTTTATTTTAGGATGGCCGCCTAGCGGGCAGCCCCCCTATTACAACGACCCGTATCACTGGATCAATTTTTTCATTTTTAACACCGACACCTTGTGCTCCAATTTTGAAAGTTTAACGATGGATACCGCCATTGCCTCCCTCGAACGCCTCACGCCGGATGATTTTGCCGCGCGGGAAGCGGCTTACGAACGCATTCAGCGCATTTGGGCGGATGAGCTGCCAACCCTGGATTTAACGCAGGAAATTCGCCTGGCCCTCTCGTTGTCCAAAGTGACCCAGGTGGGCATTGATGCCAATGGGATGCTGCGGTACGATACGCTAAGCAAAAATTAAATTGATTGGTTCGATTATGCGATTAGGCTGATCGGACGATTGAGTTTAAAATGACCTTGACCAATCAACTAATCAAACCAATCGAACCAATCGAACCAATCAATGACCCTTATCGTATTTAACACCCGGGATGAATTGGCTGATGCCGCGGCCGAGATGGTCGTCGGCTTGCTGGAAGAAGCGGTGCACAAACGAGGTGAAGGCCATCTCGCCTTATCCGGTGGCGGCACCCCCCGGCCGGTTTACAAGCGATGGGCGCAGCCGCCGTTAAGTGACGCCATTCCGTGGGCAAAAATCCACATCTGGTGGGCGGATGAGCGGTGTGTTCCGGCCAGCGACCCTGAAAGCAATTACCGACTGGCGGCCGAGGCGTTTCTCGATAGGCTGCCCATCCCAACCGACCATATCCACCGCATGCCGGGAGAACTCTCACCGGAAAACGGGGCGGTGGCTTACGCCGCCGAACTGAAAAAATTTGCCGACCCGCACGAGCTGTGGCCTCGCTTCGACGCCTGTATTTTAGGGATGGGCACCGATGGACATACCGCCTCCCTTTTTCCCGGATCGATCAACGCGGGGGAAGTGACCAGGCCGACTTTGGGGGTCAGTGCGGATTATGATGGCCGGCCGGCTGAGCGAATCACGTTGACCCCTCTGGTGATCAATGCCGCCCGCACGGCGATTGTTTTGGCGACCGGGGCTGGCAAAGCATCGATGTTGGCCCAGGTCCTGGGTTCAGATGATGATCCCGTGCAGCGGCCGATTGAACGAATCCGGCCGCTTGACGGGGAAATAATTTGGTTTCTGGATCGGGCGGCCGCCGGCAATCTCGAATGATTAAATTTATCGCACAGGATGGGAAAAGAGCATGGCGACACCAACGATTATTGTCATTTATGGGGCATCTGGTGATTTGACCCACCGCAAATTGATGCCTGCCCTCTATAATTTGTGGCTCAAAAAACGACTCCCCGACCCGTTTTTTGTCATCGGCCTCGGCCGCACCGATTATTCCAACACCGATTTTCGGCAGGAAATGCGCGAGGCGGTTGCCGAATTTGCGGCCAAGGTTTTTACTGAAGAGGTGTGGGCTGATTTTGAAGGGATGCTGCACTATCTGAGCGGCAATTTCACCGGCCCCGATCCCTACCCGGCTCTAACCTCTAAATTAGCAGAGTTAGAAAATGAACGGCAAAGCAACCGCCTGTTTTATCTGGCGATGCCGCCCCGCTTTTATGAGCCGATCATCAACCAGCTTGGTGAATTTGATCTGGTCAGGGAAGAAGATGAGGATGAGACCGGCTGCTGGCGACGGGTGATTATCGAGAAGCCGTTCGGCCGAGATTTACAATCTGCCCAGGATTTAAATGTCTCCATTCACCAGCATTTGCTAGAGCATCAAATTTATCGCATCGATCACTATCTGGCTAAAGAAACGGTGCAGAACATGATGGTTTTTCGCTTTGGCAACTCGATTTTTGAGCCGCTGTGGAACCGCAACTTTATCGATCACGTGCAAATTACGGCGATGGAAACGGTGGATGTGGGCCGCCGGGCCAGCTATTACGATCAGGCCGGAGTTATGCGCGACATGTTTCAAAATCATCTCATGCAGCTCTTCTCGATTGTAGCAATGGAGCCCCCGTCCAGCCGCCGGGCGGAAGCGCTGCGCAATGAAAAGGTCAAAGTGCTGGCCGCGGTACGGCGCTTAAGCGAAGAAGAGGTTCCGGCTAACACCGTGCGCGCCCAGTATGAAGGATATCTTACCAGTGACGGCGTTCCGGCCGATTCAACCACGCCAACTTACGCGGCCGTTCAGCTCTATGTCGACAACTGGCGCTGGCAGGGAGTCCCCTTCTATCTTCGTTCAGGTAAGGCGCTGGCCTCAAAATTAACAGAAATCACCATTCAGTTTAAATCAGCACCGGTCATGCTGTTTGCCCAGAAAAGACGCGTGCCCGGTAACACCCTGACGTTGACCATTCAGCCGGATGAAGGGATTCACCTGCGTATGGAGGCCAAGGTGCCGGATACGCTGTCGGATTTACAGCCGGTGAACATGCATTTTCATTACGATGATGCGTTTGACGACGCCCCGATACCGGAAGCTTACGAACGGCTCCTGTCGGACGCCATTAAAGGGGACGCGTCCCTTTTTACCCGCGATGACGAAGTGGAGCTCTCCTGGAAAATTATTGATCCAATCATGACCGCCTGGCGCCACTCCCAAACCCAACCGCTGACCGAATATGTTAAAGGGAGCTGGGGACCGGTGGAAGCGGATCGGTTTTTAGCGGAAACCGGCCGTGCCTGGGTCAATGGGGCTCACCGCAGGCATATCGTACACCCTTAAAAAGACAAGAGAACAGAGAAAAGAGAAGAGAAGGCATGAACTTTTTCAACTAGACTTGTCTCTCTTCTCTTTTCTCATGCCTCGGAACCTTTTGTTCCTCCCTGTCGTTTTGGACTTTACCGGCAAGCACTCGGGATCGTGTGCCTGCCTGAGTGCAATTGTTCATCAATGAATCCGATTGCCTGTCTTTAAAATAGTTTTAGATAGTGGAGAGACAAAAATGAGAAAAAACCTAGCTAAATTATTTGGTTTAACGGCCTTACTGGCCTTGTTGATAGCTTGTACCCCAGCCACCACCCAGCCTTTAGAACCGGGCGTCGACAATAATTCAAATGCGGTTGAAGAGGATGCCGCTCAAGAGGATTTAGAGACCCCTACCCCTGAACCCACTGAGGTTGAAGTTGAAGCGGAAGATTCAGCCGCATCGGAGGAAGAAGATATGACTGTTGATGATGAAACCAGGGCAGAGATTCGGGCCACGCTGGCCTCAACACCTCGGGCCGTGCCGGTCGAAGGAGGTCCCCTGGACGACGCGCCAGAAGAGGCCCCACCGCCCCTGATCGTTGGGGAAGTACCTCAGGAAATTCTGGACAATCTGATGACCGACATGACTACCAGAACCGAGGCTGATCTCAATGAATTTACCGTTCGCCGAGCGGAGCAGGTCGTGTTCCCGGATGGGTCGCTGGGCTGCCCTGAACCAGGCCAGGTGTACACCATGGCCCTGGTCAATGGGTACGTGGTTGAAATCGAAGTAGATGGCGAAGTTTACGATTATCGCATTACCGACAAAGGGTTTTTTAAGCTGTGCGAGAGCAAAAAGCGTTTTGTTCCGGTAGAAGGCACCCCCAATTCATAACCGTCAAAAAACCTATCAGCGTAAAGAAGTAGAAGTAGGGCCGAGACAATCTCGGCCCTACTTTTTTTTGGTTATTCTGGAGAAGTCGGCAAAATTATTCGGGCTTCGGTATTGTACTGGCTGCCGGTATTGGTCATAATCAGCAGGCCAAGGTCGCTGTCATTGGTCGTTTGACCAAAATCGAGCATGTAAATGTACTCGCGCAAACCGGGGTACAGTTCAAACTCGTTGCCGATGGCGATGTTGTCCCCGCGATGGGCAAATAGGCCGACATATTGTTCTCCTAACGGAGCAATTACCATCGGGTCGAGGATATCTCCCGGACCACTATAGTAAAAGTCAATCGCTTCAACCTGGATAGACATCGGTTGGAGCAAATTGCCGGCGTTCATGCCCAGCTGATCACCACAAATGGTCATAATCGTGTTGCTGCTGTTGGTGATGTGATCGGCAAAGAAAAACGCGTTGGCTGAACCGGTGGCTGCGTCTTCAACCCACACCACACTTCGGCCGCCGAAACTGTTCGAGAGCACAAAATCGAGATCGAGGTTGTAGACAAAGTAATCAACCGTGCCGTCGAGATCGGTATCAATTGAGATTTGGAAGGAGGTGGGCACCAAATTGGTTTGCCGTTCCCAGGTGTTGATGGCGAATTCCATGGTGAACGAATCTTCGGTTCCACAGAAACCGGCCGGCACCGCCGTGGTCCGATACCCAAAGTAGCGAATATCGGGTGTTGGGCTTTGCTCACCGGGGCCGCCTTCCGGAATATCCTCACTGATGGCCAACAGCGTAAAGGCCGACACGTTGGTCAAAGACCGGCCGCGATTGACCACAACCGTTCGTCCGGCAGGCACATCTTCATATTGACGATTGATCTCCACCGTTTCATTTTTAACGATGATATGCCCAGCTTTGCGCGGCAAAATATGCCACGGCAGGTGAATCTGACCGTCTCCTTCGGAAGGATATGTTTCAGACAAGGTGATATAACCGCTGAATTCCATATCGTCCAGCCGGGTTGGGTCGTCTCCGTTAACGCCAGCGTTCATCGTCCACTGCGGCAGGGCGTTGCCAATCACCGTTACGCGCACAACAAAGGTGCGATCGCTGTAGGGCTTAATGGTAATTTCATCAGGGGCCTCAATTTTGACAAACAAACTCTCCCACTTGGTGGCGTCGCGATGATCCGCATTGATGGTATAAGTTAACCTCTCACCGGTGTAATTACGGACGCGAATACGCTGGGTCAATTTGAGTTTGCTCTTGGACACATCATTAAAGCCAAACGAAATGGCCGAGCTCAACGTTTCATCCACCCACATGGCCACATCTGAATTCAGGGCTTGATCGACGCGAACTTCACCGCCACCAATACGGGTCACGGGCAGCAGTTCACCGCCGAACACCTCAGCGTTGGTGGTGTAAATTTCATTTTCGGCCGTGTTTACCAGGACGGCTTTAATTTCCGCCCATGACCGCTCGGGATACGCCTGCATAAGCAGCGCGGCTGATCCGGCAACCATCGGGCTGGCACCAGATGTGCCGCCAAACGGGGTTTCACCGGTGCCGGTGCCGACTTCGGCCGAAACGGATGCACCAGGCGCGCCAATTTCCGGCTTGAGCAAATTGGACCCCATAGCCGGGCCGCGAGCGGAAGAACCGACGATCGTCCCCGCCAGAGAGATCGAGCGCGCCGGATCAAAGCGAGCGATCACTTCATTCCCGGTTAGAATGGCGATTTTGATTAACTCCGCATCATACTGCGTGATCATAAAGCCAGGAATCTGCGGCGGGTCTCCCTCTCCAAAACCACCTGAAAACGGATCGCCGGGAGCAACCAGACCGATGATGCCGACCAAACCGCCGGCCGCCTCAACATTTTGGATTTTGGTGCTAAAGAAACAGCCCCCGCGATCCACCAGGACAATTTTGCCGGATAGATCTTCCGTAAACAGAGCACACCCATCGAGATTACCGTTATTGCCATCTCCATAAATGACCGGTGCTTCGATAATTTCGGTCACCGGAGCAGACCAGGCCTGAAAGGCGGGGAAGTAATCTCCGGCAATCACTTCAGGAGCTACAATTTCCATCACCTCTTGAGCTGCTGAAGGCACGGCCGTTTGAGCTACGGCCAAAGCTGTCGGGGCGCTGGAAGGGGTACCGGTACAAAACGGTTTGTTGCTGCAGTTCCCGGCGGAGGATACCGTCAGCACACCCAGATTTGACGCGGCATCCACGGCCGCAGAAAGATCATCATCAAACGCGGTACCATAATCCCCACCCAAAGACATGTTGATAACATCAACCGCATCGGAAAAATCCCCATCTCCATTGGGATCAACCGCAAAATCCATCCCCTGGATCAAGGCGATTCCGGAACAGTTGGGGGCGATCGCAGAACACACTTTGACAGCCACGAGGTTAACCCCAGGGGCAACGCCGCCTAAACCGCCGATAATATCGGCTACATGGGTACCGTGTCCTTCAAAATCAATTGGATCTTCATCCGGCATTTCCGGGCCAAACGTGGGCCACATCTCGCCGACAAAGTCGTAGCCGGCGATCACTTTTGCCGTTGGAAAGAGCCCATCATTGGTGGTGTTGGCTGGATCCGTCGTGGATGTGCCGTAGGCGGCCTCATAATCGGCCAGCGTGCCCCCGCCCCCCAGGTTGGCATGGGTATAATCAACCCCGCTGTCCAAAACGGCCACGGTCACGCCGCTGCCGTCAAAACCCAGGTCCTGTACGGCGGACGCGCCAATATAAGGTACCGTGTCTGAAAGATAAAGATCGTAATCTTGGACGAGGTTTATCGAATAAACGGCGGGATCAGCGGCCAATGTTGACAAAACGTCACTGTCAACTTCAACAAAAATGCCGTTCAGGGTATTTTTGACCCGTCCCCGCAGGGTAGCGTTTCCATCAAGAGCGATGACTTTTTCCCAAAGATCATCCTGCTGATTGGCCACGCGCATCTGGGCATTGGTTCCCGGCAAACCCAGGGCGTCCTCACTGATTAACTCACCTACAGCTGGCTCATTCAGTCGGATAAACACCTGCTGCAAGCCCGCTGCTGAGTTTAGCGCCTCGTCGAGTTTGGCCCGGCCGGTGCCGTCTTCCAGGATGATCGGGGCATCTAATTTATTGGCCATGATTCGCTCGGGAACGGCCATTCGACTGCGAATATCGGCCGATTGAGCCTGAACCAGAGAAAAAACAGCCAGCATTCCCAGGAACAAAAATAGAGTGAGCGCCTTCACGCTGCGTTTATGCGAGTTTTTGTTTTGCATCATCCTCTCCACCAATAAATTTTAGAAAATGTGATCCAATTTAGCGCCTTTCTCTGATGTGCCCGGGGCATCTACTGGTCATGGCCATCAAACCATCTGACCCACAGGGATGGTGATCGCCTTTTTTGGCCAATATCGTACGCGGTTACCGCATATTTAGGCCAATTTCAATCGCTTGTTATATAACTTCTAAACGTAAAGGCGATCTATGACAATAAAGTAAGTACCACGGTACCGACTCATTATAGTGAATTTTCCGTGAACGGCACAACCTGAAAAAGTCCTATTTGGGGGGTTGAAGGGAATAAAAAACGCCTGATCGTGGCATTTGACCAGGCGTTTACTCGTTTTTGAGGTGGATGAGGGGTGAGATTATTTAGCTTCAGAAGAGGGGCAAATATCGTTTAAGGGGCAGTTGCGACAAGACGGCCGCCGAATGTGACACTGCCGCCGGCCGTGAGACAACATTTGCTGCGCAAATTCGATCCACAGGTTTTTAGGAACAAACTTCATTAAATCCTGTTCAACTTTGGTTGCACTTTTACCATCACTCAACCCCAGGCGATTGGCCACTCGGTGAACGTTGGTGTCTACATAAATCCCTTCCGCTCTATCGTGGATCTCAGACAAATACAGGCTGGCAATTTTCCGGGCGACGCCAGGGAGCTGGGTTAGCTCGGTCATGTTACTCGGGACATCACTGTCGTATTTGTCAATCAAAATACGGGCCGTTTCCTGCAGGTATTTTGCTTTTTGACGATAAAATCCGATCGATCGCAGCGTGTACTCCAACTGCCCCCGCTGGGCATTGGCCAGCGATGCTAAATCCGGATATTGGCTCAAAAGGGAGGGCATCAAAGCATTTACTTCTCGCTCTGAAGATTGGGTTAATAAAATAGATGCGATCAACAGCTGGATAGGCGAATCATATTTGAGATCGGTGCCCTTACGTGGGTAGATTTCTTTTAATCGATTTGATACTTCAACGACAAAGCTCTTCGCCGTCAACTCGTGAGGCGCCACATCGTTTTGCTTCCCGCGTTTAGAATCATTGTTCATTGTCAAAACCGCCATAATTTGTCACCATTGCTTGCTTCGTGTGTTCTGAGCTGAGTTGATTTATTTTTCATAACGCGTTGGTGGCATAAGGCTCACACCCCAAGGCGCTAAATTATGGGATAGCTTTCCCTGTACATTAATTGATATTACTTTTTGGAGAATTTTTCTATCCCCCAATGGTCATAAATTGGGGATATTGAGGTGATTTTGCAGGGGAATATGGTCCAATCGCTTAATTTGGGGGCAAATTTTGCTAATTTTTTGTAACTGTACAGGTGCTCCGGCCGGTCTCTGACTGTGCCGGCCGGCACGGTGTGGACACCGGTCACAGCCTTTGAAGAAGGTTAATGGCCTGAATCGTTACAATATTTTTTTACATTTACGACCCCAATTCGGTGGTGTGCAGCCCGTCATAGGTTAATTTCAAAGACCAGTTGACCGGCACGATTTGCCCGCGACGGGACAGCTGCTCCGGCTGAATAACGTGCCAATCGCGACCCAGCAGCTGTTTGTGACCGGTAAACCGGCCGCTGCGCCATTGGGATTGATTGATGACGGCATGGGTCAAAGTCAGGTTGGCCACTTCATGGGGATTCCAACCGATGAGGGTGGTAGTCTCGTGAACCCCACGCACGGCATGAATACCGGCCTCGGTCACCGTTTCCAAGATCGCCTGCCGCTGAGAAGCGGTCAATACGGCCTGAAAATTGACCAGATAATCGACATTCTCATAAATTAAGTGATGTTCAGATGCGAGGATGTATTTTGCTTGTGAATCCAGCTTAAAAGCGGCAATCATCTCTTGCAGGGTTTCCAATTTGCGGTTCCGTTTTGACAAAAGGGTTATTTGCTCGGTTTCCAGGGTAAGTTCGAAGCGGTCTGTGCCGGTGGTTAGCCCGGCAATTGTCAGTGATTCGCTCATCGAATCATAGTGAAAGGAAACGGCCGATGTAGGATCCTCAAGAGAAAGCGGTTCCTCTCCTATCTTTAAGTGAAGGCGATCTGGTTGAATGATGCCGTGAATGATGACCTGCCACCGTCTGTTTTCAGGCAGGTGTGACAAATCACCCGCAGCCGGCTCAATCACAACTCGCATGGTTGACTGGTGCCATTCCTGGGATAATGTGGTGAGGGCGTACGAATTTTGCAGATAGGCGGTTGTTTGCCCATCGTCTTCATATAAATCAAAGGAGTTTGTACGGCCGGCAAACAGATGCAGATCAATTTCTACCGGATTGTCACCCGATCCCCAGCCGGCAGTGGCCTCTAATGGAATAATGGCCCCCGCGGCCGCAAATGTGGGAATCATTTCCCGCGAGCCATACACCGCAAGCCAGCGGTCCCCTTCTATATATTCACCGGTGAAGAAATCAAACCAATCCCCTGGCGGCAGCCACACCACCTGCCGGCTGAGGTTTGTGTCGGCATCGGCCGGTTCAGTAAAAGGCGCGGTTATCAGCTCGCTGCCAAAATAATATTGCTGAGAGCACAGATAAGCCGCTTCATGAAGAGGCCAGTGGTGATACATCGGCTGAATGAGCGGCTGCTGTTCGGAAAAGTTGCGCCAGGTCATGGTATAGATGTAGGGAATCAGGGCATGGCGCAGGCGCAGGGCGTCTCCAGCTACACGAAGGGTGTCGTCGTCAAAGGCCCACGGCCGCCGTTCGCTAAAAGGATTATTGGTGCTGTGCAGGCGGAAAATCGGGCTAAATACCCCATACTGCACCCAGCGCAGGTACAGCTCGGATGATTGAACCCCAAGCATGTGACCACCGATATCATGGCTCCACCATCCATAACCGACATTGGCCGCCGTGGCCGTGAAGTAGGGCTGAAAATTAAGAGTGGGCCAATCGGACACCGTATCGCCGGAAAAACCGATCGGGTACCGATGATGACCCAAGCCGCCGTAGCGAGAAAAAATAAACGGTCGCCTGACCCCATCACGCCCCAAATCATAAAAGTGGAGGTGGTTGAGCATCCACAGCGGATCCAAACCGTCCACCCGGCTCTGGGTGCCCTGCTGCCAATCGATCCACCAGAAATCAATCCCAATTTCTTCCTGGGGGTGATGGAGAATGCGGAAATAAGCCTCAGCAAAATCAGGATTGCTAATGGCAAAGGGAACAGTTGCTTTGGCGGCCGGATCAACACCGACAGCGGCCGCCATTTGCGCATACATCTCTTCGTGGGGAGCCACCCCCTCAGCAGGATGGAGGTTGAGTGCTTTGCGCAGCCCCTTGGCGGTCAGCCAGTCGAGGAAGGCGGCCGGATCGGGGAATAAATCCCTGTTCCACGTATATCCGGTCCAGCCGGAATGGAAACCGTTTGTATCGGTTAAGTGCCAATCCATGTCGATGATGCACACGGACAGGGGAATGTCGTAATGCTCAAACCCTTCAATAACCTCCTGCAGTTCCCGGTCGGTATAAGGCCAGTAGCGACTCCACCAGTTGCCAAGCGCCCAGCGCGGGATCATCGGCGTTTGACCGGCAACCAGGGAAAACTCGCGCAGGCACCCTTGATAATCACGGCCGTAGCCAAAGAAATACCAGTCGAGATAGTCGGGATGGGCGTCTCGAGGAGCCAGCCAGCCATCCTCGGTAAACACGAGGGATGAGGTGTCATCGATGACGGCCCAGCCGTCTTTCGACATCAAACCCGGCTCCAGAGGGATCCGGCCGCTGACCCCATCGAGGGTTCGATAGGTGCCGCCGAGATTGCCAGCGGCGGCCGTTCCGGGGGTCCAGGTTGTTTCCCGTTCAATCACCTTGATCGTCAAATTCTGCGTATTCTCTTTTCCGGCCGGTGGTCCTGGTTGGGCCAGGTCAATCATGACTTCGAGGTGGCCGGTTGAAAGTTGCCACTGCTCCCCTTTCTGCTGAATGTCAAAGGCGGGCACTTCATGCTGTCGATACCAAAACGTTTGGCTTGGCCGATCTTCAAAACGGCCGTGCGGGTCGTACTCCAGGCGAATCAGGCGGCTGGTTAAAATCGTCAGCCTCCACCCATCCTGAGGGAAAACCACGGCGGCCGGGTTGGCTTTTCCGGATAAAGGGAGTTTGAAATGGGAGAGAATCATATGAGACTACAGACTACAGACTTCAGACCTCAGATATTATGGAAGATGAGAGTACTTATGTTGTCTGGTGTCTGAGGTCTGAAGTCTGTATTGTCACCATAATGACACCTTAATACCTGTTAATTGACATTCCTTATACCAGATGTATAATCGCTTACGTCTATAACGTCACTCTACCCCAAAAGAGGCGGAATAGACAACCTAATTAATAGGAGGTGGTGGACTCGCAGGTTTGCGGACATTATTGCGTGGTTCCGGACAAGTCACCAGGGGTTTTTTTAAAGGCTCCAAAGAACCTGTCCAACTGTTTTTCCTAAATTATCCTTTCATTAGAGGAGAATAAAGTCAATGTTTACGAAAAAGCGTTTTGCGCTCTTGGTCGCAGCTTTGACCCTCGGTACCCTGGTTTTGGCTGCTTGTCAGCCGCAGGTCGTAGAAGTTGAAGTGACTCGCGTGGTCACCGAAACCGTTACCGAAGTGGTTGAAGGTGAAACCGTAGAGGTCGAGGTTACCCGCGTGGTTACAGAAGAGGTCATGGTCGAAGAGGAAGAGCCAGAATCAATGGCTAGCAAAGACCTGATTATCTGTATGGCCCAGGAACCCGACACACTGTATGAATGGGGTGGGAGCATGCTGGTACAGACAGCCGTTGCCCACGCTATCTTTGAAAGTGAGTGGACGACATTATCCTACGGCTACCAGGCCGAAGGTATTGAAAAAATGCCGTCTTTGGCTGATGGTGATGCCACTTTAGAATCAGTTGAAGCCAATGCAGGCGATACCGTTTTGGGTGCCAATGGCGAACCTGTTACCCTGGAAGACGGTGTGGAAGTCATCAATTCTGATGGTGAAACCGTGGTGTTTGACGGCACGCCAGTGATGATGGACCAGCTGACCGTCAACTTCACCCTGAGACCACGCGTCTGGTCTGATGGCGAACCGGTTAAAGCCAGCGACTCCGTCTATGCGTTTAACACCGTTGCTGATCCGGATACACCGGCCAGCAAATTCACCACCGATCGTACCGCAAGCTATACGGCCACCGGCGATCTGACCACTCAGTGGATCGGTATCCCAGGTTTCCGCGACTCAACCTATTTCACCAACGTCTGGGGACCGCTGCCGGAGCATCTCTGGAGTGGCTTTAGCGCCGCTGAACTGCTCGAAGCAGAAGAATCGTCACGTCTCCCCGTTGGCGATGGTCCATTTGCCATCGTCGAGTGGAACGCAGGTGAAAGCATTTCTCTCGTCAAGAATGAGAATTACTATCGCGCCGATGAAGGGCTGCCGTATCTGGACAGCGTGACCTATCGCTTTATCCCCGATACAAACGCTCTGGTACTCTCACTGCTCTCTGGTGAGTGTGATATTGGAACCCAGGACGGTATGGACGTCAGCCAGTCTGAATTCCTCCTCCAGGCGGAAGAGCAAGGTCAGCTGACCCCGTACTTCCAGACCGGTACCGTTTACGAGCACATCGACTTTGGTATCGACAGCTACGGCGACTACGGTGATGACATCGGCCGTCCCGACTGGTTTGAAGATGCACGGGTTCGTCAAGCGATGACCATGTGTACCGATCGTCAATCGATGGTCGACAACATCTTCTTTGGTAAATCAGAGGTGATCCACACCTACATCCCCAGTGTCCATCCGCTCTACCCAGAAGGTTTAACCGAATGGCCATTTGACGTTGATCAGGCGAATGCCCTGCTTGATGAAGTTGGCTTTGTCGACAGCGACGGGGATGGGATCCGTGAATACACCGATGGAACGCCATTCAGCGTTACGCTGGGAACGACCACCGGTAACGAAATGCGTCAGCAGCTAACCCAGATCTTCAAGGACAACATGTTGGCCTGCGGCATTGATATTGAACTGTACTACCAGCCATCCAGCGAGTGGTTTGCTGATGGTCCAGATGGTGTCCTCTTCGGCCGTCGTTTTGACCTCGGTGAATTTGCCTGGTTAACCGGTGTGGAACCAAGCTGTAGCCTGTATCTCTCTAGCCAGATTACCGGCCCGGTTGACGAAATTAACCCGAAGACCGGCACTCCGTTCGGCGGTTGGGGCGCTTCCAGCAACACCGGCTGGGTGAACCAAGATTTCGATGACGCCTGTAATGCAGCCCTTGCTTCACTGCCGGGTACCGATGCTTACGTGGACAACCACGCTGAAGCGCAGCGCATCTTCTCAGAAGAAGTTCCGGTTATTCCGTTGTTCTTGCGTCTGAAAGTTGCTGCGGCCCGTAACAACGTCTTGAACTTCAGCGTTGATCCAACTCAGAACTCTGAGCTGTACAACCTGTACGAAATCGATCTGGATGTTGAAGGGTAATTATCCGCAATAATTAATCTGTGAGTTCATCGTCGTGGCGGCACAAATGTGTCGCCACGACTTTCCTATATTTACAGAGTATACGATTGAATCATTAACTGGTATATTGTTCTTATAGCCGCTTAAAGGCCAGAGGTTGGGGATCGATCAAACTCAAAGATGATGGTCAACCTTTGTGCTTTAAGCCAAATGAAATCGTTCAATGCAATGACAGGTGGTTTGCTGCGGCAAAATGAAACCGCCGTCAGAAGGTGGTGAGCAATGACAAATTATTTAATTCGCCGGGCATTTCAAATGATTATTGTCGTTCTGGTCTCGACAATCTTCATTTTTTTGATCTTGCTGGCTCAACCGGGCGGCCCCCTGGCGGGCATCGGCCGGACGACCGGGGATCAAAAAACGCGACTTTCATCGGAGGATATTTTGCGGATCGAACAAACGCTGGGGTTAAACCGGCCGTTTTATCTGCAATATTTAACCTGGGCAGGCGGTGAAGATTGGGTTGATGAATTGGGGAATCTTCTGGGGAACCCTGGGGACAAAGCTAAAATGGGAGCAACAGGTACGTGGACCGGCTTCCAAACCCCGACTTGTCAAGAAGCTGGTGGAACCAATGTCGGCGCGGATACATCGGTCGTTTCGTACCCGTGTCAGCGCGGTATTCTTCGATTCGATTTTGGTGAGTCGTGGTCCATTTCAAAAGGCCAGCAGGTTATTGATATCATCAGTTCGCGGATGGCGCCCACGCTTCGTCTGCTGATCACCGTGACCGTTCTCTCTCTCGTCATCGCCATTCCGTTGGGCATCATCTCGGCCGTTCGCCAATACTCAGCGCTCGACTACACCGTTACCACCTTTAGCTTTTTTGGCATATCCATGCCGGTGTTCTGGTTTGGAATCATGCTCATCATTTTATTTGGCCATTATTTCCGCACCTGGGGTTTGCCATTTTTCCCCTCCGGCGGCACGCAGGCGGTACGGATTATCAACGGCAGCATTCAAGATTTCCTGGGCGTGGAAAAAGGGTCTGCGGCCGATATCGCCGTACACTTATTCCTTCCGACAATGATGTTGACGCTCGTGTATTTGGCCGGTTGGGCCCGATTTATGCGCTCTTCCATGCTTGAGGTACTGCGTCAAGATTATGTTCGCACCGCACGGGCAAAAGGGCTGCGCGAACGGGCCGTGATCTTCAAACACGCTGCCCGCAACGCCTTAATTCCGCTGATCACCATCGTTGTTTTTCAGATTCCTGACATTTTTAGCGGGGCGGTTTTAACCGAAACCGTATTTTCTTACCCAGGAATGGGGCGCTTGTTTATTCAGGCGTTAAGCTCAAACGACTGGCCAATTGTCATGGCTTTCCTTTATATCAACGCCATTTTGGTCGTTATCGCCACCCTGGTCGGGGATGTGTTGTATACCATTGTTGACCCCCGGATTCGGTTTGAATAAAAAGATTTGTTTACTGGTTTAATGGTGTACTGCTTACGAATCCAAATAAACCATTAAACGAGTAAACAGAGAAAAGTATGCCAATTTTAAAAGGAATCTGATCATGACCGTAGCAAAAATTGATCTCGAAAAGCTTCAAGAGGAGGCGATGGCTCTGGATAAGCCGGAGCCGATATTAGTGACCTATTGGAAACGGCTGCGCCGCCATACCCTGGCCGTTGTCAGTTTATTCACCTTGATTGCCATTGTCTTGGGGGTGATCTTTGGCCCGATCATCATGAACCAGATGACTTACTTTAACGTTCAGAAAGGGGAATACGTCAATTACGGCCGCGATATCCAGGACTTGGCTTCTCAAAATGCCTCACCATCTGCTGAACATTGGCTGGGAACTGATGAATTGGGGCGCGACGTGCTCTATCGGCTGCTCATTGCCGGGCGCCTGTCGCTGACCATTTCGTTCGCCGTCGTATTGATGCGCGAAACATTTGGCACCTTTCTGGGGTCGGTTTCGGGGTATTATGGTGGAAAAACCGATACATTTATTCAGCGCTTAACTGAATTTATTATCGTCTTGCCCTCACTCCCAATTTTGCTGACCCTGGCGTCCATCACCCGAGAAATTCGAATACCGATTATTCCGGCCGAGTGGACACAAGCGGTGATTATTATCGTTATTTTGAGCGCCCTCGGGTGGACAGGCTCCTGCCGTCTGTCGCGGGCGATGGTCCTGAGTTTGCGGAATCAGGAATTTACGGAAGCATCGCGGGCGCTAGGCATGTCCAATCTGCAAATTATTATTCGGCATATGATCCCCAATACGCTAGCCCCGATTATTGTGAGCGCCACTCTGGGTTTGGGTGGTGTCATTTTGGTCGAATCGGCATTAAGCTTCCTTGGCTTCGGTATTAATCCACCGGTCGCCACCTGGGGCAACATGTTACAGGACGTGCAAACAGATATGTTAACGGCACCCTGGAAGGCGTTCTTTCCAGGCTTCTTCATTTTGACTTCTGTTTTGGCGTTTAATTATCTGGGTGACGGGTTAAGGGACGCGCTTGATCCACGACTCAAACTTTAAAATCCGGCTGATTAAGCGAAAGTCGTTCATTTACTTTAGAATCACGAAATCTGGATAGAGGACAGAAACGTGGAAAATACCAAAGAGTTAATTTTAGATGTCAAAGGGTTAAAGACGCAGTTCTTCACTGAAGGCGGCGTTGTGCGGGCCGTTGACGGGATCGACTTCAACGTTCGCCGGGGAGAAGTTCTCGGCATCGTCGGGGAATCCGGTTGTGGTAAAAGCGTCACCTCGCTTTCCGTGATGCAGTTAATTGGGCAGCCCGGTCGTATTATCGAAGGTGAAATTATTTTTGATAATCAAGATCTTGTCACGGCGTCGGAAAACGATATGACAAAGATCCGGGGAAATCGCATTTCCATGATCTTTCAGCAGCCTACCAGCTGTTTGAATCCGGTATTCCGGGTTGGCGAGCAGCTGGCTGAAGTGCTCCACATTCACCAGGATTTAGGGAAAGAGGCTGGTGAGAAACGAGCGATCGAACTGCTAAATATGGTAGGGATTTCCGAACCGGAATCGCGCGTCAAGGCGTTTCCGCATGAGCTGTCGGGGGGAATGGCCCAGCGCGTCATGATCGCCATGGCTCTGGCCTGTGTCCCGGAACTGCTAATTGCCGATGAGCCAACTACAGCGCTCGATGTAACCATTCAAGCCCAAATTCTCGACCTGATGCGAGATTTACGCTCCAAAATGGACACGGCCGTGATCTTAATCACCCACGACTTGGGCGTGGTGGCTGAAATGTGTGATCGGGTCAACGTCATGTATGCCGGCCGCATCGTCGAAGAGGCCTTAATCGAAGAGCTGTATTCGTCACCCAAACATCCGTATACGGCCGCCCTAATCGGTTCAACGCCGGTGCTCGGCGAAGTTGATCGAGAGTTGGTTTCAATCCCCGGCTCGGTTCCCAATCTGGTTGATTTGCCGGAAGGGTGCAAGTTTGCCCCTCGCTGTATTCCGCGTATCGAGAATGAATTGGAAATCTGCACCCAGGAAGAACCGGAATTAAAGCTTGTAGGGCCCAATCACAAAGTACGCTGCTGGCTGTATGAATAGGAGAAAAGATGGCTGAGGAAATGAATGCAAATGGCGATAATGGCCAGAGCGGTGACACTCGTCGCAAGGTCATCATTCAGGTTAATGAGCTGAAAAAATATTTTCCGGTGCGCTCAGGCCTGCTCCAGCGGGTCTCGGCTTATGTGAAAGCGGTCGACCAGGTGAGTTTTCACATTTACGAAGGGGAATCGTTTGGGCTTGTAGGCGAATCCGGCTGTGGCAAAACAACGGTCGGCCGCACAATCTTACGCCTTTTACCGGCCACGGATGGAGAAGTTATCTTTGATGAGCAAAACATCTTTGACTACAACTCCAGCCAGTTAAAGCAGATGCGTCGAGATATGCAGATCATCTTCCAGGATCCGTACTCATCTCTCGATCCGCGCATGCCGGTTGGTGAAAGTATCGCTGAAGGATTAAAGGTCCACACCAAGAAGAACAGCCAGGAGCGTTTCGACATTGTGGTAGAAATGTTGACTCGTGTCGGTATGCGTGCCGATCACGCTCGCCGCTATCCCCATGAGTTCTCAGGTGGGCAGCGACAGCGAATTGGAATCGCCCGAGCACTGGCCCTGCGGCCGAAATTTATTGTCTGCGATGAACCTGTTTCCGCGCTGGACGTGTCAATCCAGGCCTCCGTGCTCAACCTGCTCAAAGAGCTGCAGGCGGATTTTGGTCTGACCTATCTATTTATTGCCCACAACCTGAGCGTTGTTGAGCATTTTAGCGATCGCGTAGGGGTGATGTACCTAGGTAAAATGGTTGAAATGGCCAGCCGAGAAAACCTCTTCAGAAATCCGCTGCACCCTTATACGCAGGCGTTGATGTCGGCGATCCCGGTGCCAGATCCCACTATGAAGAAAAAACGGGTTATTTTGGAAGGGGATGTTCCCAGTCCGCTTAATCCACCCAGCGGCTGCCGTTTCCACACCCGCTGCCCCCTGGTTTTTGATCGCTGCAGCCAGGAAGAGCCACCCTTTAAGGATTACGGTGATGATCACTATGCCGCCTGTTGGCTGCTTGAACAGGGTGAATCGACTCGCCTGCCGGGCTTGACCTGGCTGAGTGAAAGAAAGGAAGCGCAGCTCAAGTCATCGTAACGATTTGTATTGAAAACCCACAGAGGCCTGGCAGCATTGCCAGGCCTTTTTTTATGCCGCTATTTTTCTCTCACGCATAAAAAGAAAAAGGGGAAGCGCCAGTGAAACGCCAACCGCTAAATTGGCCAGCACGTACACCCAAAGGTTGCTCATGCCGCGCCGTGGTCCTTCAGTAAAAACCAGGACCCAAACCACCAGGGATGACACGATGACATCCCAGCTGAAAAAGGCGGCGATGGGCGTGGCAAACATCTGTTCAATAAAAAGTGAGATATCAAGGCCATGCTGCTGCAAGAAGCGTAGGAATGACCCATAGGGCAAAATCGTGCCAAAGATACAGAGAATTAGATAAAGAAGCTGTCGAATAGTCATCGTAAATTTAGTTTGAAAAAGAAAATCAAAGATTATTTTTCAGATTTAAGTAGTTTACAAAAAGAATTGTTAAAAAAAGCCACGGATTAACACGGATTTTAACAGATTTCTCTTTCTAATCTGCGAACCTACGGTTCTGCGCTACGCGCTCTGCGGACACCTTCTTCAGAAAACTTTTTGTAAACTACTTAGCTACCGTTGAAAACATACTTGAGCGACGCAGCGATGAGGAGAAAAACAATACCCACAATATCAACGATGAGTACTTTGTATAATGCTTCATTGTATTCCCCAACTAGATAAGTCAGAACTGCATAACCAACCATGCTGATCCCACCCATAATTATTGCTGCCCCCTGATAACTTGAATCGAAAACCGCATACAAGATAAATCCGCCAAGGACACCAAAAAGAAGGGCTCTATGTCTCATTAAAATTGTTATATCATTACTCTCCAAAGCAATTAAATACGCCTGTTCAACTTTTGTGGCCGAAAGTACTCCAATTACCGGAAAAAAGTTAATCAGACCCACGATTGCCAAACAAATCGCGACAGCTTTTGCCATGGTTTTCCTCGTTTATAGTAAATGCAGATTTCTGAAGCTCGTTTTGGGACGCAGTTTAATCTACTCACCTCTTCATCACCCAAATACCATACCCTTGCCAGAGAGCAAAGATAGCCACGATATCAGCGACAATTAAAACCAGCCAGCGGCCGGCCGAATTAAATTGGGCGATGCCGGTAGCCAGCAAAATGATGCTGGCGATGATCCAGATGCCGTCCATCACCACAACCGAAATGCCTTTGCGGGCGTTGATCGTCGGTCGGGTAGCCGTCCACCAAAGATCAGCAGCAAAGAGCAGCAGGCCAACCCCGATCACTACCAGGATCAAGGGTTGATCAAACCCCATAAAAGCGGCGATCGGCCGGCTGGCTGAAGCCAGTGCCAGGCCGCTAATACCAGAAAATGTGCCGTTTGATTTCAAGGCCATGCGCAAGATATTGGTGCGATCTATCGTATTTACACTCATATGAACCTCCATTTTTGGTTTGCTGAATTTATAGCAGAAAAAAAATCGGCTATTTGCGCTTAGCATAAGGTCAAAGCTGCTGCCATATGAGCCAAAAAAGGTGCCAAATGGTGCTAAATCCCCTTTTCCCGCAATCTTTTGCCAATTTTTTCCTGATTGTCGAGCATCAGCTGGATTTGTTCACCCATATAGCGCACCTCCAGCTCGGCCCTGAGGTTCACGAGGTAATCATTTCTGGCCCGAAGACTATCTCGATTTTTTTGAGCGCGCTGACTCATTAAAATGATAGGGCCATATAGAGCGGCCAACGATCCGAGTACGGCGCTGATGACCGCTAAATAAATGGTAGGATACGGCTCAAACGGCCGAAAAATGAAATTGACGGCCGACCAAATGGCAATAAATAACAAGATCAAGAGAGGGAAATACCAGCTCCCAACTAGCTGAACCACTTTATCAGCCAATCCCTTAGGAGCCGTTAGCGTTTGATCGGACTCTTCCAAAAGCAGCACGGTATCACTTTTAATGCTGTCCAGGACCACGCGTTCAAGGTTGGAAAGGGAGCCGATTTCCTCTTCTAGCTTCTGCGCCAAATATTTTCCTTTGGCTTTGTTTAAGCAAATTTCACAAATCATTTCCGGATCATCATCCAGAGACTCATGATGATTAAAGGTGGCGATCACCCCGGCCGGTATGGTTTCCAGGGGATGCATCTGATTAGCATTTCGCAACTGGCCACAATTGGGGCAGAGCTTGGCTTCCTGATTTTGCAGCGTGTTCATCATGAATATTGATCCTTTTTGATAGCGGTGTTCGAAAATAAATCATCCAAAGGACGAGGTAAACAGCCGATTTTATACAATAAAAAAATTGCCATACACAAATGAAGCGGACTTTCCTATAATAGCGCAGCAAAATGATGATGAAGACAGGCATCATCAATGCTGCTGATGTTGTGGACGAGCCGGCCAATAAAAACGGCCGCAAGAGGCAAGATATTGAGGAGGAATCCCATGAGCCAGCCCATGCCCCCTTTAACGCTTGGCGTTGAAGAAGAATACCAGATCGTTGATCCCAAAACCCGAAATCTGCATGCTTATATTTCCGAGTTGATCGCCCAGGACGAAGAAAATGAAACCAAAGTCAACCTCAAACCGGAATTTATGCAGTCGCAGGTTGAGGTTGGCAGCCACCCCTGCCGCAACATCAAAGAGGTGCGCCAGGAGCTGGTGCGCCTTCGCGGATCGGTTTGTGATATGGCGGCGAAAAACGATCTGGCGATCGTGGCCGCTTCAACCCATCCTTTTGCAAAGTGGAATGAACAGGCGATTACCGAAGGCAACCGGTATAAAGAGCTTCTCGACGATATGCAGGGCGTGGCCCGCAGCCTGCTGATTTTTGGCATGCACGTCCACGTTGGTTTTGGCCATAAAGAGCACCCTGAGCTGCGAGAATTAATGATTGAAATCATGAACCAATCTCGCTACTTCATTCCTCATTTGTTGGCCTTGTCAACCAGCTCCCCCTTTTGGCAGGGGCAGTATACCGGTCTTCGCTCTTATCGCAGCGTGGTTTTTGAGCAGCTGCCCCGAACCGGGATTCCGCCGACATTTGATTCTTGGAGTGAATATCACAATTATGAGAAGATGATGCTGCGGGTTGGCTCTTTTGGCAAGGGGACCACCTCGGCAAAAATCTGGTGGGATATCCGGCCGCATCCGATCTTTGATACGCTCGAGTTTCGCATATCTGATATTTGCACCCGGATTGACGAAGCGGTTTGCATTACCGCGCTTTTCCAGGCGATCGTGGCCAAGCTCGTCAAGCTGCGCCTAAACAACATGAGCTGGCGTCCCTATCGCAATATTCACATCACCGAAAACAAATGGCGGGCGGTTCGCTACGGCATTAACGGCCACCTGATTGATTTTGGCCGACAAGAAGAAATTCCCTTCCACTTTTTGATGAATGAGCTGCTTGAGTTTCTTGACGATGTGGTTGATGATTTAGGCTCTCGTCAAGAAGTTGAATATGTCCATACAATCTTAAAGGGTGGGACCAGCGCAGACCGGCAGGTCGCCACCTACAAGGCCCATGGCGGTGAAGGAAATCAGGAAGAAGCGATTCAAGCCGTTGTTGATCAGCTGATTGAAGAAACAAAAGAAGGGTTATAAAGCGGTTGATGATGTTTTGGTGGCGTGGATATCAGCTTCTTTTAATCGCTGGTGAATCAACGCCTCAAGGTGTGGTTTGTTATCGGCCGCTCGCCCAAAGCGCGTCTTAGCTACAATCACGAGCTGTATTTTATCGGTCAGCTCCCCTTCGCTGGTGACAAACCACTGTTCGATCACATCGGGAACCAAGACCAAAACTTCACGTCCCAAGCGGCGCAAAATCGCCATGGCCTGATCGATATTGGCGGCCGGGGTGTCCAGGCGAATCGTCAACCTTGAAAATTTGCCCCGGCTAAAATTGCGTATCATTCGAATATCACCATTCGGAAGAACAAAGAGCTCACCGGAAGGCGCGCGCAGATGGGTTGTGCGCAAACCAACACTCTCAACCACGCCGATGGTGTCTAAAATTTCGATTTTCTCGCCAACGTCGAACGTGCGGTCATAAATAAAGGTCAAGCCGGTTAGGACATCGCTGATAAACGGCCGGGCGCCCAGCCCAAACCCAGCCGCAAACAATCCTACCAGCCAGATCAGCGAATCTATGTCGGCGAAAAGGGCCAGCGTCGATAAAATTGCCAGGATCACGATCAGCATGCGCAGCAGCCCGTTTAGCAGGCCGGTCAGCGTAAGCCGCCGCTCGAGATTGTTGCGAGAATCCTGGCCAAAAAGCCACAGCATCAAGCGACTGACAAACGGCACAAGTAGTGAGATAATCCAGGCGGTAACCCAAATTAACAAAATGAATAATCCGGTTTGAGCCCAATCAGGCAACATGTCAAGCATCTTATCATTTTACTTTGTCTTAACCGGTCTTGCACCGCTATAATTAATTTATGTTGCCTCGCATTCAGCCAGCCCCCAATTTTCGCATCAGAATATTGCGGTGGATTTTTTTCGTTCTCGGGCTCGTTCACAGTTGGCAAGCGATATTATTATGGCGTCTGACGCCACTGCTAGAGCAATTTCGCAACACGATTCCACCGCAAATTCGTCTTTTATTGGCGGCCGTATGGGCATTGGTTTGGTTTTCGCTCTGGCTGCTGCTCATCTGGCAGGGGGCAAAACATTATCGCTTGATCGTGACCGTTTTTGCGGTTTACCTCGTTTATCAGCTGATATTGCTCTTGATGGCTGAATCTGCGGTGACGCGTGCCGGCTGGCCGGTCGTGCTTTTCTGGGGGGTGATGGCTGTCGCCCTCGCCGCCTGGCTTGGATACGAGCGGCCTAACAGCAAAAGTTAACATAAAATAAAGTGGCCGTTTGCGGTCGCTTTACCAAAAAGATCAGACAAACTCACAGGAAAAAAGACTCCATGACTCATCCAAAAATTGAACAGTTGCGGAAATTAAAGGCTCAGGCCCAGCTTGGGGGAGGGGAAGCGCGCATTGAAAAACAGCGTTCCAAGGGCAAAATGACCGCTCGTGAACGGGTAGAAGTTTTGCTGGATCGCGGCTCTTTTCATGAAATTGATTCATTTGTGGTCCATCGCGAGACCCATTTTGGCATGGGAGAGAAGAAAATCCTGGGTGACAGTGTCGTCACCGGCTGGGGTACCATCGACGGCCGGCTGGTCTATGTCTACAGTCAGGATTTTACGGTATTCGGCGGCAGCCTCAGCCAGGTTCATGCTGAAAAAATCTGCAAAATTATGGATATGGCCATCAAAAATGGGGCGCCGGTCATTGGCATCAACGACTCGGGTGGGGCCCGTATTCAAGAAGGGGTGGTCAGCCTCGGTGGGTATGCCGATATCTTTTTGAGAAATACGCTCGCCTCTGGCGTCGTGCCTCAAATTAGCGCCATCATGGGCCCCTGCGCCGGTGGGGCGGTTTACTCTCCGGCCCTGACCGACTTCATTTTTATGGTGAAAAAAACCAGCCACATGTTTATTACCGGTCCCGATGTGGTTAAAGCGGTGACCGGTGAAGAGGTTACCTTTGAAGAGCTGGGCGGAGCGATGACCCACAACACAACCAGCGGGGTGGCCCATATGGCGGCCGAAAGCGAGGAAGATTGCCTCTATCTCATTCGGGAAATGATGAGCTATTTGCCTTCCAATAACATGGAAGATCCTCCTTTTGAACCCACGCTTGATGACCCGCTGCGCGCTGATAAAGAGTTGGACGACATTGTGCCCGATAACCCCAATAAGCCGTACGATATCAAAGAGGTGATCAACCGCATCGTTGATGATGGAAAATTTTACGAAACGCAGGAACATTTCGCCCAGAATATCGTGGTTGGTTTTGCACGAATCGGTGGCCACGGCGTGGGAATTATAGCCAATCAGCCGATGGTTTTGGCCGGAGTGCTCGATATTGACGCCAGCGAAAAAGCGGCCCGCTTTGTCCGTTTTTGTGACTGCTTCAACATTCCCCTGATCGTTTTTGAAGATGTGCCCGGCTTTTTGCCCGGCATCAATCAGGAGCATGGCGGAATTATTCGCAAAGGAGCTAAGCTGCTCTACGCCTTTTGCGAAGCAACCGTTCCCAAAATTACCGTCATTACCCGCAAAGCTTATGGGGGTGCTTACTGCGTGATGAACAGCAAACACATTCGTTCCGATCTAAATTTTGCCTGGCCAACCTCAGAAATTGCCGTGATGGGACCCGACGGGGCGGTCAACATTATTTTCCGACGTGAGCTAAACGGTGCGGCCGATCCGGTCGAGAAGAAGAGCGAACTGGTTGATAATTATCGAGAAAATTTTGCCAATCCATATGAGGCCGCTCGCCGTGGGTATGTTGATGACGTCATCGAACCGCACGAAACGCGGACGCGCCTCATTAACGGCCTCAATATGTTGCAAAATAAACGCGACACCAATCCGCCCAGGAAACACGGGAATATTCCGCTGTAACACAGCTATTTACACATCATCCACGGCTAATTGATACAAAAATATCATGATAGAAAATTTACATCTTCAACGATTTAACAAACTGCTTGTCGTCAATCGGGGTGAAATTGCGGTGCGCATCATTCGGGCGTGTCACGAACTGGGAATCGGCACGGTGGCCGTTTACTCAGATGCTGACCGCAATGCGCTGCACGTTCGCTATGCGGACGAGGCGTATCATATCGGCCCTTCACCCGCCCGAGAAAGTTATTTGGTGATCGAGAAGCTGCTCGATGTGGCCAAGCAATCTGGAGCCACAGCAGTTCATCCCGGGTACGGGTTTTTAGCGGAGCGGCAGGCATTCGCCCAGGCTTGTTATGATGCCGGACTTGTGTTTGTGGGTCCCCATCCAAGGGCCATTCACATCATGGGAGACAAGCAGATGGCCCGCGACGCGGTCATCGCGGCCGGCGTGCCGGTCGTGCCGGGCACGGAGCCAGGTCTCGACGACGAAGAAATGATCGCGGCCGCCGAAGAGATCGGTTTTCCACTTTTAGTCAAAGCCTCGGCCGGCGGTGGCGGAAAAGGGATGCGCCCGGTTCACGATCCGGCCGAGTTGCCAGGTGCGCTGGCCGGTGCTCGACGGGAGGCGGAATCCGCCTTTGGTGACGGCCGGGTATATCTGGAAAAATTAATCACCCACGCCCGCCACATCGAAATTCAGGTGCTGGCGGACTCCCACGGCAACGTGATTCATTTGGGAGAGCGGGAATGCTCGCTGCAGCGTCGTCATCAAAAGCTGCTCGAAGAATCCCCCTCGATTTTTGTCGATGAATCGCTGCGGGCCAGGATGGGAGCGGTTGCGGTTGCGGCCGCCAAAGCGGTTGATTACATCAGTGCCGGCACGGTCGAATTCCTGGTCGATCGGGAGAAAAACTTTTATTTTCTGGAAATGAATACCCGCCTACAAGTTGAACATCCGGTCACCGAGCTGGTCACCAATGTGGACATCGTCCAGGAGATGCTGCGCATCGCCCGCGGCCGGCCGCTGAAATTCAAACAAGAAGATGTCCGCATGGAAGGGTGGGCGATTGAGTGCCGGGTCAATGCGGAGGATCCGTTTAGCAATTTTATGCCGGCTACCGGCCGCATTTCCACCCTGCGAGTGCCCACCGGCCCCGGCGTGCGTATCGACACCGGCGTGTATGAAGGGGCGGAAATTTCTCCCTTTTACGATTCGATGATCAGCAAGTTAATTTGCTACGGCAAAAATCGGGCGGAAGCGATTATGCGCATGCGTCGTGCCCTGGCTGAGTATCACATCATGGGGGTCCAGACCAATATCCCCTTCCATCAACACATCATGGAAACGCCGCGCTTTTTAGGCGGCACGTTTGACACCCAGTTTGTGGAAAATGAATTTAGCATGAAAGATCTCGACGCCCGAGACGAAATGGAGGCGGCCGTGATTGCCGCCATCATGGCTCACCGCCAGGGGGAGTATCTGGGCCAGATGGTTGCGCCGGGCGAACGAGATACGAGCAACTGGAAGTGGTTGAGTCGGTGGGAACGACTAAAAAGATAGCTAATTGCTAGAGGCCAATAGCTAATAGCTATTAACAATTAGTAATTAGTAATTAGTAATTAATTATGAAATACATTGTCACAATCAACGGCAACGAATACACCATTGACATCGATGGTGACGGCCAGATATTTGTCAACGATGAACATATCGACGCTGACTTACAAAATTTAGGCGATGGCGGGCTGGTTTCTCTTCTCGTCGACAGGCGGTCATATGAAGCGGCCGTCCACAATCATGAGCGAGATCAGTGGCAGGTGCTGCTTGGCGGGGAAATTTACGACGCCTTTGTCCAGGATGAGCGTGCATACCGGTTGGCTAAGGCCCGTGGCGAGCAAGAAGACGATACCGGAATTGTGCCTACCAAGGCGCCCATGCCGGGGGTTGTGGTGCGGGTTCCTGTGGCTGAAGGGGAAGCGGTCACAAAGGGGCAAACGCTGGTCATCCTGGAATCGATGAAGATGGAAAACGAGCTAAAAGCAACCCGAGATGGGGTTGTTCTGGAGGTAAAAGTTTCGGCTGGAGATTCCGTCGATAAAGATGCCGCCCTGGTGGTGATTGGCGACGAAGCTAGCTGATGAGCACGGCCTGGTGGCCTTTTGGCTCGGGGCTTCGCCCCCGTTAGCGCGGCCCTGCGGGCCTCTCAGCCATCAGCGAAAAGCTGAAAGGTGCGCAGCACCGCGCTGAAAGCTCCAAAGGGGCGTGCTGAAATGCTAAAAGGCCCGCAGGGCCGAGCTGTTATGCTTGAAACCGAAGTAAAATTTTTTGTAAAAGATCACGCAGCCGTTCGCCAGGCGTTAAGCGAACGGGGAGCCAAATTAACCCGGCCGCGCATCTACGAGCGAAATGTGGTTTACGATACGGCCGATTTTCAGCTCAAAAACAGCGGCCGGCTCCTGCGCCTGCGCGAAGATGAACGGGTGCGGTTAACGTTTAAAGGGCCCGCCTTTGAAGATTTAACCTCTGAGGCAAAAATTCGAGAAGAGATCGAGGTAGAGGCGGCCGAGTTTGACCCGCTTGACGCCATCATCCGGAAAATCGGGTTTAATCCAAAAATTATTTACGAGAAGTATCGGGAAACCTATGAATGGGGTGAGGTTGAGATCGTTCTCGACGAGATGCCCTATGGCCTGTTTGTGGAGTTAGAGGGAGATGAGGCGGCGATCAAGACGATGGCGGCCGAGTTGGGTTTAGATTGGTCAAAACGGTTATTAACCAACTATCTGGCGCTCATGCAGCAGCTAAAACAGCGTCTGGCACTCCCCTTTGATGACATCACCTTTGAGAATTTTGCTCAGGCTGCTCTGCCGGAAGATTTAGGCTGGTGAGTCCTTCTTCCAATGAAAGTTGGTGGGATTCTTCACTCCCGCATTATTGAAGATTTACAAAAAAATACGGATATCAATCGACTTTCAAAACAGGCCTGTCATTCCCGCTTTCGCGGGAATGACACTGCTGTATCAGACTTGATTGATCAAAACTCAAAAATGCGGGGCTAAAGGGCCTAACCTGAAGGAAATCCAACCCTATAGCCGTCGGCTTTAGTCGACGGTTATCGGTTTTAATCGACGGAATAAAAAAATATCGCCAAATTGAGCATCATATTGAATCGGATGTCAACAGAACCACATAACGAATAACGAATTAATCCCCTGTCACATTTTCTCTCATTGCGCATTATATTTAATAGCGATGAAAATCGAAGAGGAACAACGGCTCATTGAGCGGGCCAAGGTCGATGTCGAGGCGTTTGCGCAACTTTACGATCATTACGTTGATCGCGTCTACGCCTATATTTTTCGCCAGACGCGCGACCATGCTGAAACGCAGGACGTGGTCGCGGCCGCATTTGAAAAAGCGCTGCGCCAAATCAGCGGATATCGCTGGCAGGGGGTGCGTTTTGGGGCGTGGCTGTTCAAAATCGCCCGTCACGAGCTGGGGCAGCGGCGCAGACGGTCGTGGCGCTGGCTGCCCCTGGTAGACCGGTTGATTAGCCCGGTGCGCGTTGAGGCCGCGGTGGCCGATCAATTTGAACACGAAGCGCTGGGGGTCGCCCTGATGGGCCTCAGACCGGCCGATCGCGAAATGATCCGGCTGTTTTATTTTGAAGGGCTTACTCATCGCGAAATCGGGCTGATTTTAAGCATTTCTGAAAACACCTCGGCCGTACGCTTGAAGCGGGCGCTGAACCGCCTGCGAAAGAATTTTTGCCATGAACGAGAAAGAATCATTTGATCCGCTGGAACAGCAGCTGAAGGGCATGAAGCTGCCGGACGAGGCCGCCCCGCAGGAGTTTAAAAAGACCCTGCGGCGGCAGCTCCTGCGTTCCGGTACAACGCCAACAAGAAATTTTCTGCAGCGGTTGGGTCCGGCCGCCGGAACGCTACTGCTGGTGGTCGGGGTCGTTGGTTTGTTCTGGTTCTTCAACACAATGTTTCGACCGGCCGGGCTGGAGATTGGTCCCCCGGCAGAATCCGGCTGGCCGTCGGAGGCACACTTTGCCCGGTGGGGCAGTGAAGAGGAGCCGTTGACCGACCTGGCGCAGGTCGGCGATTTGGTCGACCAGATTCATGTCGAGCTAACGGCCGACCTGTCTGAGGCGGCCGGATGGGTCCAGCTGGTCGATCGGATAACCGTTCCCCAGGAGCTGCGGTCGGATGGGTTGGACCTCTTTTCCGATGAAACGATGATACACGAACAATGGTACTTGCTCGATGAATTCGGCCGGGTCGATGAAGCGGTCATGCAGTTTATCGATCAGGCGGGGGTGCCGCGTCAGCAGTCAATTATTGCCAACGGCACTGCTCTCAACCTGACATTGAACCAGCAGACGGTCGTCGGAGAAGATTTGGTGCTGTCGCTGCCAATTGAAGTCACCCGAGAGGGCCTGGCATTGGCCCAATTGTACGAACGGCCGGTGGCAGCCATGCTCGTCGAGCAAAATAGAACATGGGTGTGGAAACTCACCATTCTCGACAATTATGCGGAGACCGCCCCACTCGATCAGCTGAGACCGGGACGATACGCTAAGGGTGAGCGGGTAACCTTTCTCTTCTCATGGCCGGGTCTGCAGCCGCTGAGCCGGCAGGTGGATCTCCATCTCGATGACGGCAGCAGTCTTATGGCTGAAGTAACTGAACACGAACGCTTGACCACGAATGATAACCCACCGCCAGCGGTCCTCGACCTGTTGAGGCAAGGGAAGCGGATGCTTGAAAGAGAAATTGGGGATTAAATGTACCTCGACCGCAGCATACTGTTGTTGAGAAAGTGTTTATAAACACCAGAAAACCGATTCAAAGCGTGTGTGGCGTTTACCGAGCCGTGGGTGTCGGAGGTTGTGTCGGATTAAGGGCGGTAATTTCTTGTAAAGGCTCAGCGGCACTAGATATATCGGGAGAGGGGTTCATGAATCGACGAGAAGGCCTGTTTTATTTAGCTGTGCTCCTGGCTCTGGGCGCCTTGATCGCCTTGCTGCCAATTTTCTATACTCTTCCCACTTCGGCCGTTGGCATGCTGGGTCATGGAGACCGGCAATCCAAGAAATTCACCAAGCCCTTAATTGGGCCATTTGCTCCAATTACCTCTCGAAATCTAGACGCTCAACCGGAGATATTTAACGCGTCGACGATTGCTAAGTTTTCAAAGAATGGGATCACAATTCTTGTTAAAGTGGCTGAGTTAAACGGTCAAGATGCAACCATCGCGTTAATTATTCAAGCTGATGATCGCTGGCCGTTAAATCCGGCCTCCATCCATCCCCCACAATTTATCTATGTTGGAGCAAAGAAAATGCCGTCATCAAGCACAATCCATTCACGCTGGCTTGACCCGGAAACCGGCTTTTTCTCTAGTTACAATACCGCAGTCTTTGAAGGGGTGGCGGTTGACGAGGCAAATGTTACAGCGGAGATCGAATTGCTGTTGCATGGGTTGGTGCTTATGGAACCGTTGGTAATCGAATTCTCTGATCGAAAAGTTGGTGAATCATGGCAACCCAAGAAAAATTTCACCGTGGGCCATGAGCAGCTTACTTTAGCAGAACTACGCTTGATTGAACAGAACGATTCGGAAGTTGAGGTTGAACTGCGCTTTGATTCTCTGGAGGATGAAGGTATCGACATGTGGTGCATCGATTTATGGCACGATTATCACATGAGCGTGAAATGCCAAAATTCCATCGATCGAATTCGGGCAATTTTGCAGATCGACCTCTCCCAGCCGTCACAAACTGTTCCGTACAGGATAAGAGCCAACCTGAGGTTTCACGAGCCGTGGACATTGACGATCCCGGTTGAACCTTGATTTGATTATGACTGAGGAGGTTGATCGATGAACGTTTTCTCCAAAACCGTGCGCGAATGGTTATATTATGCCGCAATTGCCTCGGCGGCAATTTTTGGGCTGCTGATTGCTGCCCTTTCAATCTGGTACCTCCTACCCAGCCCCACTTCATGGGGTATTGTGCTGGGTGAGGTGAGTCACTTTCCCCCGGGCGAGCGGCCGTACCGCGTTTCTGCGGCAGTCGGCGGCCGGTCGCTCCAGTTTTGGGTGGTTAACGTCGACGGCCAGCTCACCGTATTTGATCGTCGCAACCCCGGCCGGATCGGATCAGAACGGTGGCGCTGCTTCATTTCCTGGAACGAAGCCACCGGCCGTTTTGAAGACCCCTGCTCGGGGGATAAATATTTTTTGAATGGGGAACCATGGGAAGGGGGTGAGGGGAGCTTCAAGTGGGTCAACTACAGCGACCGCGCCCTCGATCGCTACAACTACACCGTTCGCGGTGGGGAGATCATCCTGGGGGAGCCGGTTTTAGGCGCACAGGTGGGCATCGATCGCGAGATCTACTGCCTCCAGTGGCCGCGAGAGTGCCAATAGGGATTGCCATAGGTGAGGGTAGGGGTAAAATAGCTTATTAGCGCGGCCCTGCGGGCCTGACAGCTTGATAGCTCGGGGCTTCGCCCCTGTTAGCGCGGCCCTACGGGCCTGTCAGCCATCAGCTTAGAAGCTAAAATGCTGAGAGGTGCCCAGCACCGTGCTAATAGCCCCATAGGGGCGTGCTAAGATGCTGAGAGGTGCAGCAGCACCGAGCTGAAAGCCCCAAAGGGGCGTGCTGAAATGCTGAGAGGGGCGAAGCCCCGAGCTATTTACCCTGGAGGACCAAACCCCATGCTCAACAAAGCCAACACCCTTAAAGAAGAAATTATCCGTTTGCGGCGAGAGATTCACCAGCATCCTGAGCTGGGATTTCAGGAGTTTCGCACGGCCGCGCTGGTAGCCGAAACCCTGGCGGAAATCGGCCTTGGTGAGATCAAAACCGAGGTTGGCCGGACCGGGGTGGTAGCCGAAATCGGCCGGGGCGATGGACCGGTGATCGGTATTCGGGCCGATATGGATGCCCTCCCCATTCAGGAGGATGTCGACGTGCCGTTTGTGTCGCAAAATGACGGGGTGATGCATGCGTGCGGTCATGATACCCACACGGCGATGCTGCTGGGAGCGGCCCATTTGCTCAAACAGAGTTTTGCCGAGAATGGGGATCAATGGCGGGGAAAAATTCGGCTGCTGTTCCAGCCGTCTGAAGAGGCGTTTGATGAAAACGGGATCAGTGGCGCCACCGCCATGATTGATGACGGGGCGCTTGAGGGAGTGGATAACATCATCGCCCTGCACATCATTTCAAATATCCCGGCCGGTTTGTGCGTCTTTAACGACGGGTACAGCATGGCCGCGGTCGACAGCTTTGAGGCGTGGGTGCGGGGCAGCGGCGGTCACGGCGCGTATCCTCACGAAGGAACCGATCCGCTTTTTATGACCAGCTCAATTTTGCCCAACCTGTACGCCATCCCTTCTCGTTATGTCAACCCTTTGAACCCTTCAATTGTCAGCTTGGGTCGCGTGAGCGGCGGCATGGCCGACAACGTCATCCCCAACGAGGTTCATTTTAAAGGCACTATTCGCTCCTTTGACGAGGAAACCCGTCACAAATTGTGGGCGGAGATTGAGCGGGCGTTCAAGCTGGCCGAGACGCTAGGCGGCAGCTATAAACTGCGCATCGACCAGGGATATCCCGCCTCTTACAACGAGCCGGCGGTCAACAGCTGGATGCGCCAGGTGGCCGCCGATCTCGCCGGGCAGGACAAGGTGATCGACCAGCCGTTTGGCATGGGTGCGGAAGATTTTGCCTACATGCAGCAGGCGGCGCCCGGCGCGATGTTTTTGCTGGGTGGACAGGTCAGCGGGGGTGGGAATCATCACACGCCCACGTTTGACATTGATGAAAGCGTGCTGCCGCTGGGCTCGGCCGTGCTGGCGGAAACGGCGCGGCGGTATGTGATGGGGGAATTAGGATGAAAGCTCGGCCTAGCGGCCTGTCAGCTCGGTGCTGCGCACCTGTTAGCAGTCAGCCTACCAGCTGATCGCTGAGAGGCCCGTAGGGCCGAGCCAAGAGGGGCAAAGCCCCAAGCTATTAAGCTAAAAGGCCCCCAGGGCCGTGCTACTCAAGGAGAAACAACCATGATCAACAAAGCCAAAGCCATTGAAGAAGAAATTATCCGCTTGCGGCGGGAAATCCATCAGCACCCGGAGCTTGGGTTTCAGGAGTTTCGCACGGCCCAACTGGTGGCCGACACCCTGCAGGAAATCGGCGGGATCGACATCCAAACTGAAGTGGGTCGCACCGGCGTTGTCGGCCGGATCGGCACCGGAGATGGGCCAACGATCGGCATTCGGGCCGACATGGACGCCCTGCCGATCCACGAGCAGGTGGATGTGCCGTTTAAATCCCAAAATGATGGGGTGATGCACGCCTGCGGCCACGACGCGCATACGGCGATTTTGCTGGGTGTGGCTCATCTGCTGCGGCAGAGCTTTGCCGATGAAGGGGAAAAGTGGCGCGGCAACGTGCGTTTTTTGTTTCAGCCGTCAGAAGAGCAGTGGGGTGAAGACGGCATCAGCGGCGCTACAGCGATGATCCAGGACAACGCCCTCGAAAATGTAGATGCGGTGATTGCCCTGCACACCAGCTCACTTTCTCCTTCAGGTCAATGCTCGTTTTGGGATGGGCCGACCCTGGCCGCGGCCGACATGTTTGACGCCTGGATTCGCGGCGATGGCGGTCACGGAGCCTATCCCCATCAGGGTATTGATCCAAACTTCATCCTCAGCACCGTTTTGAGCAATCTGTATGCGATCCCGTCACGCTATATCAGCCCGCTGGAGACCAACGTCGTTAGCGTGGGGGCGATTCACGCCGGGCAGGCACCCAACGTCATTCCCAAAGAGGTTTACGTCAACGGCACGATTCGCTCGATGGATCAATCGATCCGTAAAAAGCTGTGGGCTGAAGTTGAGCGGGCGTTTAGCCTGGCCGAGAGTTTGGGTGGATCGTATGAATTTAAGCTGCGCAAAGGTTATCCGCCAACGATCAATGACGCCCGGGTCAACGGCTGGATGCGGCAGGTAGCTCGCGAAGTCGCGGGAGAAGGGCAGGTCATCGATGCCCCGATGGGTATGGCTGGAGAAGATTTTTCGATTATGTCTCAAAAGGCGCCTGGGGCGATGTTTTCACTGGGCTGCTATACGCCGGGTGGTGGTGGCCACCATACCCCGCTGTTTGACATCGATGAGAAGGCGCTGCACGTCGGTGCGGCCGTGCTGGCGGAAACGGCGCGACGGTTTGTGAAGGGGGAATTAGGATGATAGCACGGCCCTAAGGGCCTTTCAGCCATCAGCTCGTAAGCTGACAGGTGCGGAGCACCGTGCTAAAAGCCCCAAAGGGGCGTGCTAAAATGCTGAGAGGTGCGCAGCACCGAGCTAAGAGGGGCGAAGCCCCGAGCTATTAAGCTAAAAGGCCGAAGGCCGTGCTAAATCCCTATTCTGGAGGGCAAACCCCATGCTCAACAAAGCCAGCACCCATTACCTGACACCCAACACCCAACACCCATCACGGAGCCCAAGCCGGCATTCTTTCCTGGGTGTCGGTTTCAGTTAAAAACGTTTGCTCTGAGCCATCCGGCCGAATCATCACCAATTCCCGGTTGGTATCGTCAGCAATTGTGTGATAGACAATCCACTGTCCGTTGGTCGACCAGGTGGGGTAAAAGCTGCCCGTGTCACCACGCGTAACCTGAGCCACCTCACTTCCATCCGGGTTCATCGTATAAATTTGTGCGGTGCCGCTGCGCGTGCTAAAAAACACCAGTTGAGCACCATCGGGAGACCAAACCGGGTACTCCGAACGACCTTCCGCTTCGGTGATTTGGACCTCGTTTGAGCCATCGGCATCCATGACAAAGATCTGGCGCGTATTGTCCGGCAGCTGGCGATGAAAGGTAATTTTTGTGCCGTCCGGTGACCAGGACGGACCCAGTTCGTTGAGGTCGGTGGTGTTGGTTAATTGGCGGACGTTGCTGCCGTCGGCATTGGCCACAAAAATATCAAACTGGGTGCTGACTCGGTTGGAGTGAAAAGCGATTTGGGTGCCGTCGGGAGACCAGGCGGGAAAGCTGTCGTCGGCCGGGTTATTCGAAATGTTTACCTGCCCGCTGCCGTCGGTATTGATCACAAATATTTCCCAGGTGTCCCGCAGGGAATGGTAGGCGATTTTCCGGCCGTCGGGGGAAAACACCGGCCGGAAGTCGGCGTCCACGTAACTGGTGATTTGCCGTTCGGAGCCATCTTCATCGACCACAAAAATATCAAAGGCATTGGGATCTTCCGGATTGCGGTTGGCCGCATAAGCGATCGTGCCGCTCCCGCCGCCCCGTGCCAGGAGCTCTTCCTGATCAAGTAAGAGGGTAATTTCCCCGTTTTCTGGGGTTTCGTTGGCAATCGTCACGGTCGGCGCCACTTCGGGATCGCTAATTGACTCGAGCTCACCTGCAGATGTCGCGGTGGGGGCGGTCGGGGGCGGCCGGGTGCCGAGATCCACAACCGGGTTTTCCAAATTGGGAAAAATCAGCTCCGGATTGGCCAGGACAAACAACCCAGCGCCGCAGGCAAAAAGGGCGATGGCCACCACGCTCAGGACGATGATCCACCCCCAGCCGCGTTTGGGAGCGGTTGGTGGGTGTTGGGTGGTAGGTGATGGGTGATGGGTGATGGGCGTTGGGGGCTGGGGGCTGGGGGCTGGTTCGTCGACGATCGTTTCCGGGGCGGCCGCCTGATGTTCGGTTTCTTGACCAGGCGGCGCATTTTGCTGAAAGGTAAACGTCGCCTCGTCGCTGCCGGCCGGAGGGGTTTGGACAGCAGGAAGCGGAGTGGGCTTTGCGGCCGGGGGCATCGGTGGATCAACGCGGCCAAAGGGGCGAGGCGAGTAGCCGATGGCCACCTGGAAGGCGCGAGCCAGGGCTCCCGCTGAAGGAAACCGTTCATCCGGTTTTTTGGCCAGCACCTGGCGCATCACCTCATCACAGCTGGGAGAAAGATCGGGGGCCAGAGTGACCACAGAGGGAATCGGTTCATAGACGTGTTGATAGAGGATCGATTCCGTCGTATCGGCATTAAACGGCACCCGGCCGGTCAGCATGTGAAACAGCACCACGCCCATTTGATAAATATCGGTCTGGCGGGTTAATTTTTCACCACGGGCCTGTTCTGGAGCCATGTAGCGTGGGGAGCCGATGAGGCTCATCGTTTGGGTGCGGTCGGTCAGGCGGGCGATCCCAAAATCGGCCAGGTAGGCCATCCCGTCGGCGTCAAACAGGATATTGCCCGGTTTGATATCGCGATGCACCACGTGTTGTTGATGGGCCTTGTCGAGGGCGGCGCAAATGCGGGCCAGGATGGCGGCAATATCGGCCAGGGTCAGGTCATCGGCGATCAGGCGATCTTTCAGGGTGCCGCCATCCATCAGGCGCATAACCAGATACGGCCGGCCGTCGTATTCGCCATAATCGTAAACCGGGACGATGGCGTGGTGTTCCAGCCCGGCGATGATTTTGGCCTCCTGGGCGAACCGTTCGGCTGTGAGCATGTCGTGGGCTTCGGGTGATTGATAGAGGAATTTTATGGCCACGTCGCGTTCAAAGCGGCCGTCGTAGGCGCGGTAAACGGAAGCCATTCCCCCCTGGCCGATTACTTCAGAAATCGTATAACGGTCGATTTGTTGGCCAATCATGAGCAGGATTTTAATGTAAATTGGTGGAAAGGGGAAGTAATTGCTAATTGTTAATGGCTAATAGCTAATTGCTAGAAAAAGGCCCTTAGCAATTAGCAAATAGCGATTAGCAATTGACAATTTTCTCTGCTGGGCTATAATTTTGTTCCCCATATCGGGCGGTTAGCTCAGTTGGTTAGAGCGCTACGTTGACATCGTAGAGGTCACAAGTTCGAGTCTTGTATCGCCCATATATTCCAGATTTTAGACCGCTTGCGCGGTCTTTTTTTGTTGGTTCGAAGTTAATTAAACCCCCTTGTTGGCTGAGCTTTTTCTCTATGCTATAGTAATTGCAAATTTTTGTGATAAATAATCTTTGCTCAACACATTTCTCAAAAAGATACACTCTAGAAGCAAAGATACCCTCTAGAACCAAAAAGGTACACGGCTATGTCTCATAATCAACAAAATTTTGTGCAGCAGCTACGAGAATTGGGGTATCGGGTTACCCCTCAACGCCAGTTGATCATGGATACGCTCTGTGAAATGGGTGGGCACGCAACGATAAATCAGATTTATGAGAACGTCCATGATCGAGCGCCGGCGATCGACCGCGCCACCATTTACCGGACTATTCACCTCTTTAACGAACATCAATTTGTCCTTTCTGCCGTGATTAATGGCCAAACCATGTATGAAATTGCGGATGCACATCCCCACCATCATCTTGTCTGCCGTGGTTGCCAACGCGTGATACCGCTTGCCGATCATCATTTCCACGATCTTGCCCAACATCTGCGAGAAGAACATGGCTTTGCACCTGACATAAACCATATAACCCTGCACGGTTTATGCGCCACCTGCCAGGAAAACTAACCAACCGCTTTAAGTACCGCCAACAATTTGCAATCTCTACTTTGTGTGCCATAATCTAGCCACGTGTTATTACAAAAATTTGCAATAACACTCATTTGCATTAGGAGTGTGACTAATGGTATTTAGAAAGTGGTTCCCGTTGTTTTTCTTAGGTAGCGTTCTTTTTCTCACAGCGTGCGCTAGCGAGAACGGCCAGCTGGAAATACGGGCCAACGGCGAAGATTTTGTCCGGCAGGGATTTGTCTCTAAGGATGGCTGGTCAATCAACTTCGATCAGGTTTTGGTCAATTTGCAGGCTGTGACTGCCTACCAAACTGATCCTCCATTTGACGCCTCTACCGGCAACACGCCGGAGGGTGAAAACGTTACTGTTGAGGGGCTGAAGCTGGTCGATTTAGCTGCCGGCGATGCTGAGGCAGACCCCATTTTATTGGAAACAGTCGAGGCAACCGCCGGACAGTACAATGCGATTAGCTGGGAGATGGTCAATGGTAACGATGGATTCACTTTGCATCTGGTCGGCACAGCAGAAAAGGATGGCACAACGATTCCCTTTGATATTCAGATTGATCAGACATACCGGTATGTTTGTGGTGAATTTGTAGGGGATGAGCGTAAAGGATTTGTTGACCCCGAGTCCACAGGTGATGTGGAAATGACATTCCACTTTGATCACGTATTTGGCGATGCAGACACCGATATGTCCGAACCGCTAAACGTCGGGGCGCTGGGCTTCGATCCGTTGGCGACGTTGGCCAACAACGGTACGCTAACCGTTACTCAGGCGGACCTTGAAGCTGGATTGAGTGATGAAGATTTTGCCACGCTAATGGATACTTTGGGCACCCTGGGACACGTTGGTGAAGGGCACTGTTTTGAGGCAGAAAATGGTTTCACGGGACATGATACCGAATAATATAAAGCTATTGTTTGGCTTTGGGATTGCGTTTCTGGTGGCAATTTTTATTACGTCCATTTCTGAAGCACATGGCACGAGCATAGAGCTGACCATCAACGAAGACAGGGTAGAAATCCATGCCCTGTTCGACACTGGTGAGCCAATGAGCAATGCACAAATTACCGTTTATGCTGCCGATAATCCACAAGAAGCCTGGTTGTCAGGTGAGGCAGATGCGGAAGGGCGGTACAGCTTTGCGGTTGACAGCAGCATCAGCGGTCTGTGGGGGATCAGCGTGCGCAAGGCCAGCCATGGTGAGCTGCTTTATTTTGATGTTACCCCTAACGGCCGTATCACCCTTGACCAAGCCACGGAGCGTACCCCTTTACAAACCGGTCTGATGGCCGGGGGGGTACTGGCTGTGCTTGGTGGTATTGCTTGGTACTTTTCTCGGCCGCGTAAAAACGCGGCTACATCTATAGGGTAATAAACTAGATCGATCGACGAAAAGCGAGTGTTTGATGCATATTCCAGACGGTATTTTGCCCCCCCTAGCGTGGGCAGGCGCGTATGCGGTCACAGGAGTGATAACGGCCGTTTCCTTACGCAAAATCAACCAGGTAGATGACCCACGCGCTGCTGTACCCAAAGCGGCAATGATGACGGCCGCCTTTTTTGTGGCCTCTTCAATCTTTTTCCCAATGCCCCCGCCAATGACCAGCGCTCACTTCATACTATCCGGAACGATGGGGGTAATGCTCGGCTGGTATGCCTTTCCGGCAATCCTGATCGGTCTTATTCTTCAAGCAATCGTCTTTGGTCATGGAGGCATTACCACATTGGGAGCCAACGCGCTGGTAATGGGGGTTCCGGCGCTTATGGTGTATGGCTTGTTTAACCGCCTGCGGCCGCGACTCACTAGTGACCGCAGCCTGTGGATCAGCGGTTTTCTGGCAGGCTTTTGCGGCGTTTTAATTGCGGCTGGTATCTTTTATGCTTTTGTCATTGGCACCCTGCCGGCAGAGATCAACCAGCAAGCTGAGATCAACGCCACGCTCATTTTAATTCTGTCCCACCTGCCGGTGGGTGTTGTCGAAGGGCTCTTTACCGCATTTCTGCTCAACTACCTGCGTCGCACGCGTCCAGACCTGATCGGTATGCAGCAGCAGCCGGTAACCTAATCTATGGCTGACGGACACAATCATCAGGCAGATATTGATGCCTATGCTCAAATGCAATCTCCTATTCACCAATGGGATACGCGTTGGAAAATCGTTGGCCTTCTGGGGCTAATCGCTGCCTTTGCGATGGTTCAAGATTGGCGCTTCATGCCACTGCTGATATTAATTACCTGTTTAATTTACGCTGCTTCCGGAATGCCCTGGCACGCGCTCCGTCACCGTCTCATAATTCCTGGCTACGTGGTTGCCGCAATCGTCATCTTCTTGCCCTTTATTAGCGGCCAAACCGTATTGGCGACGCTTGGCCCAATCATCATTTTCCAGGAAGGCATCGCGTTGAGTCTTCTCATTGCTGTGCGGCTCTTTTGCATTGTGACACTTGCTTTTGTGATGTTTGGTACGGATACCTTTGTACGCACCATTTTGGCGCTGCGCGCGCTCCGCCTTCCGGACATCATGGCGGATATGGTTTTGCTTACCTACCGTTATTTGTATGAGATAGGCGCATTTTTTGCGCAAATGCGGCTGGCTGCGCGGCTGCGCGGGTTTCAAGGGTCCGTTTTTTCACGCCAAAACATCAATATTTTGGCCTCCTTGGTGGGCCATCTCTTCATTCGTAGTTACGAGAAGTCAGAGCGAGTGTACAAGGCAATGGTGCTGCGGGGCTATGGCTCTGGCGGAGTACGCCGGGAAATTTTTCATTCAGGGGCGGCAGACTATGTGAAAACGGCCGTTGCTCTGCTTCTTGCAATCAGTTTGATTCTTATGGACCAGTTATTATGACTATTTTGAGCATTCAAGACCTGCATTTCACTTATCCCGAAACGCCCGTACTGCGCGGTCTCTCCTTAGAGATCAACCCCGGTCAGCATATCGGCGTGATTGGTCCTAACGGAGCAGGCAAAACAACCTTGTTTCACACGATTTGTGGCGTTCTCAAGCCAACCAGCGGGCGGATTACCCTTGATGGTGAGCCGATCAAGGCGGGGCGGTTTCATCCGCGTATTGGGCTGGTTTTTCAATACCCGGACGACCAGCTTTTTTCACCCTCGGTATGGGACGATGTTGCATTTGGTCCGTTAAACATGGGATTGTCCGCAGACAGTGTGCAGGAGCGGGTGACGGCCGCTTTGGCTGAAACGGGAATGCTGGCCCTTAAGGAGCGGGCACCTCATCATCTTTCCGGTGGGCAAAAGCGGATGGTGGCCATTGCCGGTATTCGCGCTATGCAGCCGGAGTTGGTCCTTTACGATGAGCCAAGCGCCAACCTTGATATGCGCGCCCGGCGGCAGCTGATCGAGTTTATTAAGCGGTCTGCGGAAACGATATTAATCTCTTCACACGATCTTGAAATGGTGCTGGAGGTAAGCAGCCGAGTCATATTGATCGATGACGGGCACATTATTGCTGACGGCGATCCGAAAGAGGTGATGGGAAATGAAACGTTAATGAAGGCACATGGTCTTGAACGGCCGCACTCGCTACGCCCACACGTTCACCTTCCGGATGCAGATTTTCATTTGCACGATTAAATGGCTACCTGTTCTTTTTCCTGTGCTTTCAGATGTTCCTGCCAGTAATGGTTGGTTTTGGCAACAACCGTAATCACATTTTTAATCTCGCGCGCCAGCTTGAAGTTTGGGCTAGCGGGAAAGAAAAGCACATTCTCTTCACGGCGCACGCTGACATTTTCAACAACAATAGCCCGTAACAGCCAAAGCGCCATTTCTTCACTATCACAGACCATGCCTATCCAGCCAGGTTGCGCGTCTCGCACCACGGGCAAACCACCAGTAACCATTTTAAGTCCGCGCTCTAATTCATCCAACACTTTTTGATACTGCTCCGGTTTAGCCAACACGAGCTCAGGATCGCCTGGTTCCAGCAAGGAGCCGCGGTGAGGTGGGCCACCGGCAAGCGCCAAGTCGCAAAAATCTGTCCAGATTTCATTCCAGGCGGCGTTGCCATCTTCGTCAAACTTCAGCCCTGCAGCACCCATTGGGGCGGCGCTAGGAACGGAGTTTTGATATTGTGGAGGCAGGATACTCATCATATTGCCTTGGCCCGGAAGGGCGGTGTCGGCATCGCTGGCAAAAGAGCCACCGGCAACCATGAATGATGGTTGTATCTGTACAACAACTTCACCCAACGCAGGAATCGTTTCTCTAAGTGCATTTTGAATATTTTGGGCCACGGCATTCCCTTCGGCAATAGAGCGCGAATCGTCAACAACGGCCGTGATCTCCACAAATAGACGGTGTCCAACCCAATGTGCCCGCAGGCGGTTAATTTCCTGCACTCCAGAAGCCTGCTCGGCAAAATGTTCGATCCGATTGGTAATAGTGGGGTCTACTGCGTCCATTAAACGATAAAACACCTTCAATAAGGCGTTAAGTGCGATGCCAATAATGGCTATACCAATCACTACACCGATAATTGGGTCGAGAATGGGCAAATTGATCCAGGCACCAAAAACAGCAACGAGTACAGCCAAGGATGTCACGCCGTCAACCCTTGCATGCAGGCCGTCGGCAATCATCGCATCCGACCCAATTTGCCTGCCGACACGGATTTGCAAGACGGCAACCCCCTCATTACCTAAAAAACCGATTAAGGCGGCCAGCGCAATCAATCCCAGGTTTTCTAGCGGGTACGGGTTAAAAAAGCGATCTATTGATTCACGAATGATGTGAAAGGCACTGTAACTAATTGACAAAACGATAAAAATACCGGCGATATCTTCGGCGCGACCGAAGCCGTAGGTAAAGCGACGTGTTGCTGTACGTCCTGCCAAATAAAAGGCGAGGAGCAAGGGGATAGAGTTTAGGGCATCGACCAGATTGTGGCCTGTATCGGCAAGCAGCGCGACGCTGTTGGTCTGCAGGTAGATTACCGCCTGAATTACAGTCGTGAGAAAGAGTAGCGCCAAAGAAATCCAAATAGTCGCAACGCCCAGTTTGTTGTCACGAACCGCTTCGTCAACAACCACGCTGTCGGTTTCCGCGTGGTCATGCGATAAACCGGGAATATGGAAAACTTCACCTATGAAGCCAATGATCCCATCAGGATGCGCGTGCCCAGCATCCATTTTTGTTCCTTTTGCCATTTGTTCTTCTCCAGCTTCTCTAATGGGGCTAGTATACTATTGGTACTATTGGACTATTGGATAGTAGGCGAAGAATCTTAAGAGAGCACTTAACGGTAGACTCTCTCCTTTTTTTCTAACCTCTTGGG
>JASJCR010000089.1 GCA_030065875.1 Ardenticatenaceae bacterium | reverse complement strand
GCGGCCGGTGCCAGCATCCAGTGATCAATCACCTGGTCCATGGACGTGGTGGCATAGAAACGAAAGCCGTACAACTTGGCTTTCTTGCTGGCCATGACACTGGCATATTCTGGCCCGCTGACCGTCATGCATGCCCGACTGCGGGTATAGGTACAGACCGGAATCGGTGCTGAATCCATCACCCGGACTCTGTCTTCCGCTGGAATGAGCAAATGGCTCAGCCGTTGTCTCATCCACTCCATCACCCCGGTGAGCTGCCGTCGTCGACGATTAAATTGGCTGTTATCCAACAGTTGCGGAAACAAATCGGCATGATATTGACGTACAAAGGACAATCCCAGCTCTTCTTTGCCATTGAAGTAGGCCTCAATAATGAGACCGACCGTGATCACCTCGCTGTCCGAGAAGACCGGGCCGGAGCCGCGGCGGCGTAACGGGCCGTTTAGTCGGATAAAACTTTGATACATATCGTCGATCCAGGTGTACCAAATGGTAAAGGTCGTTTCCCAATGACATTCCGTAATATAATCTGTCAAGCCGAGCATCAGACACTCCTTTTTTGATGTGGTAATCAAAGTTGTGTCTATGTTCGGCCTTTTTGTCAAATAAAACTCACAATTAGAGTTGAAGTCTCCCAGGAGGGTAATCATGCAATACGATCTAGTTTTTGAAGGGGGAGGGGCAAAAGGAATGATCTTTGTAGGGGCCATGGAAGTATTTGAACAGCGAGGGCATACCGCCGGCCGGGTGCTCGGCACCTCCGCTGGGGCCATTACGGCCGCTTTGCTGGCGGCCGGTTATACCCCGCAGGAAATGTTATCGGCTCTTAACGAAAGAGATGAACAAGGAAATCCGGTGTTTGCCAGCTTCATGGGGCTGCCACAATCCTTTTCCGAAAAGGAAATCGATGCCAGCGTCATGATCGGCTTTCTAAGAGAGCTGGATATTCCCCTGGTACCGGAACGGGCCGAAGAAAAAATAGACCAGTGGGTCGCCAAACTACTGCTCAAAAATCAAATGTACTGCCATCTTTTTTCCTTCGTCGAAAAAGGGGGATGGTACGTGGCAAACGCGTTTGTCAAGTGGTTGGAGCGCAAGCTCGATGAAAAACAGCCCGGTTTTAGCGACATCCGTCTCAAGGAGTTTTTTGAGGCAACCGGTAAAGAGCTGACTTTAATTGCGGCCGATACCACGGACTCCCGCATGTTGATCCTCAATCACGCCACCGCCCCCCAGCTCAAATTAAAGATGGCGGTGCGCATGTCGATGAGCATTCCCTTTTTGTGGCAGGAGGTTGTGTGGGATCCGGATTGGGGTGAGTACACTATCGGCGGCCGAGCGCTCGATTTAACTGGTCATGCGATCGTGGATGGCGGCTTGTTATCAAACTTCCCCATAGAACTATTTGTCTCTAAAGATCCTCAGGTGCTCGACGTCATGGGGCACAATCCCAGCCAGGGCGCGATGGGGCTTCTCATTGACGAAATGCTTCCGGTCAAGAAAGGGTCCACCATTCAAGCAAAACGGAGCGGCTTGATGGCCCTCAACACCGCCCAGCGGGTGATGAATTTGGTGAATACGATGACTGGGGCACACGACAAAATGGTGATCGAAGCGTTTGCCGACCTGGTTGTGCGGCTGCCGGCCGGGGGGTATGGCACCACCGAATTTGATATGTCAGAAGAGAGGAGAGAGGCACTGGTCCAGGCCGGTCGTGACGCCATGAGTGCCTATCTCAATCAACAAATGCCTGGCACTTTATCCGGACCGGGCACATTGACGCCCCAGGTGCGGGATTTGGCTACTGAGCGAGCACTGGATATTTTTTCCAGGTAAGGGTGCTGGATGTTAAGTGCTAAGTGCTAAGTGCTAAGTGCTAAGTGCTAAGTGCTAAGTGCTAAGTGCTAAGTGCTAAGTGCTAAGTGCTAAGTGCTAAGTGCTAAGAAAGCATTGGCCCTTCCCCATCTTTGTCAAGTCTCCTTTCACAATCATTTAACTTAGGACTTTTAACTCAGCACTCAGGACTTCTGACTTAGCACTCAGGACTTCTGACTTAGCACTCAGGACTTCTGACTTAGCACTCAGGACTTCTGACTCAGCACTTCCTACGACTTTTTGCGGGTCATTGCAAACAGAGCGGCCGCACCTAGCGCTGCTCCTCCAACCACTGCCGCCTTATAGAGGCCGTTGTAGCGCGCTTTTTTCTCGGGTAATGGGACGGCCGGGGTTGCCGCATGGGTTTGTGAAGGAAAAATCGCCTCCATTTTTTGGCGACCGCTGCCGAATACCAGCTGCATGAGCCGCTTCATGTCGCCATAATGACCGGGCGCCCGAAACACCGTGGCCACATCAAATGGGGAAGGGGGATGACCCACAGCATACCCTTTGACCTGGGTAAATTGCAGCACCTCTTCCCGGCCGTGGATGCGGCCGCTGCCGGATTTTTTAACCCCGCCAAACGGCAAATGGGAAACCGCATAATGAGCCATCGCGTCATTGACCACAATGGTGCCGGCCTCCAATTTTTGACCCACCCGCTCGGCCCGGGCCAAATTACCGCTCCATACGTAAGCACACAGACCGTACTCCGAATCGTTGGCCAGACGAATCGCCTCTTCTTCACTGCGCACTTTAACAATTGGCATGATCGGGCCAAATGACTCTTCCCGGATCACTTTCATATCCTGGTTTACGTCAACCAACACCGTTGGCTCGTAAAAAAGCTCTTCATGGCGGCCACCGGTAACCAGCTTTGCCCCCTTGTCGAGGGCATCTTCGACGTGATCTTTGACAATTTCCAGCTGTCGTTCTGTGGTTAAGGGACCGCTGTTGTAGGGGCTGTTTAAATCGCGGGAAAAACCCACTTTAAACTTCTCAATCTCAGCCTGAACGGCCGCCACAAACGGCTCGTAAACCGCCTCGTGCACATACACCCGCTCCACCGACATACAAACCTGTCCGGCATGATAATTGGCCGCCCAAACCCCCCATTTGGCAGCCTGGGCGATGTCCGCATCTTCGAGGACCAGCATCGCATCCTTCCCCCCCAATTCGGTGATGAGTGGGGTCAGCGATTGGCTGGTCGCGGCCGCGATTTTTTGAGCGGTGCCAACCGAACCGGTCACAAAAACGAGATCAGGCGCGGCCTCAACCAGCGCTTTGCCCGCTTCCGGGCCCCCATGAATCACCCGGACGTATGAAGCAATTTCGGGAAAGCCGGCAAACAGCCGTTCGATTAATTGTCCAACGGCCGCCGTTTCTTCGGAGCCTTTGATGACTACCGTGTTACCGGCCGCCAGAGCCGCCAAAACCGGAGTCATAATTTGCACAAACGGATAATTCCACGGGCCAATAACCGCCACAACCCCAAACGGGATGCGCTCGGCGTAATACCGCTTAAACCAATACAATCCGCGCGGTATCCGCTGTCGGGTCAGCCAGCGAGGGGTATGTTTGACCATCTGGCTGAGGTTATCCACCGTGATAAATACCTCAACCAGCGAGTCCTGCATTTGTTTGCCACAATCTTCATTGATCACGGCCGCGATTTCATCGGCATGATCGATTAAATATTCTTTGAATTGTTTAAGCACCCACACCCGCTCGCCGGGGGATTTAACCCCCCATGTCTTATAGGCATGACGCATGTCGTCAACAGCGTTTTGCACCGCTGTGGGGGAAGCGGCCGAGATTTGGCCAAAAATTTTGCCAGTAGCCGGATTTTTAAAGAGAAGAGGGGTTTGTTTTGCCATTTTCGAACTCCATATAATTTGAAATGTCGCGCCGCGTCATATTGGCCATTCTACCCGCATTTTCGAACGCCTGTCAACGGGATAGCGGCCGAGATTATTAATCGCCCTGGCCCAGATCTACCAGCACCACAAACAGCATCGTAACCAGGGCCACCAGAACTGTCGCTAAGGGGTTATCGAGTGAAAATACCAGGCGATTGCTCAGCAGCACCATAATGATGCCGGTGACGGTCCCCATCACGGCCCCCAACACAATACCGATTAAAGCTCGTCTCGTGTTGCCCACCACGCAGGCCAAAGCCATCACAAAAAATATCCACTGCAAAATACCTACCGCCGAGTTAAAAACAACCGCCCGTACCTGGCCAGCGCTTTCCAGCGAATCTCGGCCGGCCCGTATAAACGCCATAAGCGGGGCACCCTCTAAGTAGATGCCAATTAACAATCCGATAAAGGCTCCGATAGCCAGCAAAACAGCGATTCTGGTCCCGCTTTCCGTCACGGTCCAGGTAATGGTACCAACAATAGCCCCAATCAGTGCTCCCACCAAAAATCCCTGTACAATTAACTCCCCCCAAAAATTTAAATCTAACCAGGCACTGTCTAACATGGTATCCTCCTGAGATGAAATTGTTGAAGTGGCTTTTAGCGGACCAGGCTCTGGACACGGTTATTCTTATCAAAAGTTGAACGCAAACCTGATGATAAATATATTTGATGATTAGCGAATAATCTACCACATTTTTAAGATTTTCGTGACAAATTATTTTCACATCGAGAAGTGAAGTGTTTTATATGACTCAACGTGAAGCAACACCCAAAGGCACCCGTGCGTACTTTGAACGGTTTCCCCTTATACAAACTCGGCCGCTGGGAAGTACCGGTTTGACCATATCTGCAGCCGGGTTTGGCTGTTATCGGATCACCAGCCAGAACAACACCCACCGCGCCGCATTGACCGAGGCCTTAACTGGCGGCATCAATTTGATCGACACCAGCAGCAATTACGGTGACGGCGAATCAGAAAAGCTGGTTGGCTCCGTTTTGAACGAATTATTTAAGACGGGATACCAGCGCGAGAATTTTGTGGTGGTCACCAAAGGCGGCTATCTTCAGGGTGAAAATTACGCCATCAGCCAGCAGAAAAGAGCGGCCGGGAGCCCATATCCCGATCTGGTTGAGTACGCAAACGGTTTGGAGCATTGTATTCACCCCGAGTTTCTGGCTGATCAAATCACCCGCAGCTTAAACCGCCTGCAGCTCAAAAAAATCGATGTTTATTTGCTGCACAACCCGGAATATTATTTGGGATGGGCCAAAAAGTTCGACTTGCCCCTTGAGGAAGCCCGTGGTGAATATCAGCGACGGCTGACCCTGGCGTTTGAGCATTTGGAAAACGAGGTAGCCAACGGCCGGATCGTCAACTATGGGGTGAGTTCAAACGGATTTCCGAACCCGGCCGATCGCTATGACTTCACGTCAGTGGAGCAGCTGTGGGAAATCGCCACCAAGATCAATTCGGGCCACCGTTTCACCGTCATCCAGCTGCCGATGAACCTTTTGGAAACCGGTGGCCTGACCGAACCCAACCAGTCAAAAGGGCGGTCAACCCTTGAGTTTGCCGATCAGAATAAATTGGGGGTATTGATTAACCGGCCGCTCAACGCCGTGGTCGGCAATAATTTAATTCGCCTGGCCGATGTGGCAGAACAGGGGCAGCCGGCCGATCGAGACCTGGTTACCGGCCTGGTGGACGGGCTGATCAATCAGGAAGAGCGGCTTAAGCGAGCGGTGATGGGGTCTGAGCTGCCGTTTCGCACCAAGCAGGAGTTTGCGGCCACGATGGCCGCCGGCCGCCTGCTGGCCGATCGCTGGGCCGGTTTTGGCACGTTGAGCAACTGGCGGGACGTGCAAAACGGGTATTTAAAACCGCGCTCCCAATTTGGGGTCCAGTTTTTGCGTCGCCGCCCCGAGATGCCGCCCGAAGCGGCCGGCTGGATCGACGAGTATGAGCAGGTTTTTGACGAGACGCTCAAGTCGATCACGGCCGTGTATCGCGCTGACGAGCGGCAAACCGTCCAGCAAATCAAGGACAACGTGCCGGCGGCCGATCCGGATTGGGGTCAAACCGCCTCAACCAGCCGGGCCGCCCTGCGCGCCCTGCGCACCACCGAGGGGGTTTCCTGCGTGCTGGTTGGCATGCGCCGGCCGCCGTACGTGCAGGAAGTTTTGACAGAGTTTCAGGAACCGGTTCCGGTTAAGAAGCGGGTGAAGGGGTGGGAGCTGTTAAAAGAAGCGGTCTCTATTGAATAATGGTCAATAATCAATAGATCAATGGTCAATTGTCAACGGCCGGGTTCAGTTCGCGAATCAGAAAATTGCCAATTGATTATTGACTGTTGACAATTGACCATTGCTTATTCTCTCTGGTATCAGCGTACCATTGTGCTTCTCTCCCCATTCGTTGAAAATTAAGGGAGCGCTAATCCTAGTCAACATCGGAGAACATATGAATCGCCGCGATTTTTTTGCCGGGGCCTCCCACATCGCCCTGGCTGCCTGTATCCCTTCCCTACCGAATTTTTCCCCTAAAGGTGCGTCCTCACGGCTGCGGGTGGCTGAAGACGGTCGAATTATCGCTCGTCTTAATGACTCGCAGCAGGAAAGCACCTTCTTTGGCCGGGACATCCATGTGGTACGAGTAGCCGACTACGAACGATTCGCCCTGGCTCAACTTGACCATCAGGGACGTCGCTTCTGGCTTTATACAACCGATTTAAAAAACTGGACAACGCGGATGCCCCGCCTGGTCAGATTGATGACCGGCATTCGCTAAACTATAGGAGAAACCCATGAGTGAACCTTTCATTGGAGAGATTAAAATGGTGGGCTTCAATTTTGCCCCTCGCGGCTATGCCCTTTGTGAAGGACAGCTGCTCCCGATTAGCTCTTATTCCGCAGTATTCAGCCTGTTAGGCACAACCTTTGGCGGTGACGGCCGGACCACCTTTGGTCTGCCCGACATGCGCGGCCGATCTCCCGTTGGGGTCGGTGCGGGGGCCGGTCTGGGTTCATACACCTGGGGGGAAAAAGGTGGTGTTGAGGACGTAACGCTCAATGTCACCCAAATCCCATCCCACAACCACACGGCAGCAGGCACCCAACAGGTGTCAAACGCGGGTGGTTCGAGCACAGATCCGGAGGGCAATTACCCGGCCAAGCTGGTTCGCGAGCGGGCTTACGGCACGTCCACAAACGCCTCGATGGCGGCCAATTCGGTTCAGGTGACCGTGAACAACAACGGCGGCAGTCAAAGCCATACCAATTTATCTCCGTTCCTGGCTGTGTATTTTGTCATTGCCCTGCAGGGAATCTTCCCCTCGCGGAGTTAAGATGGTAACGATGGCCATTCAGCAGCGGCCGGCTACAAAAGAAGACCGGCTGTTTATGCAGCAGCTTTACCGCACCAGTCGGGATTTTGAAATGGTCTATCTGTCGCACCTCTCCGCCGAACAGAAAGAGCAATTTCTGGACATGCAATTTGAGGCCCAGTATCAGGGGTATCAACAGCAGTGTCCGAACGCGGTGTGGACGATACTCGAAGAGGATGGAGTGCCCATCGGCCGCCTGATCGTTGATTATCGGCCGGGTGAAATCGGGGCGATGGACGTATGCCTGCTCCCAGAAATGCGCGGCCGGGGCATCGGCACCCAAATCATGCGAGATCTTCAGCAGGAAGGGCAGCAGCGGGGGCTCCCCGTCAGGCTCTACGTCACCATTTTGAACGAAAACGCCCGCCGCCTGTACGAGCGGCTGGGTTTTGAAGTGATCGACCAGACGCCGGTTCATCTGCATATGGAGTGGGGTCCGGGTGATGGGTGATGGGTGTTAGGTGATGGGTGTTAGGTGATGGGTGTTAGGTAATGGGTGTTGGAAGAAAATTTTGTGTCTTTTGCGTTTTTGTGGTTCAAAACATTTAAAATTTCAGTCAAATACGACCTGATAGTGAATACCGTCTTCGAGGTGAGCGATAGGTACGATAAACCACTCATCAAGATGGCCCAAAACCGGGTGCGTTAAACGGATCAGCTGCTGAGCCAGGATCGGTTCGTGAGGTCCCAAAAAAATGAGAGAAAAAGGATCGGTTCGAACAGTGATTTTGTGCCCGCCGGGGGCGATACGGGTCTCGGCCGGCCGCTCCGGCCGTCGTTCGACCTCAATTAGCTTGAGAACGATCGATTGGTCATCGGCAATTTGAATCTTAAAATCACTGTTGAGATGGGGCTCCAGCTGAGCGGCCGTCCACTTATCACTCATGATCCAGCTAACCTCCGGTTTAAATGCGTTGGAGTTTAGCAGGGAAGTGAATCAAATAAAAATGATTAAAAAAAATATCGGCTTTTTCATCACAGCCATCTTCTTTTTTGCGTCCTACGGTTATGCCGCGGCCGCCCCGCCGGTTTGCCCCTCTCCCTCGCAGGGATATGAGATTGCCGGCTGCTTTGCCGATACCAATGGGGATGAATGGTCACACGGCGGCACCGTCGAGGTGTACGATCCTATACCGCCTGGTTACAGCACCGGGGCGGTGGTGTTTTCAAACGGCACGTTTGTCGTTGATGCGTTTTCAGGGGGAGAAAAGGCCACACCGGCCGAATACAACTGCAACGCCGGTAGAGGCGATTTTTACGTCGTGGTGACGTTCAACGACGGCGGTGCAGGCACCCCGGCCACCCAAAACTATTGCGTAAATGGGGAAACCGCAGTCAACGGCGGCGGTTATGATTTAACCACCGACAACGGGGGCAATCCGTACTCAACCGGCACAGGACCCACCTCCATCCAGCTCTCTGAGACAAACACCAGCAATGGCTTCCAGAGGATTTGGCTCCCGCTGGCGGCGATTTTATTGCTGCTCGTTAGCCTAGGTACGATCGTTCAAAAGAAAATAATCAATAGTCAATAATTATTTGTCAATGGTCAATGGAATTTTTCACGGCGGGCCTAGACAAATTGACAATTGCCAATTGACTTATTGACCATTGATTATTTCTATCCCTGCTTCCATCAACATCCCGGCCGTGCCCATCATACACATCTCCTGAATGTAGCCGGCCATCTCTTCGGGGGTCTTGGGAAAGTCGTTGCGCAGCCACCAAATTAACAGTGAAAAAAGGGAGCCGGCCACGTGACGGCTGATAATCTCAACCGGAATAGGTGGTTGATAATTTGGAGGTATGTGCTCCAGCAATTCCTCCGTGCTAAATTCCGCAATATAGTCGATGATGCGAAAGGCGATATAGCCCGCTGAAATATCGTTGAACAGCGCTTTGAAGAGCGTTTTGTTCTCATAAACGTGGCGAAACGCCACCACATCCCCTTCCCAGAAGTTCATAAAATCCCGTGAGCCGCGAATTTCCTGCACGAGAAGGTCAAACTGGCGCTCCAGGCTGTCGACCAGCAGCTCTTCTTTGGTGCCGTAATGCAAATAAAAGGTGGCTCGATTGAGGTCAGCCCGATCGGTAATTTCCTGAATGGTAATTTCAGAAAACGCTTTCTCCTGAATCAGGGAAAGCAGCGCCTCGCTGAGCATCAGACGTGTGCGGCGCTGACGACGGTCGAGCTTCTTTTTTGGGGGAGTGGAAATCATAAAGCCTCTTTTAACTTACACTTGTATGCTAAACAACACAGCGACAACTTTAATGGTTGACAGCGGCCAATAACCCCATTAATCTATCAACAAATTGAACGTTAGTCAACAAAATGTCTATTAAGTTCTGAGTTGAAAGTCCTGAGTCCTAAGCAGGATCTCACCCTAATAAGATCGACTCAGAACTCAGGACTTTGAGAGGAAAACCGATGAAAGAGAGAAAAGAGATCCCGACCGCTTCAAACCAACATTGGCTTTTAGGGGCCATGCCCCAATTTGTGCCCAATCCACCCGCTTATCTGGCTAAACAGGCGGCCGAGCACGGCGATATCGTCCAGTTTCGGCTGTTCAACTACAAAATTGTGATGCCCACCCACCCGGAATTAATCCAGGAGGTGTTGGTCAAGCGCGCTGCCGAATTTCCAAAAGATCCTCGCGATGTAGAAATCTTAAGCCGTTTTATCGGTCACGGGCTGGTCACGGCCGTGGGTGAGGAACACAAAAAGCAGCGCAAGATGGCCCAGCCGGCTTTTCACGGCCGCCGGATTCAGGCGTATACCGAGGCGATGACCCAATATGCGGCTGAATTAATTGAAGAGTGGGCTGCGGGCGAAACCAAAGATATGGCCCACGAGATGGAAAAGTTGACGATGTATATCGTGGTCAAAACGCTATTTGATCTGGATAAAAGTGAAATGGCTGACCAGGCTGATGAAATTGGTGAAGCGATCAAAGAATTGCAGCTGCTGACCAACAAAGATATTCAGCGGCCGTTCTCCATTCCGGCCTGGCTGCCTGTCGAGGAGAATCGCCGCCGCAAACATTACCGACAGGTTCTTAATGACACCATCAACGCCATTATCCGCGGCCGTCGCGGCGAAGAAGCGGATCGCGGTGACCTGCTGTCGATGTTCCTGCAGGCCCGTTATGAAGACGGTTCGGAATTGACCGATGAGGAAATCCTCGATCAAATGGTCACCATCTTTGTCGCCGGCCATGAAACAACCTCAAATGCTCTCTCCTGGACCTGGTATTATTTGTCCCAATATCCGGAGATTGAAGCCCAGCTCCACCGGGAACTCGATGAGGTTTTAGGCGGCCGTTTGCCAACGCTGGAAGATCTCAAAAACCTGCCTTACACCGATATGGTGCTAAAAGAATCGATGCGCATTCAACCACCGGTCTGGATCTTAAACGGGCGGGTACCCATTACCGATACCACCATCGGAGATTATCCGGTCAAAAAAGGGACGATGCTGTTTATCTCACCTTACGCGATGCACCATCATCCGGCATATTTTGCCGAGCCGGAGCGGTTCGACCCGCAGCGTTTCACCCCCGAAAACGAGAAAAATATCCCTCGTTACGCATATTTTCCTTTTGGCGGCGGACCCCGTATCTGTATTGGAAACTCCTTTGCCATGATGGAAGCAAAGTTGATTTTAGCGGCGATGGCCCAAAAATATCGATTCTCGCTTGATCCGGATCAGGTTGTTGAACCGATTCCACTGGTCACCGTGGCCCCCAAATATGGTTTAAAGATGCAGGCTATTCCCCGAACTGCGGCCACCCCTAATGTCAGGCATCGAGATCAGCACCCCGGCCAACCTGAGCCTGTGATGTGACAATAAAGAGTGCAAAGGGGTGCGCTTACTGCAGACCCGAGTAGACCACAAAAGTTTTGAAAACTTTTGTAGTCCGAATGAATATTAGAGGCATAAATTAAGTTGACAGGCAATAGCAACTTTGCTACGATTCGCCTCATGTTTTACAAACGACACACTGAAGCCGCCGCCGCAAGCCAGCCGTAAGGTCTGTGCAGGTGCGGCTTGTGTCCAACTAAAGCCCATAACAACCGCCAGACTTGGTTAAAAAGTGCTGGCGGTTTTTTTTTGGCACATTAAACTTTCCAATCCGGAATGGTGATTTCCATGAACAGCAACGAAATTCGACAAGCATTTTTAGATTATTTCAACGAAAAAACCCATGAAGTGGTGAACAGCTCTCCCCTGCCGCAAAAAGACAACCCCACCCTGTTGTTTGCCAATGCCGGCATGAATCAGTTTGCAAACGTGTTTATCGGCCTGGAACAACGGCCGTATTCCCGGGCTGTAACCTCGCAGAAATGCATGCGCGTTTCCGGCAAACACAACGATCTTGAAAATGTGGGCCCTTCCCCGCGCCATCACACCTTTTTTGAGATGTTGGGCAATTTTTCTTTTGGCGATTACTTCAAAAAAGAGGCCATCGCCTACGCCTGGGAATTTTTGACCGAAAAAATGGGGCTTGATATATCGCGACTGTGGGTCACCATCTATCTCGATGATGATGAAGCATTTGAATTGTGGAAAGAGCACGTGCCGGAAGAGCGCATTTTGCGCTTTGATAAAAGTGAAAACTTCTGGGAAATGGGTGACGTCGGTCCCTGCGGGCCGTGCTCCGAAATTCACTACTATCTAGGTGAAATGGATCAGATGACGCCGGATGGGGTTAACGTTCATGATGATTACCTCGAAGTCTGGAATCTCGTCTTCATGCAGTTCGAAAAAGACGAAACCGGCCAGATGACCCCGCTGCCCCGGCCGTCTATCGATACCGGGATGGGTCTCGAGCGCATCGCCCAGGTTGTGCAGGGGGCCATGAACACCTACGATACCGATCTTTTTGAGCACGCCTTTCAAACCATTCAAATGCTGCTGGAAGACACCGATGAAGAGCGGGCTGAAAAATATGTCGGCTATCGGGTGATTGCCGACCACGCCCGGGCGGCCACGTTCCTGATCGCTGATGGGGTTCGCCCAGGCAATGATGGGGCCGACTACGTGCTGCGCATGATCATTCGCCGTGCGGCTAAATTCGGCCGTGAAATCGGCTTTCAGCAGCCGTTTCTGGCTCATGTTGCTCAGGCTTACATCGATTATATGAGTGATGCCTATCCGGAGCTGCGGCTGCACGGCGATCACATCAAGCACACTTTGCTGAAGGAGGAAGAACGCTTCGCCCGGACGCTCGACAACGCTCTGGTACAGCTGGAGAAAGTGTTGGACCGCTTAAAAGAATCCGGCGAGTCTGAGATACCCGGCGAAGTTGCCTTTAACCTCTATGCCACCCACGGTCTACCGGTTGAAATTACCCGCGATATCGCTACCGAGCATGGGGTCAAGGTTGATGAAAATGGATACGTTGTGGCCCGCGAAGAACACTCAAAAGCCAGCGGCGAAGGAAAATTTAAAGGATACGCCACCGGCGACAACGTTTATTCAATCCTGCTCAAAGATTTGGTAGCCGAAGGTCAAATCGATCAGGATGGGGTTCAGATTGAACAGTATGGCGATCCGCGTCTCGAAGCAACTATCGTGGCCATTCTGCGCAATGGAGATCGGACCGACATCGCCAAGCACGGAGATAAGGTTGAAGTCATCACCAACGCTACTCCGTTTTACGCTGAATCCGGCGGTCAGGTCAGCGATGTAGGTACGATCACCGATTCATCCACCGGCGGTCAGGTGCGGGTTGAATCAATGGGTCAACCGCTGGAAGGATTGGTCACCCACATTGGCGAAGTGGTCCACGGCGAAATTCGGCTGGGTTCTCGGGCGATGCTGCGCGTTGATGATGAGCGACGGGCTGATATTCGCCGCAACCACACGGCGACCCACCTTCTTCACGAAGAGCTGCGCCGCCATCTTGGAAAACACGTCACCCAGGCCGGTTCACTGGTGGCTCCGGATCGTCTGCGGTTTGACTTTACCCACACCGAGGCGCTCGGTCGCCAGCAGCTGCAGGAAATCGAAACAGCGATAAATGAAGCGATTATGGCCGATTACGGGGTCTCTGCCGCCTATATGGGGCAAAAAGAAGCGCTTAACCAGGGGGCGATGGCTCTCTTTGGTGAGAAATATGGAGATACGGTGCGCACGATCAAAATCGGCGGCACCATCGACCCATACAGCTTTGAGCTGTGCGGCGGACTACACGTCAGCCACACCGGCGATATCAATTTATTTCACTTTACCAGCGAGGGCTCGGTTAGCGCCGGCGTTCGTCGCGTGGAGGCGGTCACCGGCCGGGCCGCCCGCGATTTTCTGATCGATCAGGTTAACTTGCTCGATCGCCTGACCAATCTTTTAAACGTCCCAGCCGATGATTTGGAAGGCAGGTTGACGACGCTGCTGAGTGAAAACAAGTCGCTGCAAAAAGAAATTAGCTCTCTGCGCAAACAGTCGCTGGTCGATCAGTTTAGCCATCTGCTGGCCCAGGCGGTCGACGTAGATGGCGTGCAGCTGTTAACGGCGGTCGTTGAGGACGCCGATGCTGACAGCTTGCGAGAGCTAACCGACCGCTATCGGGATAAGGTCCAGAGTGGGGCTGCCGTGCTGGGAACGGTCAAAGACGGCCGCCCCCTGCTGGTCGCCATGGTCACCAACGACTGGGTTGGCAAAGGGCTGCACGCCGGAAATTTAATTCGCGAAGCCGCAAAAATCGTGGGCGGCGGCGGTGGCGGTCGCCCCAATATGGCTCAGGCCGGTGGCAAAAACCCCGACAAATTGCCCGATGCCCTGGCCGCGATTCCAGAATTGGTTCGACAGGCAATTAGCCGTTAGCAATTAGCTATTGGCAATTAGCAACTAGAAATTAGAAAAAAAAATTGCTAATTGCTAATTGCCAGAACTAATTGCTAAGTTTTTTAAGTCTGATGGCAAAGAAGCCGTGATGCGGCACACTTCTTTTGTGTGTGGATGGATAAATACATATCCACTGCAGTGCAGGGCGTGTCGCTCGAGCAGCAGTTTTGGAAAAGCGGCCGGGTTTTCGTGCCGGGCTAAAAACTCCTCGTCAGAAACCTGGTAAACAAGATCTCCCACCAGCGGATGGCCGATTTCAGCCATATGAACCCGCAGCTGGTGGGTGCGTCCGGTATACGGCCGCAGCTCAACCTGAGCATAAACAGATTCATAAACCGCCAATACCTTCATATAAGTTGCCGCCGACTTTAAGTTTCCGGCCGTGTCTGCGCTACCATATCTGTACACCCCCGGTAGAGAAGGAAGCTGCCCAATCGGCCGGTTGATGACGCGCTGGGTCGGATGCGGCACCCCATGGACCCAGGCCACATACCGCTTGCGAACCATGCGAGTCCGAAATTGATGCTGCATTTGACGCAAGGATACTTTGTCTCTGGCCAACAAAACCGCTCCTGAAGTATTTCCATCCAGGCGGTTAATTAATTCCGCTTCCGGATATGCCGGGTGGCGAACGTGCCGCACATGGTGGATTAAGTTGGCGTGGATAAATGCACCCCGGCCGTGAACCTGTAAGTTGGATGGCTTATTCACCGCCAACAGCCAGCGGTCCTCATAAATGATCTCGTAATCAAAATTAGCTTCAGGATCTTTGGCATCCGGAAAATAGGTCGTGAGGCGATGACCGGCCGAGACCGGGGTATCAACCCCTGCCACGACCCCGTCGTACTTCACGTGACCTTCTAAAATGAGCTGACGCCACGCCTCCGGTGTCCGATACGTAAAGCGCTGGCTCAAATATTCGAGCAGCGGGACCTGTCTGGCGGGTGGTTTGACTTTGGTGGAGATTTCCATCGGTTATGGTGTCGTGCAAGAATAACGATACGAATGAGTGAAGTGTAAAGGAAAAAGTAAAAGTTGGCCCTTTTGACTTTAAACTTTAAACTAATCACTTACAATTACAGGCGATTCTCTGCAGCCATAGTTGGAGCAACGGGTTTGAAAACGATTGAATTGGTTCCGGAAGATGATATAGTCTCGGTTCTTGACCGTCTAAGCTGGTCGAGGGACGAACGGATTCTATTTGTTCTGCCTGATGGGGATTCCCAGGTGTTTTCCGGCTTTGTCGACTTCGTGCGGCTCAGGCGGGAAGCTGATTACCGGCGGCAGCAGGTCGGTATTTTATCCACCCAACGACCGGTCCAGCAGTGGAGTGAAAAAGCCGGCATTCCCATTTTTAACCGGGTGAGGGATGCCGAAAGCGATGAGCGGGCGTGGCGTGACGGCCGGCGTTCACCTTTTAAAGCCGGTTTATCCCCGGCTGAAATCGCCCACCACAAAGAAATTTTGGTTGAAGAACGACGGGTGATCAAACGGAAACGCCAGCGGCCGATTTGGGAGTACTGGGTGAAGCGCTATCTGTCAATCGTGGCCGCGGTTTTCTTGATGACCGGCTTGTTTATCAGCGGCATTTACCTTATTCCCAGTGGCGAAATTGTTCTACAGCCGTATACGGAAACGATTCAAACGGAGTTGACGCTGACTGCTGATACGGCCGTTGAGCCGGTCCAGGCCAGCGTCGAGCAGCTCCCAGCTCGCATCACCACGGTTACAACCAGCTGGACCACAGAAATTGCCACGACCGGCTCAGCCCCCCTGCCCGATTCACCCGGCCGGGGTCAGGTTGTGTTTACAAATTTGACCGTAGAGGGCTTAGAAATTCCGGCCGGAACGATTGTTTCAGCCCAAACCGCTGCTGGATCGATTGATTTTCAAACCATTCAGCCGGTCTTGCTGCCGGATGTTTTGGGCGGCACGGCAGCCGTTGATATTGTCGCTCTTGAATTGGGTGAGTTGGGTAACGTCGCCGCCGAAACAATAATCATCATTGATGAAGCGTTCACCGGCCGGGTTGAACTGCGCAATCCAAATCCAACCAGCGGTGGTGCGGTACGGCCGGTGCCTGCCGTCTCTGCCGCCGATCAGGAGCGGCTGCGGGCGCAAATGACCCAATATCTACAAACCCAGGCCATCGCGCAAATCGATAGCGGTCTGACCAATCAGGAAATTTTGGCCCGCGAATCGCTGCGAGTGAACCAGGTTGTCTCAGAAGAATGGTCCCATGAGGTGGGTGAAGCAGCAGATTCGCTTAAGCTTTCATTGGAGGTCAAAATTGAGGGTGTTGTCGTTGATACAAACCCGGCCGTTGATCTTGTTTATAATCGTCTCACTCAGGCGGTCCCTCTTGGCTATACACTTCTGCCCGATAGCTTTACCTTGACAACAGGTGATGAAATCACCGTGCTTGAAGATGGATCGGTCGTTTTTAATATGGCGGGTCGTGGGCAAATTGCGGCCGACATCGATATCGAAGAGGAATTGGCGTTGATTACCGGACAAAATATTGGTGAAGCGATGGATTATCTCGAAAGCCGTCTGCTGCTCAAAAATCGGCCAACGGCCACCGTTTTTCCAAACTGGCTCGATCGCCTGCCGTATTTGCAGCGACGGATAAAAATTGTGATCAATGAGTAAAAAAGAGTACAGACCTCAGACCACAGACAACAGTCTGTAGTCTGTAGTCTGTAGTCTGTAGTCTTATAATGGAAACCCGTATCCTTTCCCTCGATTTAGGCGAAAAAAATATCGGCATCGCTCTAAGCGATACCCTTAAAATGATCGCCTCACCGGTTAAAACCATACCTCGGCGCTCTCGTAAAGAGGATTTTGCCACCATTGCTGAGCTGTGCCGTCAGCAGAATGTGGTCTTGATTGTAATCGGGCTGCCGCTGATGTTGGACGGCAGCGAAGGAGCCATGGCCGCCTGGGCTCGCGATTACGGCCGGGGCTTGAGCGAATCAACGGGGATTCCCGTCCAATTTTGGGATGAATCCTTTTCAAGCGATATGGCCATTGAGGCGTTACGCGCCCAGGGTTACAGTCGCAAAAAAATGAAGGAAAAAGGGAAGCTGGATGCGGTTGCGGCCGCACTTATTCTACAAAACTTTCTAGAGACCAGAGACGAGAGACCAGAGACGAGAGAATAATCTGCATACCTTCTCCTGTCTCTAGTCTCCTGTCTCTTATCTCTTGTCTAATTTATGAGTGAACGAAAAAGAAAAAAAACAAAACGTAATTGGACCCCGCTGGCAATTTTGGGTTTTGTCGGTTTGGTGACCATCGGCATGGCCAGTGCCGCATTGACCCAAAATTGGCGCGCCAGTCAAATTGTAAGTGACGGCGGAGCGGAATATCTCTCAACGGCCGAGCGTCTTTACCTGCAGGCGCTGCTTACTCCCCGTGAGAAGGAGTTGATGGCTCCGGCCGGACTGCTAACCACCGACACCGAATTTGAAATCACTAGCGGGCAGGGCGCTTCGGCCGTCGCTCAAAACCTCGTGGCCGCCGGCTTGCTGCAGGATGCCGATCTTTTCCTCAACTACGCCCGTTACTATGGGTATGATCGCCAGCTGGAAGCCGGTTACTTTATCATTCCACCCGGTGCATCCACGGCCGACCTGGCCGTGCTGCTTACTGATGCTCGCGATCCGTTTGTGACCGTCACCTTTATCGAAGGGATGCGCATGGAAGAAATGACTGAAAATCTAGTTGAGACCCTGCCCGGCCAAATCGACCCTATTCTCTTTGATTCGATTATTCACAAACGGACGTTGATCGATTTTTCCCGCTACGATTTTGAGGCGGCCCTCGAAGCGGAACCAACGCTCGAAGGGTTTTTGTTCCCGGATACCTATCAGCTGCCCTTAGACGCCACGGCCGAGGATTTAGTCCACGCCATGCTCACCAACTTTGAACAGCAAATCACGCCGGCCATGCGCCAGGCGTACGGCACTCGCAACCTGTCGCTGCACGAGGCGATCACCCTGGCCTCCATTGTCGAGCGCGAGGCCGTTTATGACTATGAGAAACCTCAGATGTCGGCCGTTTTCCTGAACCGGATCGCCCAGGAAATGATGCTCCAGGCCGACCCCACCGTGCAGTACGCCGTTGCCCAGTCGGCCGGTGAATGGTGGAAAGCGCCGCTGACCGTGACCGATCTGGAAACCAACTCCCCCTATAACACTTACGTGACCGCCGGTCTGCCCCCCGGCCCAATCGCCAACCCCGGCCGGGCAGCCCTGGAAGCGGTGGCCTTCCCCGAGCAATCCAATGCCCTTTTCTTTATTGTTGACTGCACGGCCGACACCCCCAATACCCACGTGTTTAGCGAAACGTATGAAGATCATCTGGCAATTTTTAACAAATGCAACAATTAAGGGGATCACGGTTGAATTTTTAAAATCAGGATGACGCAAATTTTATGGATTTTCTCTTTATGGGCATGTTAGCGCGGCCCTACGGGCCTCTCAGCCCAGGACTTCGTCCTTTTCAGCCAAAAGCTGAGAGGGGCGCAGCCCCGAGCCGAAAGCCGCGAAGCGGCGTGCTGATTTTAAATCTTGAACAATGACCTACTTAACCCGCACCTTATTGGGCATCTTTCTGATTTTTTTGAGCGGCTGTACCTCGCCCGACGTAGTTAAAATCGGCCTGATCGCTCCCTTTGAAGGAACCCATCGCGATATCGGCTACGATGCCATCTACGCCGCCCGGCTGGCGGTCCGCGAAATCAACCAAAACGGCGGGATCCACGGGACGCGCGTATCGCTCGTGGCCCTCGACGACAGCGGCAGTTCAGATTTCGCCTTAAAAAATGGCCAGGCGCTCATGCTCGATCCGGCGATCGTCGCGATTGTGGGGCACGGCTTGGACGATACCACCGAGTTGATGCTTGAAGGATATGCCGCCGCTGACCTCCCCTTTATCCCTCTATCGCTGCCGCCGTTTGCACCTTTTCCAGCCGCCAATCTACCAGCCGATTTTGCCGCGCGGTATGAAGCGGTGACCCCCTTTGACGAAACTCCCGGTCCGTTTGCCGCCCCCACATACGACGCTTTTCGGCTGATTTTTGTGGCTATGGGAGAAGCCCAGGCGGCCGAAGGAGAAATAACGCGAGATTCGTTAAAAAATCACTTGCCAAAATCGACACATCAGGGGATAACAGGCACTGTCAACTGGCCGTGATAGCACGGCCCCACGGGCCTTTTAGCCCGGTGCTGCGCACCTTTGAGCGCGGCCCCACGGGCCTCTCAGCGCAGGACTTCGTCCTTTTCAGCCAAAAGCTGAGAGGGGCGCAGCCCCGCGCTGAAAGCCGCGAAGCGGCGTGCTAATATGCTAACAGGCCCGCAGGGCCGAGCTGATAGGCCTGTAGGGCCGCGCTAGCAGGTGCGTAGCACCGAGCTAATAGGAGAAATTCATGTCCATCATCCGTAGACTGTTGGGAATTGTTGTTATTTTAACTGCGCTGTTTGGCGTGGTGTTGAGTGTTGGGTGTACGCTCTATGGCCAGGAGGCACTGGAAACGGCTGCGCAGCAAACCACCGATGCGATCGCCCTGGCCCAGGAAAATATCATCACCACCAATGCCGCTCTACGCCTGGCGCAAACTACGGTGAGGGACGTGAACGGCACGCTGATAACGGTCGAAGAAACAGCTCAAGGTTTGTCCACCAGCGTTGAAGATGTTGAGCCCTTGCTGATTCAGATCAATGAAATCACCACCCAGCGGGTGCCCGACAGCCTGGAAGCGGTGGAAGATACTCTGCCCAACATCGCCGAGGTCGCTGGAACGGTAGACGATACGCTGACAACCCTGAGCAGTTTCGGTTTTAATCAAAGCTTTTTTGGTCTGGGAACAATCGACTTTACCCTGGGTATTGAATACGATCCAACCACCCGCTTTGATGAATCGATTGAAATCATGGGCGAAAGTCTGGAAGGATTGCCCGAGCAGCTGCGCGCACTCGAACCGGAGCTCAACACAACCCAGGACAACCTCAACCAGGTCAGCAGCGACATCGAAACCCTCTCCAATGATATCGCTGTAATTAACGAAAACCTGACCGAACTGCCACCGCTGCTTGGTGAATATATCGATTCACTCAATACCATAAATACACAGCTCGATGACGTGGTCACTACCATCGAGGGGCAGCTGGAAAATGCAAAAACCGGTATTCTGCTGCTCTCGATCTGGTTTGGCCTCATTCAGCTGGCTCCGCTTTACGTCGGTTGGCAAATGGTTACAACCCCCACCACCGAGGCGATCAAAGAAGATATCAGGGATGATCTGTTTGATGAGATCAGCGATGATTTGGACGAATCGGCCGCGCTTTCTTCAGCAAGTTCAACACCCTCATATCCCCCTGCCGCCGAGGCCACCATCATCGCTGATGCGGTTGTTCCTCCCACAGCCGAAGACCGGCCCTTCGATCCAAACGAAACGATAATCGCCGAACCCCCTACGAAAGAATGACGATTGCCTTAATTTTCGATTCCTCTCGTCCCACTTCGTGTTATAAATCGTGAAATTATCCACTCCCCGATCTTTCTTCAAAGGGTCGGGGCCAAAATTTCCTTTGGCGTGGCTGCTCGTCAACCGCGCTGACGGGTCGTGAAAAACGTTTATGATTCATCGAACCAATCGTCACATCTTCCGAGCTGCAAAAGTTATTCTGTGGATCAGCAGCCTGCTCTTTTTTGTGGTTTCCGTCGGTTGCGGCAGCGAGACACCGGCCGCTCCCATCGTGGCTACGGCTACCCCGGTCGTGGCTCCCACCCCCACACTGGCTCCGGAGATCACCATCACCGAAATCCAAACGCAAATCACGCCAACCAACGGGAGTGAAAGTGCCCCGGTCACCGCAGCGGACCCTTCCCCAGGAAACCCATCAGTTGAGGAGGAAGAGAATGAAGCGGTATCTAGCAGTGCGGACGCTCAAGACGAGCCAACCGTGGTTCAGGCGATACCGCTCGATCTCCCACCGGATGAGCTGCTTCCCGCGGCCGCTCAGGCGTTTGATTTGGGAAATTTTCAGCACGCCGCCAATCTTTACCGCTTTTTGCTGGAGGGCGAAGAGGCTTCATCCGCCCAAATTGAAGCAGCCTGGTTGGGTCTTGGTCAGGCACAGCTTGAAATGGGTCAGCGTATTTCAGCGCTGGAGACGTTTGCCCAATATTTAACCGTATCTGAAAATCCGGACAGCCGGGTTTATTTTTGGCAGGCGGTTGCCGAACCGGATCCCATCTCGGCCGCGGCCTACTACCGTACCTATCTGGAAGAAAATCCGGATATGGTCACCTATATCGAGCCTCGTATCGCCGCGCTGCTGCCTTCCGCGGCCGAAGCAAGCCTTTTGGCGGCCCTCGAAGGAGAGGCTCACTACCTGGTTTTGGTTGACATCCGCCAGCAGCTGGCCGATCTATATCTGACCCAAAGCCGCTATGCGGAGGCGATTGAACAGTACAGCGCCATTCGCGACCTGGCTCGCACCGAAATTACGCGGGGTGATATGACTTATCTGATCGGTCAGGCGTATCTGCTGGCCGGTGATGAAGAAAACGCCTTGGCTGCCTACGCCTTTGGGGTAGATAATTATCCGTCTTCATATTCATCTTACCAGGGATTGGTAGCCCTGGTTGAGGCCGGCCGGCCGGTAAACGGGTACCAGCGCGGGGTGATCGATTATTACGCCAAAGCGTACGTGCCTGCGGTCGAAGCGCTTACAGATTACATCGCCAATGCTGAACCGCTCCGGCCGGACGCCTATCTCTTTCTGGCCTGGAGCTATGAAGGCGTCGGCAACACCGCTCAGGCCTTAACGGCCCTCGATCAATATTTGGCTCTCGATTCCGGAAATCCAGCGGTAATCGGCACCCATATCGAAGAAAAAGCAGCTTTGCTGACGCGATCGGTTTCAACCAGCCAGGCTATCGATGCCCTACAGACATTTACCCGTCAACATCCGGAACACCCGCTCGTCCCCTGGGCCCTCTACCGTTCGGGGGTGTTGGCCGATCGCTTTCGACAAGACGCGGCTCAGGCGATACCGCTCTACGAGAACTTTGCGGCCGCTTACCCGGAACACCCTCAGGCCAGCGAAGCGATTTTTCGCGTCGGTATGCTGCATTACGAGCAGAGCAACCTGGCGGAAGCGCTCTCGTTTTGGCAGCAGGCGTCCGCCTATGGAGATGAGTTTGGTCGGGCGTCCCTGGTGTGGTTAATTCGCTCTTCACAACCGGCGGAAGCGGCCGCCTTCAAAGAGCAGGCGGCCGGCGCCAGCGGTGGCAGCTACTACACTTTACGCGCCCGCGATATCGGTCTCGATCAGCCGCCATATCCAACCGTCGAGGAGATCGACCTTGAGTTTGATGAGGCGGCCGCCCAGCTGGAGGTTGAATCGTGGATCAGGAGTCATTTTGGTTTGGCGGAAGACACGGCCGTTTCCAGCACCCTCGACCCGGCCATCGCCAACGATCCACGGATGCTCAGGGGGGAAAAGCTCTGGGAACTCGGTCTGAAAAGCGAAGCCAAACGAGAATTGGAGGCGGTGCGGGAGCAATTTGCCGAGAACGCCCAGCTCAGCTATCAGCTGGCTCTCTATTTTCGCGATTTGGGGCTTTATCGATCGTCGATTCTGGCGGCCGGTGCGGTTTTAAATCGAGGCAACATATCCGCCTTTGATGCCCCCACCCTGATCGGCCGGTTGGCGTATCCGGTTTACTACAGCGATCTCATCCTGCCCCTAGCTGATGAATACGGGTACGATCCGCTGCTGCAGTTCGCCCAAATTCGCCAGGAAAGCCTTTTTGAGAGCTTTATCACCTCGGTTGCGGCCGCGCAGGGGTTGACCCAAATCATTCCGGACACCGGCCAATATATCGCCAACAGGCTGCAGTGGCCCAACTACCAGGTCAGCGATTTAAACCGGCCGTATATCAATCTTGAATTTGGCGCCTATTATCTGGACCAACAGCTGGCTTTATTTGAGGGGTCTATCGCCCCGGCTTTGGCCGCTTATAATGCCGGACCGGGGAACGCCATCGGCTGGTATGAGCTGGCTGGTGACGATCACGATCTCTATCTGGAGACGGTCAACTTCTCAGAAACGCGCCTCTACATCCGGCGCATTTATGTCGGGCAGGCGATTTACCGTCATTTGTATGAGAAAGAAGATACTGTTGACTAGTTGCTGGGGTTCACCTTGGTTACTCAACGTTATTCCCGTTTCCGCATGAATGACGATCTAAGTAGTCAGCAAGAAGTTTTACGAAAAAAAAATATCCGCAGATTACGCAGATTTTCGCAGATTAGAGGAAAAATCTGCGTAATCTGCGGACAAATTTTTATTAAAAAGATTTTTTAAATCACTTAGGGGGGTGATTAAGAAAAAAGCGAAACCTGCTTCGGCCCGTCATCATCCGGCCGGTCGTACGGCAGCCCCAGATGGTTGTAAGCGTGGTGGGTGGCTACTCGGCCGCGGGCGGTGCGAGCCAAAAAACCGAGCTGCAGCAGATAAGGCTCGACGACATCCATGATCGTATCGGATTCCTCGCTGATCGAGGCGGCAATTGTGTCCAGGCCCACCGGCCCTCCGCGAAAATTTTCGATGATGCTGCGCAAAACTCGCCGGTCAAGATCGTCAAGCCCCAGCTTGTCAATTTCGAGCAGTGAGAGGGCGGCCGCGGCCGTTTGTTCATCAATTTCCCCATCGGCGCGAACCTGAGCGTAATCCCGCACCCGCCGGAGCATTCGCAGGGCCACACGCGGTGTTCCCCGCGAGCGGCGGGCGATTTCGCTCGAGCCGGCATCGTCAATGGGCACATCCAAAATGCGCGCTCCGCGAACCACGATATCCTGGATCGCTTCAAGCTCGTAAAAGTCCATGCGATAAACGGCACCAAAGCGAGCGCGTAAGGGGGCGGTAATTAAGGCCAGGCGGGTTGTGGCCCCAATCACGGTAAAGCGGGGCAGCTTGAGGCGCACGTTTTTTGCTCCCGGCCCCTTGCCCACAATGATATCCAGCACAAAATCTTCCATTGCCGGATACAAAATCTCTTCTACCGCCCGGCCGAGGCGATGAATTTCATCGATAAACAAAATGTCGCCGGCGCGCAAATTGGTCAAGATTGCGGCTAAATCCCCGGCGTGGGTGATGGCCGGACCGGCCGTGATCCGAATATTAACCCCCATTTCGTTGGCAATAATGTGAGATAAGGTCGTCTTTCCTAAACCCGGTGGACCGTGAAACAATACGTGATCGAGCGGCTCACCACGCTGTTTGGCCGCTTCGATCAAAATCGACAGGTTGGCTTTGAGCTTTTCTTGCCCGGTGAAGTGTGTCAAACTCTGCGGCCGCAGCAGGTTGTCGAGATCATCCGGCTGTTGCTCAGGGGATATTTGTCGGTCTGGCGTTGATTTATCAATCATAATATGTCGTTTAATAGAAGTCCGGCTTTTTTGAGAAGCCGGACGCTTTAATTATAAGCCATCTTGGAGGATGGGTCGAAATCGCTCAATCGCTACTGAATTCGAGCGACTCCTGCTAAAATTGCCCAAATTCATCAGGAGGCAGGACAGATGCTCTTCGAATCACAACACCCACTTGTCAAACACAAATTGACCTTGCTGCGTCATGTAGATACCAAACCCAAACAATTTCGCGAGCTGGTGCGCGAATTAACGCAATTTCTGGGGTATGAAGCCACGCAGGATTTAAGCTTGGCCGATGTACAGGTGCCCACCCCAATGGGCGAAGCACCCGGTCATGCGCTTCAGCAGAAAATCGGCCTGGTTCCCATTTTGCGGGCCGGGTTGGGAATGGTGGATGCCTTGCTGGAGCACATTCCGGCCGTGCAGGTTTGGCATCTGGGCATGTACCGGGATGAAGAAACGTTAGAGCCGGTGTCTTACTACAACAAGCTGCCGCCGCAGACCACGGTGGACACCTGCCTGGTCCTGGATCCCATGTTGGCCACCGGCGGCTCAGCCATTGCCACCGTCACGGTGTTAAAGCGCTGGGGGGTTAAGCGCATCAAATTTCTGGGTCTAATCGCCGCCCCCGAAGGGGTTGAGGCACTGCAAAACGCCTTCCCCGGCGTTGATATCCACGTCGCGGTAGTCGATGAACGATTAAACGACATCGGCTTTATTGTGCCCGGTCTGGGCGATGCTGGAGATCGCCAATTTGGCACGTTCGCCTAATTTATGAGCTACGCCCTTATTTTTGGCATATCACTGGTCAGCGGGCTGCTGCTTACCCCGCTGGCCCGCTGGCTTTCTTTTCGATATAAGGTTGTGGCCGTACCCGGCGGCCGGCGGCAGCATGATGGCTTAATGCCCAAACTTGGCGGTATTGCCCTCTTTGGAGCGTTTATGGTGGGGGTAATCGCCATTTACCGCCTCTTACCTCCTGATGCTTCAACGAACGATCCGCAGCTGCTGCGCGGTGTGGTCATCGGCTCGGCCGTCGTATTTGTCGGAGGGCTGCTCGATGACTGGCGCGAGCAGCCGGCCTGGAGCCAATTTGCCATCCAATTATTGGCTACGGTTATCGCTTTTTCCTTTGAGGTTTTTCTGGAGCGCTTCACCAATCCTCTGAGCGGCGCAGAAATCCCGATCCGCCCCTATATTTTGGTGGCCGTGGTCACCTTTATCTGGATCTCCGGCATGATGAACACCGTCAACATGCTTGACGGGCTGGATGGATTGGCGGCCGGGGTGGGCACCATCGCCGCCCTGCTTTTTGCCTGGCACAGCTATAATCTGGGTCAATACACCATTGCCGCATTTCCGCTAGCTCTGGCCGGCGCTCTCCTCGGATTTTTGCCGTTTAATTTTGCCCCGGCGAGGATTTATCTTGGATCGGCCGGTGCGTATTTATTGGGGTTTGAGCTGGCTACTCTATCAATTTTGGCGCCTGCCAAAATCGCCACCGCCCTGCTCGTGATGGCGGTGCCCATTATCGACGTCGCCTGGCAAATTTTTGATCGGATCCGGCGCGGTCAAAGTCCTTTCCGCGGAGATCGGGGCCATCTACACTTTCGCCTGTCAGATGGCGGTTTGCCAACACGCCCCATTGTGCTCGGTTATTACACCATCGCCGCGCTGTTTGGGCTGGTTGCCATCTACGCTCAGGGGGTTCAAAAGCTCGTGGCCCTGATCTTGCTGGCCGTTTTGGTGTGGATCTTGCTTCTAAAGTTAAAAAAGCGGGAAAAAAGGGAAAAATCTCTCTGAAAGGGTAACGATTTATGTTATTATGACTTTCGTACTACCAATCAGGGCGCGAGCAGCATCGAAGCGACCATTACAGAAAGAAAGAGGCTTACTCATCATGGAGGAAACAAGCGCAAGTCGCCCAAATCCATCCGAAAACTTTCAAATTGATTTGGCGGAAGCACTCCGACAGCAAATTAAGTTCCAAATTCGCGTGTTAAAGTCTGCAATCCACACCCTGCGCGATCTTGAAGAGCTGCCGGCCATTCCCCCTCAACCCGGTCCCCAAAAAACGTAAAAGCCAGGAAATTCCTGGCTTTTTCTTTTCGCTAAACAATTGACCCTAGGTCATTGTTCAAAATATTAAAATCAGCACATCGCTTCTCGGCTTTCGGCTTTGGGCTGCGCCCCTCTTAGCTTTTAGCTGAAAAGGACGATGTCCTGGGCTGAGAGGCCCGCAGGGCCGCGCTAACAGGCACATAAAGAGATAATCCTTTAAATTCGTGTCATCCTGATTTTAAAAAATGAAGTGTGACTTACATAAGCGGTTCATCTCTTAAATTATTTAACTCAAGTTGCGGCCTTCATACGCAGCCGAATAAATCCGGCTGCCAGGAGAACCGAAACACGATAAATCGCGTTAATAAACCGGATTTATCCGGTTTCGGTCTCTTTGACCGATGGATTTATTCATCGGGAAGGTAAGGTAGCAACTTGAGTTAAATTATTTAGCTGCGGATGGCACGGATTTTCCCTTACTCCCGTGGAGCTCTGCTAATAGGGATTGGTCTTCGGCTCATCTTTCAGCAGTCGCTGATAAGCTCCCTGCCACTCAACCGGTTTTTTGGTCAGCGATTTCACCTCAATATCGGAGAAGTGGGGAAACAGCTCCATCATCAATTGGGGCAGTAGATCCCATGCCTCCTCCCGAATCACGTCTTCGAGATTAGCAGCTATGGTATTTGACCATTCCCACTGGCTTAAAAATCGTTCCGCCTTGATCCAATAATCCCTTTTTTCCCAGGCGAGAGCGGCCGTCATACAGGTGTCATAAATCGCTCGCAAAGCGTACACCATGGCGGCCGCCATATCTTTGCTTTCATCGTCAAACTGCTGCTTCTGCCCCATGCGGGTTAATAATTCAGCGATTAAACGGCGGTTGCTGTTTCTAATCTTGGTTGGGCTGTTGGTATTAATAACGCGTCCCACAAATTACTCCTCAATAAATTTAATATCAGGTGGTTCCCCAACTAAATCCTGGAAAAACCGCAAAGGTTATATTAACATAATGTATCAAATAGAACAAAGCTAACTAGCTTCTCCGACAGCGAATGATACCATCAGCACCGACCTCTACCCCTAAAAAAGGGGCCGGATCGTAGGTATTCACTAAAATTGTCTCATTGGCGTATCCACCACTCTCCAACGTTTTCACCACTGAAAAATGAAGATGAAGCCCCACGGGTCGATCGGGTGCCCCAGACCAGGTGCCCTGATACCCCAAAAGGGTTCCGGCTTCAACAAATTTTTCAAAGGTGCCTCGAGGAAATTCCGGAGAGATATACACTTCCTGGCCATCGGCCGAAGCCATATGGGTATAATAGGTCCAAATTTGATTGCCCCCCGTAATTTCCGGCAGTTCATTAAACTCGGGATGACGAATAATAACGGTGCTCAACCAGTCGTTTTCCCGCGTTAAATACCCATCATATGCGGCGAAAATCGGGGTAATATTGTCCGCCCCGTCCGGGCTAAAAATATCGTACCCGGTGTGTCGATACATCGGCGGCGCGCCATCGCCCCACCCCACCCCCACAAATCCGGTGGAGGGCCACAGCATCGGCGCCTCTGGGCAGCGGGTCTGGCCGACAATCTGCCAATCTTGACGCAGCGTTGGGTTGGCAAACCAGGTGCCAATCAGCTGAATCCGATCAAACCGGGGGTTAAAAAAAGTGAAGGCAACAAAAGCGGCCACGATAATAGCGGCCGCCAAGACAATCCCTATAACAGCTTTCCAGATTTTTCTACTCATTCAATATTCGTATTTGACGCAGCAGCCAGTTAAAGAAGCGGGCAAAAAGCGATCTTTCGCGCTGTCGCCGCCGTTCTATATCTTTGAGGCGCTTGTTGGCCCTGACCTCATCGCGCGGCAAATCTTTCATGTTGACGGTTAATACAGGGGCTTCGATCTGACCAAATAGGCGGTAAGTTTTTTCCTCGCAGCCAATCATGGCACACGCCCCGCCGGCCTGCTCCCAACATGTTTTGTGGTAAAGCGCGCCACAGCTAATGCACTCAACCGGCTGTAATCCGGGATCGTCTGCATACCGTTCAACCGGGTTGGCACAAATTGGGCAGTGCAGGCTGAGCTGATTTGCTTCATTGACATCATCCAGCGTAATACGCATGAATGGATTTTCTTGTTCTTCCATGATTGGTTTAAAGTATTAAGAAGCGGCCGGTTTCTGTCAAGCATCTCTAATTCTTTTCTGCAGCCGGCCGCCCAAATTTTGGTTACCAGGACGCATGCGCCCAATAAGGCCAGGGAAAATGGTAAGCCATTACGTCACTTTGAGCCCGATTCCAGGTAAAAAAGCCGCTTCGTTTACCCACCGGATCCAAAACCAGGGCGATATGCCACTTCTGGATAAAAAAATTGTGGTGGATAAACAAGTCCATATTTGATAAAAAGATTCCAAATCCCGGATGGGTATGATACCAGCCCACGATAACACACTCCTCATTGGGGTATCTTTCCAATAATACATCATTGACATAGCGCCAGCTTTCCGGCGTATAGGTTACGCTGGCCCCCTGCATGCGGGTGTGTTTGGCCTCAATGATATCGGTGACGTGAACCACGTACCGGCCGTTGGGCTGTTTTTCCGGTGGTGGGCCAACCATCATGCCGGCTACCTCGCGCGACATACTCGACAATGCATGAGCCTGAGCTTCCCGAAACGGATGTTCGTCAAATAAGACATCCACGGCCGACGGGGTTGGGTCATCCAGCGGCAGGCGATAGCCGGCCAGGCGATTTTCAGTATCCCGTCGCCGGATCACGTGAACCGGTTTCTCGGCCGCTGCTTCGCCATCTGCCGGAACGCTCTCGCGCTCTTCAAAGACCGCTTCCGGCTCGGAAACCACAATCAACGAGGCAAAATCATCATCATCGACAGCTGGAGCGGCCGGGGATTCGTCTGGTGTGGGTTCTTCGTCCTCTTCAGGAGGCAAAGGTTCAGCCGTCTCTTCGGCCGCTGTCTCGATCGGTTCTGCTGCATCTGTCGCGTCCTCACCCGCCTCTAAATCAGGCGGTTGATCTGAAACCGGCTCGGCGGCCGATTCCGGCGGCTGCTCGCTTTCCGGTTCTGTCGGCTGCTCGATCTCCGGTTCCGTGATGTGAACAGACAGGTCATTTTCACTTTGAACCATGGTTGATAAAGCGACCAGGGCAGATCGCCACCAGGCATCGCGATCTTCAATTTTTTCCCCAATCTCTTTGGGCAATT
>JASJCR010000191.1 GCA_030065875.1 Ardenticatenaceae bacterium | reverse complement strand
GGAAAAGAAAAAAGGGCAAATGTATCTCGTTGAAGCGTGTCGCCTGCTCCAGCAGCGCGGGGTGAAATTGATCTGCCGTCTGTTGGGTGGTGGTGACGATCGGGAAGCATTGACTTCCCAGATCGAGATGGCCGGGTTAAGCGATGTGGTTAAACTACTCGATCATCAACCGCGCCGGGTCGTGCTTCAGATGTTAGCCTGGGCGGATGTCGTAGTTATGCCCAGCATCACCTTGCCCAACGGCAAAAAAGAAGGCATTCCGGTAGCCCTCATGGAGGCGTTGGCCACGGGGTTGCCGGCCGTGGCCAGCAATTTGTCCGGCATTCCTGAGCTCATCGTTGATGGGGAAACCGGTCTGCTGGTCCCGGAAAAAGACCCGCTGGCGCTGGCCGATGCCCTGCTCCGCCTGAAGAGAGATCCACTTCTGCGACAGACATTAGGACAACAAGGGCGCGCAAAAGTAATCAGCGAATACGATCTGACCAAGAATACGGCCCGCCTGAAGGATTGTTTTGAGCAATTTGGGCATTCAGATGTGTCGGCCGATCCTCAGCAAATGGCGGCGGCATCAATTTCCCGTTCACCCAGGCAACTTTAAGGCGAGTTGGGATTGTTTGATTCTCAACGTGGTGAACCACCTGGTTTTTTTAGTGTGCTGAAGAGAGAGAGATGATAGGTGTAATTATTTTTTGGGCGGCTGTCGCCCTCCTTGCATATGCAACGTTTGGCTTCCCGGTCATGACCTGGCTGCGTACCCGATGGCGGCATCGGCCGCTTCAAAGCGAGCCGCTCTCATCCTACCCCTCTATCTCGCTTATCATTGCCGCGTACAACGAAGCGGACGTTATTTTGCAGAAGCTGCACAATGCGGCCGCCCTCGACTATCCGCCGGAACTGCTGGAAATTATCGTCGCCTCGGACGGGTCCGACGACGGCACTCAGGAAATCGTGCGCAGCTTTCAGGAGAGGCCGGTCCGCCTCCTCGATTTACCGCGACAGGGGAAAAATACGACGATCAACGAAGCGGTGGCCGCGGCCGGTGGGGACATCCTTGTTTTTACCGATGCCGACAGCATGCTGCGGCCGGATGCCCTTTGTGAACTGGTTGCCCCGTTAACCGATCAAACGGTTGGCGGTGTGGCCGGGAATTACCGATATCACACAGATGGCGCAGAGGGGCTAGGGGAAAAATCGTACTGGGATTTTGATCGACAGATCAAGGAATGGCAAAGTGCTACCGGCAGCGTAACCAGCGCCACCGGCCAAATTTACGCCATCCGGCGCTCACTTTTTCAATCGGTACCGGCCTCTGTCACCGACGACGCGTTTATTAGCCGGAGCGTGATCGGGCAGCAGCAGCGGCTTGTATTTAACCCAGCGGCGCTCGCTTCCGGACCCATCGCAGATGCGGATGGGGAGTATCGTCGCAAAATTCGAGTGACCACCCGCGGCCTCAATACCGTTTGGCAGCAGCGCTTTTTATTAAACCCCTTTCGATACGGATATTATTCGCTGCAGCTGTTCTCGCACAAAGTTTTACGCCGCTTAATCGGTCTACCGCTTTTGATCCTGGCCATTGCCACCCCGTTTATGTGGTCAAAAGGGATCGTTTATCGGCTGGCTGCTGTTGGGCAGCTCGCTTTTCACGGTGCCGCTTTAACCGGCTACCTGCTGCGACACCGCCCGCTCGGCCGGAAAAAACCGCTGAGCCTGCCATTTCATTTTGATATGGTGAATTTGGCTGCCCTTCAGGCGGCCGTCAAACTGCTGCGCGGTCATCGTTTTGACGTCTGGCAGGCGGAGCGCATGCAACCGTCAATTCGCGAGGGGCAGGAAGCGCGATGAGTGCCGCTCGATCCCAAGTCCTCCGGGCCTCGATTCAGGGAACCCTCTGGTCTTACGCCTCTGTCTACAGCGGCAAGCTGGTGGTCTTTTTTAGCACCCTGATTTTGGCCCGCCTGTTAATCAAAGAAGATTTTGGGCTGGCCGGTTATGCGCTGGTCTTTATCAGCTTCCTCGATGTATTAAACGATTTGGGGATCGGCGCGGCCGTCATTTACTATCGCGATGATGATCGGGTTTTAAATACCGCTTTTTGGCTCAACGTGCTGGCCGGCATTGCCTTATTTGGGCTAACCTGGGCAGCCGCTCCCCTGGCCGGTGCCTTTTTTAACGATTTGCGGGCGGTCCCCCTGACGCGCGTCATGGCGTTGACCTTTCCGCTGACGGCCATTGGCAATATCCACGCTTCCCTGCTCCGAAAAAACCTCTCATTTAAGCGCAAAGCGGTCCCGGATTTTATCAAGTCGCTGGGTAAAGGAATCCTCTCGGTTGTCCTGGCGTGGCAGGGCTTTGGCGCGTGGAGCCTGGTCATCGGCCAGATCGGTGGTGTTGGATTGTCCGCAATTGTCTTGTGGATCGCCAGCCCGTGGCGGCCGCAGTTTTCATTTGCTCGCGATTCGGTGAAGCAACTGCTGGCGTATGGCAGCAACATTGTGGCCGGGGATGCGTTGGGAACCCTGATCAATCAGGCCGATTATTTAATTGTGGGCCGGGTATTGGGTGCGGCCGCTTTGGGGTCATATACCCTTGCTTTTCGCATCCCGGAGCTGCTGGTCAAGCAATTTTGTTTAATCGTCGGCCGGGTTATGTTTCCCTCTTACAGCAAAATCAAAAAAGAGGAGGGGAAATTAGGGCAAAGCTTTTTGGTAACGATGCGTTATTTGACGCTGATTACGGTTCCGGTTTCATTGGGATTGGCGGTTATCGCCCGGCCGCTCGTGCTGCTCTTTTTTACCGAAAAATGGGCTGAAATTATTCCCATTATGATCGCGATCTCAATTTATACGCTTGTCCGCTCTCTGACTTTTAACATTGGGGGCGTTTACAAAGCACAGGGTCGCCCGGATCTTCTGTTGAAGCTTTCCCTGGCAAAAGTTCCACTGCTGCTGCCGGCCCTGTGGTGGGCGGCCAACTCACCCGGTGGGTTAATAACGGTGGCGTGGACGCAGGTTTCTTTAGCCCTAATTTTTGGGGTGATCAATTTAATTGTGGCCTCCAGAATACTGGCCACTCCGTTTTGGGCGATCTTAAAAGTATTTCTCCCTTCATTGGGGGCCGGGTTAATCATGGTGGCCGCGGTCATCGGCGTGCTGCAGTTTACGGCATCATCGGCGCTGCTCGTACAGCTAATTAGCGGTACGTTTATCGGCATGATCGTTTACGGTCTCGTTTTATTTGTTTTCCAAAAAGAGGTTATTCGCCAGGCTCAGGCGGGCTTGAAAACCACCTTTGCCCGGGCGTAGACCGGCCGAGGTGGTCATTTTTTCAGAGACAAATTTATGTTAGCAAAAACAATCCCCTCAAATTTAAATCACTCGCACTTTCTGATCTTATCCATTTTAAGTGGCTTGGCTATCGGTATTTTGGCGTGGTTTGTCGACTCACCGGCATATTTGATCATGGGTATCCTGGTGGCCTTGATCGGGTATTTGATGGTGCGAAATATCGAATATGGCCTGGTGGCCCTGATCTTTGTCACCTATATTCGCCTTTCAGATGTGCTGATCAAATTTCATGGGGCTCCATCAATTGCCAAGTTCCTGGCTGTGGCTCTTATGGGGATCGTGCTGCTGCGGTGGGTTTTATTCAACGAAAAACCGGCCTCTTGGATTAAGCCGGCCGTTTATTTAGGCATCTACGGTCTCATCGGATTCGCCTCCCTTCTCTATGCAGACAACAGCTCTCGGGTGATAAACGCCGTTACCGATTACGGAAAAGATGTCATTATCGCCATCGTCATCATTATGATTTTGCGGCGGCGAGAAACGTTAAACTGGGTCGTTTGGGCGTTGCTGGCCGCGGGGATATTTTTAGGCACGATTTCTTCCTTCCAATTCCTGACCGGTACATTTGATAACGTCTATTTCGGATTTGCCCAGGCGGAGGTGCGCAACATTGTCGGTCAAACGGCCGATTTTAGAATCAGCGGTCCGATTTCCAGCAATTATTTCGCCTTGATCCTCGTGGCCCTGGTTCCTTTTGCCTTAGATCGCTTCTGGCACGCGCGTCATCTGTGGCTGCGAGGTTTGGCCGGTTTTGGCCTCATCGTCATCACCTTTTCCCTCTTTTTCACCTACTCAAGAGGCGGGTTCATCGCCTTGGTTCTGGTTACCGTTATTATGCTTGCCGGGCGACGGCCGAATGCGGGGACGGTTGTGGCCACGCTCTTAATCGCTGCAGCGGTGTGGCAAGTTGTCCCAGCGCAGTACTCGGAGCGCCTGCTGACTATCGTCAATTTATTTGACACCAATATCGAGGCGCAACAAGACAGCTCAATTCGCGGCCGCTATGTTGAAACCCGAGCGGCGTTCGATATGTTTGCCGATCATCCGATCCGCGGGGTTGGTTTGGCCAATTACAACAACAACTATCTTGACTATGCCGAACATTTAGGCTTGGTCAATCGCACCGAAGAGCGCTCTGCTCACAGCCTCTATCTGGAAATCATGGCTGAAACCGGGTTAATCGGATTATTGGCCTTCTTTGCCATTTTGGGCAATGTATTTTATGGATTGCGGCAGGCCTATCTTCAATTTAAAGAAATAGGATTAACCAACGAAGCGTATCTCACCATCGCCATGTCTGCGGCTCTCATCGGCTATTTGACCGGATCGATATTTTTGCATCTGGCTTACGCCCGTTACTTTTGGCTCCTTCTGGGTCTAGGGTTTGCTTTTCAAAATGTCGCTAAATATGAAATGGCCCGAAATCAAACCATTTCACCATAGAAGTAATGCATTATGAGTGGAAAAAAACAGAAACGCTTGAATAAAAAATTATCCAACAATTTGCTACGCCTCTCGAAAGAGATCAGGCAATTTTCCAAAAATCCTCTAGGGAAAATGGAAGAACTGCCGCGCCTGCTGTTAATTATCGGTTGTCAGCGATCCGGCACAACCTTAATGACCCAAATTTTTGAGAAGGATTGGGAAGTTCAGGTTTATCCGGAACACAGCAGGCTTTCAAATCAGGACAAGCTAGACAAACTGCGGCTCAATCCCTTACTTGAAGTCAAGGACACTCTTTCTCGCTCGCGCTTCCCTTTAGTAGTCCTCAAGCCGCTGGTGGAGACGCAAAACGCTCAGGAGCTGCTAAATTTTTTTGACGATGCGCGTGCTTTATGGATGTTTCGCCACTACGCCGATGTCGCCAACTCCAACCTCAACCGGTTTGGCCTGCATAACGGGATCAGAAATTTGAGCTATATCGCCTACAACAATGACACCAACTGGCGTTCTGAAAGGGTGTCAGAAGCGGTTCAGGATTTGGTTGATCGATATTTCTCTGAAGATATGAATCCCTTTGATGCGGCCGCCCTGTTCTGGTACATACGCAACAGCTACTTCTTTGATCAGCAATTGGTTGCTCATCCACGCGTGATGATGTTGCGGTACAACGACTTGACGGCGAATCCGGTTGAAACGATGAAGCAAATCTACACCCATGTCGGACAGTCATTCCCCGGCCGCCAAATTGTGAGTG
>JASJCR010000190.1 GCA_030065875.1 Ardenticatenaceae bacterium | reverse complement strand
TTCGTCTATGCCCCACTGCTGGTGGTGCGTCCCGACGCATATCGTTTTGGCTGGGCGCTTACAGATTCCCGCCTACCGTCGAGAACAGGGTTTATTCGCTCATCGCTTTGCTTCTGAGTGACAGCCGTTCTTCCCTGTAGCAACATAAACTCGCTAGACTGAGATTCGGGCAGTGTCGCTCTTGCCTTATGCAGAACCCCTTGCAACCCATCTTGCCACTGGGCGGCGTGGCTTAGTCGCTTTCCCAACATGCTATTGTCCCCGCTTCGTTTCCGATTAAGGTAAGTTGGGTGGGGTTGGAGATTTTGCTCGATATGTATCCTCCAGCGTACTTGGTACGCGATTCACAACGCCGTGTTACGGCGCACTTAAGCCTTTGTTAGGGTGGCGTTTTGGTTTGTAGAACGGCCTTTGCTTACCAGAATGTCGTGTTCGGCACAACGCAACTTTACATAAGCCGCCCTAACAATTATTATGTTGACCGAGTCGGTCTTCCTAAGTTTCCTTCAAAACTGGCCTTGTGCGGCCGCCTCGCTCCAAATAAGTAGAGGTAGTATAGCAGAAAACCCCTATTTTCTTTCTAGATAACATACCAAATCATCAACTTAATGGGAAAAATTTTCCCTATAAGTCGTTATATAGGGTAAATACACGCCAAAGGAGAAAATTTGTCATGCCGACACAACCAAAATTGTTAGACCAATTGCGAAGCAAAATGCGCCTACCCTCACATCTTGCGCCACTCGTTCGCCACCCACCTGCTGGAAAATGGGCAGGATATCCGCACCATCTAGCAGCTCCTGGGCCATACGGACGTTAAAACAACCATGATCTATACCCACGTCGTCAATCGGCCGCTTGGTGTTCAGAGCCCACTTGATTGTCTAACATGAAATACAGAACTATGAGAACGAGACTGGGCAAAACTCCAGCGAAACGATCTCATCAGGAAACATCTAAACATTGGCTGCCCCGTTGACCAGGTCGCCTGCCGCTGCCTGCGCTACCAGATAAAAGACGTATCGGCCCGATAGGCTATCTCAATCGTGTTGTTGGGCAAAAAATTGGATTTTAAATTTTCTACCGCCTGTTTCCTATCTTCCCCACCTTCGTCCGATAGAAAGATCTGCTCACAGTAAACCGCAATATCCTCAATAATTCGCTCATACCGATAATACGCTATCGCCATCGGGTTTACCCGGGTTTGACCATATCCCTGATAAAATAGCCTCTCCTCTTCTTCCAGGGAATGCCCACGGCCGCCAAGCCCGCTGCCGACAAACATCAAATCACGCTCTTTGGGAGCAATAATTAGCGTATCCCAGTCAACCATATAGAGATTGTTGCTGTCGTCAATCAATAAATTCCATCCGTGAATATCCCCATGGCACAAAATGAATTCCGGCGTCTGCCCCCGGAGCGCCACGGCCAGTTGATCAGCCCGCTTGACGAGTTCGAGCGTTTCGTCACGCTTGCTTCTCAAAAAGACGGCCAGCTCCACGGCCGCAGGGTCATCAAAAGTGGCCCTCTCAACCTGGGCCAGAAACGATTTTACCGTATCACGCCATCGGGAAGAGAATTTTTCTCTCTTGACGTTGTTGGTTACGGTGGCCGGAATATCGGCCGTGTGGAATCGTTTCAAGGCTGTGCCAAATTCGACCCGCTGCTGGTCTGACAGAGGGGCTTCAAAGGCATGACGGCCGTCAACAAACGGATAAAGTATCACGCGATAGGGACTCAGGCTTGCCCAAAGTTGCCCCCTTTGGGTTGATAGAGATGGAATAATTTGCCTGAGTCCCAGCTCGCTCAGATATTTGGGGACCGCAACCGAGGCTTCATCAAAATCCCCTCGCCGCAGCTTGACAAAATAAGGGGTTCCATTGGCTGCTATCGCGCGATACACGGCCGTATTTTGATCGGCTCCAAGCGGAAGAAAGGCGATTTTTTCCACGACCAATCCAAATTCATGCTGTAAACAGGCAACTAACCTGTCATCATTAAGGTCTGGTTTTTCGAGCATGCGGTTTCTGGTTCCAATGCGCTTAAACTTAGGTGAAACCCAGCTGTTGTCGCAGCCCGAACATATCAAATTCCTCCCACAACCGGGCGATCTTACCGTTTTTTATTTGATGGATATGGATCGCCTGCAGCCTGACCTGCTTGCCTGTTGCTTCAAGACCAAAAAAGCTGCCTCGATGGGTCCCCTCGGCGGTCCAGCGGGTGACCACTTTGTCTCCCTCAGCAATTTGATCTTCAACGGTAACGACCAAATCAGGAAAAGCATCGAGTGAAATTTGTAAATACCCCTTAAATTGCTCGCGCTCGATACTATTTCCGTCGCTCAGACCAATCATAGGCAAATACAAATCATCAACCAGATCGGGATTTCGCCCAGTGAGCACTTCCTCATAATGCCTTCGGACAAGTGTTTTGTTATTTTCTATTGACATAATTAACCTTCTAAGTAGATTACAAAAAGTCTCATAATTAAATTATCCGCAGACCCCGTAGGGGTGAACCATAGGTTCGCAGATGGCCGCAGATTTTCTCTTTAATCTGCGAACCCTCCTCCGACGCGCACGCTCACAAAATTAGGGAATCAAATTGACAAATATAGGGAACGCCTTCCGATGCGCAAGGAAGCGTTTGTGCTTATGCTGTCTAATATCAACTAATCACCCTAATTCTTATGGCGCTATTCAGATTTTACACCACATGATGATGGGTGAGCTTGAAAAGAATGGATTGATAGTGGGATATTGCCGTCGGCCCTTTCCAAAGCTCAAATGGGTGCGTATACGAGGTCAGTGAGGTTACCAATGAATGTAAAATTGAGTCTCGTTTTATTCGGTCTTACCCTGTTTTTTAGCGGGGCCACGATTCAAAAAGTCACGCTAACAACCACCATTACCGTGACCACAACCGATGATGAGGTCAACAATGATGGTGACTGCTCCCTGCGCGAGGCGATCATTGCCGCCAATAACGACGTGGCTGTAGATAACTGCCCCGCCGGAAGTGGGGTGGACCAGATAAACTTACCTGCTGGGCATTATGTGTTAAGCATTCCTTATCGCGGCAATATTGCGGATGAAGATAGTGAGGAAGAGGGTGATTTAGACATCACGGAGAATCTTTCGATTTTTGGTGCGGGGGCGCAGGAGACGATCGTTGATGCCAACCGTGTTGATCGAGTGTTTGACATCGCCCCAGACACCCTCGTTCTTATCGAGGATGTAACCATCACCGGGGGTCAACCGACCAGTGCAGTTTGGAAAGCGGCCGGCATTAATGTGGGTTTGGACAGCAAATTGACGTTAAACAACAGCTTCGTCGTTAAAAATGACCTGCAGGCCGGAATCGCCATTGCCGAGGATGCGAGGCTTGTTCTCAACCACAGTCAGATTGATAGCAATACCAATAGAGGATTGTTTTTAGCGATTGAGTCTACAGCAACGATCCGCAACAGCGCGATCGTTAATAACAGCGCGGAACGCCTGCCGGGCGATCACGGTGGCGGGATCCTCACCTTTGGCACGCTCAGACTCATCAACAGCACCATCAGCGGCAATCGGGCCCGCGGCGATGGTGGGGGCATCTACAACTTCGGAGAGACGGAACTCTACAGCGTCACCATCTCGAACAATACGGCCAATTCAGACGACCAGGGCGTCGGCTATGGCGGCGGCATTTTTAACGATGACGGCGACACCGTCACCATGGGGCACACAATCATCAGCGGTAACCACAGCGCATTTGGATTTTATCGTGATTGTTACACGGCCGATAATTCTAACCCGTTCATCAGCACGGGATACAATTTGATTGAGGATACCGACCGCTGCCATATGACGGGAGATTTAACGGGTAATTTGCTAAACGTGGACCCGCAACTCGGTCCGCTTCAGAATAATGGCGGAAATACGTCAACTCATGCGCTTCTCGACGTCAGCCCAGCTATCGACGCGGGAAGTCTGGCCTGTCTTGATTATGAGGGGCTGCCGCTAACGACCGATCAGCGCGGCTTTCGTCGACCCGTTAATGCCACAGGCACCCCAAAGTGTGACATCGGTGCCTATGAGTACGAATTTTCGATTCCATTGACGCCAACCCCAACAGCCACGGCAACGTCAACTGCTACGCCGACCGCTACCAGCTCACCAACCCCAACGGCAACCCCTTCGCCCACTCCGACGGCTACAATTGAGCCAGCCTACGCGCTTTTTGTGCCGCTGATCGTTCGATAGCGTTAACGGGCATCCATACGCTGCAAGCTGTCAAGATGACGGTGAACGGCCGACACAACAACGGACCCCTCACCAACGGCCGAAGCCACCCGCTTGACCGATCCCGACCGGATGTCACCCACGGCGTAAACGCCCGGACAAGAGGTAGCGTAGCCATCAAAATCCTCACCCGCATCCCGGCCGGTTAAGATAAACCCTTTATCATCAAGATCCAACAGACCATCAAGCCAGACGGTATTTGGCGCGGCCCCGATCATAATAAAAAGCGCCCGCGAAGCAATCGTGTGCTCGCGGCCGGTGTCCCGTTCGCGTATCGTAACCTGTTCGAGCTTTTCTTCGCCCTGAAGCCGGCTGACTTCAGCCTGGGTCCACAGCTTGATACGCTCGTCCTGTAAAATTCTGTCGGAAAGATAGGCCGACATCGTGGCGCTGAGACCCTCACCGCGCACCACAATATGGGTGCAGGTAGCATAACGCGACAGGAACATGGCCGCCTGTCCGGCAGAATTGCCGCCACCGATGATCACCACCTCCGTGTCGTGGCAGTAGCGCGCCTCCAGGTCGGTCGCCGCATAATAAACTCCCTGGCCCTCAAAATCTTCCAATCTCTCGAGCGGTAAGCGCCGGTATTGCACGCCGTTGGCCAGAATGATGGTCCGGCCCTGCACGCAGCGCTCATCATCCAGCGTCACCTCAAAATGGTCACCATTTTTTTGCACTCCGGTGGCGCGGCGGGGGAAAATAATTCGGGCCCCAAATTTTATCGCCTGCACTTCGCCCAAATAGGCAAGTTCTGCGCCGGATAACCCCTTTGGAAAGCCCAGGTAATTTTCGATGCGAGAAGAAGTGCCCGCCTGACCCCCGATGGCGGTATCTTCAATGACCAGGACACTCAATCCCTCAGAGGCAGCATAGACCGCTGTGGCCAGCCCGGCCGGACCGGCACCGACAACCAGGACGTCAAAGCACTCTTCTGTCTCTCCAACCAGATCAAGACCCAGCACCGTTGACAGTTCACGCGGAGAAGGCTCGATAATCACCTCTGAACGGCCGATGATGGCCGCCGTCCCAGACTCAGGCAGATCACAACTCTCAGCCAGCTCCGCCACGGCCGCTGCATCTGCGCGGGTCACCCAGCGGTGGGGAATCCGGTTGCGGCTGGCAAACTCGAGCAGTTGTAAGGTGCTCCGGTCGCCTTCCTCACCCAAAATGACCAGTCCACCCTCACCCCATTCGAGCAGCAGTCGCCGCCGCGCCGCAAAGGCGGTCACGATCACATCGCTGATTTCAGGAACCTTGGC
>JASJCR010000088.1 GCA_030065875.1 Ardenticatenaceae bacterium | reverse complement strand
GGAAAGTATGGTCCCAACTTGAGTTAAGAAATAATTATGTTAATTTCATTAAGCAGCAGATTTTCCGGCCGGCTGGGACGTTCGGCGAGCAATTTCTTCTCGAACGACGGGGGCCACCTTTGTTCCCAGAAGCTCGATGGCGTGCATCAGTTTGTGGTGGGGCAATGTACCCACGCCCAACTGCAGCAGCAGCCGTTGATGGCCAAACATTTCGTGTTGATAGAGAATTTTTTCGATAATTTCGTCCGGACTGCCGATAAAATTCGCTCCGCGCAGGTCACAGGATGCCTCAAATTGAGCCCGGGTCATGGGTGGCCATCCTCTTTCGCGCCCAATTTTATCCATGACGAGCTTGAATGTGGGGTACGCCTCGTCGATGGCTTCCTGCTTGCTGTCGGCGATAAATCCGTGCGAATTGATGCTTAGCGGCATCTGCAGCGGATCGTGATCGTAATGAGCAATGACCCGTCTATAAAGCTGCGTCAGCGACTTAAATTGTTCCGGTAAACCGCCGATGATGGCCAATGCCAGCGGCAAGCCCAGGGTGCCGGCTCGGACTACCGATTCGGGGGTCCCGCCTACCGCCACCCAAACCGGGATTTTATCCTGATACGGCCGGGGATAAATTCCTTGATAGTTGAGAGACGGGCGGTGAACTCCTTCCCAGGTGACGTGGTCACTATCGCGAATTTGGAGCAGAAGCTCGAGCTTCTCGGAAAAAAGTTCGTTGTAATCGCTCAGATCGTAGCCAAACAGGGGAAAGGACTCAATAAAGGATCCGCGGCCGGCCATAATTTCCGCACGCCCCTTCGAAATTAAATCGAGGGAGGAAAATTGTTGGAACACGCGCACGGGGTCATCCGAACTGAGAACGGTGACTGCGCTGCTCAGCCGGATGCGTGAGGTGCGAGCGGCGATCGCTGCTAGAATCACGGCCGGAGCCGAAGAAACAAAATCCGGCCGGTGGTGTTCGCCAAGGGCAAAGACATCCAGTCCGACCTGCTCGGCCAGTTCAACCGATTCGACCAGGTTTTCTAACCGCTGAGCGGGCGTGATCATAATCCCGGTTTGGGGATCGGGGGTTAATTCGGCAAATGAGTAGAGGCCGATTTCAAAAGGAGGTTGGATTATAGGTTCATTCATTTAGATTTTATTGATCGTTGTTTTTTAGACGGCAGCGCCTTAAACTTTTGCAGATGACCATTTTACCGTAACTTGATAATTTTTGTGTTTTTTGACATTTTGTGGTGATTTTGTAAATATGACCCTCCCATTAGGAAAACTCCCGCCCGATCTTTTAACCAATCTATTAAAAACAGCCCCGCAGTATGATCCACGGCTGGTGCTGAAACCTGGAGTGGGCCTTGATTGCGCGGTTGTCGATATTGGCGACCGGTATCTGGTGTTAAAATCGGACCCGATCACGTTTGCGGCAGAGAACATCGGCTGGTATCTGGTGCAGGTCAACAGCAACGACATCGCTACCACCGGCGGTGTGCCCCGCTGGCTGATGGTGACGATGCTGCTGCCGGAAGGTCAAACGACGGCCGCATCGCTTTCAGCGATTGTGGATCCCCTTTATGCCGCGTGTCGCGAAAAGGGTATTTCCGTGATTGGCGGGCATTCGGAAATCACCTACGGTTTGGATCGGCCGATTTTGATCGGTTCTCTCATTGGTGAGGTGGCCAGGGATAAGCTGATCACGCCACAGGGGGCCAGACCGGGGGACAAAATTATGCTCACCAAGGGGATACCGATCGAAGCGACGGCGATTTTGGCCCAAGAATTTCCGGAGCGGCTGACCGCGTCTTTAACCCCGGCCGATCTGCAAACGGCACGCGCGTATCTTTATCAGCCGGGAATTAGCGTATTGCGAGATGCTCAGCTGGCCACGGCTGCCGGCCGCGTGACGGCGATGCACGACCCGACGGAAGGGGGATTGGCCGGGGCGCTGTGGGAGCTGGCCGAGGCGTGTGGACATCATCTCATTATAGACAAAGATGCCATCCCGGTGCTCGATCTTTCCGCCCGCATTTGCGCTGTTCTGGGTCTTGATCCCCTGGCGGCGATCGCTTCTGGGGCACTTCTGTTGACCGCTGCGGCCGAGGATGCCCCGGCAATTTGCAAAGCACTAGAAGACGAAGGGATACTGTGCGCCGAAATCGGTGTGGTTGAAGCGGGGGAATTTGGCGTTTCGATGGGGGATGGGATGCTGCTCCCCCGGCCGGTCCGGGATGAAATTGCCCGTTTATATGAGGAAGGTTCAGGATAACAGAAGGATGGGATGAGAGCCAAAACCGCTCCAGAAGTAGAGAAAGAGCAGGGTGCCAAAAATTAACAGCAAAATCGCGGTGATGAGATAATCGGCTGGGCGAAACGAAAGGGGGTGCAGGGTGGTGCGCTTCGACCGCTGCGAGCTGTATCCTCTGGCTTCAAGAGCCATGGCCAGCTGATTGCTCGCTCGGAAGGCGGAGATAATCATGGCGATAAAAATCGGCATCATCAGCCAGACCCGCTGAAACCCTTTGCGGCCCTGTATATCGAGGCCGCGCGCCTGCTGGGCCTCCGAAATAAGGGTGTACGTCCATTGAAAGGTGGGGATGTAGCGCAGCGCCAGGGCCAAAACCATGCCCCAGGCGTGCGGTATGCCCAAACGGACCAGACTTTGGACCAGATCAGATTGCGTGGTGGTATAAAGCCAGGCAAATACAGTTAGGGCCATAGAAAAGATGCGCAGCGCCAGCACCATCCCTTCAGTCAATCCCCCTGTGGTCAGGCGAAAAATGCCAAAAGAGAAAAGCACCTCACCGGCCGGATAAAAAATAGTGCGCAGGAGCATCATCAATATGCCGACGGGCAAAAGGGTTTTCCAGATAAACCATATCTTTTTAAAAGGTGTTTGGGCGGACCAGTGCAGCAGGTGTAGAGCGAGAAGAATGACCGCCATAATCCACAGATTCTTGAACAAAATTAGCAAAATAAGAAGGACAGTCACAAACAGGAGCTTGACCCTGGGATCGGTTTGATGCAGCCAGCTCCGGCCGGGGATAAAAAGGTCAACTGCGACGGACACGGATCACGCCTCCTCCGGGTCGAGCAATTGCTGGCACAGTTCCGCCGGTGTTAACGCCGGCCACGGGGAATTAAGCTGACGAGCGAGCTGCGTGATTTGCGGCCGGTTGAGTTGGGCCATATCGAGCAGGGCATCATTTTGGAAAAGATCTCGGGTTGATTGATGCGCCAATATTTTCCCCTGGTGCATTACCACCGCTTCTGGAATAAAGCGAGCCACGATATTCATGTCGTGCGTGATCATCAGGATAGTTCGTCCTTTCCGGTTGAGACGCTGCAGGATTTTTAACAGCTCATCGGTACTCCGCTGATCAAGACCGCTCGTTGGCTCATCAAGAATCACGACATCGGTATCCATGGCCACAACTGCGGCCACGCTAACTTTGCGTCGCAGCCCAAAGCTCAGCTGGGTTGGTTGGTGTTCGGCATATGGGTGCAGTTCAAATTCAGCCAGGGTTTTTTTAACCTGGTCGGCCACTATGGCTTCGTCATATCCGAGATTGCGCAGACCAGCCGCTACTTCAGCAAAAACCGTTTCGCTAAAAATCATGTGATCGGGATCTTGAAACACGTAGCCGATTCTTTTGGCGAGCTGAGCCACCGAACGGGATGTAATATCAACCTGATCAAAAAGAACCCGCCCTGTTACCGGCCGCAGCAGGCCGTTCAGATGTTTGACCAGCGTGGTTTTGCCCGATCCGTTCTGGCCAATCACCCCTAAAAAAGCGCCTGGTTGAATGGTAAGAGATACTTGGTCAAGGGCGTGCTGCTGGCCGGTATAATGATACGTTAAATCTTCGATGACAAATTGTGGAGAAGAGGGTTGATCACTCTCGGATTCAGGGGGTTTTTTTTCTAGGGGAACGACAAGCTGTATCCCCTTCAATGCCTCAAACGCTTCATTTAGCCGGATCAGCCGAAGCTGTTGTTCCCTCTTGCGGTTGAGGCAGTCAGCCAAAAGGGATACCTGAGGCACATTAAGACCGATTGATTGAATGGTTTGTGGGGGACAAAAAATATCTTGAGGGGAGCCAAGGTAGGCGATTTTTCCGTCCGATAAAATAGCGACCCGGTCTCCAAATTCGGCGATTTGTTCGCTTTCGTGGGAAACCATGATGATGGTCATGCCATCGTGCTGGCGCAAATGGTTAACGGCCGCAAATACCTCCCGTTTACCGATTGGGTCGAGGTTGGCTGTCGGTTCATCCAGGACGAGGACCGGTGGCTTCATGGCCAATATGGCGGCAATAGCTACCCGCTGTTTTTGCCCGCCCGAAAGGCCAAACGGGGAGCGTTGACGATACTTTGCCATGCCGACCAGGGAAAGGGCCCAATCGATGCGGTCGTGAATGACGGCCGAAGGCAGCCCCAGAGTTTCCAGGCCAAAGGCCACCTCCTCCTCAACGGTCATGTTGAACAGCTGGGTCTCAGCCTTTTGGAAAATCAGCCCTACCGTCTGGGCGAGTTCTGGAACTGAGTGATGCCGGGTATCCCGGCCGTTTATCAACACTCGGCCGCCAATCGTCCCGCCCATCGAATGCGGAATGATACCGTTGAGAGCCAGGCATAGCGTGGTTTTTCCACCCCCTGTTGGCCCCATGATGGCCAAAAATTCACCCGGCTGTATTTCGAGATTTACGCCATCCAAAATCCAAACCGGATCATCCTGAGGGTCGACATGCGGGTACGCATAGCTAAAATTTTCAAAGTTAATGATGGGACACCGATCCTCAGGAATTATCTTTCCTGATAGGTTGGCGAACCGCCGAGCTGGTCAATTTGTGGATAGGCACGTTTGACCAGCTGGTATAGGAGCAGGCCAAAGAATCCCAGGCCGACCTGGAAGAGGTTAATCGGCAGTTCGGCCGCCGCCCCGGCAACCCCAAATCCATAAACGGTTGCTTCACCCATAAAGTAAACGGCAACGAGAGCCAATCCGCCCACGATCCAGCCAATGACCATGCCGGTTATCCCCTTTTTCCACCCGATATAGCCGGACAAGACCCCTAGGCAGCCGTGTGCCAAAAAAGTTAGGGGGGCGAAGCTGCCATATCCAAGGGCGAGGTCGGCAATGGCCGCTCCCACGGCCGCGGCGATCCCACCAACAACCGGGCCAAAGGCGAGGGCGATAAAAATCTCGGCGATGGCCCCCGGATGGGTAAATCCACCGGTGGCGGCGATAGGGACCGGCACAGAGGAAACGAGAACGGCTACGATGGCGATACACACGGCGGTTAAGGTAATTCGTTGAACGGGCATAATGGTTTTACCTTCTCATATCAGTAATTTTAACCCAAGGCTCTACTTTGCCCGAACACAATGTGTGATGCAACTTTGTGGACGGGTTTCTATTTAATTCCCAAAATTTGAGCATCAGGGAATAGAGGTTTTTTAGGGGTTTAAATACACAATCTTGACGGCCGTTTGCCTGATAGGTTAAATTAAGAACTCGTGTGGAGTATTTGCTGAAAATTTAATAATTTGACAATTGGTGTTTGCAGCATCAAGGTCGCCAAGTAAAAAAGCCTGGAGAGGTAACATGCAGCGATTTCAGTTTGGCCCAAAGCAATCTATCTGGTTGTGTTTGTTCATCGTTTCTCTACTAACCGTTTCCCCTACCTATGCCTTAAATCGGGCTGCTGCCAATCCCGCTGCGGGCCAAGTGTTAATCAATGAATTTGTTGCCAGAAGTTCGGTGACCGAATGGGTGGAGCTGTTTAACACCACGGGCAGCGATTTGGATATCTCCGGCTTTTATATTGATGATGTGACCGGCGGGGGGGGCTCCCCAAAAGTGATTCCCGCCAATACCATCATTCCGGCCAACGGCTACTATGTCATGGAATTTACTAATTTGCTCAACAACGGTGGGGATGACGTCAATTTCCTTGACCCGTCCCAGGTGATTTTTGACAGCAAGAGCTATAGTTCATCCACGGCCGAATACAGCTACTATCGATCCCCCGATGGTGGAGCCTGGAGTTCGGTTGAAACCGATTCCCCAACCAAAGGCAGCACCAATAACGTCAACTTAAGCGAGCCTTGGGTCCCCGGAAATTTTGAAATCAGAATCTTTGACGTCGAGCAGGGGGACAGCCAGCTAATCATTTTCCCCTCCGGTTACACTATATTGATCGACGTGCGTGAAGCTTCGTGGAATACCGGGGCCGGGGCGGCCTTTATCGCCCAAAAAATTCGCGACATCACCGGCGGCTCTCACGTCAACGTTGGCGTGCTGAGCCATCATCACCTCGATCATATCGGATATGCTGGATATGGCGGTTTTTGGGGTCTGCTGGAAGTGGAAGGGATTACCTTTGATAAAATTGTGGATCGCAACGCCGGGCAGTGGGTTGATGGCTCAAATGGCGGTACGGTCGATGGTTTATGCGATCCGGATTTTGAAATTGACTGGAATTGGGCGGGGACCAACTCCGGCACCTCTCGCAACTGGCTGTGTTACGCTACGAATCCGGCCAACACCAATATTTACCCCATTCGTGAAATTGCCCAGGTCGGTTCGACAACCCAAATTGACCCTCCTGACGTTGGAGCGCTGGTGACAATTTCTCAGGCGGATGCTGAGGGGATTACCCTGGTTGATGGCGTGACTCCCTTGCGCGGCGACCACACGGCTCTGGCCCTGCCGCCCAGCGAAAATGATTATTCAATTGCCTTGAAAATAACTTATGAGGATATCGATTACGCCACGGCCGGTGATACTGATGGTGAATACGCCACCAGCACCTTTGGCTACACTTACAACGATGTAGAAACCGATCTGGCCGATCGCTTTGGCGGGGTGGATATCATGCGGGCCAATCATCACGGCTCCGATCATTCAACCAATCAATATTACGTCGATACGTTAAATCCCGATGTGTCAGCGATTTCCTGTGGGGCCAATTCGTACGGTCATCCTTCCCAGCGGGTTCTCAACGCCTTGCTCGGCACGGGTGACGTGTATTTGACCAACTACTGTTCTCCGGCGACCAACTATGCCGGGGCCGTACTGGTGGAAGGTGACATTATTATTCGCTCGGCCGATGGGTCAAACTACACGGTAAACGGGGTTAATTACGTGGCCAACCCCAATAACGGGGGGGGCGGCGGCAGCTATTCGATCAGCGATATATTGATCAATGAGCTTTATCCAAACGCCAACAGCGGCGAGCCGGAATGGATCGAGCTTTATAATCCGACCGCTCAGGCGATCGATATATCCGGCGGATTTATCGACGATATTGCCGGTGGTGGCGGCGCGGCCAAGGTGATTCCGCCCGGCACGGTGATCCCGGCCGGGGGGCACTGGACGATGGACACCAGCAATTTCTTTAACAACGGTGGCGATGACGCTCGTCTGTTAGAGTCTGATGGGGTTACCGTGGTCGACAGCTATACCTATGGCAGTTCGACCAAGGGCAGCTCCTTTTATCGTTCACCTGATGGTGGAACATGGGCTGGAAGCGCCGGTGCTCCAACAAAAGGCACCACAAACCCTTGATGGCCTAATCGTTCAACAGACCACGATTGACGGATCAATTATTTACCGTAAGGCCGCAGCATGCTGCGGCCCGACAAAATGGCGCGATTTGTTAATAAATGTTTGTTAAGCAATGAACTTGATTTAGATCAATCAAATGAATAGTGCTGACGGGATTTCCCAATCGCGTCTACGATTTACTCTGTGAAACCTTTTTTGCCTTTGCGATTGTTAATCATATCGATTTTTATTTGCGGTGCGGCCGGGTGTGCTTCCGAACCGGTTTTAGAGGTTGAACAATCTTATGAGCCGATTATTCCCATTCCGGAAGTTGGGGAATGGATCCTGATCAGCGGGGTGGATGAGCACGGCCTGATTGCTGAGGATGAACTGCAGCTTCTTGTGGATCCCGAGCCGGACGCGGGTGTTCTGGCCAATTTGCCGACCGGTGTGCCGGTATTGGTAGAGGAAAAAATCAACACCGGTCCGCAAAATTTGCGCCGTTTTTATCGGGTTTTGGCCTTAAACGGCATGTCCGGCTGGATTTCTGATTATTACGTGCGGCGGGTAGTCTACATTTTTGATATTTCCCGCCAGACTGTGCGTCTTTACGATGCTCCAGATGGAGAAGTGACGGCCGATATCACCAATATTTATCCGGTGGCGATTGTGGATGCGTCACGGCCGGATTGGTGGGAAGTGCAAACGGCTGATGGTCAATATCGCGGCTGGATATTGGCCGAACAGGTCAAAGAATCGCCGGAGCCGGAATTTTTATTTGTTCAGGATTTGGGGTTGGGAGGGGATGGCCAACATGACCACTAAATTATCTGATGGTGAACCCGGTCGCCTGGCCGCCCTGCGTCAGGCGCTGCTCGAAGGGTATAAAACCGGCCGAATGTGGGGGCATCAACGGCCGTCAGCAATTTTGCCTGAAGAGGTGGAGCGCGGCAGTGACCTCCATCTCATCTTTTTGACTTTGGTGATGACGGTGGCGGCCGATCGTCAGCCGTCTCAGCTGTGGGAAGCCGCCCGATCGACCTGGGCCGAGGATCCGGCGCTGTTTGATCCTAAATACCTGGCTTACTTGCCCCCAGGCGACCTCAAACAGCTCCAACCGCGCCTGCAAAAAAACCGGCTGGCCTTCAAGCCGCGCAGTGAAGCCACGACGTGGCAGCGCATCGGCAAGGCGCTGGTCATGCGTGGGGGTGGGTCGGTCAAAGCGCTTTTAGACAAGTATAACTATTCAGCTGGCGAGATGATGGGGATGTTGAAAACAAGCAAAACCACTTTTCCGGTCCTGGCGGGTGAACAGACTGCCCCGCGCTGGCTTTATGCGCTATCTGTTGATGGCGGGATCAAGCTGGAGGGGGTTGAGCAGCTTCGGCTTCCTCTTTCTGAAGCAGGGAAGATGGCCCTGTCTGGATTGCAAATCAACACGAGCCGTTTTACCGCGCCGGTTTTTGATCCCCTGGATACCCTCGGCCGGCTGGGTTGTGCCCAGCGCCAGGAAGGTGCCGCCCGGTGCCCGGCCGCGGGCGAGTGTCCGGTGGCCGAGTTTTGCCAATTCGGGAGCAATTTGGTTGATCGTTGAGAAAATGCGCTTTTCACCCGTATAAAATCTCCCTTTGGACGCGGTTCAAGCTATTGGCAGGTGGCCAGGATGATCCCAAAGCCTTAGTGTAGGGGCTTGGCTAGCCAAGCCCTTACAAATGTGGATGGGTTAAATCGCCCTCAGACCACCTTTCCCTTTAACAGACAAGGATCTCGTCAACTGACATGAAGGTGAACGTGCCCAAAATGGTCTACGGAATATTTACATGCCCGCCCCTAAATCGTAACCCACAGGGCATCCAATCCGTGAAAGTGATAGCTGTTCCGATAGTTCGGTTCCTGAACGAGTTTGAGGGTTGGCAGCCGCTCGAGCAAAATGGGCAGCGCGGTTTGCAGTTCAAGGCGGGCCAGTGGCGCGCCAATACAGAAGTGAATGCCACCGCCAAAAGAAACGTGGGGGTTTGCCCGACGACTTAGATCAAGCTGGTCCGGATTTTTAAAGACGGCCGGGTCTCTGTTGGCCGCTCCCAGCAGAAGCGCAATTTGCGTACCAAATGGAAAATAATGCCCTTTATAGGTGACATCTTCGAGCGCCCATCGTGTAAAGAGATGTAGGGGAGTATTAAAGCGGAGCAGTTCCTCGACGGCCGTGTTTGTCAAAGAGGACGTCTGGCGCCAGCGATCCCACTCTGATCGGTGCTGCAGCAGATCAAACACCCCATTGCCGATGACGTTGACCGTTGCTTCGTGACCGGCATTGAGCAGTAAGATACAGGTTGAAATTAATTCATCCTCAGTCAGGCGGCGACCTTCTTCCTCAGCCTCAATCAGACGACTTAACAAATCATCCTGAGGCGTTTGGCGTCGCTTTGCGACGTAATGGCGCAAATAGGCTACAAATTCTTGAGCGGCTTCAACGGCCGCTTTTTCCTGTTTTGGCGAGCGGGCCAGCTCATACATCGCGACCATGGCGTGAGACCATCTGAGAAGGTCATCGCTTTTTTCTGTCGGAACACCCAACAGCTCGGCGATGATAAAAACCGGAATGGTGGTGGCAAAATCGGACAGTAAGTTGATCCGGCCGTTCTCCTTGATTTCTTGCTCCATGAGGTTGATCAGGCCGTGAGCGAGCTGGGCGATCCTCGGCCGCAGTCGGTTAATTTGACGAGCCATAAACGCTTTCTGGACCAGGCTGCGTAACCTTGTGTGGTCTGGCGGCTCCAAATCGAGCAGCGAATAGCGATCGACATCATAAAAGGGTTTGAGGTCTGCGCGTTCCGGCGGCCAGCCTAACGATTTGCGGGTTGTTAAATGGAGAATTTGTCTGCCAAAACGTCGATCGCGAAAAAGGGCGCTCACATCCTCGTGGTTGACAAAGCACCAGAAGCCAAACTCTTCCCAGTAAAAAATAGGCGCTTCACTGCGAAGGCGTTCGTAATACGGATAGGGGTTTTTATAAAAATCAGGATCTTGGGGATTTAGCCGAACGTGTAGTGTGTGAGGGTTAATTTCCATGGAATGCTGTTTTATTTTGCCGCGGTTGTGTATAGCTGGGTTATGGGTGTTAACTAGAGCCGCTACCTAATCTTTCCAACGTCCCTTATTTTCCCGATTATTCCCTTAATGGCAATGCCAGGCGATTGAATGGGCTGAAATTTGACAAAATATGGTGGATCCGGGCTTTAAATAGCTTAAGGTGTAGCTGTTTTCGTGTTTTTCGTATAGAAATGGTTGGCCGTTTGGAAGTTGGGGAACGGTGTTTAGCTCACCGGGGATCAATCCCTCTAACGAAGGGGGATACTCTCCGGTGCGAAGGTAATACCGTTCTAACGCTTCAACCAACTGCTCGCGATCGTCTATCGCCTGTAAGATTGCCAGGTTGTCAACAACCGAAAATTTTAGGACCGCCTGAATCGGGGTGAGTAGGAATTGAAGGACGAAAAACAGGAGGGCCAGCCGGCCGACTCTAGGCGATCTAAACAGTGCCAGCAGGATGTGATCACTTTGGCTGAAAGATCGGGCTCCATATTGACCCATCATCAAAAAAGCGCTTATGAATAAGGGGGCAAAGCAGACAAAGGAATGAGAGAAGTCGGAGTAAAACCAGGCGAAGATGAGTTGATTGAAGTTGGAAACCATAAACTTTACTTGATGACAATGATTGCCACCTCACCCAGAATTAATCCAACTCACCTTTTTCAAGCAAATCCAGAATTCTCTCAAGATAAACTTTGTCCCGGCCGGATAATTCCGGCTCGATTTTGGCCCCTTCCCGCCAGAAATGTGCTTTTCCTCGCCCCATTTTTTGACCGTCACCGGTGTGCATGTCGAGAGCATGATCGGGAATAGTTGGTTTGATTGTGCCCGAGGCATACCCATGGATTAACCAGTTAACCATTTCATCGCTGGAGCGGTCTTTTTGACAGCCGCTCAGGTAGCGCGCGGCATGGACGGCAAACAGTTTCCGTTCTCCCACGCTGCGATCAAATTTATCGAGCATCTGAACCATGCTGTTAATGACCACGGGGGCAAACGGCTCTCCAAAGCCGATATCCTCAACCGCAATGACCATTAACCTTTGCCAGAGATAATCTTCGAGGGCTGGACTGGTCATGACCATTTCAAAGGCCAGAACGGCCGCATTTTCACTGTGGCCGCGACGAATTTCTTTTTGCAGGGCCGAAATGACGTGGTCGGCTTTGAAGCCGCTAAAAGTGGTTACCGTTTGCCAGGGATCGCGAGGGAGCATAGTTTGAGTCCTAGGTTAAAAGGTTTAGAGCTGTCAGCGCGGCGCTTTGCGCCTCTCAGCAATTAGCTATCAGCTGATGGCTGATAGGGGCGCAGCCCTGAGCTAAATGCTATTTGAGTCCATTTTCGAGAAGCTGATGAAACCGCCCGATATCTACTTCGAGCACGATGCGGGTGTTGGCCGGTCGGCCGAGGCGGTTGTGCCAGTCTACGGTGGTTTGACCGCGGGTGTAGCGGCCGTTAATTTCGACCGTGACGTAACGGTCTTCCGATTTGAGAATCGATTCCGGTTCGAGGGTGGCGGTCATGGCCAGGGGGTCCGCCCCAAAAAGGGCTTTGCGGCCGAGAATTTCACTCACAAATTTGATTGTGTCGGCCGAAATCCGGCGAAAAAATTCAGATTTTGCCGTCTTAAAGGAGAACCAGCGATCGAGTGTTTCATAGGGGATGGGGTGACGCATCGTCACTTCCCAGTCGACCAGCTCGATGATTTTTCCGGCCGCTCCCCACGCTTCAAAGACGACATGAGCCGCTTCCGGATCGGCAAAGATATTAAACTCGGCGGAAACATTTTTGGTGTTTCCGTGTGCGGTTACCGCGCCCCCCATGACGACTAGTCGCTTCAGGTTGTGCGGCAGCTGCGGATCGAGCCGCAGGGCCACGGCGATATTGGTGAGAGGGCCGATAGCCAGCAGGGTAAACTCGCCTGGCTCAGCCGCAGCCAAACGCGCCAGAGCCGCGGAGGCGTGTTCAGTTTCGGCCGTTTTATGGTGGGGGACAAACCCGGCGCCGCCCATCCCATCTTCACCGTGTACAAAGGCCGCGTTTTCTCCCTGCAGCACCAGCGGATGGGCACAGCCGGCGTAAACCGGAATATCTTGCTCGACGAGTTCAACCAGCGTCAGTGAGTTGCGCACGGTGTGTTCCAATCCGACATTGCCGCCGACGGCCATAATCGCCTCAATTTTGGCCTGGGGATGCGCGGCCGCCATGAGGATCGCCTGGGCATCGTCGACCCCTGGATCGGTGTCAATGATGAGTCGCTGCATGATTTGATCTCCTTGTTTCCAATTCAAGATAGGTGTCGTTGAGCGCGGCACAAGACTGCGCATAGTCAATCGTGGTCCAGGAGTGGTTTTGATAAAGCCAGCGGCCGTCTACCATGACGTCTCGCACGTGCATACCGGAAATCCCATAAACCAGGGCGGTGTAAATATCCTGGGCATCGGTTGGTGCCCAACCGATTTCCCGCAAATCTAAAGAAATAAGATCCGCTTTTTTGCCAACCTCCAGCGATCCGATCTCTTCATCCAATCCAAGCGCTTTGGCCCCATTAATCGTGGCCATTCGCAAAATCTCGCGTGTCGGTAGGGGATTCGGTTTTCGTTCGTGGACCGCCATCAGCTTGCCCAGGATTTGCATTTCTTTAAACAAATCATAGCTGTTGTTGTTGGTTACATTGTCACTGCCCAAGGCTAAATTAATGCCTGCTTGCCACATCCCAACGCCATCCGGAATACCGGCGGCGTTGCGCATCGCCGATGAAGGAGCCAGAACGGCCGTAAACGGGGCGGCGGCCAAGAGGGGGTAATCCTCTACGGGGACCGTCAGACAGTGGGCTGCTAGCAACCGTCTTTCAAGAATACCCATTTTATCCATTTGCTGCACGGCCGAGCGGCCATACGTTTGCTGACAGTAGCGATCTTCTTCGCCGCTGGTGCTCAAATGGATGTGCAGCCCGGTGCGATAGCGATCCGCAAGGCGTAACTCCAGTTCGATAGCCGCCTCGCTGTTGTCGACAAATAAGGCGTGCGGTCCCACCCAGCCAACCAGCCGCGGATGACCTTTTAGGGAGGCCAGAAACGCACCGGCCGCTTCCAGCTCACGCTGACGGACCTTCTCATCCCCTAATTCAACAATGCCGTAGCCCAATGCCGCTCGCAGCCCGCTTTGCTCGACCACCGGCACAATTTGCTCCATCCAAAAATATTGATCGGCAAAGGTTGTGGTACCGGTGCGAATCATCTCCGCGCAAGAGACGGCCACAGCAGAGGGAATCATCTCGGGGGTCATGACCTCTTCGACCACGCGAATGGTGTTGTACCAGCCGTCAAAATCAAAGAGCGTATGTCCCTCAACCAACCCCCGAAATAGGGACATAGGTGTATGGGTGTGGGCATTGATCAAACCGGGCATGACGAGCTTTTCACCCAGATCAACATACTCGCCGCGATCCAGTGGATGGTCGCCAATATAGGTGATGCGACTGCCCTCAATGCCGATATATCCAGGTTCGAAGATGCGGTCCTGGTCGTCAAGCGAGACGACTTTTGCCGCTTTTAGGAGGCGTAGTTTCATAGTCAGGTGGTAAGAGAATGTTTAATCACTCGTTTAAGATGATGCCTGAGCGTGTCGAAGGCAGAGTCGTGTCTGAACTTTAAGTGGTGAGTCGCTTCGGCTTCGACAAGCTCAGCCAGCGCATTTTAGGTAAGTTACAAAAAGTTTTCTGAAGAAGGTGTCCGCAGATTACGCAGATTTTCGCAGATTACAGAGAAAATCTGCGGCCATCTGCGTAATCTGTGGACAGTTATTTTAGAAAAGATTTTGTAAACCACTTAGCTTGGTTTAAATATTTTAAAGTAACCAATAATGAATTTGACTTTACCCTAAAAATCAAAATGATCTGGATCTGCCCCAACCCGCTCATGACGATCGAGATTGTCAATTTCAGCCATGTCTTCAGCGCTGATGTTGAAGTGGAAAAGGGTTCCATTTTCTTGAATGCGGTGGAGCGTAACGGATTTGGGGATAATGTCGATCTCGTGCTGCAGATGCCAGCGTAAGATCAACTGCGCGGTTGTGACGTTATATTTTTGGGCGATTCGCGTCAGGGTCACGTGATCGAGGATCCGGCCGCGGGCGATAGGGCTATATGCCTGGAGTTGGATTCCGTGATCCTGGCAGAAGCGGTGAATCGATTCCTGTCGCAAATAGGGATGAAGCTCGATCTGATTAACGGCCGGAACCACGTCACTGGCTGCAAAAATATCGTTGAGGTGATGGGTATGGAAGTTGCTGACACCAATTGCCCGAGCTTTCCCTTCAGCGTAAAGCTCTTCCATTACTTTCCAGGCCGCCACATATTTCTCTTTGACCGGCCAGTGGATCAAATAAAGGTCGACTTTCTCAAACCCTAATTTTTCAAGACTGGTGTTCAGGGCTTCGCGAACGGTGCCATTTCGCAAATCTGAATTCCATACCTTGGTGGTGACAAAGATCTCATCGCGGGGAACGCCGCTTTCTCGTATGGCGTTGCCAACCCCGACCTCATTCCCGTAAATCGCGGCCGTGTCGATATGGCGATAGCCAAATTCCAGCGCCGCTTTAACGGCCGTTTCCACTTCTGACCCATCTTCAGCCTGAAAAACCCCCAACCCCACCCAGGGCATCTTTACTCCATTGTTGAGGGTTGCTGTTGATTGTAAATTTAAGGTCATTGAAACTCCTTTTTTTGGTTTATTGGTGTATTGGTTATTGGTGTATTTGGTTATTGGTGATTTCGGTTGTTGGATTGGATTCAATAACGATCAATCGTAAATCGTCAATCGTATTTCGTATTTCGTACTTCGTATTTCTAATTGACCAGCTCCATCAACTCCTCCTTGGTGGGCATGGCCGAGCTAGCCCCAGGTTTGGTTGTGGCCAGAGCACCGGCCGCCGCACCCCAGCGGACCGCTTCCGCTAGCGAAAGCCCGGCATCCAGAGCTACCGCCAACCCACCGTTAAACGCATCTCCGGCAGCCACGGTATCTACGGCATTGACCTCAAAAGGAGGCACAAACCCGCTTTCGCTTTCAGATTCAAAATAAACGCCCTGGGCGCCAAGCTTGACGATGGCGATATTAATCCCTCGGGCGCGCAGTTTGGCGGCCGCAATTTTTGCCTCAGCAACATTGCCCGGCCGAACGCCGACAAGAACTTCGGTTTCAACTTCATTGGGGGTCATCACGTGAGCCAATCTATAGGCATCATCCGGCAGCGCTTGCGCCGGGGCTGGATCGAATATTACGGTGGCTCCCGCCGCCCGAGCCAACTCTGCCGCCTGCAAATTGGTTTTTAGGGGTGTTTCAAGCTGCAGCAGCAGCACCCGAGCACCTTCCAATGCTGACTTCGTACGATCAATCTCTTCCTGATTGTGAGCCATGTTGGCCCCGGAAATGACGATAATTGAATTTTCAGCCTGATCATCAACTGAAATCACCGCCAAACCGGTGCCGTGATGGGAATCAATCATAATGCCGCTGGTATCAATCGGTTCATCTTTGATCAAATCGAGGACCCCGTGCCCAAACGGGTCGTCTCCAATCCGGCCGATAAAGCGCGTCGTGCTGCCCAATCGGCCGGTGGCCACCGCCTGGTTAAACCCCTTGCCGCCAGGCACGGTAATAAACGACGTGCCAAAAAGGGTTTCGCCGGGAGCCGGCAGCCGCGGCACGTAAGTCGTTAAATCCATGTTGATGCTTCCCAAAACGATGATGCTCATCATTCCTCCCAAGGTGCTCAATTGTAAGTTGAAAACGGGTCGATTTCTCTTTTCTCTCTTCTCTCTTCTCTCTTCTTTTTTATTATCTCCACGCCTCCGTGTCATTATGACGCGGCAGGTCGGCCGCCCGCAGACCGCTGTGCTGCGGATCTTCATAGTGGGTGAAATATCCCTCCAGCTCACCGGTAAGTCGATCGATTAGCGGCCGGTGTGCGGGATCGAAAAACAGGTTTGTCGTTTCACGCGGGTCAGCTTGAAGGTCAAAAAGCTCGTGAGGTCCATCGGGATAGCGACGCACGAGCTTATGTCGCCCGGTGCGAATCATCCGCGTTGGGCCATATTCCCCAAACTGAACGGAGCGCCAGCCGGGGAGATGCTGATTTTGCAGCAGCGGCCAGAAAGAGCGGCCGGGGTATTTTTTTTCTGGGGATCGGTTGATGGCGGCCGCCTCGCAAACCGTTTGGAACAGATCGAGATGATCGACAAATTCTCCCCGGCGCTGCTGCCCAAGCGGCATTTGAGGATGATAAAGAATCAGGGGCACGCGAATGGATTCTTCAACCATATTTAGCGGCAGCGTACCGTTCCCTTTCCCCCAGATGCCGTGATGGCCGCAGTTGAGACCGTGATCTGAGGTGTAAACGATCAAGGTATTGTTTAAGTGTCCCTGGGCTTCAAGTTCGGAAAGCAGCCGGCCGACGGCCTCGTCAAGTTCGGTGACGGCCGCATAGTAGTTGGCTCGGGCTTCTCGAGGGTTGAAGCGCGTGGGGTTTGTGGATTCTAAATTTTGCCGCCCAAAAGGGTAGCTTTCATCGTGGGGAATATCGGCAAATTTGGCTTGGCGATAGCTTTCGACCAGATACTCCACCTGATTTTCCCAAGGGCTGTGGGTGGCGTAAAATCCAACCTGCAGGAAAAACGGCCGTGGATCGCTGCTGCGCAAAAAATCAACCGCTTTTTCAGTGATTCGGTGGGTGATGCGGCCGGGCCGTTCTTCATGACGGCCGTCAACCCCATAAGCGTGTGGACCCTGATGTTCGATGGGATACCCTCGACCGAGGGTGAACCAGCTTTCATAGCCTGGCTGAGGATGCTCATCTTGTCCCAAATGCCACTTGCCGCTTAATCCGGTGCGATATCCCGCCTCCTGAAAGAGTTGAGCCAGGGTTGTCTCATTTTTTAGCCAGCGGCGGCCGTCAATTTCCGGGTCCCCTGATGCGAGGTAGTCGTGAATGCCATGCTGGGATGGCAGGCGGCCGGTGAGCAGGCTGGCGCGTGCCGGTGAACACACCGGGATAGGGGTAAAGGCATTGGTCATCAACGCCCCCTGTTGAGCCAGATAGTCGAGAGCTGGGGTGCGGATTTCCCGGTTTCCCGTACACCCTAAAGCCCATTGGGCGTGATCATCGGTCAAAAACAGGAGGATGTTGGGGTGGGAGTGGGAAGCCATGCCTGCATTTTATCCCAATCCCGTCATTCGTTCACGGTTAAGCGAGTCAACGAGTAACCAACCCTACCGGCGAATGACCGGCAAATAAAGGCGCGAACCGCCGATTAGCAATCCCACCTGATGCGTTCTCGTTTCCTCTAAGGCTGTGGATTCCAGCGTCAATTCATACCAGGACCCCGGCATAGCGGGAGGAGAAGAGCGCTCATCTGTCACGGTTAACGTCACAGTGGTGGGTGGGGTGACTTCGCTGTCGGAGAGGGTCACGCTGATTCCAGCGGCCGGTGACGACACATCTAGCTCAACCGTATCGGTGAACGCCGCTCCTGCGCTGATTTCTAACTCGTAGATCGCGCTTGCTCCAACTTCAATCGCCTTGGCTGACGAGGCCATCGTCAGGTAGTACTCATTGAGTTCGGGTGCCAGACCGGTCCGCTCGTAGCTGCCGCGGCCGGTGCCCCACAGAACGCGGGCATCGGCACTGCCAGGCAGGTCATAGGCCACAACCCCGCTGTGGCTGGTGCCGATGACCAGCTCCAGATCAGCATCGCTATCGATATTGCCTACGCTTGGCGCAGCCAGGCCGCCATTCCAATTGCCGCTTTTGGGGGCCGGTAGGTCGAGACGATGCAGCTCATTCCCCAGGTAATCGAGCACGTGCAGCTGTCCGACCCGATTTCCTCCTTTTTCCGGCCAGGAGGTGAAGATCACTTCAGCCTTGCCATCTGCGTCGAGGTCCACGATGACCGGCTCGGCCGCAAAGCGAATGCCGCTGCCGGGCACGTCATACGGCCAGCTGCCGTGCTGGGTTTTGTCGAGCCAGTAGGCGTGTACTCGGCCGTCATAAGCGGTAAAAATGATCTCTTTTTCCCCATCGCCATCCAAATCGGCGATGACCGTGTTGGAGACGTTGTTTTCAATCACGCTGTAATTTTCGGAAAGGGGGCGACTGTTTGGTTCAGGTGTTGGGAGCACTTCCCAATCGTAACCGCTGCCTGCCCAGCGGGTGCGATCGAGGTTAAATATCCAGGGCATAATATAAAGATCACCCTGCTGATTATCGCCGATGGCGCAGTTATATACGTCACCGGGCACGATAATTTCGAGCGAGTCATTGCCGTCTAGGTCGGCAATGGCCGGCCCCATATTGGCGAAATTTGGGCGATGTTCGGTGCCGCAGTTGGCGTAGCCGCGTAGATCGACATGATGATCGACGTGGACGCCGACCTGGCTCCACACTTCGCCACTGCCGTAAATGTTGTTGGCCGGCAGCTGGTTGCCGTTATGGTCGAGGGCGGTGATGTAGTGGGTATCGGTGGGCACAATTAGCTCTTTGTCGCCATCCCCATCGAGGTCGCCGATGGTGATATTTTCGTTATACATCCCCCAGCCATACCCGGCTTCCCCATTTCGTCGAGCCGGCCATCCGGCACGCTGATTCCCGTTGGCATCATAGACGTTGACCTGTCTGGTGCTGCCGCCGCTGGCCCGGCCGACGATAATTTCGGCGGAGTTATCTCCATCGAGATCGGTAACCGCCAGGGTGCGCACTTCACCATTCCCAAACGGGCTGCGCTGCCATAAAATTTGGCCGCTGGCATTATAGACTGTGACCTGGTCGCTGCCCCGGCCCATAATAATTTCCAGGGAACCATCACCGGTGAGGTCAACGACGGCTACGGCCGGCCAAACCCGGCTGCCGTTGCTGGCTCGCCACTGCAAGCTCCCATCTTCCCCATTTAAGGCCACACCATCGTATGCGCCCCATATCACTTCTGGCTTATCGTCGTTATCGAGATCGGCAATCGCGGGAGAGGCGTACCACCCGGTCTGGCACCAGGAAGAAAAACATCCCCCATGCTGCCACTTGAGCACCGGTTTTTGAACGGCCGACGGAGCCGACTCCAAATGGCCAACGCCTAAAATAATGGAAATAAGAGCAATAGATAAGATAATAAAAGCTGAAAATCGATTGTGGTTCATAGAAAACCCTCCGCTTGAATTATAGGAGGGGCCGCTCCCATAGGTTGAAAGATAGGCTACAACGCAGGATAATTTATTTGTCAATTGCTAATTGCCATTAGCCAATAGCTAGAAAATAATCAATCGTCAACAATCAATCGAACCAATCGAACCAATCGTAAATGATGAATATCGCTCCCTTTGAAACCGAACACTTCTACGCCAGGTATGAATTTAATACCCCGTATCAACTATGTAATTCTGACTGTGAAACGGTATCCGTTGGTGAACTGCTCGATATGGCGGATGTTTCATTAGAACAGCTGGCTGGTTTGTCCTTGGGTTATACGGAATCTCAGGGCAATCCCCATTTGCGGGGGCAGTTGGCCGAGGCATACCCCCAGGTTAGGGCGGAGGACATAATGATTCTCGGTACCCCGGTGGAGGGAATTTACCTGGCTGCCCGGGCGCTCCTCGAACCAAATGACGAAGTGATTGTTTTGACGCCTGCCTATGACGCACTGATCAACATGTTTGAGCATGTGGTGGGGACCGATCGGGTCAAAAGGTGGGCGTTTGTGCCCACCGCCGACAGCTGGACGCTGAATTTAGATGATTTACGGCGGTTAATCACTCCCCAGACAAAGCTGGTGGTGGTTAATTTTCCCCATAATCCGACCGGGTATTTGCCAACTCCCGGTCAGCTTGAAGACCTAGTAGAAATTGTGGAGCAGCACAACCTACGGTTGTTTTACGATGAGATGTATTTTGGCCTCGTTCATTCCGGTACTCAGCCTGTTGCTTCGGCCGCGACGCTTACCAAACGGGCGATTGTGCTTTCAGGATTGTCAAAAACCTATGGCTTGCCGGGGCTGCGCACCGGGTGGCTGATCGTGCAGGACGCGGAACTTCGAGACAATCTGATGAACTGGAAGTTTTACACCAGCATTTGCCCCCCAGCCCCATCGGAATTTTTGGCCACGGCCGCCTGGCGAGTGCGTGATCAGCTTCGCGATCGCAGCATCGCCCAAATTGAGCAAAATCTCAAAGCAGCAGATGATTTTTTTGCCAGGTGGCCGGATTTGTTTACCTGGCGACGGCCGCAGGCCGGCTCAACCGCCCTGGTTGAAATACACGTTCCATCGGTCACGGAGCTGGCTGAAACGCTGGCCAAAGACGCCGGCGTTTTAATTCATCCAGGGACGACACTTGGCAGTGATGACCGCCACATGCGGATGGGTTTTGGCCGCCGGGGATTCTCGGCCGCGCTGGAAAAATTCGAGCAATATTTAAAGAGGCAAATTGATATTTGATCCTTAGGTGAATAATAAGGTGTGGGCATCGGGAAACCGGGCCCACACTTTTTTTATTGTAAACTACAGATTGCAGATAAGAGACCAGAGACGGGAGAGGAATCCCCTCAAACAAGCTGCGCTCGTCTCTAGTATCTGGTCTCTTGTCTATAATCTTATGATTAAACACTCTTTAACCGTTATTCTCGTTGGACTTCTCTGTGGTTTGGCTATCATCTCACTCACCGGCCGCAACCCGCTGCCGATCATGGGGATTTGGCTCTCTGCCGGATTTAGCTGTTCGGGGGCTGGGTTTCGCTGTGCCCCCATTACCGCTGCTCAGTATGCAACTCCTTTAATTTTTAGCGGCCTGTCGGCCATGATCGCTTTTCGAGCCGGCTTAATTAGTATCGGTCAATTTGGCCAGATGATCGTTGGGGCCGGGGTCACGGCCGGTTTGGTAATCGCTTTGGCTGAAACACTCTCTCCCCTTTCAGCTTTAATTTTGGCCCTGGCTGCCGGGTCTTTAGCCGGCGGGATTTGGGGGGCGATTCCCGGTGCGTTAAAAGCCTATCTCAACATCAACGAAGTTATTGTGACCCTCATCATGAATTCCCTGGCTCCGGCCGCTGTAGGGGCGCTCAGCTGGCAGCGAATTCCTGAAGCGGTGCGATTGATTCCATTGGTTCCTTCAACAAAGGTAACCGGCGCGCTTTTTATTGCCCTGATCACAACCGTCATCGTTTTTGTTTATTTGTGGTGGCATCAAGGTGGGTTGGAGCTGCGCATGTCAGGTCAGGCGGCCAACTTTGCTCGATACGCCGGCATGCGACCGCGGCGAACTGTGGTTTGGGCAATGTTGCTGAGCGGCATCATGGCCGGGTTAGGGGGCGGGCTTGAGGTGGTAGGGGTTCACTATCGATTTGTGACCAACTTTTCCACCATTGATATGTTTGACGGGATTGTGGTTAGTTTGCTGGGTCAGCTACATCCCCTTGGAATTGTCTTCAGCGCATTTTTGCTTGGGGGTCTGCGTCTTGGTGCCCTAAACGGTTTGCAGCTGATGACCAATACCCCTCGCGAAATTGGAGATGCGGTAATTGCCGTGATGATGATTTTGATCACACTCCCACATATAAGACGAGAGACCGGAGACCAGAGACCGGAGAAGGGAGATGTTTATTGAACCTATCCTTGTCTCCTGTCTCTCCTCTCTTGTCTCTTATTTCTTAATTGTTATACTAACGCCTTGTTAATAAAAGGTTTGGGCGTGTTTCTTTAGCGGCGGTTCGACCTGGTACCGCTGCCGTTTACCAATTGAATCATCTTAGGAGAAGGAGAACAGATCCATGAAGCGTCATTTACTAATCTTTGTCGTCACAGCTTTTGCTGCCTTATTCCTGACCGCCTGTGGGGGAGGTGCCGCCGAAGAGTCGGCCGATGACTTTAGCTTTGCCCTGGTTTTGCCAGGGGCACTGGGAGACCGTTCATTTTCTGATTCCGCTAACCGGGGAGCGGAACGAGCGATTGAAGAATTGGGAGCCAGGGGAACCGTCATTGAAACCAGTGGGATCACCGAACATGAAGCGGCCTTGCGTGGAGCGATCCAGGCCGGAAATGATATTGTTCTGCCGTTGGCGATAGATGCCCAACTGGTCCTCGATTTGGCGGCCGAATTCCCCGATCAGCTGTTTGGCGCACCCTCTGATGTCTTTGCCGATGAACTGCCCGACAATTTTGCCGCATTCCAAATCAACGTGCATGAATCTTCTTTCCTGGCCGGTTTGATTGCCGGCAGCCTGACCGAGACAAAGGTCGTGGGTGCCGTGGTGGGTGGGGATGCGCCAGCTTTAAATCAATTTTTCTTCGGTTATAAGCAGGGTGTTCTTGAAGTTTGCCCCGATTGTGAGGTTTTGGTTGGCTATCTGGGCTTTGATTTTGAGAATCCAACCCTCGGCCTGGAAACCGCTTTGGGTCAGTATGAGCAGGGCGCCGACATCGTGTACCAGATTGCCGGCCGGTCTGGTGAAGGGGTGCTAGAAGCGGCCGCCCAAACCGGTAATTACGCCATCGGCGTCGACTCAAATCAGGATTGGATCCAGCCGGGTCATGTTATTGTATCCATGATTAAGCGGGTAGACATCGCCACTTACACCCTGGTTGAGTGGGCTCAAAACGACACATTCCAGGGCGGATTTAACGAATTGGGGATGGCTGATGGCGCCGCCGGGATCTCCTGGGATGAAGGCTCCACCACCTTTGAAGATGAGGGTCCGGCGGAAATGACCTCTCAATTACCGGAAATTAAGACCCTGGTTGAGGATTATCGTACCCGTATCCTAGACGGAGAATACGAAGTGTGTGATGCCCTCAATCCCACCCCAATTTGCGACCCCTTCATCAACTAATTGATCCAAACTCCCTCCCCCTCCTTGACAAAAGAGGAGGGGGAGTCTTTAAAAAATTATGACCGTCAACGCCATTGAAATGCGAGACATCACTAAATACTTCCCATCCTCCAATGTGTTGGCGAACAATCAGGTGAGTCTCACCGTAGGCCAGGGAGAGGTCCACGCCCTGGTAGGGGAAAACGGAGCCGGAAAAACCACCTTGATGAATATTCTCTACGGGCTGTATCAACCTGATTCGGGGCAGATTATTGTTAACGGTCAGGAGGTGCAAATTGAGCATCCAGATGATGCCATTCATCTGGGCATTGGGATGGTCCATCAACATTTTAAGCTGGTGCCTTCCTTCACCATTGCCGAAAATATCATGCTGGGGATGGAGCAAACCCAAAACGGCTTTGTGCAAAAGAAGCAGGAAGCGGAAATGGTGCGCAGTTTGGCTGATCAATTTGGCCTGCCGGTGGACCCCAATGCCGTTATTCGGGATTTACCCGTGGGGATGCAGCAGCGCGTCGAGATATTAAAAGCGCTGCAGCGGGATGCCCAAATCTTGATATTAGATGAACCAACGGCCGTTTTAACCCCTCAGGAAGTGAAAGAGCTGCTTGAGGTGGTCCGCCAACTGGCGGTCAGCGGCCGCACGATTATTTTTATCACCCACAAATTGGTGGAAGTCAAGAATGTCGCTGACCGGCTCAGCGTCATGCGCGGTGGAAAAATGATCGGGACGAGGGATGTGGCCGATACCTCGGTGAGCGAAATGGCCAGCATGATGGTTGGTCGCTCCGTGATTTTTAAGCTCGATAAGAAACCGCCTACCATCGGAGAAACGGTTTTTCGCGCTGAAAATTTAACCGTGGCTGATGCCAGTGGGCTGCCGGCCGTCAGGCATATGTCGTTTGAGGTGCGCGCCGGGGAGATATTGGGCATCGCCGGAGTCAGCGGCAACGGTCAAACTGAATTGGTCGAGGCGATCAGCGGGATGCGGCCGATTGAAGGGGGTCAGCTAATCTTTTTTGATCGCGATATTTCTGTGGAAAATGTAGGTAAAAGACGCGATCGTGGGATGGCTCATATCCCGGAGGACCGGATCAAGATGGGGCTAAATTTGCAGACTTATCTGGATGAAAATTTGGTCGTCAACCGCTACAAGCGGCCGCAGTTTAATCGGCTGGGCTTTTTAATTCGCCAGGCGATGCGCCGCTTTGCCGAAATTTCCATCAAGGATTTTTCGATCGCGGCCGCCAAACCCGGCCGCAGTATCGAGACCCTCTCGGGGGGAAATATGCAAAAGGTCGTCCTGGCCCGCGAGCTTTCCGGTGAGCCAAAATTTGTGATCGCTAACCAGCCAACGCGAGGTTTGGATGTTGGCAGCATCGAATTTGTCCATCAATCTCTGGTCGAAGCTCGAGACCGAGGGGCCGCTGTCCTCCTGATCTCGGTTGAACTGGATGAAATTTTGTCCCTTGCGGACCGCATCATCGTTATGTATCGAGGGGAAGTAGCCGGTGAAGTGGATCCTCAAACTGTGACTCAAGAAGAAATCGGCTTGCTGATGGGCGGCAGCCAACTTGTAACCGAGCTTCCGGGATAATTATTATGGATTCATATCGACGACGACAATTAATGAGTTCCTTTCTTGTTCCGGTGCTAGCGGTCCTCTCGGGGTTGTTGGTAGCGGCCGTTCTTATTTTGTTTGCCGGTGAAAACCCGTTTCAGGCGTTTGGCGAGCTTTTTCGAGCCGGGTTTTCCTGCAGTTCCTTAAGCCGCTGTGCCCTTTTTACGACTTTTGAACGATCGACCCCCCTGATTTTGACCGGGCTATCGGCCGTGATGGCCTTTCGATCCGGTATGTTTAGTATCGGACAGGAAGGTCAGCTGGCGGTAGGTGCAATTATGGGGGCCTGGCTCGGGTTTGCCATCGATTTACCACCAATCATTCATCCAATTGCCATCATGTTGGTGGCCATGATCGCCGCTGGAATTTATGGTTGGATTCCCGGTGTACTCAAGGTTTATCTCAATATCAACGAGGTCATTACGACCATCGTCATGAATGAAATCGCCCGGCTGGTTTCAGTTTATCTGGTCAATTTTCCCCTGCGAGCAGATCGAGGCACGACCGCTTTTTCTCCCGTCATCGATGAGTCGGCCAAGTTGATGACCTTTTTGCCGGGATCAAAGTGGGGGATTGGCTTTGTGATCGCCATCGCGGCTGCCGCGGCCGTTTATTACTACTTGTGGCGTTCAACCCCCGGCTATGAGCAGCGAATGGCTGGACAATCGTCGCTGTTTGCTTTATTTGGCGGCATCCCCAGCGGCCGAGCCGCGCTGCGGGGTATGTTTATCAGCGGAGCCCTGGCCGGATTGGCCGGCGCCATCGAAGTATTGGGCGTTCACTACCGCATTAATCAAGATTTTTCAATCGGTTTGGGGTTTGACGGGTTGTCTGTCGCCATTCTCGGCCAGGTTCATCCCTTTGGGGTGGTTTTGGTAGCGATTTTGTTTGGGGGGGTGAGGCTTGGCGCCCAGCTTGGATTGCAAATTAACATGGGCATTCCCCGTGAGTTGGGGGGAACAATCATCGCCCTGATGATTTTGTTTGTGGCCGCCGAAAAATTGTATCGGGACAATATTGCCGGCCTCCGCGATCGCATCGATCGGCTGCGCGGCCGGAAAACAGCTGTTGAACTGGCTGTAGAGGAGAATCAATAATGGAAGATGGTGTATTCACAACTGCCTTGCTCTCCAGCGGCTTGCGTCTGGCCACCCCCATTATTTTGGCGGCTTTAGGCGGCGCATTTTGCAGCCGGGCCGGGGTATTAAACCTGGCCTTAGAAGGAAAAATGCTTCTGGGTGCCTTTGTCGCCATCGTCTTTTCATATTATTTGGGAAGCACCGCCCTGGGGATTGTGGTGGCCGTGATTTTTGGCGGTTTGCTCGGACTCCTGTTTGCCCTGCTTTATCTCAAATACAAAGTTAATCTGATTATCCTCGCTTTGGGAATCAATTTGCTGATTATGGAGTTTACCGTCTACGTCATGCGCATATTATTTGGCAATGTCGGCTCCTGGTCAGACCCCAGCATTCAGCGCCTGCCTGATTATGAAATTCCGATTTTGGCTGATATTCCAGGTATCGGAGATATTTTTAGCGGCTACAACGCCATCGTTTATTTTTCCTGGCTGATGGCCATAATCGGTTATGTGGTGTTGTTTCACACCAAATTTGGCCGTCATATTCGGGCGGTTGGAGAAAATATCGAGGCGGCCGAAACGTTGGGCATCAATGTGACCCGGGTGCAGGTTTCCGCGCTGGTCATTGCCGGTATGCTGTGTGCTTTGGGCGGGTCGTTTTTGTCGGTTGGCCATTTGACGCTCTTTACCCGCAATATGAGTAACGGCCGAGGATGGGTGGGGGTTACCGCGGCAATATTTGGCTTTCAACACCCGATCGGGGTCTTTTTTACCGGTCTATTTTTTGGTTTGGCTGAAGGGTTTGCCGTGCGGATTCAAAACGTGACCAACTGGCCCCCAAACCTGATCCAGCTCTTGCCCCACTTTGCCACCTTGATCGCTCTGATTTTGGTAGCCCTGCGGGAAAAAGTGAATCTGTTTGTCAACCGCAGCCGTTTCCGGCAAAGTTTGCAGCGTGGTGAAATGAGATCAACATCTGCTGATTAAAGACCACAGACCTCAGACTACAGACTACATAGCAGGTCTGAGGTCTGTGGTCTGTTGTCTGAGGTCTATTATTTTGGATCGTCAAAATTGGTGGGAACATCTTGAATCTGACCTGATCCAACCGCTTGATGCGGTTTGGATTCCGATCGGGCTGCCGGGGTTTGCCGGCGGGAAAAAGGGACGCTGGCGCGAAGTTCTAGACGGCCGTTTTGGGGTGGATGGCTGGCGTTTAAGCCATCTCGTGCGGGGAGAAGTGGTGCCCAAAGCCGCGGCCATTCTCGAGTACGAGGCCGGGTATCGCTCCTTTTTGCGAAAAAATCGGCCGCTCGTGGAATTTTTGATCACTGCTTGTGGCAACGTGTATGATGACAATATCACCAACGTTTATGATCACCAGTATGCGCAGCCGCATACGGAGACAAATCACTATCAGGATATTTCGGTGCGTCGCGTGATTGCCGAACTAATAGACGATCCTGCCTGGCCGGAAGTCACCGCCACGCCGGTGGAAACAGCCCCCTTGATCGATTTAAACGACGGTCAGACCCACCTGCTGCCGCGCGCGGCCGGTTTTCGCGGTCGATATTTACTGCAAATTCGCGAGCCGGATTCCCCCGGCTATTTTCTTAATCCGGCCGTGGTGCCCATTCACGATCCGGAGCTGATCACCACCCTTCCCAATCGGCGGGAGTGGTATCATCGCGAAGGATGCGCCCACCTTTCGGTGGAGGCGTTTTGGCAAATGAGCAAAATCCTCGAAGTGCGCTACAGTCGGTTTTTAGCCCTTAAAAATGGGCGTGAGGATCCCCTAAACGATCTTTAAGAGACAGCAGACTACAGACCTCAGACCTCAGAATCCTGTAGTCTGAAGTCTGATGTCTGATGCCTGTATTATTTGGCCCCGCCTCCCTCGACATTTACCAACCCAGCGGCCCGGTGCTGCCGGGTGGGGGATGTGTCAATATCGCTTATCACTGGCGGCAGCTTGGTGTTCCAGGTTCCCTGTTGACGCGCATCGGTGATGACCGGCCGCAGCTCTTTCTCGACTTTTTTGACGATCACGACATCGCGTATCAAGCGGATACGATCACAGTACCGGGTCAAACCGCGGCCATTGAAATCACCATTCGGCCGGATGGTCAGCCGTGGATGGATCATTTTGTCCCTGGCGTCTGGCGTGATTTGCAATTGTCAAAGAAAGAAGAAGCGCTGTTGGCGCAGTCGGAAATGATTCACATGGTGTTGGTCGAGCCGGTCATTCGAGAGCTGGTCCGCTTGGGAGAACAACTTCAGCGGCCGTTTATCTCGGCGGATTTCCTTGATTTTCGCCATTTGACGTTAGAGCGGCTGGAGCAGCTTTTGCCTTTAATCGATCTGGCGTTTTTGGGTTGGCCTGGCCGCTCTAACGATCCGCTCTTGCCGGGTATCATCGATTTGTTTGCCACCTATAAAAAGCGCCTGGTGGTGACCATGGGCGCTCGCAGCGTGTGGGTCATCGACGCCCGTCAAGGCCGTCAGCCGCGCCGTTTTCCGGTTCGGCCGGTTGCCGTACGCGGCACCACCATCGGGTGTGGGGATGCGTTTGCCGCTCATTTCCTGGCGGCTTACTGGCCTCACCAGCAGATTGACGAAGCGGTGACGGCCGGCATGGCGGCCGGGGCAGCGGCCACCCGGTGGCGCTATCCACTGCCGGACTCAGCATATAAATTCGCATAGTCAATGATTGTTTTTGATACAGACCTCAGTTTAGGAACGCCTGGAGCGGAAATAGATGATGGGGCAGCCCTGATTTTTCTGCATCAATCGGCAAAAGAAAAAGTGGCGGCCGTCACCACGGTACACGGCAATACCGATTTGCCAAACGTGCTCCACAACACGCGCCGGATGCTTGCTTATCTCAATTGGTCGGTGCCGCTGGGCCGGGGAGCAGAGCGAGGGTTGGTCGAGCCAAAAGAGTGGTTTGCCGAGTGGCAGGCCGGTTATGGGCCCACCGAACCGTGGCCGGTTGAAGGCGCAGAGGGCGCCCTGCCATCGGCCGTTAATCTGATCGTCGATTTAATCCACGCCAATCCGCACGAGTTGACGATCATCGCCGTGGGGCCGCTGACCAATTTGGCCCTGGCTGCCCGCCTGGCGCCGGATGTTGTTCCCCTGACCCGCCAAATCATTGCCATGGGC
>JASJCR010000189.1 GCA_030065875.1 Ardenticatenaceae bacterium | reverse complement strand
GGCTAAGAAGGGTGGCAGCAAGGTCAAAAGTTAAGAAAACATCTGTTACACAGTAATTAGCAATTAGTAATTAGTAATTAGTAAAAAGGACCCTGGTTTCAACAATCAATTTATTAATTACTAATTGCTAATTACTCATTCATTCGTGGAGTGTGACCGTCACCCACTCCCCTTCATACAATCCCCCCTTGTCCAGGGGTACGTGAATCACCCCATCGGCATTGACCAGGGTATAGATCAGGTTGGATTTGCCAAAAACCGGCACCGCCCATGTCTGACCATCCCGTTCTTCGAGCTGAACCTGCACAAAATCTTCCCGGCCGGTCACCGAGGCGATGTTGCGCGCCAGTCGCGCCTGAACGCGGGTTTTGGCCGCTGTTGAGGCCCCCAGGAACTGCTCGATAAGCGGCATCACGACCAGGTCGAAGATCACCATGGCTGAAACCGGATTGCCCGGCAGGCCGATCACCGGTACCCCGTCACACAGGGCAACGATCGTTGGCTTACCCGGCCGGACGCTAAGCCCGTGGACCAGTACCCCTGGTGCGCCCAGCTGAACAATCACTTCAGAAGTCATGTCGCGATAGCTGACCGAGCTCCCGGCCGAGATGACGACGATATCGGCGTTTTGCTGGGCGTGGCGAGCGGCCGTCAGCAGCGCCTCCAGCTGATCGGCGATGATGCCCATCAACAGCGGCCGGCCGCCGGCCCGCTCGACGAGGGCAGCCAGCGTATACGAATTTATATCGCGCACCTGCCCGGGCTTTGTGGGTTGATCCGGCGGGACCACTTCATCCCCCGTAGAGATGATGGCCACCGTGGGCGGCACAGCCACTTCGACGGTGACGATTCCGAGTGCGAGCAGCCCGCCAATATCTTGCGGCCGGAGCCGGTGACCGGCCGGCAGGATAGCCGTCCCGGAGCGTATATCCTCCCCAACCTGAATCGCGTTTTCCCCTTCAGCCACCGGTTTTAAAATTTCTATGCTCGATTGATCTACCTGTTGGGTGTTTTCGACCATGACTACCGCGTCAGCCCCATCCGGAATCATCCCGCCGGTATGAACCAGGGCCGCTTCCCCCATCCCCAGGGAGAGGGATGCTTCTGTTCCCATGGGAACCTCACCGATCAAGGGCAAAAACGCCGGCAAGCCGGGTGTTGCGCCGTAGGTATCAGCCGCCTGAACGGCAAACCCGTCAACGGTTGAACGGACAAAATCGGGCAAATCCTGGGGGGAAACAGGAGATTCCGTTAGCACACGCCCCACCGCTTCGGAGGTTGGAATTTGTTCTCGTTTGACGGCCGGAGCAAACAGGCTGCCCAGCTTCTCGCGAGCGGCCGCTGGTGTTTGAACGGTAAAAAATTCGGACATGGGGGAATTATCTTTCAATAAAAGACAACAGACAACAGACCACAAAAGACAACAGACTTCAGACTTCAGACCTCAGATTGTTGCTCATGGACGTTACTCCTTTCTCTTACGGCCCTTCTGTTGTCTGAAGTCTGTAGTCTGCTGTCTGCCAAAATGGTATGATTACCCCCCATGAGCGGACAATTTGACGAAATCGACGACGCCATTGTCATCGCCCTGCAGGAAGACAGTTCAATCAGCAACGTGCAGCTGGCCAAAAGAGTAGGGCTTTCTCCGGCCGCGACGCTGGCTCGGGTCAAGAAGCTCGAGCAAGATGAAGTGATTGAGGGGTATCAAGCCAAAATCGACCTGGAAAAAATCGGCTATGATTTACTCTGCTTTGTTCAGGTTAGTTTGGAAAAACACGAGGTCAACTTAGTCGCTGATTTTCGGCGGGCGATCCGCGAAATGCCCGAAGTGATTGAGTGTCACTTTTTGACCGGGTCGAGTGATTATTTGCTCAAAGTGGCCGTTAAGAACCGTCACGCTCTCGAGGATTTTCTGGTCAACACCCTCACCCCGGTGCCCGGTCTTTCTCACATCCAAACGAGCCTGGTGCTGAGCGAAATCAAGGGCTCGACGGTGCTGCCGATAAAAAAATAGCTATTGGCAGAGAGCCAATAGCTACGCGATAAATCCCCCTGCTCAACAAAAGCATTTGCCATCACATACTGAGCTGATATTGCTCGATGCAACCCGCTTCACGCGGCGAAAAATCGGCCGGCCAAATTGTGTGTTCGTTATAAAAAGCCCCGTCAAGATTGGCTTCAGCCAAATTTGCCCCTTCGAGGCACGCCCAGCCCAGGTGCGCCCCGTGCAGGTCGGCTCCGGCCAGGTTGGCGTCAGTCAGATTGGCCCAGTTCAGGTCGGCGTGGCGCAGATTAGCCTGGTAGAGATTAATTTCTACCATTTTGGCGCCGTTTAAGATCGCCCCTTCAAGATTGGCTTCCTGACAATCCGCACGATTGAGGACGGAGCCGATCAGGCTGGCCTGGGCCAGGTTCGCGGCCACCATGCGGCTGCCGGACAAATCGGCCCAGCTTAACGTCGAATCGTGCAGTTCCGCCTGCGAGAGGTCAGCTTCCTGCATTTGTGCTCCCTGTAAATCAACTTCGCTGAGGTCGGAGCGAGACAGATCGGTAAAGCTTAGGGTAACCCCGCGCATATCTTCCACTTTACCAAAATCCTCTGCCTGTGATTCAAGGAGCAGCGGTCGAATCTTTTCCGCCCATTCGCGTATCGCATCCCAATTGCGGAAATCCCCGTAAGGTCCACCTTCACCGGGGATAATCGGCTGCCGGCCGGGGTCAAGCGATCCGGCAAAAAGCCCCAGCGCAACCGGCTGGATATTTGGATCGAGCTTTAACAGGGGTTCCATATATCCAATGACGATGCGCTGGCTGTTGGGGGTGTTGTTGACCATCGTCAGGCAGGTGGTGAAGTAAGCAACCGGCCGCTTTTTAAGCGCCTGGCGCATATTTTCGACAAAATCAATCGCCTCCGGCAGCCAGCGGCCGGCACGAATTGAACTGCCTACGACTACTGCCGAATAGGAGTCAATGTCATCGATATCCAAGACGTTCTTTACATCAACCAGCACTTCACTGCCGGCCGCTGAATTTCCCTCTGGTTGGGCGCGTAAAACGGTGGCAATCGCCTCTGCTACTTCAGCTGTAGATCCGGTTCCTGAGCCGTAGGCAATTAAAATGTGCTTCAACATGGCCGACTTCACTCCTTTTTAGATTTGAATAACCCTTTTTGTCCCATTTTCTTTTATTTAGGGTACCCGGGATGACAGGCCTCAGGCAGTGTCCATCGTCTGTAACTTTTCGGCCGAATGTCATCGTTCATCTCGCTCCGGGTTAGCGGTGAAGAGTGAGAGAGAAATTAGTACGGAACTACTAGAAAAAAATATCAAAAAAACAGATAAATCGTTACTTTGATCGGTTAAGCTAAAAAATAATGAGATCGAATTTGTAGAAGAAGATTCTGTAGAGCGGGGTGGGGGGAAGCAAAATGAATAGAGCCTTTGTAAAACCCGGTTTTCGTGGAGCAGTTATCGTCATACTGATTTTGACTGCAGCCCTTATTTTTTTGCTGCCGAATGAGCCGGCGAATGAAGCGGCCGCCTACGTTGACCCCGCACTGGTTAGTGTTGACGAGGGCATGGTTTCGGTCATCGTCAGTGGGGAAACAGCGGAGCGTGCTGCCCAAGCAATCGAACAGGTTGGAGGGACGGTATCGAGCAATCTGTGGGTCATCAACTCCGCTGGTGGACGGCTGCCGGCTCAGGCCATCGATCAGCTGGCCACCCTGCCCGACGTTGACGCCATCGTGCAAAATCACACCGTCTCAGCCTCTGTGGATCGTGCCGGATGGGGAGATCCGGATCAACCACCAGATGACTATTCAGAAGATCTAACCCAATTGTGGAATTCTTTCTTTAAAACCGATTCGACCGAGCCATACACTCCTGATCCGGTGATATTTGATTTTCCCTCACCGGCCGTAATCGATGTGGGGGCTGATTTGGTTCACCAAGGAACCGGTGGCGAAAGCGGCGTGACGGGGAAAAATGTCACCATCGCCATCGTTGACAGCGGCATGTATTTTTCCTGGCTGATGCCGGAGAGCCTGGAATTTGAATTGGACCAACATTTTAAAAATCAATATGATTTTGTAGGAGACAATACCTGTCAGGGATATGGTTTGCAGGGAGAGGGATATTGCTTCTCCGGCATGTTATACAGCCAGGATCCGTTTGGGCACGGCACCCATGTCGGGGGAATCATCTGGAATGAGATGATCGATCAGAGTACGGGGGTTGTAGCCGGGATCGCCCCCGGTGCGGACATTATCAGCATCCGCGTCTTGGACGCAGACGGCAGGGGAACCTATGAAGACGTCATCGAAGGGATTCAATTCGCGATAGAGCACAAAGATGAGCACAACATTCGCGTCATGAATTTAAGCTTAAGCGGCACATCCGGCACCCCTTACTTTGTCGATCCATTAAATCGGGCGGTCGAAGCAGCCTGGAACGCCGGTATTGTGGTTGTGGCTGCAGCTGGAAACACCGGTCCTCATGCCGAGTCGGTTTCGGTTCCTGGGAACGATCCATATATTATCACGGTGGGGGCGGTTGATACCAATCGCACGGCCGGAAATTGGGATGATGATACGGTTCCTTCCTGGTCGGCCGCGGGACCAACGCTGGATGGTTTTGTCAAGCCCGATGTATTGGCCCCAGGATCAAACGTCATGTCATTTATGCATAATGATCCGTATGACATCACGAATTCCGCCACCTTGGTCCAGCTCCATCCTGATTTTGCTGAAACAACCCATTTCTTTCGCATGAACGGCACCAGCATGTCTACTGCGGTGACTTCCGGCGTGGTGGCCTTGATGCTCGAAGCCAACCCGGATTTAACGCCGGATGAGGTCAAATTTCGGTTGATGTATACGGCCGCTCCGGCCGTTTCCGGTGCCGACGAGCTGGCAATAAGCCCCCTGAAGCAGGGGGCAGGCCGCATTTGGGCTCCGGCCGCTGTTTTTGACCGCGATCTACCAAATGAAAAAGCCAACAGCGGCATGGATCTGGCGGCCGATTTGGCTCATCCGTGGACCCCTGGGGACAGCCCGGACCCGGCCGTCAACCCGGATTTAGCCTATCATTATTGTGGCCCGATTCAGCGCTTGATGAGCGATGACGGCTCGACCTATCTTTATTTTGTTGAAAACAGACTTAACGGCGCGCGCGTGGCCTTGGGTGCGGCCGATGTAGCCACCGGACAGTGGATCGATTTTCAGGCGTTGGTTGATAAAGCACTGGTCTTTGATCAGCTTCCCTTGATGTGGAGCGCCGAGCCGGTAGAAACGGCCGGCACTTACGCCTGGAGCGGGGGCACGTATGCCTGGTCGGGCGGGACCTACGCCTGGAGTGGTGGGACGTATGCCTGGTCGGGCGGGACCTACGCCTGGAGCGGGGGCACTTACGCCTGGTCGGGTGGTACTTATGCGTGGAGCGGCGGCACATATGCCTGGTCGGGTGGACACACATGGGTAGACGATATCGAGGGTGATTTCACCGATGTGGCGTCTCAGCCCTGGGTTGAATAGGTGGCTATGCGGGTTTTCAAATTGGGTCAAATATGAGCATTTCGTTCAACAAGGTTAAACAGTCATATTTTCAGTATCTACTCCTGGTGAGCACGGCAGGGGTGGGTCTCTTGGTATTGAGCATATTTCAAATCCCTTCGTTTATCCCGCTCAATGTATTTTTGCTTTTGCTGGGATTGGCGATTGTGGCCCAGCTATCCACCGCTTCTTTGCCGGTTGGATCTGAAGGGATTACCTACCAGGTTGCCCCGGCGATTGCGGCAGCGGCCATCCCTTTTTTTGGCCCGTTTGCGGTGGTTTTTATTGATGCTGCGGCCGCTTTGAGCCTTTGGATTTTAAAACCGGCCGATGAAAAAACGTGGAAAAAATCGTGGGAGCAGCTGGCGTTTAACACCGGCATGAATGCCCTGGCCATGTTTTGCGCTGGTTTGTCGTTTTTATGGCTGAGAGAAATATTAGGCGCCGAAACGGTGTGGGGACAGTTGATTCCCTGGCTGGCGGCAGCGGTGGTTCATGATCAGGTCAATTTATGGCTGTTGATTGGGATTATGCGTTTAAGCCAGGGACGAACCCTTCAACCGCTGGCTATCTGGCGGGAAAATCGTTGGGCTATGGCTCTCAGTATTCCTCTTTTTGCCATCGGCGGATGGCTGCTGTCATTTACCATTCAGCGGTTTGGACTGTTGGGTGGCGCAACTTTTTTCCTGCCAATCGTGCTTTCATCCTTTGCGTTCAGGTTATATGTCCGAGAGATGCAAGGCCATATGGACAATTTAGAGCACATTATTGCTGATCGGACCCATGAATTGCGAAAGTTGATGAAGGAGAGAGACGCATTTCTGGCGGTTTTAACTCACGATATGAAAACCCCGCTAACGAGCATCAGCCTCTATGCGGATATTCTCTTAAGAAAACCGGAGATCATCTTAGAAAAGCCGGAAATCGCCATGATTTTCAAGCGGAATCAAAAAGCGCTGCTGGAAATCGTAGAAAATATCCTTGACTTAGAGAAATTGCAGACTGATGAAGGATTACAGCTTACAAAAGATCAGCTGCCCATCAATCAGATGATTGGGGAAATAGTTGAGTCTTTGGAGCCGATGGCTTTTGAGAAAACAATCCGGCTTGTTTTTGATCAGCATTTAAAGCCGCTTTACGTTTGCGGGGATGCCCAACAGCTGCGACGCATTTTCCAGAATTTACTCTCCAATGCTGTAAAATATACACCGGAAGGGGGAGAAGTTCGTATCGAGGTGAGCGATCAAGGGGAGCAAATTCAAATCGTCTTTCGCGATAACGGGATTGGGATTCCGGCAGAGGATTTGCCATATATTTTTGATCGTTTTCGACGGGTTAAGAAGCACGAACATCAGGCGGTGGGAACCGGCCTGGGTTTGGCCATTGCCAAAGCGCTCGTTGAGGCCCATGATGGTCAAATTGAGGTAGACAGTGCGGAGGGGGTTGGGAGCACCTTCTCGATCGTTTTACCGGCTTATCTCTCCGAACGTTCGGTTTAGGTAAGTTACAAAAAGTTTTCTGAAGAAGGTGTCCGCAGACCCCGTAGGGGTGAACCAGAGGTTCGCAGATGGCCGCAGATTTTTCTCTCTAATCTGCGAAAATCTGCGTAATCTGCGGACGATTTTTCTCATAACATTTTTTGTAAACCACTTAATACTCTGTAACTTAAAGATTCATAAATTTATCGAATTTCTGGTCCGTTTCGGATAAGCTGAGCAGATGAAAAAATCACATCTCCAACTCAGCGAAACCGAGCGACAACAAATCGAAC
>JASJCR010000188.1 GCA_030065875.1 Ardenticatenaceae bacterium | reverse complement strand
TGTAACAGATGTTTTCTTAACTTTTGACCTTGCTGCCACCTTTCTTAGCCGATGAATGAATCCATCGGCCATGGAGACCGAAACCGGATAGTTTTTAACGCGATTTATCGCGTTTCGGTTTCCATAGCGGCCGAATTTATTCGGCTGCGGCAAAATGGTGTATCTAAAATAAGAAGTTAAGAATATTTTTGAAACAGTGTATTAAATCGGTAACCCACAGGGCTGATGGAATATCCATAGCGGAAGATATCCAATGTATGATATGTGGTTGAAAATCAGAAAAAAATACGATGTGTGTTTCTTTTTATCAGATTTTTTAGCCAGCAGTCTATCCGACCATGGGTCTATTTTATTTTTTAACGCAATGCATACGCCAGATGACCCTGCTGCCGCACCACCCCTTTTAATTCTAAAATAGCCAGGGTACTGCCTACAATGGGAGCCGGCAGCTGGGACAGGCGGCACAACATGTCAATATGCTGCGGCGCGTGAGACAAATGGGGCAGCAAGGCTGCCTCTTCGGCCGATTCGGGGAGCGTTAATTGGACCGGTGGCGCAGGGGCAGTTTGCGTACCCAACTGCAGCTCTTCCAGGATATCATCCAATCCGGTGACTAGCTTGGCCCCCTGCTGAATCAACCAGTGAGGCCCTCTGCTGACCGGGCTGTTAATTGGACCGGGTACAGCAAAAACATCGCGATCCTGTTCGATCGCAAAGCGGGCTGTAATCATAGCACCGCTCTTGATATCACCTTCAATGATAACCGTCCCCCACGTCATGCCGCTGACGATGCGATTTCGGGGCGGAAAATTTTTAGCCTGTGGCTTGGTGCCCAATGGATATTCGCTCAAAATTGCGCCCTGATTGTCGTTGATAATCCGGGAAACCAGCTGCCGATTTTCTGGTGGGTAAATCACATCTGCCCCCGAACCCAGTACGGCCACAGTCCGTCCACCGTGATCCAGCGTGCACTCGTGTACAACTGAATCGATGCCCCGAGCCAAACCACTGACAACGGTCAGCCCACAGCCGGCCAGACCTCTGGCTAACTCTTGGGCAATTTGACGGCCGTAGCTGGTCAAACGTCGCGTTCCCACCACGGCCACAGCCCGGGAATCTACCGGCTGCAGCCGGCCGCGCATGTACAAAAGCGGTGGAGGAAAGGAAATTTTCTGTAGGAGTTCCGGGTATTGGGGGGAATTCCAGGTTAGTAAGGTCACGCCGGCCGCATCAATGCGTCCGATTTCGCGATCGAGATCCAGCTCATCTCGCACTTTCAATAAATTTGATAAAGCCCGTCGGTCAAGACCAAGCCGTTCCAATTCCCATCGCGAAGCATGCCACGCTTCTTTTAAGCCGCCAAAAAACCCTTGTAGGGCCCGCAATTTTGCCCCACCAATGCCTTCTACAAGGTTAAACCCCAAAGCATATTTTAAATCTCCCTCAAAACTCATTTTTCCTGCCTGTTTATGAAGGTCGTTCGTCTTTCAACTCGCCGGTAAAACGGCCATTCAGAAAGCGAGTTGTGCTCAACGCTATCTTAATAAACGCAGTAAATTCATTTTGGGGACAAAAATGGGGGAATTGTTTTAATCGGGCAGTAAGCCGGGAATGAGTTTGACGGTGACCAGCCGTTCAGATCCGTCAATTGACAGAACCACTTCTTCCGTATCGGGCAGCAAAACTTCACCCAAATCCTCACCGTTGACGACAAAAACGTCGTTCGCTCCGGTTTGAATGATATCCTGAATGGTGCCCAACAAACGGCCGCTATCGGTTTGAACGCGCATACCCATGAGCTGAAAGAGAAAAAACTCGCCCTCTTCCAGGGGAATCGCCTCTTCAAACGGCACAAATATTAGCAGGCCCCGCAGGCGATCGGCCTTATCCCGATCGTTGATGCCTTTTAACCGAATAAGGACCTGACTGCGATGCAGGCGAAACCCGGCCATTTCATATGGTTTGAGCGTTTGATTTTCGTTGCGGGCGAGATAGACGGATTTTAGGACAGCAAAACGATTGGGATCTTCAGTCATGACCGTCACTCGCAGCTCACCACGAACCCCGTGCGGGCGGGTAATACGGCCGATAATGACGTGTGAAGGTTGATGAACAGGGTTTGACATGCCGGTCTAGACGACTTCGACAGAGATCCGTTTGCCCAGCCGCGCGCCCTGAACCTGAGTTAAGGTGCGAATGGCGTTGATGACTCGTCCTTTTTTGCCAATGAGACGGCCCATATCATTGGTGTTGACGCTCACTTCCAGCACAACCGATGATTGGCCTTCCACCTCGGTGACGACCACGCTTTCCGGATCGTCAACCAGGGATTTTACGACATATTCGACCAATTCTTTTGACATTTGCAGCGTATCCTCCTCATTGTTACACCACAGCGGGTGGCTTGATCAACGCTAGCGATATAGTTCAGATTTATTTAGCGTGGAGCGAGGAAACCGATCAAGATGATTCTTCTCAAGCTCCCGATCGGTTTCCTTCTCTCCTCGATTTATTTATGCTTCGCTTTCGGAATCTTCTTCTGCTTCCGTTTCTGCCTCAGGAGCTTCTTCCACGGCCTCTTCTGCTGGGGTATCAGCGTCCGCGGTTTCTTCTGGTTCAGCTTCCGGTGCTTCTTCAACAGGGGCACTTTCAACGGCCGCTTCTTCAACCACGGCTTCTTCTTCTATTACAGCCGCTTCTACCGGAATCCCGGTAAACTCAGCTACCAGCTCTTCAAGCGCTTCCCCCTGGTGCAAACGTTTCAGGCGATCAAAGGTGCCGCGCTTTTGCAGCATATGGCGAACCGGGTCGGACGGCTGGGCGCCAACACTGAGCCAGTGCAGGGCGCGATCTTCTTTGATCTCAACGGTGGGGGGATCGGTTAAAGGATTGTAGTAACCGATATTTTCAACAAAGCGACCATCGCGCTTGAACTTGACATCGGCAACCACAACGCGATATTGTGGCTGCTTCTTTTTGCCTTTGCGGCTTAAACGAATACGCAACATATCTTACCTCTCAGATACGGTTTTCCCTGACGGGATTGATTGAGAACTACAGCTACCTGTCGGATTGACGGCCGAAAAAATCGGCTGCCGGCTGTAGATAACGTTCCGGCTGGCAAGCAATAAAAATACTTGAGCCGTAAAACGCACAGCACGAACCACATCCGCTGGTCTCATCTGAAACAATGGATATGGGATGTGCTGTGAATTTTACGTCACATCACCTGAACTTCTTATTTTGTCAAGTTGGCAAACGACATTTTTAAGCGGAAAAGAAAAATGTGGCCACCACAAAAGAATTATAAACCAAAAGGATTGTTCCCGCCGCCCAGCATCCCACCCAGGGCTTTTAATCCACCCCGTTTTCGGAGTTGGCCCATCACTTTTTGCATGTCGCGAAAATCGCGCAGCAGTTTGTTTACCGCCTGCACCGAGGTGCCAGACCCGGCCGCAATGCGGCGTTTGCGGCTGGCCTTGATTAATTTTGGCCTCTGGCGTTCGAGCATCGTCATCGACTGAATGATCGCCTCTATCCGCTTTAAATCTTTCTCGGCCTCGGACATATCAACCCCTTTGGCGGCCTGTCCAAAACCGGGGATCATCTCCATGACTTTACCCAAAGGACCCAATTTTTTTATTTGCTGCATCTGGGAAAGGAAGTCATCGAGGGTGAACTGCCCTTCAAGCAGCTTCTGACCCGCTTTGGCCGCTTCCTCCTGGTCCATCTCTTCCTGGGCTTTCTCAATCAGGGTGAGGACATCACCCATTCCCAAAATTCGACTGGCTAAGCGATCCGGATGGAAAATCTCCAGGTCGCTGAGCTTCTCACCGGTTCCCAGAAATTTGATGGGCACGCCGGTAACTTCGCGCATGGAAATCGAAGCCCCACCGCGGGCATCACCGTCGATCTTGGTCATCACCAAGCCGGAAATGTCAACCGCTTCGTTAAAGTCGGTCGCCACTCTGACCGCTTCCTGCCCGGTCATGGCATCGGCTACGAGCAGGGTTTCGATCGGCTCGGTCTGAGATTTGATCGCCTTGATTTCATCCATCATCATGGCATCAATGTTAAGACGGCCGGCGGTATCGAGAATTACAACCGTATGCCCTTCTTTTTTACCCAGAGCCACGCCGTTGGCGCACACCTCAGGCGGTGAACCGTCCGGACCTTCGTGATAAACCGGTATGTTGAGCTGCTTTCCGAGGGTTTCGAGCTGGTCGATAGCCGCCGGGCGATACACATCGGCCCCGACGAGGAGCGGGCGGCCGCCTTTTTTGCGCAGATGAAGGGCCAGTTTGGCCGACATCGTTGTTTTACCGGCCCCCTGCAGACCCACCATCATGATAACGGCCGGCGACTGCATCCCCAAATTTAAGCGGCCGGGTTCACCCAGCGTCTCCATCAGCTCTTCGTGAACGATTTTGACAACCTGCTGCCCGGGAGAAAGGCTTTTTAACACTTCTTGACCGATCGCCCGTTCTTTAACCCGTTTGATAAACCCCTTTACCACCTTGTAATTAACGTCCGCTTCGAGAAGCGCCAGGCGGACTTCCCGCAGGGCGGTATCAACATCCGCATCGGATAACTTCCCGCGGCGGCGCAGGGTATCAAATGTTGCCTGTAGACGATCTGTCAATGATTCGAACACAATGTTGCCTTCTTGTTTATACGATAAGAGCGTTTTAAATTAAATGCATGATTTAGGGAAAACAAGCGCTAAATAATAACCATTTTGCATGCATGTTGCAATAGGTGTTGATGAAAAAAATACTTTGGCTGTACAAGGTTACGAAGGATGGCGACGCGATGCCAATTCCCGTGTCAAAGGCGGTAGAATTGTACCGGAAGGGGCGTGAAAGGCAAAATCGGCCCAGCTGGTCAGCGCCGTGGGCTGCAAATTAATCTCGACCAGCAGCGCTCCACGTTCAACCGCCTCAACGGGCAGAGAGGCAGCCGGCTGCACCAGGGCCGATGTGCCCACCGCAAAAAACACGTCTGCGGTGCGGCTGGCTTCAACGGCCGTTATGAGCGCCCTGGTGGGCAGCGTCTCTCCAAACCAAACCACATCCGGCCGGAGCAGGGTCCCACAGTGGGGGCATGCCGGCGGCTGGCCGGATAGCTCCTGCCAATGGGGGATCACGTGTCCATTCTCAACACACTTGATCCTCTGGAGATTGCCGTGTAATTCGATGACCTCTTTGTTTCCCGCTAAATGATGGAATCCATCGACATTTTGGGTAATTAAGGTAAATGAAGGAAAGAGGTCCGGCCATTCAGCCAGAGCATAATGACCAGGATTGGGCTGTGCACCGTCAATGAGCTCACGTCGCCAGGCGTACCACTCCCACACCAACTTTGGATTTTGCCGGAACGCCTGTGGGGTTGCCAACTGCTCCGGATCGTATTGTGACCAGATGCCGGTCTGCGCATCGCGAAATGTGGGGATGCCGCTCTCAGCCGACACCCCGGCACCGGTTAAAACAACCACGCGGTGAGCGGCAGCGAGTTTGTCAATTAAGGAAGGTGGGAACATGGGGGGAGATATTGGTGGTTTGGTTATTGGTATATTGGTTATTGGTGAATTAGTTTATTGGTGTATTAATCAATCGAGCTAATCGAATAATCGAATAATCAAATCAATCGAACCAATCGTAAATCCTCATCCTTTAAACCATCGTTTCAACTTCGCCACCATCCCCTTATCATCCTGACCATCCACCTCACCGGTTTGGCCGTTGATCAGCAGGTCAAACTGTCGATCTTTGCGCAGGTAATGAAATGTCCAAACGGGGAGCAGCAGCAGCTTGTATGATTCTATGATGATCGACCGCGTGTCGCATCGAATCGATTTTTCATCGAGCTTATCCCCCCCGGCTAAGCCGTGCGGAAGGCGTCGAATTTGTTTCGTGATGCGTGATCGAGCTTGATTTGAGGCATCGGATAAAGCAACGGTATACCGTTCGGCCGGCCAATCGGCCAAAAGCCGTGGATCATACGGCACAATTTGATCAAAATCATACCCTTTGATCAATTCGTGGATCAGGGCATTTTGGTGAGACATCGCTACAACCGCATAGTCGTTAAAAAAGATGTATTTGCTGTTAAATGCCGGAACGCTTTTAAATTGACCGCTCCGCTGATCACCGCGCATCACCTTGCCGTGCCACTGCACTTCCCCACCGATATCGAAGGTCCAAACCGGAATATACATACCGCTCATCGGTGACACTCGCGAAATATCCTGTCGGGTAATCCGCCGCTCTTTGAACCAGCGAACCACCGCCTGTTTGGCATCGTCTTGGGTGAGGGCGAAGGGGATAACCCCCTGTGGTGGAATGAGTTCAATTGTTTCGGCCGCTTCAGTGACATACACAGACGAACAGTAAGGGCAGGTCACCGAAAGCGTAGCCGCCCCCAGCACAAATTCTGTGCCACATCCCTGACACTGCATCAGCCGCATTTGCACCGGCCGGGCATCTCCGCGGACCGTATGAATGGCGGCATCAAAATCCTGTTCGAGAGCTCCCTGGCCAAACTGCTCATCTTTTTGAAGGTTAATTTTGGCGGATGCATCCTCGGTATGATGGCAAAATGGGCACACCATCAGCTGCTGCTCCGGCTCAAAGCGCATCGCCCCGGTGCATTGGGGACAGGTCATTTGCTTTGAATGGGCGGTTACCGGGGCGTCCGGGGCGGCCGCTGAGCTGTTTTTCTCGAGGAGTTGGGGATCGATGCGGCCGTCAAGAAGCGCCAGCTCTTTGCGAGCCGGCCCGTTGGCCGGATTAATGGCCAAAACCGCCTCCAGACACAATCTTTTTTCAGCCGGGTCTTCAACAAGGGTGGCCAAACCCAGCCACGCTTCCATCTCTTCTTCATGGTCCCCGGTTTTGAGAATCACCTGTTCAAAATAACTGCGGGCCACCGGAATTTTGCCATCGTTAAAGGCACCGGTTCCAAGATTGAGCATCGACCGCATCGAATTTTCGGGGATGCGGCTGCCGGATACCATCCGGCGCAGCGTTATCAGCTCTTGAATACTTTCTTTCTTTTTGATTTCCACCGGCCGTGTAAATCCACAATGTTCACACAACATCTGTGATCCATCACCGGAGAAAACCATCCGCTTCTGGCATTCTGGGCATGTTCGATCATTTGACATGTAATTAGTTTAAGAAATTTGGTCTGCAGAGGCAATGGGTATTGGGTGTTGGGTGTTGGGTGTTGGGTGTTGGGTGTTGGGTGTTGGGTGTTGGGTGTTGGGTGTTGGGTGTTGGGTGTTGGGTGTTGGGTGTTGGGTGTTGGGTGTTGGGTGTTGGGTG
>JASJCR010000087.1 GCA_030065875.1 Ardenticatenaceae bacterium | reverse complement strand
TGAACCCTCGTATCTTCAGCCAGCGTCCGGCCGGTGTGAGCGATAAACACATCTTCTAAAGATGTCTCTTTGTGCTTAACGCGATGAATTACCGCTTCATGGGCGGTTAAAATCCGAATCAGCTCGGGTAGTGAGGCGCGGGCGTTGTCGGTTACCAGGGTCAGATTGGTAAATCCGTCGACAACCGATGAAGCGGTTTGGCAAATACCGTTTAATGATCTAGACGCATCGATCGCGCTCAGCGGAATTAACCCTTCAATTTCCAACAGCTCATCATTTTGCAAAGATGACTTTAATTCCGGAACCGTTCCCACGGCCAGAACGCGCCCCCTGTCGATAATCCCGACCCGATCGCACAGCGCCTCCGCTTCAGCCATGATATGGGTGGTGTACACAATCGTTTTTCCTTCTCGTTTTAATTCGCGAACCAGTGATTGAAGTTCGCGCGCGGTGGGAAAATCAAGCGCGTTGGTTGGCTCATCGAGAATCAGAAGCGGGGCATCGTTGAGCAGCGACTTGGCAAAGGCCAGCTTCATTTTCTGCCCCGAAGAATAGGTTTCAACCGCTCGATCGGCAATATCTGTTAAATTAAGTCGCTCAATGAGCTCGCTGCTGCGTCTTTCACGCTCGGCCGGATTTTGACGATATAGGGCACCAAAAAAACGCAGGTTTTCCCGGCCGGTTAACTTCCAGTACAACCCGCGCTCACCCATCAACATACAGCCGATTGAACTGCGAATCTGCTTGTCATCAATCCCCAATTGGTAGCCATTGATGCACGCTCGACCACTCGTTGGAATCAACAAGGTGGTCAAACATTTAATCAATGTGGTTTTGCCCGCCCCATTTGGACCAAGAAGACCGAAAATCTCACCCGGCCTGATTTCTAAATTGACCTCCTGCAGAGCGACAATTTCTCTACGCCTCGATTTAAATAGCCCAAGGCGCTCCTTGATTTCATACCTCTTGGTTAATCCTTCTAACTGGATTTGACCATCCATGCCTGTCTCCTTACCGTCAAGGTGGCGATTTATGAAACCAGCTCTTCAATGATGGGCTCCATTTCCTGAGACAGGGTTTGAAGCAGCGATTGCTGGTTTTCATGAATAAAAAAATGATCCCCTGGAAATAGGAAATGCCGAAATACCGCCTCTGTTTGAGCCTGCCACGACATCAAATTGCCCGTGGAGACGGTCTCATCCTCAAACCCACCAAAGGCGGTAACCGGGCATTTCAGCGGCGGCTGCGGCCGGTACACATACGTCTCACAAACCGCAAAATCAGCTCGCAGCAAGGGGAAAAATATAGCCATCATCTCCTTATTGCGCAGCACAATCTCCGGCGTACCCTTATAGCGGCGCAGCTCCTTGATAAACTCATGATTAGGCAGCTTAGAAAGATGCGGGTTGGGATCCGGGAGCTGTGGCGCACCACGGCCGGAAACAAATAACTGCAGCGGTTCGTTTACCCTCTGCCGCCGCAGCTCACGCACCAGCTCAAAGCTGAGCAGCGCACCCATGCTGTGACCAAAAAAGATATACGGCATATCCAGATATGGCTTAAGAAACCGGCCGAGGGCCAGAATGAGCGGCGCGAGATGGGTAAATGGGAGCTCGTGATGGCGTGTGCCTCTCCCCGGAAGCTGAACCGGGCACACATCAACCTCCTCGGGCAGATGATTGACCCAATCGTGAAAAATCACGGCGCTGCTTCCGGCATAAGGGAAGCAAAACAGACGGACCCTCGCCCGAGGGTTGGGTTTTCGATAGGCGATCCAGGGATTTGACTTCTTCCTGTCGGCAGTATAAGTCATCTCAATTTTTCTCTCTGTCCTTCTAGGTAACAATCTAACTGGGCGGCCACACCTTGCACCGTATCCCCTTTCATCAGGCCGTAATGATCATCCACCACCGGCCGGATATCCAGCCGGTAAGGAACGAGCTTGCTCCACCCGTCCGAAGCCAGGCGTTTATTCTGGCCTTCGCCGGCTTCAAACAAAATGACCCGACCGCTGGCTGAATAGGCTGCGGGTTTGTAAGCGTAATAGGCGCGGCGATTCGACTCATAAACGGCCAGATACGACTGCAGCTGGGGCAGGCTCATTTCCTGCGGCATCAAACCGGCCGCCTGCGCCTGTTCGAGGAGCGCCGCCAGCTGCGCCTCTCCCCTCAATTTCTTTATTTCTTTGAGATTGACCATGTCAGTGGTCGCTTCCTCACCGGCGGCTGAAGCAAATTCACGAATGAGCATCAACAGCATATCCAAATCGCTCACTCGCCGGAATCGCCTGAGCCGTTTGGGGATATAGGTGTCAAACAGCGCCAGCAGCTCAACCTCATGGCCTGACCGCTGCAGCTGCTGGGCCATCTCATAGGCGATCATGCCGCCCAGCGACCAGCCACCCAGAAAGTAAGGGCCGGCCGGCTGCACCGACTGCATACTTTCGATATAGTAGGCGGCCATCTCGGGAATTGAGTCCAGCGGCGGCTGACGTCCATCTAGCCCCCGAGCCTGTAAGCCATAGAACGGCCGTGAGTCAGAAAGTCGGTTGGCCAGCTCCACATAGCAAAAAACGTGGCCGCCAATCGGATGAACGCAGAAAAACGGCGGCTCACTTCCGCCGGTTCGAATGGGCACGGCGGCTAAATTCGAGTCACCGGTTCCTCCATGATTGATTAAGCGTACGAGCTCGCGAATCGTGGGCGACTGAAAGATGGTAACCAGCGGGAGATCGACCTCAAACTGCTGCCGGATACGCACCATCAGGCGGGCGGCCAGCAAAGAATGCCCACCTAATTCGAAGAAGTTATCGCCAACCCCAACTCTGGGCACCTCGAGAAGATCCGCCCACATCTCGGCCATAAGCTGCTCCTCCGCGGTTTGTGGGGCCGCGTAGGGGGCGGAAAGGGCCAGATCTTCCGCCTCCGGCCGCGGCAGGGCGCGGGTATCGAGTTTGCCGTTGGTGGTCAGCGGCACCGCCTCCAGCCGGATAAAGGCGAACGGGAGCATGTATTCGGGTAAGCGGCCGGCCAGGAACTGCCGCAGTTCGCCGCTGGTTGGAGCCTCTTCATGCGGTACAAAATAGGCCAAAAGCTGTTGGTCACCTCCATCTGGAAGATCGGCCGTCGATGCCTCGTGAACGATGGCGATACTTTCCCGCACGCCGGGGTGCTGCCGGAGGGCGGCTTCGATTTCTCCCAGTTCAATCCGATACCCCCGCAGCTTGATCTGTTTGTCTAAGCGCCCCATAAAGAGCAGCCGGCCGTCAGCCAGATAGCGCACCTGGTCACCGGTTTTATATAAACGGCCCTTTTCCAGCGGCCGAAATGGATCCGCGATAAAGCGCTCCCGGGTTAAACGGTCGCGATTTAAGTAGCCGCGGGCCACCCCGGCTCCCCCAATATACAGTTCACCAGGAACTCCAATGGGAACCGGCTGGGCCCGAGAATCGAGCACGTAAACGCGAACATTCCCCAGCGGCCGGCCGATGTGCGGCAGCTGCCCGGGCTCAATCAGGGCCACAGTAGCATCGACCGTGCACTCTGTCGGACCGTATACGTTAAAAAATTTAATGTGAGAGGACTCAGCCAGCGTCTGCCACATCGTTTGGGTGAGCGCCTCCCCGCCAATTAAAACCGCTTTTAAAGAAGTCTCGCGCTGCAGCAGCCCTGCCCCCAACAAGAGGGTGAGCTGTGACGGTGTGCAGTCAAACACTTCAATCTTTTGCTCGATCAGATACCCAAGCAGGGACTCCCCATCCATCCGCACCCCCGGGGGGGTGATATCAAGGGTATGGCCGCTCAACAGCTGCACCAGCTGTTTAACTGAAGTATCAAAAACGAGGGGGCCGTTGACGCTCACCTGCAGCGGCCGCTCAACCGGCAGCCGGTCATAAATCGCCTTTTTGAGGGCGTGAGTCAGGTTAAGCACCCCACTTTGCTCGACCATGACCCCCTTCGGCCGCCCGGTAGAACCGGAGGTGAAAATCACGTATGCCAGGTCATGATCAGCACCATCAATTTCCAGGTTGTTCGGCTCATAGCTCTCGATCAGTGGCCGGTTGGTATCTAGACATACAGGCTCGACACCAGATTCCGTGGGGAAGCCGCTGCGATCAAGCAGAGCCTGCTGAGTCACCACGGCCGATAAAGCCGCTTCATCACAAATGGTGCGGATCCGCTCCTCCGGCCAGCTTGGATCGAGGGGGACATACGCCCCACCGGCTTTTAAGATACCCAATAGGCCAACCATCATGTCCAGCGACCGCTCGACGTACAAGCCCACCAGGGCATGGCGTTCAACACCCAGGGACCGCAGGTGACGCGCCAGCTGGTTGGCCCGCCCGTTAAGCTCCTGATAGGTCAATGAGTGGTGACCATATACCGCAGCCGGGCGCTCCGGTGACCGTTCAGCCTGAGCTTCAAAGGCGGCAGCCCAGCTCGGAGAAGATGGAAAAGATCGATCGGTTTTGTTCCATTCGACGAGAAGGCGCTGCCGCTCACGTCGGTCACTCAGAATCACGGGTCGGATTGGCTGATCGGCATCGCTCAGAAACTGCTGCAGCAGCCTCTTAAAACGGCCGGCCATTCGCTCGATGGTGTCGGGGGCAAACAGGTCCCGGTTATATTCCCAAGCGGTATAAATATCCCCGTCGGCGATATTTAAAGAGAGCAGAAGATCAAATTTAGCTGTCGAAATCTCGATGGGAAACGGTTTGACCTCGAGATTCGGCAGCGACACCTCACCGTTCGATGCATTTTGCAGCACAAACATCGTCTGAAAAATCGGTGAATGGCTCAAATCCCGGGCCGGCTGCAGCTCTTCGACCAGCTTCTCAAACGGCATATCCTGGTGAGAAAAACTGTCAACCGCATTTTTCTTCACCCGCTGCAGCAAAGCTCTGAAGGTTGGATTATCTTCGAGTTTCATGCGCAGGACGATTGTGTTGGCAAAAAAGCCGATGAGCCCTTCCAATTCCGAGCGCGTACGGTTGGCGACCGGGGTTCCCACGGCGATATCATTCTCGCCCGTTACCTGAGCCAGCAGGCCGAAGTATGCAGCAATCAACACCATAAACGGCGTTGACCGGGTATTTTTGCAAAATTTCGACAGCTGCTGCGCCACTTCAGGGCCCAGGGGCAAGTAGTGGGATTTACCGCGGGCAGACTGGACAGACGGCCGTGGATAGTCGATTGGCAGGGGCAAAATCCCGTCAAAATCGGCCAGAGCCTCTTTCCAGTAGCGCATCTGCGTTTTCTGTGCCGAGCTGTTAAACCAATCCTGCTGCCAGCGAGCAAAATCAGCGTATTGAACCGGCAAAGAAGGGAGCCCCGCCGTCAAGCCCTGCGCGTACATCGTGTACAGGGTCACTAGTTCGCGAACAAAAATACCGACCGACCACCCATCCGTGATGATATGATGCATGACCAGAAGTAAAACGTAATCCTCGTCGTCCAGCCTGTAGAGGATAGCCTTCCAGAGCGGACCTTGCTCCAGGTCGAAAACCTGGTTCGCCTGTTCCTGAATTTGCCTTCTGGCCTCGGCTTCCGGATCCTGATGATCCATCACCGAGAGAACCGGCAGATGGTACGGGTGGGCGGGCACAATCGCCTGCTGCGGTTGATCATCGATGATGGGAAACGTTGTACGCAGCGATTCGTGTCGCCGTATCATTTCTTCCAACCCGTTCTGCAGAGCGGCCGGCTGAAACGGCCCCTCCAGACGCACGCAGGTCGGAATGTTGTAGTTAGGGGTTCCTTCGAGCAGCTGATCCAGAAACCACAGCCGCTGCTGGGTAAAGGACAGCGGCGCATAAGCCGGCTGCTGATTTTTCTTTTGCAGCAGCTTGGCTAGAAGGGCCCGCTTCTCTTCAAGCGTTAAGTTTTGGGCGATGGTTAATTCTTCAGCCATGTTAGGAAGATCCTTCAACAAGTAATTCAGCTAGCAGCGCGTCAATTTCGCTTTCAGACAGCTGATCTAAATCGGGCATCTCGGCCAGAACGGTCTCCTGACGGCGGCGCTCTTCGGAAATGTCGCGCAGGCTGCGACCGCCGTTATCGGGCGTCGCGTCCACCGCGCTCTCCTGTGGTTTGGCGGCCGACAGGGGGTGGTACGCCATCGAGGAAGCAATTGCCAGGGCCTCTTCCGAAAGGAAATCCTCAGCGATGTGCTCACGCCACCGCTCAGCCACTTCGGGATCGATGGTCGTGTGCTCGTGAAAATAGACGTCCCCGACCATGCTCGTATGTTCGTGAATTCCGTCGGTCATCTGCTCACCGGCATCGCGATACGGCTGCAGCATATGCGGGTGAAAATCGATTTTAAGTCGCTCGCACAACGCTTCCATGATCTGCTGTGGTTGTTTAACCAAATCTTCATAGCGCACGTGAATCTGACGATCCTGCGGGATTTGGGTCAAAAATGAACGGATATTTTGATGGCTGATGATCCACAGCAGCTCCGCCAGCCTGCGGCCGGGCAGCGCCGGATTATCGCGGAAGAAAACCTGGTAAACCTGGTCGGTTCGGGCTTTCTCAAACGAGTGAATCATCCCATAAGGATGGCGGCTCAAGTGAATGTAGAACGGATTTTCAAATCGGGTTTCGGCCAGCGATAAGACGTGCGGGTCAAAGGTGTATGAGGGGGTTTTGTCAACCAGGATTTGTGACCCCAGCCAATCCTGCAGCTGCGCGTAGCATTCCTTGGTCGTTAGGGGCTTCTCTTCCCAGCCGGCGACAATTTCCTGCGCCTCATCGGCCGAGCAGCGGCGAATCTGCATCACCGCTCTCACCAGCCCCTCAGTCCAGAAACGATAGCCGGCCGCAAAATGTTCGCTTCTTTCGCGCATAGTCGTATAAGGCAGCATCTCAAGCGATGGCGGGGCAAAAAGGGTGGGGTGCCCTCCGAGCATGACCCGCAGCAGGGTTGAACCTGAGCGCGGTGGCGAAAGAACAAACACGGCCGGCCGGTTCTTCCGCGGCGCCAGCCGAATACGCTGTCGCAAATCGGCAATTTCCCGATTGGCAACCGCGGCGAGTGGCTCCTGCGGCACGACAATTCCCGCCCCACCGCTCAGCGCGCGCTCTACAGCCGTCGCGTACTGCGTCCGCAGCAGGTCGGCCAGTTCAGCCACGGTCGCCGCCTCAAACAGGGCCACCACGTATATCATTTCATCAAGCCACAGCTGCAGCTGATTGGCCATCATGGCCGCCTGCAGCGAGTCCCCGCCCAGGGCAAAAAAGTTGTCGTGGATGCTGATCTCGCCCCGGCCGAGGACCGTCTGCCACATCTCCGCCAGCCGGGTTTCCAACTCGTCTCGCGGGGCTTCAAAGGGCACGCTTCGCTCAAGCGCAAGATCGGCCGGATCCGGCAGTTTCTTGCGGTCGATTTTGCCGTTGTCGCTCAGGGGCATTTCTTCCAGAACCACAAAGTGGGCCGGGATCATGTACTCAGGCAGGCGCGTACCCAGATACCGACGCAGTTCCTCCTGCTCGACCCCCTCCTCACCGGCGACCAGATAGGCCACCAGCCGCTTTTCGCCAACCGCATCTTCTCGCGCCATGACCACGCAGCGGGCCACGTCCGGATAATGCTCCAGAACGGTTTCTATTTCTCCCAGTTCGATGCGAAAACCGCGGATCTTGACCTGAAAATCGCGCCGTCCCAAAAATTCAATGTTGCCGTCCGGCAGGTAGCGGCCCAGGTCACCGGTTTTGTAAAGTCGGGCGTGCGGCTCCGCAGCAAAAGGATCCGGGATAAATTTTTCGGCCGTCAGCTTCTGGCGGTTTAGATACCCCAAAGCCACCCCGTCGCCTCCGATGTACAGATCACCCACGACACCGACCGGGCACGGCTGCAGCTGACTGTTGAGCACGTGGAAGCGCTGATTGGTCAGCGGCCGGCCGTAGGGAATACTGCGCCACTCCGGATCAACATCCTCAATTGGGAAGATGATCGACCAGATCGAGCCTTCAGTCGCTCCACCCAAACTGTAAACTCTGGCCTGCGGATGTTGGACGCGAATGCGGTCCGGCAAATGCACCGGAATCCAGTCGCCGCTCAACATCACCACCCGCAGCGTTTCCGGTTCCGCCAGCAGGTGGGTTTCGGCAAAATTGATGTACAGATTCATCAGGGCCGGAACCGAATTCCAGATCGTTACTCGCTCCCGCTCCAGCAGCTCAGCCCACATCGCCGGTTCTCGCTTGGCCGCAGAATTAAGCAAAACAACCGCTCCGCCTGCAGCCAAAGGACCAAAAATATCGTAAACTGACAAATCAAAGCCGAGCTCGGAGAGGGCCAACACCCGGTCATCAGGACCAACTTCAAACCGCTGGTTAATATCGAGCACCGTGTTGACCGCCGCCTGGTGGGAAATCATCACCCCTTTGGGCTTGCCGGTCGATCCGGATGTGTAAATGATATAGGCCAGATCGGTGGCGCGAACCAGCGGCCGGGGATGATCAACTTGCGCCTGGGCGATCGCGGATTCATCGCGATCCACGACCACAAGCTGAACGTCGGTAATATCGGGCATAAAAGAGACGCTTTCTTGGGTTACAATCGCCGCCGGCTGCATATCTTCGATCATGTCGAGCAGGCGAGCCGGGGGATGAGCCGGATCCAGTGGGACATACGCCGCCCCGCATTTTTGTATGGCCAGGACGGCCGTGATCATAGCCAGCGACCGTTCCAGGCAAACTCCAACAAGATCGCCATGGGCAACTCCCGACTGCTGCAGGTAAGTGGCCAGCCGTTCCGCTCGATCGTTTAGCTCAGCATAGCTCAATCGCACCCCGTCTAAAACCACCGCTTCCGCATCGGGAGTCTTGCGAGCCTGAGCCTCAAACAGCTGATGTAAACAGACATCGCGCGGCAAATCCCCCTGCGTCTGGTTCCATCCCGTCACAATTTGATGGGCTTCCGCCTCGTCGAGCATGGGTAAATCCAAAATTCGCCGTTCTGGATTTTGAGCCATCAGCCTGATTAAGCGGAGGAGATGCTGAATCATGCGGTCAATCGTCTCTTCGTCAAAAAGCTCAGTTTTGTAGCGCATCAGGCCGCTGATATTTGACTCGGTTTCCTCGATTGCCAGCACCAGGTCAAATTTAGTCGCCGTATTTTCGGCCTCAATGCGGTTGACCTGTAAATCAGGCAGTGTGATCGTTTCCTGATTTGAAACGTGCTGCCACACAAACATCACCTGAAACAGGGGCATGTAGCTGGCCGTTCTTTCCGGCTGCACTTCCTGAACCAGCCGCTCAAACGGCAAATCCTGATACGTCTGTGCCTCAAAAAATGTGTGTTTGACTCGGGCAAGCATCTCTTCGACCGTGGGATTACCGTCGAGATTGATGCGCAGCGCCAGCGTGTTGAGGAAAAAGCCGATGATGGGATGCGTTTCGCGGCGGCTGCGGTTGGCGATCGGGGTGCCGATTACCAGATCGGTTTGGTTGCTGTAGCGAGCCAGCAGGATAGCGTAGGCGGCCAGCAGATACATCAGCAGGGTAATCTGGGCATCCTCGCTTGACGTGCGGATCAGCTGCGACAGCTCGGGCCCTAACTCGAAGGGATAAATTCCGCCGGCAAAAGTCTGGACGGCCGGTCGCGGCCGGTCTGTAGGCAGTTCCAGCACCGGTGGTGCGCCGCTCAACTTACTGCGCCAGTATTCAATCTGACGCTCCAAAACATCACCGGTCAACCAGTTGCGCTGCCAGACCGCAAAATCAACATACTGGATAGACAGCCCCTCCAGTTGGGGAGCTTTCTGTTCAACGTAAGCGGCGTATAGGGTGGTCACTTCACGGACAAAAATTCCCATCGACCAGCCGTCCGAAATAATGTGATGCATGGCCAGGGAGAAGATAAACGTTTCTTCGTCAAGCTTCAGTAGGGACGTGCGCCACAGCGGGCCATCGGCCAGGTCGAACGGCCGTGAAGCGTCATTTTGCAGGGTCTCGGCAATGGTGTCTTCCTGTACCTGGGGCGGCAGGTGAGACAAATCAACCACATCGAGATTTACTTGATTGGCCGGGAGAATTTTTTGCACCGGCATCCCGTTTACCGTCGGAAAAACGGTGCGCAATATTTCGTGCCGAGCCACAATCTCACTTAGGCAGCGATCGAGAAGTTCTTTGTGAAACCGCCCGCGCATCTTGAAAGCTACCGGAATGTTGTACGCTGGGCCGCCACCCTCAAGCTGATCCAGAAACCACAGCCGCTGCTGAGCAAAAGAAAGAGGCATATTTTCAGTCCGCTTCACCGGATGAATCGGTTCCTTGGCCTGCGCAGCCTGCTCGCTCGTGTGCAAAAACTGCATGATTTCCGACTTGCGCTCCTGGAGTTCCGCATGAATTTCCGGGGTTATCGCGCCCTTGGGTGCATTGATGCAGAGCTGACCTTTGTCGATCCAGATCTTGATATCCCTTTTTGTCAGATCAAATAAAAATTCGTCTGTCGTTTTCATAATGTGATTTCCTCTCGATTGTCAATCATCACTTCTGGCGCAGCATTGATTTTTTCTAGCGTCTGCTGGATGTTGTGGATATTCTCAGTCAGCTCGGAGATAGTGGGGCGAATAAAAAGGGTTGGTATCGGCAGCTCGATGAGCAGTTCATCCCGCAGGCGGGCTACAAACTGCACCACCAGAAGCGAGTGTCCGCCCAAATCAAAGAAGTTATCGTGGACGCCCACCTGCTCCACCTTCAAAATTTCTGCCCAGATGTCGGCCAGCGTCGACTCCATGGCGGTCCGTGGAGCGACAAATTCGGTTTGCAGCTGGCGCGAACGATCCGGCTCCGGCAGCGCGCGCCGGTTGATCTTCCCGTTGGCGGTCTGCGGCAGAAAATCGAGCCAGGTAAAGAGGGTTGGGACCATGTAAGATGGAAGTTGATCCTGCAGGTAGCTGCGCAGTTCTTCCACGGTCGGTTCATTTTCCACATCCTCGACCACCAGGTAAGCCGCCAGCCGCTTATCTTCCGCATCAAACGTCCAGACCGCTGCCGCCGCTTCGCGCACCCCGGGATGCTGACGCAGGGCCGACTCAATTTCTCCCAGCTCAATTCTGAATCCGCGCAGCTTGACCTGATCGTCGAGGCGGCCGAGAAACTCCAGCGCGCCGTCGTGTCGAAAGCGGACCAGGTCACCGGTTCGATAAAGACGCTCGCCCGGTGCGGCCGAAAAGGGATGGGGCACAAAGCGGCCTTCGGTCAAATCGGGCCGGTTGAGGTAGCCGGTGGCCAGACCCGCCCCGCTGATATAAAGTTCACCAGGAATGCCAATCGGGGTCAACGCTCGTTTCTCATCCAGGACATAAAGCTGGACATTGTCGATCGGGCGGCCAATGGGGATCGCACCTCGCTCTTCCCCTCGTTTGCAAACCCAGTACGTGGTGTCGATGCACGCTTCGGTTGGTCCATATAAATTAATCAGGTCGGCCGGCAAAAGCGCTTCAAAACGACGCTGGAAATCGCGCGGCAATATTTCTCCGCCGCAAAATACGTAGCGCAGGGAACGACAGTCAGCAAACGATTTTTCGCTCAGCAGCAGCTGCAGCTGGGTCGGCACGAGCTGTATGACGGTCACGCGGTGCTTTTGAATCGCTTCCACCAGGTAGGCGCCGTCGCGATGGCCATCCGGCACCGCCAACGCCAGCACGCCACCCACCAGCAGCGGGGCATAGAATTCCCACACCGAGGCATCAAAACTAAAGGGGGTTTTTTGCAGCACCACATCACGCGCGTCAAGCTGGAAGCGGTTTTGAAACCACTGCATGTGGTTGACGATCGCGCGATGGGGCAGCATCGCCCCTTTGGGCTGTCCAGTAGAACCGGAGGTATACAAAACGTACGCCAGATTTTCCGGCGTGACCTCGCTCTCGGGCTCGGTGAGCGGCAAATCAGCGGCCGCTTCCAACTCCTGATCGAGACATAAAATGGCCACGGCCTCCGGATCAAGCAGCAAATGGGTGAGCGCTGGCTTCAGGCGGCCGCTGGTTAAGACCACCGCCACCTGGCTGTTGTCGAGCATATATCCCAACCGCTCTTCCGGATAACCTGGATCGAGGGGAATATATGCCCCACCCGCCTTTAAAACGGCCAGCAGGGCCACAACCATATCTAGCGAACGCTCCATAAAAACCCCGACACAGCGATCCGGCCCGATACCAAAACGCTGCAGGTAGTGGGCCACCTGGTTTGCTCGCTCGTTTAGCTGGCGATAGGTCAGCCGCTCATCTCCCATGACCACGGCCGGTGCTTCAGGAGTGCGTCTGGCCTGAGCGGTGACCAGATCGTGCAGACACACATCCGCCGGATAGGGCACTCGGGTCTCATTCCATTCGCTCAGCCGGCGCTTCTCAGCCGGCAGCAAGATCGGTACGTCCAGCACCGGCCGTTCTGGTGTGTCGAGCAGCTGAGACAGCAGCGCTTCAAAATGCCGCGCCATCTGTTTGGCGGTATCGGCCGCAAATAAATCGCTGTTGTATTCGAGAGCTCCCACCATCTTTCCATTATCTTCCGCCAGAGTCAGCAGCAGATCAAACTTGGCGGTTGTATGCTCAAAATCAACCGAGGTCATCTCTAAACCCGGTAAGCTCAACTCACCTGCAGGAGCGTTTTGCAAGACCAGCATAACCTGGAACAGCGGCGAGTGGCTCAAATTACGCACCGGCTGCAGCGCTTCAACGATTTTTTCAAACGGAACTTCCTGATTGGCGAAGGCATCAAGGGCGATGTTGCGGACCCGCTCGATCAAGGTCATAAAAGTCGGATTATCCGCCAGCTGGGTTCGCATGATCAGGGTGTTGGCAAAATAACCGATCAGCGCCTCCAGCTCGATCCGATTGCGATTGGCCACGGGCGTCCCCACCAGGATATCGGTTTGGCCGCTGTACCGAGCCAGCAGGACCGAAAAAGCGGCCAGGTAGACCATAAACGACGTGGTGCCAAGCTGTCGATTCAGCCGGCTTATTTTTTGGGTCAGATGGTCGGGCAGCACAAAGCGATGGACCTGTCCGTTAAACGATTGGACCGCCGGCCGCGGGTAATCAAGAGGCAGCGTCAGCAGGTCCGGTGCATCAGCCAGCTGCTTTTGCCAATACTCAATTTGATTGGCGGGTTCCGGCCCCTCAAACCAATCCTGCTGCCACTTAGCATAATCGGCATACTGAACCTTTAATTTTGGTAGCGTGTTGGTCAATCCCCTGGAAAATCCCAGGTACAGCATCGTTAGCTCGCGGATAAATACCCCCATCGACCACCCGTCGGAAATAATGTGGTGCATGACCAGAAACAAAACGTGGTCATTTGGCCCCAGCTTAAACAGGTTGGCGCGCCAAAGCGGCCCCTCAGCCAGGTTCATCGGTCGCTCCCCCTCGGTATGCGCAAATCGCTGCACATAAGCCAGCGGATCATCGTATATTTCAACCACCTCAACCGGCAGCTGAAACGGATCCGGGGGCGCAATCGACTGCACCGGCTCATCATTTACCGTTGGAAAGGTAGTGCGCAGCGATTCGTGGCGCATGACCAGTTCGTTCAAAGCCCGCTCCAGGGCTTTATACTGGATGGCCCCGCGAATGCGCACGGCCGCCGGAATGTTGTAGTTGGGCGTCTCACCCAGCAGCTGATCCAGAAACCACAGCCGCTGTTGGGTAAAGGACAGCGGGGCGGAAATCGGCTCTTTTTTCTTTTTGCTGAGAAGCTGAGCCAAAAGCGCCTTTTTTTCAGCTACTGATAGCGTTTTGATATCTGTTGCAGAATTCATCGTTTATACCTCTCTCACACGCCTATAAAGCAAACTCTTCCCTATCTTCTACCTTATATTCGGGTACCGTCTGCAGGGTTTTTAGCATCCAGCGAATATTCTGGATATTTTCAGCCAGCTCGTGAATCGTCGGCCGCATAAAAAGATTGTGAATGGGCAGTTCGACATACAGCTCTTCACGGATGCGCGTTGTAATCTGAACGGCCAGTAAGGAATGACCGCCCAAATGAAAGAAATTGTCGTGCACCCCGATTTCATCGATACCTAATACCGCCGACCAGATTTCAGCCAGAACTCTCTCGATCGGTGTTTCCGGGGGCACATACTTCTCCTGCGCCCGCAGCGCATCCGGTTCTGGTGCCGGGAGCACCGCCCTGTCAACCTTGCCGTTCTCATTGAGCGGCAGGTCATCTAACATGACAAATGCGGCCGGCACCATGTAATTGGGCAGGGTCTCCTGCAGGGCGTCATAAAGGCCCTTTGGTGTCACGTCCTCCGACGGCTCCGGAACCACGTAAGCGACCAGCTGTTGATCACCCGGCCGGTCCTCTCGCAGCACGACGACACCCTCATTTACCCCATTCTGTTCAACCAGAACAGCTTCAATTTCTCCTAGCTCTATGCGAAATCCACGCAGCTTGATCTGATTGTCGCGACGGCCAATATAAACCAGCGTGCCGTCCGGCCGGGCTTTTACCAAATCACCGGTGCGATACATACGCTGGCCCGGCCCCCGGGCAAAAGGATCGGGCAAGAATTTTTCGGCAGTTAAATGGGGTCTGTCTAAATATCCGCGCCCAACGCCGGCCCCTCCGATAAACAGCTCGCCTGAGACCCCAACCGGAACCGGCTTTAAAAATCGGTCCAGTACGTATAGCCTGGTATTGGCAATGGGCCGGCCGATCGGTACCGGCCCGTTGATCGCCGCTTCAGGCGCGGTGAAAACAGAGCACCCTACCACGGTTTCGGTCGGCCCATACTCGTTAACCAAACGGGCCCGGGGAAAATTTTTCTGCCAAAAGCGAATGGTACCGCCCATCAGCGCTTCACCCCCAATCACAATCGCTGGCTCAATGGCTGAGGGCTGATCGGGCAGCAGCTGGGCAAGCAGCTCTAAATGGGCCGGCGTGATTTTGATTAATCCATAGCGGGTTTCCCCCTGCAAAGCGGCACAAAGGGCAGCCACAGGTTCCTCTTCCGGCAGCAGATGAACCCCGCGTCCCACCATGAGCGGGGCAAACAAACTGGTAATTGTGGCGTCAAATCCTATCGAAGAATGAACCAGAGAATCCCCCGCTGCGGCATTGTATTCGGCCGCGGCCCAAATCAGGTAGTTGATCAGGCTGCCGTGAGCGATCATTGCCCCCTTAGGCATTCCGGTTGATCCAGACGTGTAAATGACATAAGCCAGGTGATCCGCATGGGTGTGTCGCTCGGGTCGATGGGCGCTTTCAACCGCCAAAATATCGGTAATTTCTTCCAAAACGACCACCCGTGTTTCGGCACCCACAAACCGCTCAACCACTCGATGACCGCGGCTGTCGGTTAGAAGCAGGTTTGTTCGGCTGTCGCGCATCATGTAGTTCAGCCGCTCGGCCGGATAGGTCGGATCTAGGGGCAAATATCCCCCGCCTGCCTTGAGAATGCCCAGAAGCATGACCATCATGTTGACCGACCGGGGCAGGCAAAGCGCAACCAGGGTATCCGGCTTCACCCCAATCTTTTGCAGGTGATGGGCCAGACGGTTCGCTCGCCGGTCGAGTTCCTCATAGCTCAACGTCTCGTTTTTGTCCCACACGGCCACGGCCAAAGGGGACCGCTCGACATGCTCCTCAAAAATATCCAGCCAGGTATTTGCTTCCGGCCGCGGATAATCTGTCGCGTTCCAGCTCACAAGCTGCCGGGTGATTTCTTCCGGGCTCAGAAGCTGCAGGCTGTGAAGCGGCTGATCGATATCGGTCGTGACCAGACGCAGCAGCCTTTCAAAATGAGCGATCAGGCGCTCAATGGTGGCTTCGTCAAACAGGTCGCTGTTGTACTCAAACCATCCGCTAAGCGCCGGCTCGGTTTCCGTGATAAAAAGGGTCAAATCAAATTTGGCGGTCGTGTGCTCCGTTTCCAGCAACTCAAGATGGACGCCCGGCAGTTCAAAAGCGTTCACGGGCGTGTTTTGCAGCACAAACATCACCTGGAAAAGGGGGGATGTGCTGAGGTTGCGCTCAGGCTGGACCTCTTCTACCAGCCTTTCAAATAAAATGTCCTGATTGGAAAACGCGTCCAGCGCACTCTGGCGAACGCATGCCAAAAGATCACCAAAGGTGAAGTGGGGCTGGAAGCGGCTGCGCAAAACCAGCGTGTTGACAAAAAAGCCGATCACCGATTCAAGCGCCTTGTGGTGCCGGTTGGCAACCGGGGTTCCTACCAGAATATCGGTCTGACCGGTATAGGTATAGAGAAGGGCCACAAATGTCGCCAGCAGGCTCATAAAAGGGGTGGCCCCGGTTTGGCGATTAACGGCCTCCAGCTTAATCGCCAGCGATTGGTCAAAATGAAACCGCCGCACGCTGCCGTAAAAGGTCTGCATGGCGGGACGCGGCCGATCGGTGGGAAGGTGAAGCATTTGCGGAGCACCCTGCAAGGTGTCCTTCCAATACGAGAGCTGGGCATTAACCCGTTCCTGCGAGAGCCACTCTCGCTGCCAGTGGACGAAGTCGACATACTGAATGGGCACCACCGGCAGCGGTGATGGGTTTCCTGAGGCAAAAGCGGCATAAAGCAGGCTCAGTTCGCGAATCAAAATGCCAATTGACCACCCATCACAGGCGATGTGATGCATGGAGAGCAATAAAATATGCTCTTCCGGATTGAGACGCATCAGCAGCGCCCTCTGCAGCGGGCCATGCGCCAAATCAAACGGCCGCTGTGCTTCTTCCCGGGCCCGATCTCTGACGGTCGCTTCCTGCGTCTCCGGCAGCCGATCGCTGAGATCAACCAGATTGATTGGCAATGATCCCTGCGGCAAAATCTTCTGAATCGCCTGCTGATCTCTAAACGGGTAGATCGTACGGAGCGCCTCGTGCCGCTGCACCACTTCTGTCAATGCGTCCTGCAGCGCCTGCCGATTGAGCGTTCCGCTCAGGCGAATCGCCACCGGCATGTTGTAAGCGACATTCTCAGGATCGAGCTGGTGCAAAAACCAAAGCCGCTGCTGAGCGAAAGAGAGCGGGTGGATTTGGTCGCGATCGACCGGCACCACGGCCGGAATGACGGCCGCCTGCTCCTTTTTCTGCCGGCGAAGTTTTTTGAGAACCAGCTCCCGCTTTTCAGGCGGCAGCGATTCGAGTAGCTTTAAACGACTGTCCATGCCTTTGCTTTACCCTTCATCCCTTTCATCAGCCAGCAGCTGCTGCATCACCTCTTCATCAGACAGCTCATCTACTTCGCTCAAGATCTGAGCCAGCAAATCATCATCGACCTGTGTCATTTCTTCGGCCGTAATCACCTGCGACATTGAAGCAATTGTCCTCGACTCAAAAATCAGAGGTAGCTCTAGCTCAACCTGGAAGGTCTCGCGTATTCGAGCAATAATTTGGGTGGCCAATAGTGAATGTCCACCCAGGTGGAAGAAATCGTCGTGAACGCCGATTTGTTTCAATCCCAAGACCTCAGACCAAATTTCAGCCAGGGCGATTTCAGTCGGCGTTTCCGGAGCAACATATGCCTCCTGGGCACCCAAAGCCTCAATACCGGGCACCGGCAGCTGGGAACGGTCCACCTTCCCATTTTCGTTCAGTGGCAGTTCGGCCAGCTCGACAAACGCGGTGGGGATCATATAAGCCGGCAGTTTGGGCTGCAGGGCGGTATAGAGGCCGGCCGGTGTCAGGGCTTTCCCTCCAACCAGGTAAGCGACCAGACGCTTGTCTCCCGGCCGGTCTTCACGAAGCTCTACCACTGCCTCGTGCACCTCATCCAACGTCATCAAAGCGGCTTCAATTTCACCCAGCTCGATGCGAAAACCGCGCAGCTTTATCTGATTGTCCCGGCGGCCGACATATATCAGCGTGCCGTCAGCCAGCGCCCGGACGATATCTCCTGAGCGGTACATGCGCGCACCCGGCTGCTCGCCAAAGGGATCCGGCACAAACCTATCGGCGGTTAAACCCGGCCGGCCCAGGTATCCGCGAGCCACGCCCAATCCCCCAATGTACAGTTCGCCCGGCACCCCAATCGGCACCGGCTGCTGATGCCGGTCCAGCACGTACAAACGAGTGTTGGAAATCGGCCGGCCGATGGGAACCGGCCCCGAAATCGCATTGTCGCCCGGCACCGTGTAGATACTGCAGCCGACGACCGTTTCCGTTGGCCCGTATTCGTTCACCAGCGTAGCCTTGGGAAAATGGCGCTGCCAGAAAGACAGGGTAGACCCGGTAAGCGCGTCCCCGCCAATAACCACGGTCGGCCGGGCAGCGGATACTTTCGCAGGCAAAAGCTGGGCTAGGGCGTCCAGATGAGCGGGGGTAATTTTGATCAAACCGTATGCGTGCTCTCCGCTTAGCGCTTCTCGAAGCGCTTCCAGCGGTTCGTCATCAGCCAATAAATGAACGGCCTGCCCTGCAAGGAGCGGCACATAAAGGCTAGTAACGGTGGCATCAAAGCCAACTGAGGAGTGAACCAGTGAATCTCCTCCCGCATATTCAGCGGTCGCCCATAGGAGATAATTGACCAATCCGCGATGGGTGATCATGGCCCCCTTGGGCGTTCCGGTTGATCCGGAGGTGTAAATGACATAGGCCAGATGATCCGCTTCGATTCTCGAAGGAGGGGCGGAAACAGCGGCGTCTGCCAGAACGTCAGCCACGCCTTCCAGCTCTACGACGGCGGTATCTCCGGCGATCTCCTTGACCACGTCTTGGTAAGCCTCAGTTGAGATCAGCAGCTGGGCGTGACTGTCGCTGAGCATAAAGCCCAGTCGTTCGGCCGGATAGGTCGGATCAAGCGGCAGATACGCTCCCCCCGCCTTCAACACACCCAGCAGGGCGGTCATCATCGTCACCGAACGCGGCAGGTAGATGGCCACCACGCTGTCGGATCCTACACCCTGTTCCCGAAGATAATGGGCGAACCGGTTCACCTGTTCGTCTAACTCGCGATAAGTCAGCGATGAAGATCGATCAAGGACGGCGGTTTCATCGGGGGTCTTGGTCACCTGCTCTTCAAAGAGGGTAATCAGGGTTTGCCCCTCCGGCAGCGGCTGACTCGTTTGATTCCAGCCCGTCAGCTGCTCGGCCGCTTCACTCTCGCTAAGCAGCGAGATTTGGCTCACCGGCCGGTCGATGTCCATCACGATTTCGTTGAGCAGCTTGTGATAAAAACGATCCCAGCGCACCACGGTGTCCTGATCAAATATGTCCCTGTTGTAATTCCATTCCAAAACCAGCTTGCCGTTTTCGATGCGGGTCACGTTGAGATCAAGCTCAAAGCCGGCCGAGGTAATCGGCTGGGCAAACCAGCTAACTTCGAGGTTGTACATGTTTGGAACGGGAATACGTCTTTCCAGGTTGAAAATTGCCGACACAAAAGGCGACATGCTGACGTCCCGCCACAGCTTGAGTTTCTCCGTGAGAGAAATAATCGGATAGGCCAGATGCTCATAATCCGATAGCAGAGAGCCGCGGAATCCCTTGAGATAGTCGGCAAACGTCTCCTGCTCTTTGAGTGAGCTGCGAATCGGCAGCAGGTTGGTGCAGTAGCCGATCAAATTTTCGCTTCCCTCAAAAGGTCGCACGGCGGCCGGTATCCCCACCACAATTTCCTCCTGATCGGACAGGCGATGGAGCATGGCCATATAGGCCCCGAGCAAGGTCATGAAGAGGGTGCACCCATGTTTGCCGCTCACCTTGATGATTTTGCGGCTTAGATCACTATCGATCTGAGATGAGTGACGGCCGCCGGCAAATGTTTTGATATGGGGTCGCGAACGATCCAGCGGCAGGTCGAGTATGGGGACCGCATCAGCAAACTTTTCAACCCAGTATTGTTCATGCTGGGCCATTTCGCCCGATTGTTTTAACCCGTCAAGCTTGGCCACGTAATCGCGGTACTGCATTGGCGCTTCTAATTCCACAGCCTGTCCCTGACAGGTGGCCGAGTATATTTCGTTGATCTCTTTTAAAATCACCCCAATTGAAAAACCATCGTTGACAATGTGGTGCGTCGTCACGATCAACACATGATCATCCGGCTCCAGACGGAGCAGGTTGGCCCGAATAAGCGGCCCCTTCACCAGATCAAAAGGCTCCTGCGAATCGCCATCTAGCCAGGTGGTGACCCGCTCCTCCTGTGACTGATTGGGCGTGCCGGTTAGATCGATCAAGGGCAGCTCTATACTGACCGCCGGCTGAACAATCTGATATTGACCGTCTCGATCGATAACGGTGCGCAGCGCCTCGTGGCGATCAACCACCGTCTGCAGCGCCTGCTCGACGGCCGAAATCTGGAGCGGGCCCTTCATCTGGATGGCAAAAGACGGATAGCCGGCCAGCGAGCCGTTTTCACCCATTTGCGACAGGACCCACAGCTGTTTTTGCCCTCGAGTTAATGGACAGGTGGGCAGTGATTCAATCTCTCTTTCTGCTGAAGGTGCGGGTTCAAGCTGCGGGGTTTCCCGTCGTTCCGGGGCCACCTTGCGCCCCTGAAATTGTTCACGCACGGCGTTCAAATGGGGCAGGTTGTGCAAAACACGCTCTTTCTCAACCCCAAAATCGATAAAGCAGGCGATTTCATCCACCCCGATGCCCATTAAATGCTCCAGAATTGGCGCGCTGGTCTCCGGTGAGCCAATCAGGGCCGTCGAGTTGATGTAGCGCTCGTAAGCCATCGAGAGCAGGTACTCTCGGTCGTCATCACTCAGTCGATCCAGATCGATTTCCAACCCCTGACTCTTAATCAGGCTCTTGAAAATCCCGATCGAAGACATCAGGTATTGATAGAAAGGCTGGCGGGCTTCCTCGCGAATCTGTTCCGCATCTTCACCGATATAGGTATGGAGCAGCACAGTGACGTGGCCATCTTGCGGATCGTATCCGTTTTCGGCCAGGGCAGCCCGATAAATTTGAATGTTTTTGTCTAAATCCTCAATCGACTGCCCCATCAGGTTGGTTAATACGCCGGCACCAATTTCTCCTGCACGACGATAGGTGTCTGGGTTGTTGACCACCGTGATCCAGATCGGCAGTTCACTCTGCACCGGTGAGGGAAAAACCTTGACGTCTACATCTTTGCCGCTGCCGCTGGGCACCTTGACGGTTTCTCCTTGCCATAAGGCATGAATAATGTCAATCCCTTCAAACATCAACTCCCGATGATTGCCAAAGGCGTGTGGGGCAAAGACAAAATCATCCGGATGCCAGCCAGAGGCAAAGGACAATCCGACTCGGCCGCCTGACAAATTGTCAACCACCGACCACTCTTCAACGATGCGAATTGGGTGGTGGATCGGCAAAACCACGCTGCCGGCGCGCAGCTGTATCTGTTTTGTTTCTCGGGCCAGGGCGGCCGTAATCACCGATGGGTTCGGGGAGAATCCGCCAAATGAATGAAAGTGACGTTCCGGCGCCCAGATCGCCGTAAAATCGTGCTGGTCGGCATACCTGGCTCCTTCAATGAGCAAATCGTATTTGTCAGCCCGATATTCAGATTCATATCGGCCAAAATAAAAGAGGCTAAACTGCAAATCTGTCGCAGACCGGGTCATGGGAGCCGGCCGGGAAAGGCGGGTTTGACCACCATACTTAGCCGCCTGTTTTGGCTGTCGCCATCCCCAAAACGCCTGTTTTTCGGCCGGATTGGCCGCCTTCTGAGCCTCTCCACCATGACCGTTAATGGTGTGGGTAATCGGGGCTTTGAGTGTGCGCTGGGCGGCCGGAAACGGGCGCGAAATTACTTTTAGCGGTGCATCTTCATCAATGTTCGGCTGCCCTTCTTTTGGCGGCAGGAAACCGCCGGCTCGCAGCTCCTCAACGCTGTCTTTAACCGCCTGAATCAAATAGGCCACGTCATCTTCCGTGTGGGCAGACGACAGGAAATAATTGCGTCCTTCCCAGATAAAGACCCCTTTCTCAAGCAGGTGATAAAAGAGCAGATCCAAATTGCGGTTAAAAGCGAAGCGGAACAGAGATCCAAAGTAAACCACTTGAATGGGAACACCTTCCGCCACAAAAAATGAGTTTAGTGACTCAGCCAGGGTGCGGGTCATGTCGTTGACCGCTTCCTGCAGCGACGGTGAATGAGTCTGGAGATAGCTCATCGTCGCGTGGGCGGCCGCCATCGTCAGCGGGTTTTTGCAAAAGGTACCGGCAAAAAAGGTGGTGTCGGCCTGCGGGTAAGACGCGTCGCCGTACTGCCATTGACCACCGTCTAAAGCATCCATGATTTGAGCCCGGCCGGCCACGACGCCGATTGGCATCCCGCCGCCAACAATTTTGCCATAGGTGGCCAGATCTGCCTGGATGTCAAACCATGCCTGAGCACCGCCCGGATGGATGCGGAAACCGGTGATCATTTCGTCAAATATGAGAATTGCTCCCGTTTCTTTGGTCAGCGTCCGCAGCTCCTGCAAAAATCCTTTGGGCTGCAAATCCGGCCGCCGGCTCTGAACCGGCTCCACCAGCACCGCGGCCAGATCGGCCGCCTCGCGGCGCAGCAGCGCCAGCGACTGCGGATCATCATAGTTGATGATCAAAACGTCTTCCAGCATGCCGGGCATAGTGCCCGGCGCAATCGGAACGGCCTGCGGCTCCTGATTGCCGTTTTGGGCCATGCCGATTGTGCCGTCAAAATGGCCGTGATAAGAACCGGCAAACATCGCTACTTTGCTTCGACCGGTAGTGGCTCTGGCCAGCCGCAGAGCGGTCATGACCGCTTCGGTACCGGAATTACAAAAGGCAACCCGCTCCATGCCGGTCATATCGGCAATCATCTGGGCCACTTCACCTGCCAGATGGGATTGCGGCCCCAAATGCAGGCCGCTCTCCATCTGTGAGGCCAGTGCCTCCTTGATAAACGGCGGATTGTGACCAAATAGATGAACCCCAAACCCCATGGTGATATCGATGTATTCGTTCCCGTCGATATCCCACAAATGGGCACCCTGAGAGCGGTCCCCAACAATGGGGTAGAGCATTTCTTTGGTGGAGAAGCGGAATCCGGCCGACGCGCGGTTGTCGGTTAGGATCGGCCGGTGGGTCTCGGCGAACGCTCTCGATTTGGCCGTTCGCTGTACAAACCGCTCGATCAGGGATTCCAGATGTCGTTTTTGGCGGGGTGAAAGGCCGCGCGCCCGAATCTCTGATACTTGCCAGGCGGGCAGGACGGCGGCGGCCGCCTGCGTCTCTTTTTGCCGGTCTTTCACGTTTGATGGACCGGCTGAATGACGACTCGAGCCATTTCCATTTACCTTACGTGCATGTTGGCCGTTGGTCGTCGGTACGGCCGTGGCTGGAGTCACCGGCGCAGGAGAGGTGGGGGGTGAAGGCGGTTGTTCCACTGTCGGAACCGGCCGTGTAGCCTGAGGCTGAATCTGTCCACCACCCAACAGCGCCAGCTGCTGCGCCATAATTTGCAGCTGCTGCTGAACGATCTGTTCCATGCCGCTGGAGGGAGGTCCAGCCACCGGCTGATAAAGTTGCTGAGGCTGCGGCGTGTGCTGTTGTTGAGGAGGCTGGTAGGGAACGAGGTCGCTGGCCGGGGATGCAGCTGCAGGCGGGTGCACTTCTGTAGGTGACGGTTTAGGACCTAACTCGACATGTGGTGCCGCTTGATCAACCGGCGAAACAGTTTCTTCTAATGATGGAGCTGCCGGCTGCGGTTCAGCCACAACCGCGTTTGGATCGACCCAGTCGGGCGGTAAACAGCGATCGATATAGCTGGCCATCGCTTCAATGGTGGTCAACTCCTCAAACAGCTGGCGAATGGCGATTTGTATACCATAGTTATTCTCAATGTGGCGTACCGCGTCGATCAACACAATCGAATCCGCCCCCATTTCCAAAAACGGCAGATGAATATCAACTTCCTCCAATGGCAAATGGAGAAGTTGGCTCAACGTTTCAGAGATTTTTTGGCGGATCGCCGGCTGTCGATCCGGCTGCTGAATCGAGTCCATCTGTATAACGGCAGGCTCGTCAACAGATGAAGCTGGTTGTTCAATGCGCGGCAGCAGCCGTGCAGCCCAGGCAGCATCCTGCAGCTGGGGATAGGCCTGCTTCATTCGTTCCCAATCCATATTGAGAATCCCCAGCTGAGCCTCTTGCCCGGCCAGCGCCCGTTCGAGCAAATTGATGACCTGATCGGCCGGGATGCGACCCACCCCGCGCGCCTCCCAATGTTCATGAACTCGTCGCCCTTCTTCCTGACCGCCGTATCCAATATCGGCAATCGCCCCCCAGTTGATGCTTAAAGCTGCTTGACCCTCGGCGCGCAGGTTGTGGGCCAGGACATCCATAAACAAATTGGCGGCCGCATAATTTCCCTGACCGGCGGAGCCAAACATCGCCGCTCCAGAAGAAAAGAAAACGCAAAAATCAAGTAGTTTCCGGGCCTGAAGCTGTTGAATCAACCAGCTTCCAATCACCTTGGGGCGCATGACTTGCCGAACGGCATGACCATCGAGGTGACCCAGCGTGCGAATCAGCGATTGACCCGCCTGGTCCTGCCAGACCGAGGCACAGTGAATCATGCCTCGCACTTCTGGAAATTCATTTTGCGACCAGGAGCGCCAAAATGAGGTAAACGCCTGCTCATCAGTAACGTCCACTGCGGCGTAATGCACCGTTGCCCCAAGCCTCTCCAGCTCCCGCAGGCGATTGACCAGGACAAATGATTTAGAATCAGTGGGGAGGGCGTCCCACTGTTGGCGTTCCGGAATTGGGGTTCGACCAAGCAAAATTAAGTGGCCAGCTCCCTTGTGGGCCAGCCAGCGGCTGACCGTAAAGCCAACCCCTTTCAAGCCACCGGTTATCAGATACGCGCCATCCCCATGGACCTGAAGCGGCTGTTCAGCGGGCACGGCCGCTCGCACCAGCCGTGGGACAAAAGCGGCCTGTCCTCGAATTGCAAATTGATCTTCAACCGGCTTTTGGCTTGTTGAATCCAAGAGTAAGCTCGCCACCTGCGGGGTGACAATGCCAGCCTGAGGATCCAAATCAATCAAACCACCCCAGATTTCAGGGTGTTCAACCGCACAGGTACGCCCTAAACCCCACAGCGGCGCCTGCAGTAAATTGACGGCCGGGCCGCCGGGGGTTACCGGCTGAGCCCCTCGGGTAACAATCCACAATTTTGGCCGTTGCGGCTGCTCCAAGGTAGTCAGCATCTGAATCAGGCGCAAGCTGCGGATAACCTGATATTCCACGGCGGCCTCTACGGCCGCAGCGCCTTCATTTTGTCTCTCAGCGGCAGCATCTAACCCCTCCAGGTAAATCACGCCGGTCAATGCTGGGGAAAGATTGGCCAGCGCCTGCTGGATCTCTTGCTCCCACATCTTCCCATCCCCCGGGTTCAGGATCGTGGCCTGCTGCCCCAGCCCTTGAAGATGTTCGGTTAACTGTTCCCCAACGCCGGTTTGATCGTTGAGAATGAGCCACTGCCCGCCGGTGCGGGTCTCACGGTTAATTATTTGTGGCAAGGATTCCCACTGCAGCCGATAAAAACTGCGGTTGGCGTCAAAGGGTACATTCGCGCCAGCCGATGGGGTTTGATCGCTCTGCTGCTGCCAATCCGCAGGCAGCTCGCGATCGAGAAAAGTGGCCAGCGCTTCAATCGTCGTCAGCTCTTCCACCATCTGCCGCACGGTCACCTGGATACCAAACTGGTTCTCGATAATGCGAATCGCCTCCAGCAAAATTAGGGAATCCGCACCCATTTCCATCAAGGAGCTGTCACTGTCAATCTCGGCCTCTTCCAGACGCAGGAGTTGGGCGACCATCGATCGAGTCAGTTTAATAAGCTGTTGTTGGCGATCGGGCCGCTTTTCTGATTGAGGTTTTTCCCCATTATTTTTTGTCACTTGAACATCCATCAGTTCGTTTTCTCCTTGAATCCAGTACCGTCGACGTTGGAAAGGATAAGTGGGAAGTTTTACTTTTTGATAGGTATAGTCAGCATCAAAGGAATGCCAGTTGACATCCGCTCCATTGACATAAAGTTGGCTAAAGCCGTTTATCATGGCCACCCAATCCGGTTGACCAGACACTAGAGAAGGAATCCAGCGGGCTTCTTCACCCTGCTGGCACTGCTGTCCCAAACGCGACAGCACCGGGCGCGGACCAATTTCTAAAAACAGCCGCACATTTTGCGCCAGAAGCGTTTCTACACTGCTCTTAAACTGGACCGCCTGTCGGGTATGGTTTTGCCAGTAAGCGGCATCGAGGCGATGCCCACGTTCAAATAGTTCCCCCGTTAAATTGGAGACAAGCGGCCGCTTCAGGGGGTGCCAGGTGACCTCGTTGGCCGCCTCAGCCAGCGAAGGAAGCATCGGCTCCATCAAGGCGGAATGAAATGCATGGGAAACCTGCAGCGGCCGAAACAGCACCCGCTCTGTCTCCAGCTGCGAACCGAGATCCTCAACCGCCTGCCGGATCCCTGAAATGACAATGCTGCGTGGGCCGTTGACAGCGGCAATTGACAAATCAGTGCCATACGGAGCGATATATGATCGCACCTGCTCCTCAGAGGCCAGTATGGCAGCCATCGCCCCCGCATCACGCGGCAGTGCCTGCATCGCCTGAGCTCTTCGGGCGATCAAAACAAGCCCTTCTTCAAGCGACATTGCGCCCGCCACACAAGCGGCCACATACTCACCGACACTGTGCCCCATGACAAAGGTGGGTTCAACCCCCCACGACTGCCACAGAGAAGTCAGAGCATATTCCAGGGCAAACAAAGCGGGTTGGGTGTAGGCGGTTTCATGGATCAAATCGGTTTCGGCTTTGGACGCAAACCAAACGTCGAGTAAATTTTGATCCAAATGATCATCGAGTATTTCAGCACATCGATCAACGGCCTGGCGAAATACAGGCTGCGTTTGATAAAGGGACCGTCCCATGCCGCTAAATTGTGCGCCCTGCCCGGTAAACAAAAACGCGATTTGGGCGGGACCACGGTCGCGGCGCACTTTGCCGGCATGCACGCCTTCTGCGGAGCGGCCGTCGATAAAAGCAGCGAGCTTCTCCTGCATTTCGGCCGTATCCGCAGCCGTGACAGCCAACCGATGGTGAAAATGGGAGCGGCCGGTATTGGCCGTATGGGCTAAATCACCCATATTTACCTCAGGATGATCGTGGAGATATTGGTGATACCGGGTGGCCAACTCCTGTAGGGCACTTTCTTTTGTGGCCGAAAGGGCCAACGTGTGAAACGGCCGCTTCTGTACCTCAGAAATTGAGGGAGGAAGATTAGTCGGCGGAGCTTCGGACAAAACGATATGGGCATTGGTTCCGCTAAACCCAAACGAGCTAACCCCAGCCATTCGCTGCCCCTGGGCCTGCCAATCTACCAGTGAGGTGGGGATCGTCAGCGGTGATGAATCCCAGTTGATATGGGGGTTGGGTGAATTAAAGTGCAGCAGCGGCGGAATTTGTCCATGCTGCACCATAAGAACCACTTTTAGGAGGCTGGCAATACCGGCCGCACCTTCGAGATGACCAATGTTGGTTTTGACAGAACCGGCCCACAGCGGATTTTCCTTTTTACGGGCTGATCCAAAAACCTCACCCAGTGCTTCTACCTCAATCGGGTCTCCCAGCGATGTTCCTGTACCGTGGGCTTCGATATAGCTCACCTGATCCGGCTCTATCCCCCCGCTTCGCAGCGCCTGAGAAATGACCCGCTGCTGCGAAACGCCGTTTGGTACCGTCAAACCACCGCTGGGTCCATCCTGATTGACGGCCGAGCCGCGAATAAGAGCCAAAACCTGGTCCCCATCCCGCTGCGCATCTGACAGACGCTTGAGCACCAGAATGCCACAACCTTCTCCCCGCACATACCCATTGGCGCTGGCGTCAAACGTTTTGCAGCGGCCGTCGGGGGCCATCATCCGCGCCTTGGAGAAGTTGACGTTCATTTCCGGCGCCAGAATGACGTTTACCCCGCCGACCAGGGCCATATTGCACTCTTTCTGGCGCAAACTCTGACATGCCAGATGGGCGGTCACCAAAGATGAAGAACAGGCGGTGTCCACCGACATGCTGGGTCCGGTAAACCCAAAGAAGTAGGAGAGTCGCCCGGCCGCCACGCTCAGGGTAATGCCGGTTCCAAAGTAAGCATCGATATTTTCCAATCCCTGATTAAAATGGGGGCGAATGTAGTCAAAACCGGTGATACCAACAAAAACACCGGTCTGGCTGCCAAAAAGCTTCTCTGGAGCCAGGTTGGCATGTTCCAACGCCTCCCAGGACACTTCCAGCAGAAGCCTTTGCTGCGGATCCAAACTGGCCGCCTCCCGGGGAGAAATTGAGAAAAACTGAGGATCAAACAAATCAACTCGCTCCAGAAAACCACCGTGACGCGTGTACATCTTGCCGGGCGTCTCTGGATTGGGATCGTACAAATCATTGATATCCCAACGAGACCGCGGCACCTCGCTGATGGCATCTACGCCGTTTTGCAACAGCTGCCAATATTGATTCGGCGAGTTGGCCTGCCCGGGAAAGCGACAGCCGAGGCCAATCACGGCGATCGGCTCCCGTTGAGCGCTTTCCAATTTTTCGAGCTTTGACCGCGTATCCTGGAGGGCGGTTAACGCACGTTTGATTGTCGATCCATCTTCTGACATTTTGTCTCCTGTTCCGCTAGCCTGGTTTCAGCACACATTCTGATCATTCGAGAGACACTCCCGATTTGATGACCTGAGCGCTGGATTGAATTTAGAAGTCGGTTTTCTCCAACTCTTTTAGCAGCATTTCTTCCGCTTCCGCTTCCGACAAACTGGCAATTTCTGCTTCAAATTGATTGATTTCCGCTTCCATCGCATCCTCCTGCTCTTGGTTGAGATCGAGATGTTCGAGAAGATAGTCCGTCAACGCCTCAACCATGGGATAATCAAACATCAGCGTAGCGCGCAGCGTGCGCCCCAACCCCTGCTCTAACTGCTGCTTGAGCTCAATCGCCATCAGCGAATCCAAGCCCAAATCGAAAAACCGCTCCCGGCTCCCGATCTGCTCCG
>JASJCR010000187.1 GCA_030065875.1 Ardenticatenaceae bacterium | reverse complement strand
GGTGATGGGTGATGGGTGATGGGTGATGGGTGATGGGTGATGGGTGATGGGTGATGGGTGATGGGTGATGGGTGATGGGTGATGGGTGATGGGTGATGGGTGATGGGTGATGGGTGATGCCGCAACGTAAACCCATTTTCCCCCCTTGTCAAGTCCCAATCATGTTCAACCCGCTCAGGACTTTCAACTCAGGACTCAGGACTTTTTTGGGAGTCTCAAACAAAGTGTCTGAACACCTGATTGCTCAAAAACCAGCCTTTGCGGGTTAACTTAAGCGCTTGCTGTTGATCAGACCAGGCCAGCAGCCCCATTTCGTATAGCTGGGAGAGGGTTTCGCCAAACGCTTCCGGCAAAGAAGTGTTAAACCGCTCCCGAAAGCGCTTATCGGTGGCTCCTTCCTGCAGCAGACGCAGCCCCATAATAACCGTATCGGACATTTGCTCAGCCGTCGACAGCCGCGTATGGTCTGCCGTGGCGGCCGATAGAGGATAATCAAGCGGGCTGTGCTCGTTGTCGGTCAACCGTCGAATATACGCGCGGGGCTGACGAACCCCAGCGTAACGCGTTCCGGCCGCGTGTCCATGAGCCCCCGCCCCAAACCCCAAATAATTTTCGTTGTACCAATAAGCCAAATTGTGGCGGCTGCTAAAACCCGGTTTGGCCCAGTTTGAAATTTCGTAATGTTCAAAACCGTGCCGCTCTAAAAATTCACAGGTAAATTCGTATTGATCGGCCGCCAGGTCGGGATCCGGAGGTTCAATTTCCCCGCCATGAAGCCAGCGCTGCATCGGCGTTCCTGGCTCGATTGTCAGGCAGTACAGGCTCAAATGGGGGGTGGCCAAAGCGACGGCCGCTTCTAAACTGCTTCGCCAGCTCTCTAAAGTTTGCCCAGGCACCCCATAAATCAGGTCGATATTGAGATTGGTCAGGCCTATCGCCTGAGCCGTAGAGACCGCCGTGCGAACCGTCTCAAAAGTGTGTTCCCGCCCCAAAATCGCCAGCTCGCTGGCTACGGCACTTTGGGCGCCAAAGCTAATCCGATTGACGCCCAACTCCTGAACCGCCGTCAAATAATCTTTATCAACCGTTTCCGGATTGGCTTCCATCGTCACTTCCGCTTCCGGCATCAGCGTGAAGGAGCGGTGGATTTGCTCAAATATTTTTTTCAGCAGATGGGGAGGCATGAGAGATGGGGTTCCCCCGCCAAAAAAGATCGTTTGGGCGATCAAGTTACGACCGGCCGCGACCTCGGCAATTTCCCGCACCAGGGCGTCTGTATACGCCGGTTTCAAATCAGAAAGGGAAGTATAGGTATTAAAATCGCAGTAAGAACAGCGATATTGGCAAAAAGGGATGTGAATATAAAGGCTAACTGCTTCCATCGTATTGAACTATACAGGAAAATCGTCATGAACAACGTATGATTTTCAGGACCGATTTCCTATGCTAATCAAATCGCAACTCATGCTAAGCTTATCCGGTACATGAGCGTTATGATTATGAATAGCAACTTAAAATGAGATCTTCTCCACAATCATAACTCTAGAATTAGCACCTGAAGGGCGGTGCCGGTTTATTATTTTGGCGCAATAACCTATAATGTAGCCAACACGCGGTTATTTTAACCATATCCTGAGTGAGCAGGATTTTTTTTCTATGGATCGTTCACAGTCGTTCTCAATTTCTCCAGAAACCCTGACTCGCATTATCGAGGTCGGCCGCAAACTAAATTCAACAACCGATATGAACGATCTGTTGCAGCAGATCATTCATGAAGCGGCTGAGCTGCTTAATTCGGAAGGGATTTCCGTCCTCCTTTTTGATCAGGCAACCCGAGAATTGCGCTTTAAAGCGATCGTAGGGGAGGCCTCCGAACAGCTTCTCAATAAAGCTGTCCCTTTAAAAGGGAGCATTGCCGGCTCAATTTTTTTGGAGAATGCCCCTAAAATTATCGATGACGTGCGTCAAACGGAGTCATGGAATCCCGACTATGATGCTGATATCGATTTCAAAACCGATTCAATCCTGGGCGTGCCGCTGCATGATGGGTCTGGAGAGCCGGTAGGGGTCATCGAAGCAATCAACAAAGTATCCGACCGCTTTAACAATGTCGATATCGCCGTGCTGTCAACCTTTGCCGACCTGGCGGGGGTAGCCATCACCAAAGCTCAGCTCTTTGAGGAACTGCAGGAAGCGTACGATCAACTCAACGAATTAGATCAGCGCAAAAGCGACTTCATCGCCCTCGCCTCACACGAGCTGCGAACCCCGCTTTCAGTTATTCTCGGCTATGTCTCCTATTTGCGAGAGCAGGCGCAGGGAGATCAGGCGGAACAGCTCGACATGACCCTCAAAGCGGCCATCCAGCTGCGCAACCTGATCCAGGATATGGTTAACCTGCGCTATGTGGAGAGTGGGGAATTAAATCCGGATGCCGAAGAATTTAACCTCTCGGATCTGATTCGCACCATCATGAACGATCGCGAAGAGCTGGCCGTAGCCAAAAATTTAACCTTTAAGCTTCATCTGCCCAATCCCCAGCTCATGATCTTGGCCGATCCAAAAATGATCAAATTAATTATCGACAACCTGATAAACAACGCCCTCAAATTTACTCCGGCCGGCGGCCGGGTCGATGTTGGCGCAGCCTTGCGCGATGATGAAATTTGGATTTACGTGCGTGATACCGGGATCGGGATTCCCGATGATCAGAAGAAGCGCATCTTTGACCGGTTTTATCAGGTCGAGCGACACATGCGCCGTCATCATGAAGGGATGGGATTAGGGCTGTCTATTGTCAAAGAGCTTGTTGACCGCCACCGAGGTCGCGTATGGGTCGAAAGCACCTCTGGTAAAGGCAGCGAGTTTTTTGTCGTTCTCCCCCAAACAATCTAAGTAAATAATTAATGGTTAATGGTCAATAATCAATTGTCAATGAAAATAATTGATAATTGACTATTGACCGTTGAATAATGACCATTAAATGTTTAATCTCATGAAGAAGAAAAATCTCTTTTCCGGAATCATTGCTTTCATTTTGGGGGTTTTGTTATGGAGTGGATCGACCGCGTTTGGAGCAGCCGATGGCCCGGTCTACGTCTTAACCATTGATGGTCCGGTAAATCAGGCGATGACCAACTACTTCACCAGCGGGCTGGCGGATGCAGAACGGAACGGCGCGCAAGCTTTACTGATCGAATTAGATACCCCTGGTGGAGCGATTGACGCCACGCTCAACATCGTCCAGCTGATCCGCAACGCCCCCATTCCGGTTATTGTTTACGTTACGCCTACCGGCGCGCAAGCGGCCTCGGCCGGCAGCGTCATTACCCTGGCCGGTCACGCCTCCGGCATGGCTCCGGAAACGGTGATGGGGGCCGCTTCCCCGGTCCAAGCCACCGGAGAGGATATTGCCGAAACCCTTTATCGCAAAGCGGTTGAAGATTTAAAAGCGGTGATGCGCAATTTGACGGAAAACAAAGGCGGAGAAGCTCAGGCGGTAGCGGAAGCGATGGTGGAAGAGGCACGAGCGGTCACTGGTGAAGAAGCTTTGGCCTTGGGGTTGATTGACGCCGTGGCTGACGATCGCACCGACCTGTTGACCCAACTTGATGGTTTAACGGTTGCGGTTGACGGGGCAGAAGTGGTGCTCAATACGGCCGATGCGGAAGTTATTACCCGGCCGATGACCTCCGTGGAAAGCATCCTCTTCCAGCTGGCCTCAATTTTGATGAACCCCATCTTTATTTCCGCTTTAATCGGTCTGGGCGTCCAGGCCATCATCTTTGAATTTTCTAATCCCGGCGGATGGGTAGCCGGTTTTATCGGTTTTGTGTGTATCGCCCTGGCCCTTTATGGTTTGGGTCAGCTGCCGGTAAACTTTATCGGCCTGGCGTTGATCCTGACCGGTTTTGTGTTGCTTCTGATGGAGCTGTTTACCCCAACCTATGGGGCGCTGTCGGTTACCGGCACCATTACCCTGGTGGCCGGCTTCCTCATTTTGTTTAATACGCCCGCTACCCCGGAGTTTGCTCGCCTCTCGTGGCCGGCAGCGATCTTAATCGGGCTGGCTTCCTCCGGGATGAGCCTGTTTATTGGCGGTAAAGGGTTGGCCATTCAGCGCAAACAGCCTTTTTCCGGCCAGGAAGGTTTGGTGGGCAAAGTCGGTCATACCCGCTCTCTGTTTAATAAAGATGGCTCTAACTATGCCGGAACCGTATTTGTCTATGGCTCTTTGTGGCGGGCAGAAGCGGATGAACCGCTGGATAAAGGGGACAAAGTGCGGGTAACCAAGGTGGATGGGATTACGGTGACGGTGGGGAAGGAAGAGTAATTAATTGCTAATTGCTAATTGCTAATTGCTAAAAATGGTTAATTGTCATTAATCAATTGTCAATAATTAATGAAGAGAGGTTGTAAGTTATCATTTGCAATCTCTTTTTTTGTCCCCAACAAATGAGACGTTAAATAGCAAAGTTGATCGTACCAATCTGGCAGGTATGCTTGTGTTGACATCTGACATTGTCTATCTCAACGTTTTAGGTTGAAGATTTATGGGGCTAAAAGCGTTTAGCTATTAGCAATTGGCAATTAGCCACTAGCAATTAAATATTGTCATTGATCATTGACTATCGGCCATTGATTATTGATCATTTTCCGAGGTTTTCATGAACAAACACCGTCTCGCAGCCATTCAAACCCAACTTAAAAAACAAAATTTGGCCGCCATGGCGCTTATGCCAGGTCCCAATCTGCTTTATGTAAGCGGGATGCACACCCATCTCAGTGAACGGCCGCTTGTGCTGCTCGTGCCACAGAGTGGCGATCCCGCGGTTATTATTCCGCTGCTTGAAGCACCCAAAGCCACCGCGGCCGGTCTTCAGGCCGAACGCATCTTTGCCTGGGGGGATGGGGAAGGGTACATGGGGGCGTTTCAGCAAGCTTGCCAGGCTTTGAATCTGGCCGGTCAAACGATTGCCGTCGAAAAACTGTATATGCGCATGCTCGAATGGGATATGCTCGAAGAGTTTGCGGCCGGTCTTCAGCGCGAATATGCTGATCCCATTTTGAACGGGCTGCGTTTGGTCAAAGATGCCGATGAAGTGGCCAAGATGCAGAAGGCGGTTGATACGGCCGAGGCGGCAATGACCGCACTGCTGCCGCAAATTAAAATCGGGATGACGGAGCAGCAAATCGCCGTATTACTGACTCAGGAGCTGATGAATGCCGGTTCAGATCGGGTTTCATTTGGACCAATCGTCTCAAGTGGTCCTAACGCCGCTTCCCCTCATGCCGTGCCCACTAACCGGCCGATTCAGGATGGTGAGCTGATGATTATCGACTGGGGAGCAATCATTGATGATTATCCATCCGATATTACCCGCACGTTTGCGGTTGGCGAAATTAGTGACGAACTGAAAAAGATGTATCAAACGGTTCGCGCGGCTTCAGCGGCCGGGGTTGCGGAAGTAAAACCGGTCAATACGTGCAGCACCATTGATGAAGCGGCGCGCCAAATCATCGAAGATGCCGGTTATGGGCAATATTTTATCCATCGCACCGGTCACGGGATCGGGTTGGAAATACACGAAGAACCGTCGATGATGACCGGCAACGGCACCCCACTCGTCCCCGGTATGACTTTTACAGTTGAGCCCGGTGTCTATATTCAAGGTGTAGGGGGCGTGCGCATCGAGGAGAATGTGTTGGTCACCACAGATGGTCACAGGCTCTTGACCTCATTTACCAGGGAGTTGATTCAGGTTGGATAGTGAAACTGATTTTTCTCCACCATCCTGGCTAAGCGGATATTTGCTCGTGCTGCTCCTGCTGCTGACAGCGTGTTCAACCGCAAACGACCCCACAACAGCTCCCCAGCCTAAACCAGCGCTTCCAACCGAGGCGCTGGCGGCCGCTGCCGAGGTGATGAAAACCGTTCCGTCGCAACCCTACCCTGTAGAGGAGCAAACGCCAGCAGCCGCGGTTCCGACCGAGCCAAATGCAGCGGCGACCCCAACCATTCCATCAGCAGCTATCGACGAATCAGAAACGCTCTATGTGCCCTTGATTTCATCAAATGAAATGCCAACAGCCACCGCTGTCCCGGATGTGCCACCGTCCCCGACTCCCGTACCTACTCCAACTCCAATTCCCACCCTGGACTTTGCCGCTCTGCGTCAGGATTTGCAGGCGCAGGGGCAAGATTTGGCGACGGCGAAAATCGGATTTCATGTTGGTGGTGGCGGCAATCGCAACGGTCTGGGAGAGTGGATGCAGCGGTTGGATGAAGCCGGGGTGCCGTTTTTCTTAAAAAGTGTTGCTGATGCCGGTCCGCTTTTTGAGGCGCAAAATCTTGTAAAAACGAGCGGGGTTCCCCACGTCCTTGTTTACCGCTTCTCTGGTGATGAATATGACACCCCTAACTACGATCTCCCGCCAGCGCAAGCGGCCGCTGAGCATTGGGACCGACATATGGAAGTTTGGCCCCCGGAACTTGATCCCAATATTGTGTGGCTGGAAACTGTTAATGAAATTGACAAAGGTCGAAGCGAGTGGCTGGGGCAGTTTGCCCTGGAAACCGCCAAATTGGCTGAACGGGATGGCTTCAAATGGGCCGCATTTGGCTGGTCTTCGGGTGAACCGGAGGTTGCGGATTGGCAAACCCCATCAATGATCGAGTTTTTGCAGCTGGCCGGCAATAACCCTGAGCGGTTGGCCATCGCCCTGCATGAATACAGCTACATCACCAGCGAAATCGGCCATCAATATCCGTACAAGCTCGGCCGTTTTCAGCAGCTGTTTGAAATTTGTGATGCGTATGGCATTCCTCGTCCTACTGTGCTCATTACAGAGTGGGGCTGGGAATACCAAAACATTCCGGATATTGATCAGGCGATGACCGACATCGCCTGGGGCAATCGGCTTTATGCCTCCTACCCGCAGGTGAAAGGAGCGGCAATTTGGTATTTAGGGCCGGGTTATGCCGATATTCATAACCAAACTCAAAAATTAATCGAACCGGTCACGATTGATGCCCTGACGACCTATTACACCGCCCCGCTGCCTCCGGCCGTTGCCCCGATAGAACCGGAGAAATATCAACCTTAAGATCTTTGCTGGTGTATTAGTTTATTGGTGTATTAGT
>JASJCR010000086.1 GCA_030065875.1 Ardenticatenaceae bacterium | reverse complement strand
GCTTTGGCCAACTCTTGGGCGACCCGCTCGGCTGCGGGCATCTCGACCTGCTTGTTTTTCTTGGGATTTTCTGGTTTCATCTCTTTACCTCTGTTCAAAATTGTACTGAGGTATTTCATTTACACAATATTTGGCACAGTCTCATTTATCCTGGCCAACACCCAACACCCAACACCCAACACCCAACACCCAACACCCAACACCCAACACCCATCACCCATCACCCATCACCCATCACCCATCACCTAAGATAAGACGCTCCATTCACATCAATCACGCATCCGGTGAGGAACTCCGTGCCTTCTGCTGCACAAAAGAGCACCGTTCGGGCCACTTCATGGGGTTTGGCTACCCGGCCGAGCGGGCTTTGACTGCGAATGCCATCCCCTTCCGGACCGGCTAAAATTTTGGCGGCCATATCGGTTTCCACAAAACCGGGAGCCACGGTATGCACAAAAACGTGGTGAGGAGCCAACGCCTGAGCCAGAGACTGTCCCATGGCGTTTAGGCCGGCTTTGCTGGCCCCGTAAGCCGGCGCTTTGGGCTCGCCGCGAAACGCCCCCCGTGACGACACGTTGACAATCCGGCCGCCCCCCTGCGCAATCATCTGCCGGCCGACCAGATAACACAAATCAGCCGGGCCAAGCAGGTTTACGGCTAGCGTTTTTTGCCACTCATCACGCCAGGTGTCAAACGTTACTTCGGCCAAATGATGATAGCCGTATATGCCGGCGTTGTTGACCAGAATGTCGATCCGGCCGGCTGTAGCCAATACTTCATCAACCAGACGGGGCAAATCAGCGGCTACACCCAGATCGGCCTGGACGGCAAAATGCCCGTCACCGGCCAGCAGGTTCACCGTTTCTTCGGCCGCAGCGCGGTTGCGGCGATAATGAACCGCAACTCGAGCCCCGGCGTCAGCGAACTGCCGGGCGATTTCCCGGCCGATTCCGCGAGAACCACCGGTGATGAGGACAATGTTGTTGGGAAAACTAAAATTTATCATGAGAGGTTTTTAGATTGATGATTGGTATATTGGTTTATTAGTATATTCGTATATTTGGGTACTGGTTTACTCAATACTCCAATATACTATTACACAAATATACTTATAAATGAATCTAACATACAGTTGCGTATTTTATGTCCACAAACCCTCGCCGGATCGGCCGGCAGCATGAAGATAACGAAACCGAAAAAAAGAGAAGGATTGATCGGGAGGGGATAAGAACCCTGGCCCGGCTGTTTCCTTATCTGCGCGATGGGCTGGGGTGGCTGGGGATCTCCACCCTGGCTTTAATGGTCAGCAGCGGCCTGGGGCTCATTTTGCCGCTGGTGGTGCGCAGCCTGGTTGACGGGGTGCTCGTTGAGCAAAATATGAGCCGCCTGAACCAGCTGGGGGCCGGGTTAATGGGGGTGTTTGCCGTCCAGGCGATTTTTAGCTTTGCCCATCAAATTACCCTGGCGCTGGTTGGTGAACGGGCCATTGCCAATATTCGCAAAGATATTTACGCTCATCTTCAAACCCTGTCGCTCAATTTTTATGCGGATAATCGCACCGGCGAACTGGTTTCGCGAATCACCAACGACGTCACCTTATTAAAAGAAGCGATTACCTCAAATTTAACCTCTTTGGTGCGGCAGATGCTGACGCTGATCGGAGCGGCCGGCTTCCTTTTTTATCTGAATTTGCGATTAACCCTGTTGATTTTGATCGGCATCCCCATTATTTCACTGACCATGGTCTTTTTGGGGCGCCGTATTCGTCGTGCCGCCAAAGAGGTGCAGGATGCCCTGGCCGAATCGGCTAACGTGGTTGAAGAAACGATTTCCGGGGTGCGGGTCGTCAAATCGTTTGCCCGTGAGCCGTATGAATTCGGCCGCTTTGCGGATCGTATCGAAGATACTTATGAAGCCGGAATGCGCCGCGCCCGCCTCTCGGCCACGCTGTCGCCCATTATTGGCTTCCTGGCTTTTGCCTCGATCACCATCACCCTTTGGTTTGGCAGTTTTGAGGTGATTCAGGGGCGGCTGACGGCCGGCGAGCTGGTGGCCTATCTCGTGTACACGATGATGGTGGCCGCCCCGGTAGCTACCCTGGCCAGTCTGTACGCCCAGTTCCAGTCGGCTCTGGGCGCGGCCGAACGCCTTTTTCAGCTGCGCGACACCCCGGCGGAGATTACCAACCGGCCGGATGCCACCCCCCTCCCACCAGTTGTGGGCCGGGTTACTTTTGAACAGGTCGATTTTGATTACACCTCTGATGTGGCGGTGTTGAAGCAGGTCAATTTCACCGCCCAACCTGGCCAAATTATCGCCTTGGTTGGACCCAGCGGGGCTGGAAAATCAACCCTGGTGAACTTGATCCCCCGCTTTTACGACGTGGTGGATGGGGCGATCACGGTTGATGGGCACGACGTGCGCAGCGTCATGGTCGAAAGCCTGCGCCAGCAAATCGGCATTGTGCCGCAGGAAACGCTGCTGTTTTCCGATACGGTGCTGTCCAACATTCGCTACGGCCGTCTGGACGCAACCCAAGAAGAAATTGAAGAGGCCGCCCATGCGGCCAACGCCCACGACTTTATCATGCAGGATTTGCCTTTTGGGTATGAGACGATGGTTGGTGAACGAGGCATTAAGCTCAGCGGCGGCCAGCGACAGCGCATCGCCATCGCCCGAGCCATCCTTAAAGATCCACGCATATTGATTTTAGATGAGGCCACCTCGTCGCTCGATAGCGAAAGCGAGCACCTGGTGCAGGAAGCGCTGGAGCGGCTGATGGCCGGCCGGACTAGCTTTGTCATCGCTCACCGCCTGAGCACGGTGCAAAACGCCGATTGGGTGCTCGTGCTCGATCAGGGTCGTATCGTCGAGCAGGGTACCCACACCGATTTGCTGGCCAATCAAAGCGGGCTGTACCGGCGGCTGTACGATAGACAGTTTGATACGATTTCCAATGGTCAATAATCAATTGCCAACACCCAACACCTTACACCCATCACCCACCACCCACCGTTGATAATTGACAATTAACTATTGACAATTGACAATTAATCCATGTCTTGGTTTTTGAAGCAGCCGCGCTGGCTCCAAATCGTAATAATCAATTTAATTATCATTTTGCTGCTGGTTGGCTATGTCTTCTGGCCGGAATCGCCCGACCTGCGCGGTCTGGAGAACGCTGGTGATCCATACGATGCCCTCATCCGGCGCGACACCTGGGGAGTTCCCCACATTTTCGGTCAGACCGATGCTGATGCCGCCTATGGGCTGGCCTTTGCTCACGCTGAAGACGATTTTATGACCATTCAGCAAAGCCTGGCCGCATCGCGTGGACAGCTGGCCGAAATTTATGGGCAGAGCGCCGCTCCGGCCGATTACTTTGCCAAGCTGCTGCGGATTCAGGAGCTCCTCGACGAAAAATACGAGAGCGATTTAACCCCCGAAACGCGGGCCATGCTCGATGGCTACGCGGCCGGTCTCAATCACTATGCCGCCCTCCATCCAGATGAAGTGTTGGGTGTGACCCTATTTCCGGTTGCCGGACGCGATGTGGCGGCCGGTTTTGTCCACAAAACCCCCCTCTTTTTTGGTTTAGACAACGTGCTGGGAGAGCTGTTTGCCGAGGAGCGACAGCGGCCGGTTTCAACCGAACCGATCACGGCCGGGCCACCCCGCCTCCGCCTGCCGGCCATCACCTATTTTGGCTCCAATACCTTTAGCATCGCGCCCGACCGCTCGGAAAATGGCGAGACGTTTCTGGCCGTCAACTCCCATCAGCCGTGGACCGGTGCGGTGGCCTGGTACGAGGCGCACGTGCACAGTGAGGAAGGGTGGGACGCAGCCGGAGGACTGTTCCCCGGCACGCCGATCATCCTGATGGGGCACAACCGGGATTTGGGATGGTCGATGACGGTCAACAAACCGGATCTGGTTGACGTTTTTGTCCTGGAGGTGAATCCGGACAATCCCAATCAGTATCTTTTTGACGGCGAGTGGCGCGATTTTGAGGTACGCGAAGAGGAAATTCGGGTCAAGGTGATCGGCCGTTTTTACTGGACCGTGAGGCAGGAGATGCTGTGGTCGGTTTACGGACCCGCCGTCCGCCAGCCGCACGGCACCTACGCCATCCGCTACGCCGGGATGGAAGAAGTGGGGCTGGTAGAGCAGTGGTATCAGTTGAACAAAGCCGCCAATTTTGATGAGTGGCAAAACGCCATGCGAGAGGGACCGCTGCCCTCGTTTAACGTTGGGTACGCCGACAAAGAGGGCAACATTTACTATCTTTACAATGCCAAGCTGCCGCTGCGCTCCCCCAACTACGACTGGGAACAGTATTTGCCGGGCACCACTTCAGAGACCCTGTGGACCGAGTATTTGCCGTTTGACGAGCTGCCGCAGGTGCTTAACCCATCAACCGGCTTTGTCCAAAACGCCAACAGCACCCCCTTTGAAACAACCGCCGGCGACCTCAACCCCGATCCTGCGCAGTATCCGGTCACCTTTGGCATCGAAGAGTTTATGACCAATCGCGCCCTGCGCATGCGCACCCTGATCGAAGCAGATGAGAGCCTGACGGCCGAAGAGATTGCGGTCATCAAATTTGACCTTGCCTACGACCCGGCTTCGGATGTCGGCCGGATTGTGGAAATGCTGCTCAGCGGCCCGCGGCCGACGGAGCCGCTCCAGGAGGAGGCAATCGACTTCCTGGCCGAGTGGGATCTAGTGGCTAGCGAAGAAAGCATTCCCGCGACTATTGGCCTGCTGACCCTTTATTATCTCGTCGAGCAGGAGGGGGTTGAAATTGAGCCGTCGGAGCTGGTTGATGGCCTGTTCACCGAAGAGCAGGTGTTTGCCAGCCTGGAACTGGCGGTTGAGCATATGTATGCCAACTTCGGCCGCGTGGACATTCCCTGGGGGCGGGTCAACCGCCTTTTGCGTGGTGAAACCGATCTGCCGCTGGGCGGCGGCCCTGATTTACTGCACGCCATCTATGGTGAGTTTGCGGAAGACGGCCGGCTGTCCGGCATCGCTGGGGATACTTACATCATGCTCGTCACTTGGGATGCAGATGGCAATGTGTCATCTCAAAGCGTGCACCAGTTTGGCAGCGCTACCCTCGATGAAGGCTCACCCCATTTCGACGATCAGGCCCCCCTGTTTGCCGCCCGCCAGCTGCGGCCGGTGTGGCTCGATGAGGCGGATATTCGGGCAAATTTGAGCAGAGCGTATCGGCCGGGAGAGTAAATAATTATCAATGGTCAATAATCAATGGCCAATTATCAATGGTAGGGAGCCCCTTTAAGAAGAAAATATCCGATTATGGAAGAAAAAGTGATTTCTGTCGTTGATTAATTAGGTTCTGGTGACATTTGATTAATTTTGATGGTTCATCGCCCAAATCGCTATCCACCGATTCAAATCGACGGTTAAACGGTTGGTTTGCAATCAGGTCAGACCCCTTAGCCACATATTTAGAGTTGATTAAAGGGGTGGCCAGGATCAAACCAAAGCCTTTGTGTAGGGGCTTGGCTAGTAGGGGCTTGGCTAGCCAAGCCCTTACAAAATTCTTCACGCCGCTGCACTCCGTTCAGAATGGCAAGGGTGCTGCACCAGGCGACGTACCGTAGTATTTATATTAATCCTTTTGGAGGCTTCATGAGGACAGCTTTTCGCACGACCCTGATTTTAACCATCGCCCTGTTTTTGCTGGGTGGGGTACTGCTTACTTTGATGAACCCCGGCGGTTCAGCACGTGCGGCCGGGCAGGCCAACCCCTGGCCGCAGACAGACGGTATTCCTTTTCAAGAGCAGCCGGGGGAACCGGCCGTCAAGCTCTTTAACCTGGCCATGTTTGGACCGCAGCTTTGCACGAGCTACGGTGACCCGTTTAGCCCGTTTAACAGCATTTATGCCCCCGGTTCATTCGCTTACCGCTACGAAATTCTAATCCCACCCGACTACGAGGTCAAAACCGGCACCTCGATCGTGCGTGTGGAGCTGCTCGATCCCGATTCAATGAATGGTAACCAAAATACAGCGGTGATGACCCAAACCCAGCCGTGGCTCGACCTCAATCCGGGGGAGCCGGTCACGCGGACAGTGACCTGTAATTCGAATCGGAAGAACCCATGTGTGATTCACACCTGCGAATGGGATCAGGCCGATGGAGACAGGGATGACGCCAGCGGCATCTGCAGCGGCGCGCTGGCCACTTTGACCGATACGGTGCCCATCAACCCGTTCTGGGTGCTGCGCATCGATGAAAATCGCGGCTCGGGTGGGGGGAGCGGAAATGGGTTTTGCGGCCAGCCGGGCAGCTATACGGTAGGGTACAATACGATAACCTTGTTTGAGCTTTACTACCGGCAAAGCGACCAGCAGCGCACCCCGCTGGCTTCGTACACCGGTCAAAGCGGCAACAAAACGGCCGGGCTGCTCAGCACTGACTTAGACGCCTGGGATCACGGCACCGATATGCGCTGGGTCTCCCCCGGCGCACCGAACGATTTTGGTGATGTGCCCACCGACTGCGGCAGCCCCACCGGCGGGTATCTGGACAATAACAACCCCAGCCGCTGCCCGGCCGGTCCTGACGATACTCTGCCCGGCTCTGGGCGGGGGTTTGAAATCGACCTGAGCGTTGATACGGCCGGCCTTCAGCCCGATCGGCTGGGGTACCGCTCCCTCTTTCTCGACGTGACAAATATCGGCGGGAGTTCTGAGAACGGCTACGGGATCTGGGCCGGGCCGCCGTCGGCCGTGAGTGGCCTGCCCAGCAACATCAACCTGCGTCACGTGGCGCTGGCCAACGACCGGGCCAACGACATCGTCATGGATCACGGGGTGCAGGTGCTGGCCGTTGACGCCCTGCCGATCAACTCTGCCGGAACCTTTCGCTACTCGGTGCCCCTGCAGCTCATAACCCCTTATGATGCGGTTCGCGAATATCGTTTTTCGATGTTTGACAGCGATTCCGGAACCATGCCGCCGCTGTACTTCTATCACGATCAGATCGATCGCTCGCTTTTTGAAGTGGAAGTAAACCCCGACAGCAGCGATGCCTGTTTTGCGCTTGGCTCCAGCTGCAACAACCGCTGGTTTGGAGAAAACTTTGTCACTGGCGGCGGTGCGGAAGGGGGTGAGTCCCCGGTGTTTCAGCTGCCGGCTGCTGCGCCGGACGGCCGGCTGATGGCTGAGTTTCAGGGAGGCAAGGCCGATACGTACGTCATTTTGGTGGACAAGCGGCCGCTGAACATGCTGCTCATCCCTCTGGCCATCAACGACGAAGTGGTCACTGGCACCATCGACCTGGCGTGGGATCATCCGGCCGAAACGCAGACGCTGGGGGTGTTTCCGTTTGAGATTCAGGCGGGAGATTGAAAAAGAAGAGAGTAGAGAATAAGAATTACAGGTTCTGGCAACGGTGGTTAACGATCAGCGGGGAAAATTGAACAAATAACGGTTAACTTTAATCGTGTTTGGGCGTATAATTTAGCTGCTCATTACTTGTAGCTATCATCCTTTTGGAGGCCTCATGAGGACAGCATTTCGCACAACCCTGATATTTACCATCGCCCTGTTATTGCTGGGCGGGGTGCTTTTAAACTTAATGAACCCCGACGGTTCAGCGCGCGCGGCCGGGCAGGCCAACCACTGGCCGCAAACAGACGGTATTCCTATTCAAGAGCAGCCGGGTGAGCCGGTGGCCAAGGTGCACCATTTGGGGCAGTTTGGGCCGCAGATATGTGTTCCTTTTGGCGATCCCTTTAGCCCGCTAAACAGCCCTTACATGCCCGGTCTTTACACCTACCAGTATGAGATTCTGATCCCACCTGATTATGAAACTCGCTATGGTACATCGGTGGTGCGGGTGGAACTGCTCGACCCAGATTCAATAAATGGTCCAGACCAAACAGCGGTCATCACCCACACCCAGGCGTGGCTCGAGCTCAACCCCAGCGAGCCGATTACCCAGACGGCAAGCTGCATAGCTGATCAGACAGATCCATGTGCAATAGAGACCTGTGAATGGGATCAGGCCCAGGGAAATCACAGCTTTTCATCTGTCGCCTGTTCCCAACCCGTACCTGCGCTGTCAGATAAAACGATCGTCAATCCCACATGGGTGGTGAGGTTAGATGAAAATCGCGGGAATGGGGATGGCAGTGGAGATGGGACCTGTGGGCATCCTGTTTCATATACCATCGCCTACAACACCTCGACCTTATTTGAGCTTTATTATTATCGGGGCGGCAGCTTGCGCACGCCCCTGGCATCGTATACCGGTCAAAGCGGCAATAAAACAGCAGGGATGCTCAACACCGACTTTGACGCCTGGGATCACGGCACCGATCTAAGATGGGTTTCACCTGGCGCCGACAACGATTTTGGTAACGTACCGACCGACTGCGGCAGCCCCACCGGTGGTTATCTCGACGGGAACAATCCCAGCCGCTGCCCGGCCGGTCCTGACGATACCCTGCCTGGCTCCGGTCGGGGGTTTGAAATTGATTTGAATGTCGATACGGTTGATTTGCTGCCCGACAGGCACGGCTTCCGCTCCCTTTTTGTTGGTGTGACCACCACCGGTGGCAGTTCGGAAAACGGGTTTAGTATTTGGGCGGGGCCGCCGTCGGCCGTCAGCGGTCTATCGAGCGACATAAATTTACGTCATCTGGCCTTAACCAATGACCGCTACAATGGAATTATCAGAGATAATACGGCTCGGGTGTTGGCTGTTGATGCCATGCCTATCAACATGATGTCGACGTTTACGGTGTCGTTTCCCCTGCAGCTCACCACACAATATGATTCAGTTCGAGCATACCGCTTTTCCTTTTTTGATATCGACTCTCTAAGTAGACCGCCGCTATTTTTTTACCACAATCAGGTTGATCGGACAGATTTTGAGATTGAAATCACGCCAGATTGCTTTATCAATAGTTACAGCTGTCACAATCAGTGGTTTGGTGAAAATTTTGTGTCAGGAGGAGGCGGTGAAGGGGGAGATTCTCCGGTGATAAGGCTGCCGGAAAACGCGCCGGATGGCCGGCTCATGGCTCAAATCCAAGCTGGCTATCGAGATTCATTTGTCGTTTTGGTTGATAAGCGGCCGCTCAATATGCTGCTCATCCCGGTGGCGATGCATGAAGAATCTAGCACCATCGACCTGGCATGGAATCATCCGGCCGGGGTAGGGACGCACAATCTTTACTGCGCCGATGAGCCATACGAAGAGGCGGCCGGGGCCACATCCCGTTTCACCACCACCGTCACCGGCACGCAGACAATCTCCACAACCACATCGCAGGCGTGCAGCACGATCGGGCAGCCCGGCTACTTTTTTGCCCGCCTCGATGAAGGGGATGCCGCCCCGGCCGAAACGCAGACGCTGGGGGTATTTCCGTTTGAGATTCAGGCGGGAGATTGAATTGGAGGCCTCATGAGGATAGCCTTTCGCACGACTTTGATATTTGCCATCGCCCTGTTTTTGCTGGGCGGGGTGCTTCTAAACTTAATGGGCGGTTCAGCCCGCGCGGCCGCACAGGCCAACCTCTGGCCACAGAGCAGCGCCATTCCCTTTCAGGAGCAGCCGGGGGAACCGGCCGTTAAGCAGTTCTATCTGATGCAGTTTGGGCCGCAGATTTGTACCGGCTACGGCGACCCGTTTAGCCCGTTTACCAGCATTTACGCCCCTGGCTCATTCACCTATCGTTACGAAATTCTGATCTCGCCCGATTACGAAACTCGCAATGGCACTTCAATTGTGCGCGTGGAACTCCTCGATCCCGATTCAATGAATGGTAACCCTGGTTCAACGATAATAACTCAAACCCAGGCGTGGCTCGAGCTCAACCCCAGCGAGCCGGTCACACGGACGGTATCCTGCACCTCAAATCAAAAAAACCCTTGTGTGATTCACACCTGTGAGTGGGATCAGGCCGACGGAGACAGGGATAATGGCAGCGGCAGCTGCAGCGACACGCTGGCCACCTTAACCGATACGGCGACCATCAACCCGTTCTGGGTGCTGCGCATCGATGAAAATCGAGGCACGGGTGGCGGAAGCGGAAATGGAACATGCGGCCAGCCGGGCAGCTACAGTGAAAATTACAATACGACGACCTTATTTGAGCTTTACTACTGGCAGAACGACCAGCAGCGCACCCCGCTGGCATTTTATACTGGTCAAAGCGGAAACAAGACAGCCGACATGCTCAACACCGACTATGACGCCTGGGATCACGGCACCGACATGCGCTGGGTATCACCCGGAGCCGCAAACGACTTTGGCAGCGTGCCTACCAACTGCGGCAGCCCCACCGGTGGCTATCTCGAAGACGGCAACCCCGACCGCTGCCCCCCTGGTTTAAACGATACCCTGCCCGGCTCCGGCCGAGGGTTTGAAATCGACCTGAGCGGCGATACGGTCGATCTGCTGCCCGACCGGTTGGGGTACCGCTCGCTCTTTCTCGACGTGACCACCAACGGCGGCAGTTCAAAGAACGGCTTTGGGATTTGGGCCGGGCCGCCGTCCGCCGTGACCGGTCTGCCGAGCGACGTGAATCTGCGTCACGTGGCGCTGGCCAACAACCGGGCCGATGGCAACGTTATCGATCACGGGGTGTGGGTTTTGGCTGTTGATGCTTTACCGATGACCCCGATGGCCCAGATAAGCATATCGATTCCCTTGCAATTTACAACCGCTTATGACGCGGTCCGCGAATACCGATTTTCAATGTTTGACAGCGATGCAGGCAGTAGGCCCCCGCTTTACTTTTATCACGACCAGATCGACCGGTCGCTGTTTGAAGTGGAAGTAAACCCAGACAGCAGCGATGCCTGTTTTGCAATCGGCTCCAGCTGCAACAACCGCTGGTTTGGCGAAAACTTTGTCACCGGCGGCGGTGCGGAAGGGGGGCCGTCACCGGTCATACAGCTGCCAAACAATTCACCTGATGGCCGATTAATGGCCCAGTTTTCAGCAGGGTCTGGAGACAACCTCGTTATTGCCGTCAATAAGCGGCCGCGGAACACCCTGCTCATTCCTTTTGTTCGCCGTTAACGGGTTGCTTTGTCCAGCCTGATTTTTACGGCCGTTACCAGGTCGTCAAACGAGTGTACCAGCGGGATTTTATACCGATCCGCTACGACCTCGACATTGCCCTTGCGCCAGAACTCGTCTGGGCAGCCGATGATGAGCTTGCCCGAGCGGGCGTGCAGCCCCAGCTCGAGTAGGGTAATCGGCGCGGTTGACCGGGGCGCAAAATACATGGCGATGAGGTCGCACCGCTCCAGGGCCTCAAGCTCCCACTGCACCTGCTCGCGAAACTGCGGATGATGGAAACGCTGCTCCCAGGTGGCATCCCACTCGTCACGCCGCGGATTAAAAATCGTGCCCGGCCGATCTGCCAGCATCGCCACAAAACGCTCCTGCCAGCGCTCGGCCGCGTCGTTGTCGATCGACCCGGCCAAAAACAGGGTAGGGGAATAAGGGATTGGGGGAAGGGGGGTGGGAGGCTTAATCTCGTTCATATTGCTTGGTGTGTGTTGTTCATTGATTTTGACATCGGCTCCACGATGCTGCAACCTTGGTCTTGTCTCCTGTCTCTCGTCTCCTGCCTCTTGTCTTTTACCCCCATTTGTGCCACCATTCTCCATTCTATGATCAATTTGCGACGCTTGCTAGCGGCCGCCCGTTCGGCAACCCTGCGCCAGGGGGTGGGCCTGATGATTTTGACCACGGCCGCCTATGGATTTGATTACCTTTTCAGCTTGATGGCCGGTCGGCTGCTCGACATCGCTGATTTTGGCATTCTCGTCGCTTTAACCGGCATCGGTCAAATATTGGTGGTGGGCTCGCGCATCATCCAAACCGTCATCACCCGTTACGTCAGCGAGCTGCAGGCCCGGCCGGACGGTGCCATCTGGATGCGGCCGTTTTTTCGCCGATCACTGTCCCGCATGGCCGCCCTGGGGGTGGTCGTTACGGCTGCTCTGGTAATTGTTACCCCCCTGACCGCCCGCTTTTTAAATATCGATGAGCTGGCCCCGGTTGTGGCCATGATGACGTTTGCCCTGCTGATGGCCACCCGGCCGGTGGTTGAAGGGGTCTTGCAGGGGGAGCAGCGGTTTGTATCGCTGGGCATCATCCAGGTTGTACAGGCGGTGTCGCGCCTGGTGCTCGGTGGGTGGTTGATGTGGATCGGCTGGCGGGCGTTTGGGGCGGTTGTGGCCCTACCCATCGCCAGCACGCTCGCATTTGCCGTGGGATTGTCGATGTTGGGCGGCGGATATTGGAAAATGGGAGAGTCTCCCGCCTGGAAAATCCCGGATGATTTATGGCGCTACGCGGCTGTGACCGGAGCCGGTCTGGGGGGGTATGCGCTGCTGGTCAACCTCGACCCCATTTTGGTCAAAAGTCTGTTTGATCCGGTGGCGGCCGGGAATTATGGCGCCGCGCTTACTTTGGGCAAAATCGTTCTTTTTTTTCCCGTAGCGGTTAATCTGATCATGTTTCCCAAAGCAGCCCAAATGCGCGAAGAAGGGCGCGATCCGTCGCGAGTGCTGCTGCCCGCCCTGGGCGTTGTCTTACTGGTGTGCGGCGGAGTGACGCTGGCTTACTTCTTTCTGCCTGATTTGATTGTGGCCCTGACCGTGGGGCGGGCGTATGATGTCTCCGGCCGGCTGCTGGGTTTGATGGGGTTGGCGATGACCTTTCTGTCGCTGGTCAACGTGTGGCTCAACTATTTTTTGTCCCTGAAACTTTATGGCTTTACCCTCATCGTGTGGATCGGGGTTGTCGTTCAGGTCTTGTTGATTTGGTTTGCAGCCGCAGAGCTGTGGCATGTGCCGGCGATCCTGGCCGCTAACGGCCTGTGGCTGTCGATCGTCGGGGTCATCTTTTTTAGATGGACCCGATAACTATTTAGTTTGCTTTTCTGGCCAATACGTAGCAGTGAGCCGCTTTTTGGGGCCACACCCGACTAATTAGCTGCTCAACCTTTACAAAGAAAGGCGTCAACTTCTCAAGTTTGGGCCACTGATCGGGAAAAATCTCCCAAATCCAAAACACCACGCTGTATTGATCCCCTTCCATAATTTCAAAGCCGTACCGTGCCAAATCGGTTTTGAGCTGGTCAAAATAAAACGGCGCGTTGACCTCATCACTCATCCATTTCGGGTACAGACGACGCCCCCAGCGGATGATGGGGCTGTCTTCGGTGGTTTCGATGAGCAGCAGCCGTCCGCCCGGTTTGAGGCAGCGGTGGGCCTCCTGCAGGGCGCGAGCCACATCTCCAATGTGATGCAGGACGTGCTGAATATACGCCAGGTCAAACGTCTCGTCCGGAACCGGTAAATCTAACCCACTGGCAATCATCACTTCACCATGTTCTTTGGCCAGGGTGACCCGTTCCGGTACGATATCGAGGCCAAAACTGACCCGGCCGAACTGTTTGAACCGGCTTAAATTCCAGCCGGCCGCACAGCCGATGTCGAGCACCATCTCGATGGCGCCATCGTTGAAAATCCGGCGTTCTACCGGCTGATATTTGATGACTTTGTCCCGGGTTGGTGAACGTTTCCCGTAAAATGAAACCGGTTTGCGGTAATCCATGACCGCCAATTGTCAATGGTCAATCGCCAATTGTCAATAATCGAGTAAAATTACCGCCTTATTGGCCATTGACCATTAATTGTTGACGACTGATAATTTATTTATGGATCATCCTAAACTCCGCCCCCTTGAAATCCAGCCGATCGAATTTCGGGATCAGCAGATGTGGCTGCTGCACGATCCCCAGAAAATTGCCGAAGAACAGCTGATTCTGCCGCCGATTTTGGCCCAAATGGCTTTATATTGTGACGGACAGCACGACGTGCCGTCGATTTATCGGCAGCTGGCCCTGGATGCGGGTTTTGAACTGCCGGCCGGTACCATCGAGCAGGCCCTGGCCCAGCTCGATCAGGCATACATGCTCGACAACGACAATTTTTACGCCCGGCGTGAGGCGCTGCGAGAGGCGTTTTTACAGCAGCCATTTCGGCCGATGACGATCGCCGGTGTCGGTTATCCCGACACGCCAGAGGCGCTAAAAACGCAGTTTGAAGCGTATGCGGCCCATGATGACGAGCAAGATGTGCAGGCGTGGGCTCAGTGGCGCGGCCGGGGTGTCATTTCACCGCACATTGATTATCAGCGCGGCGGTCAGGTGTATGCCCGCGTGTGGCGGAGGGTGGCCCCAACGCTGGCGGACGTGGATTTGGTGCTGATGTTCGCCACCGATCACAATGGCGGTCTGGGCAGCTTAACCCTGACCAAAAAACCGTATGAAACCCCTCACGGGCTGCTCCCCACCGATGAAGCCCTGGTTGACAAGCTGGCTCAGGCTATTGGCGAAGACGCCGCTTATCAGTTTGAGCTAAACCACCGGCAGGAACATTCGGTGGAGCTCTCGGCCGTTTGGCTGCATCATGTGGCCGGGGAGAATCCGCCGCCGATGGTGCCCTTGCTAGTCGGCTCGTTTCATCATTTTATCTTGGGTCAGGGGCACCCCGATCAGGATGAGCGGATCAATCGCCTGATCGAAACGCTGCGTCAGGAAACGGCCGGGAAAAAGGTGCTGTGTGTGGCCTCGGTTGATTTGTCCCATGTAGGGCCGGCTTTTGGCGATTCGTACACCATGGACAACGGCCGCCGGGAATCGCTGTGGACCACAGATCACAGCTTAATTGAGGCTTTGTCACAGGGGGACGGCCGGCGCTGGTATGATGAAATTGCGGCCGTACAGGATCAAAACAAAGTGTGCGGCTTTAGCCCGGTTTATTTGATGATGCGCTACCTGGGGGAGAATGTAAAAGGCACCGCCGTCGCCTACGATCAATGCCCGGCTGATGGTGAAAATCACTCGCTGGTATCGATTTTTGGCATGCTGCTGGAGTGAGAAGAAGAGAGAAAAGAGAAGAGAATGTCTTGGAGCCACTCCTTTTAAGTAGTTTACAAAAAGAATTGTTAAAAAAAGCCACGGATTAACACGAATTTTCACAGATTTCTCTCTCTAATCTGCGAAAATCTGCGTAATCTGCGGATAGTTTATTTTTGAGAAGTTTCTGTAAATCACTTAGGAAAGGGCAAAAAATAATAATCGCTTCTTTTCTCTTATCTCTTTTCTCTCTTCTTTTTCTAAATCATGCGTCTTTTTCTGCGCAGACCGGACCACAAAACAATTCAGGCATTTATTGATCGGGAGTCAAAGCTGTCTTTAACCTATTCGCAAGTGGGCTCAACGGCCGGCGCGCCCCCTGTACCGGCGGGGTACGTGCTCGATCACAACCGCATCCTGCTTGGAAAAGGGGATCGGGTGTGGGCGGCCGCCTGCCGGGCCCTTGACCGCTGGCAAATGTTTGAGATCAGCTGGGTAACGCTGTGCTGGCCGGAGACCCCGACCCGGCCAGGAGCCACGGTGGCCGTGCTGGCCTACGCTTACGGGGTGTGGTTTCTGCACAGCAGCCAGGTGGTTTGTCGCCTGGAAGAGGCGGATAATAACGGCCGCCGCTATGGATTTGCCTACGGCACTCTGCCCGGTCACGGGGCACGCGGTGAAGAGCGGTTTTTGATCGAGCAAACGGCTGATGGCCGGGTCTGGTATGATTTGCTGGCGTTTTCCCGGCCGCAGCATTGGCTCCTGTGGGTTGGTTATCCGCTGGTCCGGCGGCTGCAAAAGCGGTTTGCCCAGGCGTCGTTACAAACCATGAGAGAGTTAATAGCTAAATGCTAACGGCCAATCGCTAATTACTAAATCAAGTGGACGAGAAGTGCTGAAAAGAAAGTGCTCAGTCCTCAGTTAATAGTCCTGAGTAGGTTGAGCCAGATTGAGTTTTGACAGAGGTAGGAGCAGGTTTATACTGTTACATCACCAAGCACCTAGAACGCCAACTTCTCTCTGCTTCTCCGGCTGCGCCAGCGGAAAAACAGCCACACAAACGCCACGACGAGCACCACCATAATGATAATGGGGACGATCATCGACAAGATCGAAACCACCAGGGCCACGATATCTTCCAAGACGCTGACGATCGGGTTGCCGACACCGGCCGTGCTGGCAGTAACCACCGGCCGAACCACCCCTTTGGTGGCGTGAACTCCGCCGGCCAATAAAATGCCAAAAATAATGGCGATGACCGGGCTGATGTCGGTGATGACGTTGGCGTTGGCCGCAAACAGAAGCGCTCCGGCGGCCGGGCGGACCAAGGTCTGAATCAAATCGTTGATCGAGTCGACGGCCGGAATTTTGTCAACCAGCATTTCAATGACCAACAGCACGGACAGCGTGCCGATGACCCACCAGTTACCCATCACGTTATACGGTTCGCTGAGTTGAAGCCAGCCCATCCGCGTCAAAATAGACACGATCAGCATGGGAATATAGGCGTTAAGACCTGCGCTGGTGGATAAACCAAACGCGCTTCCGATTCCGAGTAGTGCTTCCATCATAAAAAAATCTCCAAATCAAATACCTTTTACCAACACCCAACACCCAACACCTAACACCTAACACCCATCACCCATCACCCATTCCCCCCAATCCAGTATACGCTATTTGGCAAATTTTGTTGCAAATGAAGTAAGAGCGCAATCATCAAAGTTGTTTCCTGAACGGGTGTTGGCTATGCTTTTGCTCTATGAGTTTATTTCACTTGATATTTGATCAATTTTACCCGCTTCTACGGTTTATATATGAGCGGGTGATGGGCAACCGCTGGTATGATGAGATTATAGACCAGCTGTGGCTGGGTGGCGCGCCAACTTATCAGCGCGATTATGAGTTCTTGCTGGAGCATGGTATTGATGCGGTGATCGATATTCGTCAGGAGCGAACAGATGATCTCCAGCTGTATGCGGAAAAAGGGATTCGCCACCTTAAACTCAAGGTTCCAGACATTCATGCCCCCCCTCCGGAAATCATCGAGCAGGGAGTGACCTTCATTGAGGAAAATATCCTTGACGGCCGGACCGTTTACGTTCACTGTGCAAAAGGACGCGGCCGCTCCGCCACGCTTGTTGCCGGCTATCTCATGAAAAACCATCAACTGTCTTTTGAAGACGCCCGCGAATTGATGACGGGAAAACGCAGCTTAACCAAGCTGGAATCGCGGCATAAAGAGGTGTTGGAACGCTGGCTTAAGGAAAGGGAGATGGGTGATGGGTGATGGGTGTTGGGTGATAGGTGTAGGGTGATGGAACAATTGCTGACTGCTATAAGGCCCGTAGGGCCGAGCTGAAAGGTGCGCAGCACCGTGCTAATTTGCTAAAAGGCGCGCAGCGCCGAGCTATTATGCCAAAAAAAACCACCACATCCGCCCCCGGTAAAATTATCCTGTTTGGCGAGCATGCGGTTGTTTATGGGGAACCGGCCATTGCCGTACCGGTGACGCAGGTGGGGGCCACGGCCGCTGTTGAAACCGCTGCCCATGACGGTATTTTGCTGCGCGCTCCTGATTTGGGCGAAGATTTATGGCTCCGTAACGCCCCGGCCGATCATCCCCTGGCGGCGGCGGTGCATGCCCTCTTCTCGGCGGCCAAAACGGCCGGTTTTTCTCGGCCTAACATAGGGTTGACCGCTTCAGTCTCCAGCACGATACCAATCGCTTCCGGTTTAGGAAGTGGGGCAGCCATTGCCGCCGTGCTAATTCGGGCTTTAGCCCAACACCTGGACTGGCCCTCTTTAGCTACCGACCATGCCGTTTCCCAGATTACCTATGAAGTGGAGCGTATCCATCACGGCACCCCCAGCGGCATAGACAATACGGTCGTTAGCTACGGCCGGCCGGTTTTCTTTGTGCGAGCTGGGGCTGAAGTAAAACCCAGATCGGTTCAACTGTTAGAAACGTTTGAACCGGCCGATCCGCTCCATTTTTTGATCGGAGATACCGGCATCAAAGCCCCCACCCGTGAATCAGTTGGGGATGTGCGGCGACGGTGGCTGGCTGATCCTCAAACGTTTGAAGCCTACTTTGACCGCTGCGGTCAGATCGCTTTGGCGGCCCGCAAGGCGATCGAGAGGGGAGATTTGCCCGAGATCGGCCGGCTGATGAATCAAAATCACCAGCTTCTGCGGCAGTTGACCGTCTCCTCCGCAGCCCTCGACAATCTCGTGGCGGCGGCCGTCCAAAGTGGTGCTCTAGGCGCCAAAATGAGCGGCGGCGGCCGTGGAGGCAATATGATCGCCCTGGTTGAAAAAGCGGCGGCTGACCGGGTGAAGGATCGATTGTTACAGGCGGGGGCGGTGCGGGTTTTGGAAACGGATGTTTAAAGTAAAATGGGTGAAGATCGACCTGAGTGGCGAGGCTTGATTTGGAGGAGCGGCCGATCCGGTTCTACTGTGATCTTTGTTGTTTAACTTTTATCAAATTCCAGCAGCGCCTGCCGCAAATCCTCGATCGATCGAAAAATTCCGTCTTTTGAAGTCAGCGTTGTAATTTGATACGCCAGGCGATCCGGTGCGCGCATAGCGGTGGCGCTTTCCCGATCAATCGCCGGATAAAATTGCGGTAGAGCGGTGGTGAGCTGCTTCTCATATCGCCGCGCCAGCGGTTCTGCCTGACCGGCCGCGACGATGGCCACAAAATCGGCCGTGTCGAGATGCCCTAAAAAGGCCTCTCTTCCGGCGACAGCCCTGAGAGCACCGCTCAGCATAATGCCTGTGGCCCGAGCCACATCATCAGAGGCGACAAATCCATATTGATCCCGAAACTTATACAAACCGCGCAGACCGGCCAAAACGATTCCCCAATCGTCCTGTTTGAGCATCTGGTTCAGATTTTCTTTGACCACTTCCCCTTCCGGTAAATTGGTCACCGCATTGACGAGCGATACAAACGAGGTGCGGTTTAAGATATTTCGCACGCGCAGGCGGAGTTCCTGCATGTCAAACGGCTTGGTGATGTAATCAACCGCCCCCAATTCCAAGCCGGCCAGACGATCTTTGCGCTCCTGTTTTTCGGTTAAAAAGATGAGGGGGATGTTCTCCGTATTCCGGCCGCCGCTTCGCAAGCGACGGCAAACCTCAAACCCATCAATATCCGGCAGGCGGATATCCTGCAAAATGAGATCGGGCTGAAGCTCTCCAGCCAGAGTTAGCCCTTCTTCGCCAGTTGATGCAGCCACGATCTCGTATTCAGCATACATATGGAAATATTCCTGCAGCATGGTGATGAGATTGGGATCATCTTCGATAATTAAAATTTGTTTTTTATCGTCACTCATTCATCTGTTCCTGTTTCCATCGTAATTTTGGCAACGACGCCATTTTACGACAAATTGATTGTAGATGATAATTAAACTGCCTGATTTTAGTACTGTTTTGTGGACATTATAACCGGTCAGGCGGCTGGGGCTGTGATGTGAGGAACATTTCAAAATGAGCCTGCATTGGCGAGCCAGCTCGACGGTGATCCCCCCTTTTGGGCCGAAAGCTGCCGCTGCGTAGAGTAGAAGTGAAAATGACCCACCCTTCCAGAAAGGGTAGGTCATTTTGAAATGAGTCAATTAGCGACGATGGTTGTCAATCTGTTCAAACGTTCCGCCATAAACAAAGTCGCGGGCATCAATCAGAAATTGATGGGGGAATCCAAGCTCAATCTGGCTAACCTCTTCTAATCGATTGAGATGGGCGTCTTCTAAAGCGTGGTCAAGACAGCCAAGATTGTCCTCGATTTGGGCCAGTTTCCGCGCCCCAAGGACCGGTATGATCGTTCCCGGCTGCTGACGCACCCAGTTGAGGGCGACCTGTGAAGGGGAACAGCCGATTTCTTCGGCGATAGCAACCACCTCGGCCGCGATTTTCAAACTGCGTTTCGGAATATCACCCCACATTGCCGCACGGCCTTCTGAAGCATCCTGCGTATTATATTTGCCGGTCAACACGCCGGAACCCAACGCGCCCCAGGCGGTGACGGCCAGATCAAGCTCTCGAGCCATGGGCAGCAGATCCCGTTCCGGCGTCCGTTCCAGGAGGCTGTACTGCAGCTGGAGGCCGGCGAAGGAGGTCCAGCCACGCAGTTCGGCCAGCATGTTGGCCCGCGACACGATCCAGGCCGGCGTATCCGAGATGGCGATATAGTGAATTTTGCCGCTGCTCACCAGGTCATCCAGCCCGCGCAGAATTTCATCAACGGGAGTGGTAAAATCCCAGGCGTGAAGCCAAAATAGATCGACGTAGTCGGTGTTTAGGCGCTTCAGGCTTTCATCCAGCGAGCGGACCATATTTTTGCGGTGGTTTCCGCTGAAGTTGGGATCGCCCTGCCGGTCCCACAGCGTGTATTTGGTGGCCACCACAAAATGATCGCGATCCGCAGCCACAAACTCCCCCACAAATCGTTCTGATGATCCTTCGGTATAGCGATTGGCCGTATCGATGAAGTTGCCGCCGGCGTTGGCGTAAGCGTCAAAGATCTCTTTACTGACCTCTTTTGACGCCCCCCAACCCCACTCTTCACCAAAAGTCATGGTGCCCAGGGCCAGTTCAGAAACTCGCAGGCCGGTACGGCCGAATAATTTATAGCGCATGGTATCTCTCCGTTTTTCCTCTAGATTTAACCCCAGTTGCTGTTCTTTTTTCCTGATGAATTATGAAAGTTGAGAGGGTAATCGCTTTCAACATCACAGGTGGTCGCCTGGTGCAGCACACCTGTCATTCTGAACGGAGCGCAGCGGCGTGAAGAATCCCGCCAACTTTCATCAAATTGGACCATTGCCTGGGGGAAAGCTCTTCTGTTCTAGAAGATTTTGCCCAGGTGGTGCCTGACGAGATCCTTCGCTTCGCTCTGGATGACAGGGGATCTGCGGACGATGGCACGAGCTAATGAATCTATTACCCAATTATTTTGTAAAATTCCATCCGGTTTCGGGTTCTTTAGCAGCCGAAAAAATCGGCTGCCCGTTAAGGCCGCAACTTGGGTTAAGAATTAAGTTGAAAAATTAACGGACAACTGTCCGTTTATTTGATTTTGGCAGTTTAGTGGACAATTGTCCGTTTGTCAATAAATTCGTTAAAATAAGCTTTAGATGAGCAATGATGACTTCTTCCCTCTCGGTTTATCAGATGATTCAGGCGAACGCGCCATACGAAGCGACGCGGCCGCCAACCGGACCCATATTTTGGCCGTCGCGGCCGAGCTCTTTGCTCAACACGGTCCCGAAGCGGTGAGTATGTCCGACATCGTCGAGGCCAGTGATGTCGGTCGCGGCACAATCTACCGCCATTTTCCCAATAAGGGCGCGCTTTGTCTGGCGCTCATCGATGAGGAGCTGCGGCTGTTCCAGGAAGATTGGCTGGCCAATATGCGTGAGCAAACGGACGAGACTCCCATGGTGCAGCTCGCTAATTTTTTGGAAATGCTGCTGCGCTTTACTCAGCGCAATATGCCCTTAACACTCGAGTCGCAGCGGCAGGGGATTTACTATTTTGGCAAGCTTGAGCCGCGCCAGTTTGATGTCGCCACCGTGCGGGGACTCATGCAGGCGGCCGTGCGGCAGGGAGAATTGGCTGCCGAATTGGATATCGACGTAGCGGCCGACGCCCTGCTGGCCGCCCTCTACGCACCTCTGATTCAATATCAAATCGAAACACGGGGGTTTTCAATCGAGCGCATTGGCGAGGGGCTGCGCTCGATGGTGATGCAGCTGCGCCGTACCTGAGAGTGCTTAGAGCACAAAACTTTTACGCTCTCCTTAAGTGACATGCAAGAACCATTCAAAAATAATTTGTCCGCAGACCCCGTAGGGGTGAACCAAAGGTTCACAGATTTCTCTCTTGCTCCCCTGGAGCTCTGCGAACCATTGGTTCTGCCCTTCGGGCTCTGCGGACTTCTATTCTAAAATAATTATCCACAGATTACGCAGATGGCCGCAGATATTTTCTGTAATCTGCGAAAATCTGCGTAATCTGCGGATATTTTTTTATAAAACTTATTGTGATCCACTTAACCGGCTTTAACCCGCCTCATTTGAAACCGATACGCCAGCATCGCCCCCACGGCGATAAGAGGGACCCAGGTCAAAGAGGTTAACGCCTGATCCAGCGAGGTGCGATCGGCCAGCTGACCCATCGCCCACGCCCCGATGCCGGCCGGCAGCCAGCCAATCCCGATCACCAATGAGGAGGCCATGCCGACTCCTTTTGGCCACGCCTGCTGAGCCATGAGGATGGCGATGGGGTTCGATGCGCCAATCGCTGCGCCAATTACCGCCAGAAAGACGGGGGCCAGAGCCGATCCGCCGTTTAAAAACAGCCAGTAGGCCGGCGGCATGATCATCACGCTGGTAATGGCTACCGGCCACTTGCCAAAGCGATCGCTCAAGAAACCGCTGACCAGGCCCCCCAGGCTCATCGCCACTAAAAATAGAGACATGATCCGACCGGCGCCCGCCAGGGTTCCTCCCTGAACGATTTGCCACTCCGGCAGAAAGCTGACCAGAGCACCTTCTACCCACGAACGCACACCGGAAAACGTAATGATTAAAATCAGCGCTGTGGCGGATCCGCCACGGCCGGTCAAAGAGGTCATCGACGGGCGCTCCATGCGAGGCAGCGGCCGCAGGGCTGAGCCGATCAATACCGCCAGGACGAGGCCAATCGGCAGCAGGAACAAAGTGCCCGGCAGCCCAAAAAAGGAGAGCAGCCCGGCAATCATCAGCGGGGATAGAGCCGCACCGAGAGAGCCACCGGCCGCAAATAAAGACATCGCTCTCCCTTTGCGGGTAAGTCGAGAGACTAACGAAGCGCCGCTGGGATGGTAGGCAGCGCTGGCCAGCGTCGCCAGCCCTACACAAACCAGAACCCAGGTGTATGTGCTAGAGATACCAAGGAGAGACATGGCTGCGGCAATCCAAACGAGGCTGATGATGACCAGCTTTTTAGCGTCAAACCGATCGCTAAACCAGCCAAACAGCGGCTGCGTGAGTGATCCGCACAGGCTAGCTACCAGCGCCAGCGTGCCGATTTGCGTGTAAGAAAAACCGCGCTCCGCTACCAGCAGCGGATAAGTTAGCGGCAAAATATTTAAAATTAATTCCAAAGCCGCATGGGAACCGGCGACAGCCAGCGACAGCGGCAGCGCCCGTTGCACAGCCAGACGTTGAGCCATGTTGAGACCTCTTTTTGAATTTTGGGAATTTTGCTGTATGGTAATGGCTTTTAAGCTGGACGGCATCCGATTTTCGGACAGCTTTTTGCTTTAAACGGACATGCATTACGATAATTTACAGATCGATCAATCAACGGCCGCCGCCTTTACCCATACCGGGATGTTTAAGCGCGGCAGCGGCAATTTTGACTGGCACGCCCATCGCTGGCCTCATCTGCTTTATGCGGTTTCGGGCGCACTGACGGTTGAAACGGAAGAGTCGCTGTGGCTCCTGCCGCCTCAGCGAGCGGCCTGGGTGGCGGCCGATGTGGCCCATAAAACGACCTGTCTGCTAGACACCCATTTCACCTCGGTTTTTATTTCCCCCACCTTGTTGACGGAACCACTCCCCACCCGTGTTTTCGCCGTGACCCCGTTAGCACGAGAAATGATTCGCTATGCGCGGCGCTGGGGAGTTAGGCGTAATCCCGACGATGAGTTGGCCCAACAGTATTTTTCAACCCTGATCATGATGACCCGCCAGTGGATGGCTGATGAAATCGAGCTGCGATTGCCACGCCCCAAAAGTGAGCCGATGCAGCAGGTTGTTGAATATATTCTCAGGGACCTCGATGCGGCCGACCTCAATGAAGCTGCGCGGTTGATCTCCGTATCTTCCCGTACGCTGCGTCGTCAGATGCTGCGCGAAATGCAGACCACCTGGCGACAGTTTTTGCGTGACGCCCGCATGATGCAGGCCATGGAGCTGCTGGCGGCCGGGCAACATTCCGTGACCGAAGTGGCCCTGGCCGTCGGCTACAATAGCCACAGTGCATTTACTCACGCCTTCCACCACTTTACCGGGCAAAACCCCTCAGAATACCTGGCCTGCTGCGTCATCGAGTCTGATCAGGATAATTAATGATTTCCATTTGGGTGGGCATTGAATTTTGGGATTGTGTTTCGCAGGGTAAAAGACCGCAAAAGTTTTCAAAACTTTTGCGGTCTAGATTGGAAAGCCCCTGATCGAAATTAAAAATCATCTATCGTGACGTAGGGGGCACACCACAACACCGTCGAGAGGGTCACCGCCTTAAACCACGCCTGGTACATTTTCTCGACCGTTTCAGCATCGTGCCCTTTGGCGGCTAAAAACGGCCGGATCGTCACCGTAATCGGCACGATAAAGGCGATCATGTAGCGGAGGCCGATGTGATCGACCGCATGAGCGTCGTCGGTTCGGTTTTTGGCCAGACGGGTATGCCGCAGGCCGATCTCGTGCTGGTAGTTGAGCCACTGCTGATCGTAGGGGCGCTGGCAGAGATCGAGAATCCACTGGTGAAAGCGCAGCCGCACTTTGGCCAGATAATCGGCGTCCACATTCCCTTTTCCGTCTGAGAAGTAATACAAAAGATGATCGTGTGACCCGACAAAGCCGTACCAAACTTCGACGATTTCTTTGACCTGGTCACCCAAGACGTCCCCGGCCAGACGGAGCATCGCTTCATCTTCGGCCGAAAACAGCGTTGCCTGCTTCAATAAATCAAGATCGTCAAGAGAAATCGGAGAAATTGTGGCATTTGTCTCATAGGTATAGCCGTGAATATTTGACATAATGTTTTCCTTTTTTATGGAGCCTCCGGGGCTGGACATCCCTCCATGGCCAGAATGTAATATCCCTGTTTTTCAATGGCCGCCTGTACGGTCGGTGATGCCTGTTCGATATGACAAAAACGGCAGCGGCTGGGCTCGAGCGGCTGCTGGGGTTGACCGCTGTCGATCAGATACTGCCGACCGTACACAAGCACATCTTTGAAACTTGTTTCAACCGGCACAATGATGTCGAAATGCATCGTTTCCCCATCCATTTTTTGAACGTAGGTATCGTAAACTTCGCACTGCATTTTGATAATCCTCCAATATAGTATCGAGTCGATACCATAATAACGAGAATAGCAGCGGTTGTCAAGCTCGTTTCGATTCGATACTATAGAGACATGTCGAAACACGCTGTTTTTGAATATTTGGAGCGTATTGAAGCGGTCATACGAGCAGAAGCGTGGCAGGTCGGCCGCCTTTATAATCTGCAGCCGATCCAGCTGCAGATGCTGGCCTATCTCGGCCGCTGCAACCGGTACAGCAATAATCCCGCGGCGGTGACCGCCTATTTTCAGCTGACTAAGGGCACGGTTTCCCAATCGCTTAAGGTCCTTGAATCTCGGGGATATATCGCCCGTCGGGCGGATACACAAGATAAACGAAAGGTTATATTGAGTTTGACGGAGGAAGGGCAAACGGTGGTGGATGCGGCTTATCCGCCACCGCTGTTTCGGGCAATCAACCTCAATGAGGCGGATGAGGAGCGCCTGACAGATCAACTCCAGGGGTTATTGCACCGGCTGCAGAGAGCCAACCAGCTGGAAACGTTTGGCATTTGCCACACCTGCCGCTACTTTCAAACAGAAGGAGACGCTCAATTTCGCTGCGGCCTAACCCAGGAGGTGCTGCACTCTCACGAAGCTGATCTGATTTGCCGCGAGCACCGTGAAACGACCTAAGGCAGATCGATCAGCTGGAGATAGGCTGCTAGTAAATTGTCCAGTGACTCAGCTTTGAAAGGGGTCCACATTCCGCTCTCACTCCACATTATCTTCCCATTTGGAGTAACCAACCAGATTGATAGATGTTGCTGTTGTTCCCGTTTCAAAGAAGCCCGATCGAGGAAAAGGGGAGGCCGGCCGGCGTTTAAATCGAATCCATAACGATTTAATTGATCTAGCGAGGGAGTTATGGGAAGCTGGAAATAGCGAAAGGTTGGATATGCCACCTGCAGCCTGTCGGCAAAAGGCCGCCATGTTTCAAACTGTCGCTGCGCCAAATAATTGCGCCATGAAAAAATGAGGTTCATTTCCCCCACAAGCTCAAGATCATTAAATTCGGGTTGGTAGAGAGTGGAATTTCCCATGATTTCTACTCCTGCCTGCAAATTAATTCTGGTATAGCGTTGTCATTCCCGCTTACCTGATCACAGAGATAAATGACAGCAGGAAGGACGAGTTTATTTTGAAAAAATGTCAACATACCTTCTATTAAATCTGAACAAATCTGCGGCTTTTTTGTACTCAATCCGCCGCTAAATTTCCGATGCCCAGCCGGCCGCGAATGCGGGGCAGCGTGCCCAAAATCATGGCCAGCACGATCCCGGCAGCTGTCAGGGAGGTCCAGGCCACGGCCGGGTACGCCTGCTGGGCCACGAAGATCGCCACAAATGCCCACACAAATACCCCGCGATAAACATTGTCGTGGCCGACCCACCGGCCGACTTGCCAGGCCACAAATGTACCGACCACCAACATAATCAACGTCCAGGTCACCGGGCTGAGTCCCCAGCCACCCCAGCCCAGGGCATTGAGGGCAGATGCGCTGTTGGCGATCGTGGCCACCGACAGCCAGCCCACATACACCTGCAGCGGCACATGAAGCCACCGTTCGCGAGTTGGCAGCTCTGGAGAACCGACCTTTAACCTCAGGTAAGCGATCCAGGCGGTCACTTCCATAAAGATGAGGGTTGGTACGGTCCATGGCACCGTAGCTGGCGAACCGGCAAATAATATCCAAAAAACGTTGCCAACAGCGGAAGCCGACAGCCAGGGAGCGGCTCGGCGGGCTCTCTCGTTGTTGGCCTGGGCGGGCAATCCCTGCCAGATTCCCAGGGCGATAAATCCTAAATAGATCACCGACCAAATAATAAATGCGTAGTCGGCCGGTAAAAACAGCTCTGCGGCCGTTTGGCCTTCAGGATTGCCGTTGTTAAACGGCCCTAAAATCCCGACAAGCGGGGTAAAAATAACCGATCCGGTCATGATGATGGCATAAAGCCATTGACGGGAAGTGCTTTTCATAGTGATTCTCCTTTTCTACAATTTGGTAGAATTTTTAGCTAAAAAAATTTAGCGGGCCAGCAATCCCTCGAGCAGCAGATCCGCCAGCCGGCGGCCGAACACCTGACGACCATCGGGGATATTGTCTGTCGGGATGTGGTGTACGCTCTGCACCAGGGTGATCAGGGACATGGCCGACAAGCCGACATCCCGCCGGTCAATGCCCAACCATCCCTGGTCGATGGCTTGATGCATGGCGTTGATGATCGGTTTGGTCAGGGACATGAGCAGGTGGCTAGACAGCTCGGCCGCTTTGGCCGGGTTGATTTCGGGCAGATCGGATTCAGTCATGCGCACCAGATCGATCGGAGGTTGTGACGACAGCCAGTCGCTGACGGCATACGCCTGCGCCCGAAAGTCGTCCCCGGCTTCGCGAATCAGGCGGGTCATTTCTCTTTCATGACGGGCAAGGCTGCGCTCGACGACGGCCACAAACAGCTGTTCCTTTCCTTTGGGGACGTAGTAGTAGAGCGAGGCGTGGCGCATCCCTACCGCATCGGCGATGTCGCGCAGCCGAACGGCTTTGTAGCCGCGGGTCATAAACAGCGTCTCGGCCGTGTCCATAATGCGCTCACGGGTTTCATTTTGGGGAAGATGATCCATATACTACCTACAATTTGGTAGAATACTAAACCTCTTAATTTATTTTGTCAACCCCCAAAAACATTTGTGCTTTATTAGCCCCTTTTTCCGGAAGGTTCAAGAGCGAACAGATTCAAGCTTATGATCAAAAAGGGCATGGTGGATCAATCGTGCGCCGTAGGGCCGCAGCATGCTGCGGCCGAGCCATCTTCCTCGACAGGGAAGTTGGCGGTTAAAAATTAAATCATTCACCATGGAGCGGAAGAGTATGGAAGGCAACTCCATGGCCGCAGCATGCTGCGGCCCTACCAAATGGCGATGTAGAGTTAAAAACAGCCCCTGAACCCGCATCGAGGTGGGTCTTTTGACGGTCGTTTTACCCCTCCCCCAGCCCCTCCCCGCATCGGGGAGGGGAGCTTGACGGAGTGAAAAGCGCAATTTCTCATCGATTAAGCAAACGATCCGCCCTTGAACCGGGTTGGGGGATGGGGAAATTAACCTCTTGACTTTAACACTGTGTCAACCTGTATGGTGATTGCAGATCAAGAAGAGAGGTACAGAAAATGTCAATATTAACTTCAGTGCAATCTAAACCGAATTTCCGCTCCCTGCGAACCGTCATGATGCTGTTTCTAGCTGGCATTATTGTTTCCGCAGCTGTCAGCGCCGTCAGCCTATACTTTTCCCCGATCGGAGCGAGATGGCGGGCCCAGCAGTTAACTACGCCTGCTCAGGTGGGGGTCAGCGAGGTGATTCTTCTCCAGGATGACGCCCTAAATCACGTTTTTAGCCCACCGGTGATTTCGGTGCCGGCCGGCACTACTGTAACCTGGACCTTTGCCGACATTGATGAAGATGGAATGCCGGTAGATCACAACGTCGTCTTTGAAGAGGTGGCCTCAGAGGTTATGGCCACCGGCACCTACCAAGTTACCTTTGAAGAGATCGGCAGCTACGATTACGTTTGCACCCTCCATCCTTACATGGAAGGGCGGGTAATCGTGACGGAATCTTAATCTATATTTGAAAAAGTGTATTTGTGCTGCATTCCATAATTATTTTACAAAAACTAATCAAAAATAATTTGTCCACAGACCC